>CATJTQ010000099.1 GCA_949743325.1 uncultured Lachnospiraceae bacterium
AGAGAATTTCCGGAAGCTGTAATTGTGACGGCTGATGATGATGTTTATTATGCTCCTGATTGGCTGTTTTATCTTTATAGAGCGTATCTGCAAAGGCCCGGCTGTGTTCATTGCCATAGATGTACTTATTTTTATTTGGAAAATGAGCAGTTCAGGTGGATACCGGGAGGCGTTAAGGCGTATGGTCAGCCAAGTTATTTGCATAAGCTGGTAGGAATAGGCGGTGTGCTTTATCCGCCAAAATCTCTGCATAGGGAAGTTTTGGACGAGGAAAAATTTTGCCGACTGGCCAGAACCAATGATGATATATGGTTTTGGTTTATGGCGGTAAAAAATAATTATCGGATTAATGTGGTTGAAAATAATATGCCAAAACCAAAATATGTGGAGGGTACGCAGGACGGGGTCTGTTTGTGTAAGATAAATGATAAAGGAGAAAAATTGTTTGAGCAGGATTTGCATAATATGTTGACAGCTTATCCAGAGGTTAAGCAGAAATTGATAGTTGATTTTGCTTATATGTAAGGAAATGTTTAGGCAGAAGAATATTTATGGCGATGAAATTTGATAAGCCGCTTCATAATCTGATAAGCGGGCAGAAAATCGGCTGGCTTGGTGGACGAACAGACAACTGATTGTTGCCGGTTTTGCGGCAGAATGGCTATACTATACAATTTATGGATAATATCAGACAGTATTCAGCCTTGGCAAATCAGCCGGACAGTTTGATTTATTGTGCGTTTGGGCTTGAAATGTGGATTGATGATTTTCCAGCCGGCGCGCCGTTTATTTTGTATGAGCCGCGGATTTTCACTTATTATATGTATGGTTGGGATACTCGTTTTGCAGAAATGACCGAATTAGCCCGACGAGCCAAAAAGATTGTTTGCTGTGATGATACTAGCCGGCAATGGTGGAGCCGTTTTAACAGCAACGCCTATTTGTTGGGCGAGGGCGCTGAATCAACGGCTCCGACTGCCTTGGAAATCAGGATTGCCCAGATGATAGTTGAAGATTATCTGACTGGCTGTGATTATGCGGTCAGGCACAGGATTGGTTTGTGGGGCAAGGTTAAGCGTTATTATAAGGAATTTGGTCTGCGGCAGACTTTGCATAGAGTATATGAGAAATTAAGTGGACAAGAAGATGATGATTAAAAATATCTTGGGGATTAGGTGAAAAAGATGAGCGAGGGGACTACGGGAAATGGACAGCCGCTGGTGGCGGTTATTGTGCCGGTTTTTAATGACGAGGAGTATTTGCGAGTTTGTCTGAACAGCATCAAAAAACAGACGGTGGATTTTTGGGAGGCCTGGCTGATTGACGACTGCTCCACAGACGGCAGCGTTGAGATAATTAAGGAATATTGCGCGGCGGATGCGCGTTTTCATTTCCTGCATAACGATGTGAACAGCAGCGCCTGGGTGAGCCGGGCTAAAGGCATTATGGCGGTATCACCAACAGTTCAATATATTATGTTTGCTGATGCTGACGATAGTTTGCAACCAAACGCAGTGGCCAGAGCATATGAATTGATGCAGAAAGACCCAGTGGATATTTTGCATTTTGGCACTAATGTGGAAAATATTGCAAATATTGCACAACGGCGCATTCAGGGATATACGGCGTATTTGCAGCCAGCTTTGGCGCGGCTGGAGGGACGGGCGATTTTTGAAAGTTTTGTGGAACGCAGCTTTGAGGGGCATTTGTGGAACAAAATGTTCAAGGTGGATTTGCTGCAAGACGTTATCCGCGATTTGGGAGTTGAAAGAGTTTTGCCCAAAGCTCAGGATAAGGTTTTATATTGGGCGGTTTGCTGGCAGCGAGAAAATCTGACTTATCGCGGCGTGCCGGATAAATTGTATAACTATAAATATGGCCAGGGGGTTGAGGGCGGCCAGAACACTATCAGTTTGCAGCAGTTTCGGCAATATCTGGCGCAGGCCTGGACGGAAAATACTATTACCGAGATTATGCTTAAACACCCGGAAGCCGTAGCAGAATATGCCGAGGTTATGGAAAATTCACGTATGAATTTGATGAACCATACAGTGCGTAATTTTACCCGTTTGTCCTCAATAGATAAGCCGGCTGGGCTGGATTTGGTGGCGGAATACTGGCAGGCGCCTTTAGACGGCGCGCGCTTTGCTAGTGCTTTGGCAGCGCATACTTGGGGCAGTCAGCTGGAATTGGCAGAGGCAACAGCTGACACAAGGCTTTTCCAGACTGATAAAAAAGCGGCTGATATGAAAGTTATCGGTACATATTATCATCGTTTGGATAATGGCGGTATTCAACGGGTGATTGCTCAACTAATGCCGATTTGGCAAGATTTGGGTTATAAGATAGTGGTTTTTACAGATTTTGAGCCGGACGATAATGATTATGATTTGCCTGATTATGTGGAAAGGGTGGTTATTGGTTACTCCTTTTCTCGTTCCCGACGTGGTAGATATGCCCAGCGTGGCATGGCTTTTGCCCGACTTTTGCAGCAATATCAAGTTGATTGCATGGTTTACCATTCTTATTTTTCTGATGTTTTGCTGTATGATATGCTGGTTTGTCAAAGTTTAAATGTGCCATTTATTATTTATGAGCATAATGTGTTCAGTCGTTTCCTCCGTTATAACGATACCAGATTTTCAACAATACCACTTTTTGCACAAAATGCGGAGGGGCTGGTTTGCTTAGACGATACCAGCGCGGTCTGGTGGCGCAACTTTAATAAAAACGTACATGTGGTGTTAAATCCTCTTACCTTTGATTTGCCAGCGGTTAAGTCAGCGACCAGGGATAATCTGAATATTTTATTTTTGTGTCGTCTGGAGGAAGAAGCCAAACACCCTAATGATGCAATTACCATTATGCGTGATTTGGTGAAACTGTTGCCAGAAGCCAAGCTATATGTGGTTGGCTCCGGTGAAGAAAAGTATGTTGAGGGTTTGAATAAGCGTATTGCCAAGCTGGGACTGGAAGAGAATGTTATCTTGGTGGGCTTTACCAAAGATGTCGACCGGTATTATCAGCAAAGCAGTGTGTTTTTGAGTTGTTCATCACATGAGGGCTTTATGCTTACGTTAAGTGAGGCTTTGTCTTATAACATTCCTGCTGTAATGTATGATTTGCCATATCTACCATTGGTGCAGGATAATCCGGGGATTTTTGCAGTAAAACAGCGAGATACGGACGCAGTGGTTCAGATGTTATATGAATTATTATCCAAGCCAAACCGTTTGCGGGAGGCTGGTGATTCTGGGCGTAAATATTTGGCGGATATGTATAGTGTGGATATTGGCAGACAGTGGCAGGTAGTATTTAATTCAATTAATAACGCTCAAAACTCATCTTGGCCCAGTACCAGAATGATGTGTTGCACGTTGGTGCGTGATTATTATGATGGTACTTTGCCGATAAATAATTTGCGTCGCGACGCTAAAAATAACTGGCGTGAATTGCAAAATGTGCATAATTCCCTGTCATTTAAGGTGGGGCGGGCTATTACATATATACCCCGGAAAATGCGAGATGTAATAAGGAAAATTATTAAATAAGAAAAAATGTTAAGTAATTTAACTTGAGGAGTGAAAGGAATGTCAGTAATTGCCATGGCCGGAACCGGTTATGTAGGTTTATCTAACGCGGTGCTTCTGGCGCAGCATAATGAAGTTTATGCCGTGGATATTGTGCCGGAAAAGGTGGAACTGATTAATCAGAGGAAATCACCGATTGCGGATAAGGAAATTGAGGAGTATTTGGCGGAAAAGCCGCTAAATTTAACTGCTACTCTGGACGGAGCGGCGGCTTATGCCAGGGCGGAATATGTGGTTGTTTCCACGCCGACCAATTATGATGAGGAAAAATGTTACTTTGATACTTCATCGGTTGAAGCGGTGATTGAGCAGGTTCTGGCGGTTAATCCGCAGGCGGTTATTGTGGTTAAATCCACAGTGCCGGTTGGCTTTACGGAAAATATGCGGCGGAAATATCAGGCGGCCAGTCTTATTTTCAGCCCCGAGTTCCTGCGCGAGGGCAAGGCTTTGTATGACAATCTTTATCCCTCGCGGATTATTGTCGGCGTGCCAGAGGGTGATGAGGCGCTGTTGGCGGCGGCGCGGAAATTTGCGGAGCTTTTGCAGCAGGGAGCTGCTAAGAAAAATATCCCCACGCTTTTGCTTAAGCCCACGGAGGCGGAGGCGGTAAAGCTTTTTGCCAATACATATCTTGCCTTGCGCGTCAGTTATTTTAATGAACTTGATACTTATGCAGAGTTAAAGGGTTTAGACATGCAGCAGATTATTGAGGGCGTGGGGTTGGATCCGCGTATTGGCTCGCATTATAATAATCCATCTTTTGGTTATGGCGGCTACTGCCTGCCTAAGGATACCAAACAGCTTTTGGCTAACTATCAGGATGTGCCGCAGAATTTGATTGAAGCGATTGTTGCAGCCAACGATACCAGAAAGAAGCATATTGCTGCGCGGATTTTGGCTAAGGCGCAGGCTGCGGCAAAAGGTGATAAGCTGACGGTGGGAATTTATCGTTTGATTATGAAAGCTAATTCTGACAATTTCCGCCAGAGCGCCATTCAGAGTGTCATGCAGCTGTTGCGTGAAGCCGGGGCGGACGTGCTGATTTATGAGCCGACGTTGACGGCTGATGAATTCTGTGGCTTTAATGTTGTGCATGATTTTGCTGATTTTGTTGAGCAATCTGATGTTATTGCGGCTAACCGCATGACGGAGGAATTGAATATTTGCCGTGATAAGGTGTATAGTCGGGATATTTTCTTTAGGGATTAGGGATACAAATTCCTGAATGTTTGAAACGAACAAAATAAGTTATAGCAGTATGTACTTTTATAGTAACGCGAAGAAAGGAAAAGAATATGGGAATTGCCATAAAAAAAATAACCAATGAGGATATTGCTGACTTTGAGCATTTTCTTAAAACGGAACGGGCGGACTTGCCGGATTTGCGGCTGGCTCCTTTAGCCTATCCACATGAAGATATAGCTGTTATTGCTTTCAAACGCAATAGCAAGACACTCCGGCATATGAATTCTTTAAAGCAAATAGCTGAAAAATATCAGTTTGTTTTAACGGAACATAATGAGCATATTATAAGCCTTTCTAAGCATGCTCCGATTAAGCAGTCCAATAATTCTTCTTATATTTTCTCCGGTTATGCTTTTTATAATGAAAAAATGTTGATTGGTGTAAATGAGGTTGCCGAACAGCTAAATGATATTAGCAGTTTGCGTGAGGCATATGGGGAATACAATTTGTGTCAGATTGGTCATGACAGTATAGAGTGCTCGGCTGATTTCTTTGGCATGGCGCCCTGGTTTTATTTTGAGAATGAGCGTATTTTTACAGTTAGTAATAATTATCATTTAATGCTCGTTTTGCTTGCTGATTTGCAAATGAAATTATCAATGAATATTTCGCACAGCAGGGTAAACATGATTACTTCAGGGTTTACTTATGGCTCAACATTTTCTGATAATTTAGATGTAAGTGGTTGTAAGATAAACTATGCCTATGAAAACATTTGCTATTCTTCGATACGAGGGGGGGGGACCATTCCTACTTCACTCTGGGATGTTATGTCTGATAATAGCAAGTGGGATGAAAATTTATATGAAGATTATATTTTTAAAGCTAAACAGGAATTGCTGGTGCTTTGTAAAGCCGCTTTTGAGCACCCACAGTTTAATAAAGTGGTTATTGATGTAAGCGGTGGTTTTGACAGTCGGATTGTGTTTGCGCTGGCTTGTAATTTGCCTCAAAGGCTGCGCAGAAAAATTTACACACACACCAGAAGAAGCGGTACGTCTGATGATGTGGAAAAGGCCAGCGCCGTAACAAATTTGTATAATTATCCTAAATATGCCTATGCAAAAACGGATATTAGCGAATTGTTTGCTGCTGATGGCTCAATAAATTTGGCTCAGGTTTCGCGCACGCTTGGATGTTTCGCGGTGAATTCATATTTATATACTAATAGCTATGATGATATGAAAACTTTGGAGATTACAGGTTATTTGGGTGAAGTTGTTTTGGGATATAAGCGTTGCCGTGGAGAACTGGATTATTCTTTGGGTGACAGACGTTTGCTGGCGCGCTTGGGCGGTTGCTATCTGCATAATAGTGTTGATGAATTGCAAGAGGTTTTTAAAGACCAGGAAATTATAATTAACCAGACATTGAGTCGATATACTTCTTGTGATTGTTTATTTAAGAAGTTCCAGCTGCTTTATGTTGATTCTCGAAACAGATTTATCTGCAATTCATCACGAAATATTGAGAACAATAACTTGAGAATACCGATGCTGTTTTCAAAATATGCAATGAAAGCCAAGTGGTTATATTTCAATAAATTTGCAAATAATGTTGTTCCTGATGAAAAAGTATCAGTTGATTTGTTGAGTGCGATAAATCCCTTGCTGGCGGCCTTACCATTTGCGGCAAATAATGATGACGTTTTGCCAAAGGCAGAGAATTTATTAAACCCTGTTAAAAGCAGGGTTGTTCCAGATAATACGATTGTATCAGGGCCAAAAGTTAGAAATACACCTGGTATATATAAGGATAAGGTAATTGAATATATAGATGATTTAGATGTTGTTGAAAAAATGCTGCTACATATTTGGGATTATTCTAAAGATTATTATCCTGTATGTCTTGGCATGCATAAAGTTTTGACGCTTTTGCGTGCAGATCCTTCGGAAATTAAAACTACGCATGGCAGAGAAACAATTCGTAAGATTTATGATATTTATTATCAGATAAGGCTGGTGGAGCAATCTAATAATAAATAGTAATACAAAGCATTTTGGAGTAGTAAGGTTAAATTTATTAAAGAGGATAAATATGTTTTCGATATTACAATTATTAGTGGTTGTTGCTTTAATTGTTGGAGTGATAGTATACTTTGGCAAAATTAAGGAAAAAGAAAAAAGCTTGCTGGCTGGGTTGTTGGTTTGCATTGTTCTGGCTACTGTAATTTCCAATGGTATTTTAAATCTGGTGCCATTGCCTACAAATGAACTTGTCGTAACGGCCACTGGAGAAAAGAATGATAATGCTGTAAACAATGAGATCAATATAATAAATTACATTGTTGGCGGTGAGGAATATGTAATAAAAAACCCAACGGAGGGTAAATGGTTCTGGAAAGGCGATGTTTATATGTGGCGGAATGAAAATGATTCTCGCCAGCCTGCTGGAACTACCAGAAGTATTACATTAAACATTCCTTATGGGCAGGAACGTGCTATTCAATTTGGTTTGAGTGAATGGAACGGCATTGTTGAAGTAACCTATAATGGCGAAAGCAACAGATATGATTTGTTTCAATCCAGTGATGCAACCACCTTGCTTGCACCTATACCAGATACGGATAGCGTTGCTTTGTATTCAGCTAAATTATTGCGCTTGTTACTGTTTGTTGCAATTATAGGTTTGCTTTTGGTTTATCCTGTGTTTTGCATTGTTAAATATGAATATGAAGTTATAAAGAGATTTTGGCAAAAACACTGGAACAAGCTTGTTTATGCCTGCATTGCTGCTACCTGTTTTTTTGTAATGTTTGAATCTGGTAAAACAGGGTCTTTTTGGCTTGACGAGATTTGGACTCTTGGCTGGGTTTATGGAGAAAATCCTAACAAAGCATATATTTTTTTTCAAGCTTTATATGATTTATGGTTTTATCTTATGCCGTATGGTCAGGAATATCTTTTAATCATATCAGAATTGTTGGTTGCGGCGACAATATATATATTGGGATTGATAGGGAGTTTATATAAAAGTAAAAGATTTGGTATTTTTATGTCAACCATAGGAGCCACATCTTTAACCATAATGGCTCAATGTGGTACAGAATTTCGGCCGTATGCGATATTGTTGTTTGCTGTTACTTTAGCGTTATATTTATTTATTATTAAACAAATCAATTTATCAAATATATCACCAAAAATGTTAGTTATATATAGTATTGTCTTGGTACTTTGTATGGATTCACATCAATTTGGATTGTTGACTGCTGTTTTTTTTATGTTCTTTGATTTCGTTTTGATTGTTAGAAAAAAAATATCTTTAAATGGTCTTGTGGAATTTATATTGCCATTAATTTATGGTCTATATTGGTTATTTACACAATTCCTATTCGATTTATCTTTGGCAAATAATTATACTATTGCAAGTCCTCCTAATGCTAAAGATGTTATAGATACTGTAATTTGGTTATGTGGTGTTAATTCTGATAATTTAATGTTATTTTTGCTGATTTTGGGTCTTTGTATTGGAGCAGCAAGACTGGTTAATTCTATAAAAGGTAAAAAGTTTAATTTTAAAAATGATTATATTCTTTTAACTATTTTTTCAATACCTTGTTTGATTTTTTCATTTAATTTATTTTATTCTGTTATATTAAATCCAAATAATCCTCTTTGGGTTACAAGATATTTTTTACCAGTTATTCCTTTTTTTATTTTTTTTATAGCATTAGCGTTGGATGCCATCTTGTCTTTGCTTATTGCTAAGAAAGATTATGAAAAAAAATATTCTTTTGTTTTTACAGCAGCGATTGTAATGTTTTTTTGCATCAATGGTTGGTGTAAAATGCCCTATGAAATAAATATAATCAATGATTATAAAGGTGCTGCAGAATATATTATGTCGGAAAATGAAATCTATAGTTCGAATACACTTTGTTATATTTCTAGCAATCCTTATGTTAATGAGGGTTTTGAATATTATCTTACTCATAAAGGAGAAAGAGCGTCAATTAATCATATCGGTAATCTTTTAGAATATACAGCTGATGATTTAGAATCATACGATACTATTTATGTAGTTAGCTATAAGAATAGATTTAATGCTGCAAGTTTGTTGCTTGATAATGGTTTTGAAGAGGTCTTTAATAATAATGATAAAAGACTGAATGTTCGCAAATGGGAAAGAGTAGGATAATGCAGATGTACAAATTTTTGATAGGTGAAGCTTGAATGATAACAAAATTGAAAAAACACCAGTTTCTGTTTGAAGAACTAGTGAAAAGAGATTTTAAGAAAAAGTATAAACGCACTGTTTTGGGTATGGCCTGGAGTGTTCTTTCTCCTTTACTAACTTTGCTGGTTATGAGCTTGGTTTTTACTCAGTTCTTTGGCCGTAATATGGCGCATTATACCACCTATCTTTTTTGCGGCAATCTGGTTTTTAGTTATTTTAATGAAGCCACTTCACAGGGTATGTCTTCATTAATGGGTAATGCTGGGATATTTTCCAAAGTTAATGTACCTAAATATTTGTTCCTGTTTTCCAAAAATGTGCAGACACTGATTAATTTTGGTTTAACACTGATTGTTTTCTTTATTTTTTGCATTTTTGACCATATTAATTTTACATGGAAGATAATATTGTTAATTTATCCGATTGCTTTGCTTGTTTTGTTTAATATTGGTGTTGGTTTAGTGCTTTCGGCTTTGTTTGTCTTTTTTAGGGATATTCAATATCTTTGGAGCGTTTTTACACAGCTTTTGATGTATATGTCGGCTATCTTCTATACCATTGATGGTTACAGTCAGACGGTGCAAAATATCTTTCTGCTCAATCCTGTTTATCTGTTTATCAGATATTTTAGGAAAATAGTTATTGAAGCAACTATACCAACGCCGGCATTTCATTTGCTTATGTTGGCAGATGTGGCTATTGTGTTGGGTTTAGGCTGCTTTATGTATAAGAAATATAATCATCGGTTTTTATATTATGTGTAGCGGAGGAATTGATTTTGAGTATCTTGGAGTTGAAAAATGTATCAATCCGCTATATGACCGGTGATTTCAAGGATATTGGCTTGAAGGAATATGTAATGCGCAGGATTAAGCGTAACTATAAAGTTAAGGAGTTTTGGGCGGATCGGGATATTAGCTTTGCTTTGGAAAAGGGCGATATGCTGGGGATAATTGGCGCTAATGGCGCCGGTAAATCAACATTGCTTAAAGCAATTTCCGGCATTATGGAGCCAACCGAGGGCTGGGTGCATAGAGAGGGTACTATTGCCGCCTTGTTAGAGTTGGGCAGTGGTTTTGATGGTGATTTGACGGTCAGGGAGAACACCTATTTAAGGGGAGCAATGCTTGGCTATACGCGTAAATTTATGGACGAAACTTATGGGCAAATCATAGATTTTGCGAAGTTAAAAGAATTTGAGGACAGGCCTTTTAAGCAGTTATCTTCTGGGATGAAAAGCAGACTGGCTTTTTCGATAGCCAGTCTGGTAGAGCCGGATATATTGATATTGGACGAGGTTTTATCAGTTGGTGATGGAGCATTTAGGAAAAAAAGCGAAGCTAAGATGAAAGAGATTATTAATGGCGGAGCTACTACGATATTGGTATCTCATTCATTGAATCAAATACGACAGATGTGCAGTAAAATCCTGTGGCTGGATAAGGGCAGGCAGGTGGAGTTTGGCTCTGATGTGCAGGGGATTTGTGACAGGTATGCAGAGTTTTTGGAAGAGAAATAAGCATTTAGGGAAATATATAATTTTGTTTACAGCATAAAAAACTTTGAACTGTCAGTTGTAACACAAGATTAATGAGGAGGCCAAAATATAAATGAACATAATGCCAAATAACTTGAAAAGACAATATGATTTGCACGCAAAAGAATATGAAGCTAAGGCTTTAGAGGTGTTGCGTAGTGGTTGGTATATATTAGGTAATGAGGTTTCTGCTTTTGAGAAAGAATGGGCGGATTATATTGGCAGCCAACACTGTGTTGGTCTGGCTAGTGGATTGGATGCTTTGTGGCTTAGTTTTCGGATTTTAGACATTGGCGTCGGTGATGAAGTAATAGTAAGTTCTAATGCCTATATTGCTTGTGTTATGGGTATTTC
>CATJTQ010000100.1 GCA_949743325.1 uncultured Lachnospiraceae bacterium
ACAAGATAAAATATAAAGAATAATAGTATATAGGGGATGTAACTACTACTCTACTACTCCCCTACTGCTATTCTAAATAAAAAGGAGAGTTTACCATGTGTCATAGTAATTATGAAGTAAGTACTTATAAAACAATAAATTAATATAGATTGGATAATAAATACAAAATAAATATGAGTAGGAGAGTGATTTTTTATAGAAAAGACAGAAGTATTAAAAATGCCTTGGTGGAATAAATACACATTATCGGTTCAAGAAGCTGCTGAATATTTTGGATTTAGTGATAAGAAGATTAGAAAAATTATTGATGAGCATGAGAATGACAATTTTATATTATGGAATGGTACAAGACCACGTATTAAGAGACAGTTATTTGAAAAATTTATTGATGAGAAATTAAATGCAATATAACAATTGTTTATTTTACTATAGAAGATTACTGATAGATTTTGAGTTTCAAATATGATATATTATATATTATTGAACCATTGATGTTCAATAATCAAATATTATCATACTGAGGCTCACTATATGAAAGGAGAAAAAGACTTGTCAGAAATACGCAAAGACAATAAAGGTCGGAGATTAATGATAGGTGAGAGCCAAGATAAAGAAGGAAGATACAGATATAAGTATTATGATAATTTAGGAAATAGAAAATCTGTTTATAGTTGGAGATTGACAGCATCCGATTCATATCCCAAAGGTAAACGGAAGGATATTTCACTAAGAGAAAAAGAAAAAAATTTAAAAAAAGAGTTAGACGATGCTATTATCCCAAATGGTGGTGATATAACAGTACTAGAGTTAGTACAAAAATATATTAATCAAAAAAGAGGGGTTAAGCATAATACGCAGGCTAATTATAATTTTGTTATTAATATTATTAAGAAAGAAGCCTTTGGAACAAAGCGGATTGATAAAGTAAAATTATCAGATGCGAAAGAATGGCTAATTAAACTGCAAGATGATGGGAGAGGTTATAGTTCAATTCATTCAATTCGAGGAGTAGTAAGACCAGCCTTTCAATTAGCAGTAGATGATGATCTAATTCGTAAGAATCCATTTGAGTTCCAATTGGCAACAGTAGTAGTTAATGATAGTGTTACTAGAGAAGCTATTACAAGGAAACAAGAGGGAGAGTTTTTAAGATTTATTAAAGAAGATAAGCATTTTTGTAAATACTATGATGGTATATATATCTTATTCAAAACAGGACTACGCATATCTGAATTTTGTGGACTGACTAAAGATAATATTGAGTTTGATAAACATAGGATTAAGGTAGATCACCAATTACAGAGAAAACGTAACATGAAATATATAATTGAAACACCCAAGACAGATAATGGTGAGCGATATGTTCCTATGAATGAAGATGTGGAGGAATGTTTTAAGAGGATTATTGAGAATCGTAAGAAACCCCAAATTGAACCTATAATTGATGGTTATGCAGGTTTTTTGTATCTTGACAAGAACAATATGCCTATGGTTGCTTTACATTGGGAAAAATATTTCCAACATATCCGAGAAAAATATAATAGTCTTTATAAAGTGCAAATGCCTTGTATTACTCCTCATGTATGTAGACATACGTTTTGTAGTAATATGGCAAAATCTGGTATGAATCCAAAAACTTTACAGTACATAATGGGGCATAGCGATATTGGAGTAACCCTCAATACATATACTCATCTACAATTTGATGATGCTTTAGAAGAAATGAAGAAAGTTAGTAGTAGAGTAGTGGGCTAAAATATTTGAATTTAGGACAGAATTTAGCCCAAATAAAGTAAAAGTTATGCTAAGTTATTCTAAATTATACAAAAAAAAATGTATAAATACACTATCATAAAAATACAGCAAAAGTAATGGAAACGCCCATAAATACGGTAAAATCAAGCATTTTAGGAGGTTTTAAGCAACATGATTAAGATACTTTTCGTCTGCCACGGCAACATTTGCCGTTCCCCTATGGCAGAATTTCTATTAAAAGATATGGTAAAAAAATTAGGGATAGCAGAAAAATTTCAAATTGAATCTGCTGCCACCAGCACAGAAGAAATAGGAAATCCCGTTCACTATGGAACACGAAACCGTCTCCAGAAGGAAGGAATTTCTACAAAAGGCAAATATGCTAGACAAATTACGATTGACGATTATTTTAAATTTGATTACCTTATAGGTATGGAAGAGGTTAATCTTAAAAATATGCGCAGAATATGCGGAGAAGATAATGATGAAAAAATGTTTAAATTATTAGACTTTTCAAACAAACCGCGAGATATTGCAGATCCTTGGTATACAGGAAATTTTGATCTGACATATAATGATATTGTTGAAGGATTAGAGGGCTTTTTAAAATATTTAAAAAACAGAAACCAAATAAGTTGATTATAAAATTATATAATAATCATAATATTAAATAATGATTATATATAATTATATTAAAACATTAAAAAGCTGAAAATTATTTCACATTAACTTAATATTGATATTAATTTGAAGCATTGAAAATATATATTTAAAAAAAATATTAATATTATAAAATAATAAGATAATCAAGACCACCTACTTGCCAGGTTAATTAATATCCAAAAAGATAATTATTTGTATATAAGTAAGTGTGATTTATTATTACAATAGAGAATTTTAATAAACATAACTATATGAAATAATCATACAAGCTTTTAATATAGTTTCTTATAATATGTTATATTATATTCTGCGAAGACATTTTAATATAATTTAATATAATTGTTAAATTAAAATATTGATGCAAGGTACATTGTTAGCATTTGTTTTGGCAGCTTATATACATGGCTGTAAATTAAGCGAGATGAAATTTATAACGCAGCATGCGCCAAATACATGTTCAAGCACAGCATTTGGCGCATTGATTTGTGAAAATAAGTTTTTAATATACCAATTCGTTTCCGTGTTGCTTGAGTATAAAGCAAGAGGAATATTATGATTATTAAAATATACGATTTAATTTAGAATCAACCTTTTTCTTTAGCTTGATGTCATCACATGAAAAGACAAGTAGCAAACTGTGATAAATATTAACTCTCAGTGCATAATGCTCATTATAGCTAAAATAGTTAAGGTCATCACCAAACCATGTTTCCTTTTCGTTAAAATCAAGGGACTTTACAAGCCACCTGACAAATACCATCTTTTCCTCATTAGTACCACCACAAATCGAACATGTAAATGAATGCTTTTTCAATAATGCATCACAAGAATTTATAGATGTTCCAACTGACGACTTGTGCTGAAATTTTTCTTGAAAAATGTCAAATGCTTTCTGAAATAAGTATTTTTCAAAATTTCCTGCAAAGTAGTGATTTTCCCAATCTGTAACTACAGGGTTGTCATCTGACCTATTGATTCTCAAATAACAATGTGTTTCTGTCCAGTGATAAGAAAATAAAAGAAGTCCCCGCTGCAAATATTCTCTCGCCTCAAAATCTTCATCGCCAAACAGCTCCAGAATATTACTGATGTTTGGCTCCATATAACCATCCCATTCTCTTTCAAGCAATCCTCCATCGTTTTCTCCCATTACCTTTAAGTAATCAAGGTAAACCTTTGGCACACTGTAACCATATTGAGCGCAAATGTTTTCTAATTGTTGGATTTGTTCGTCTGAGGCAGGTAAGCATTTTCTAATCCATGACTTATCAAAATTGGATATTGTTTTGCATAAACGTTCCATAACAGAATCAGGCGTTCCCTGATAAAATTCTATCATTTAAAACATCCCTCTTTCCAAAAACACATATTGCCGAATTAGGAAATTCTAATATTATTCATATTTTATACATATGCAATCGGCAGCCAGATACGCATCTCGTCATATTCCATATCATCTGGTGTATCTAGTTTATCTTCAATAGAATATACATCATAAGAGCCATCATCCTCTGCACTTCTGTTATCCCATGCAAAGTAAGGAATAAGACGTGCTTTGACTTTATCAAATCCATTAAAATTAAGAGTATTGTACAGTGAATCAGATGAAAATGTTTTATTAATTAAAAGTTCACACTCTAAGGCAGTTACCATGCGGTCCTTAATTTTATATTTAATTTCATTAAAATTAGTATTAGGTGAAATTAACAAAGAATCAAGGGTATCAATATCAACATCCGGCGTCTCAATACAATAAACAAGAGGACCTCTCTCAACTGCCGCCTGATTTACACATTCCTCGACTAACGGATGTGCCGTAGTCAGTCTTACAGGCATATCAAAGTCAATAATAATTTCAGCTGCAGAAAGATCATTTATATCAACAATAATATATGTTCCTGAGCATTTATCTGAAAGTTCAATTGTCTTACCTTCTGAAAAAATAGAACCCCCGCTTACCCATCCTGGTACTCGCACAGCAATTTTAGCCATATTATCTCCTGCAATGTTAGAAGCACGCAAAACAATTTTTCCATTATATGGATAATCTGTTGACTGTGTTAAATCAAATTCCGTATTATCAAGTTTAACATGAGCTTTACTTGAACCATATAATCCCATATATAAAGTGTCGCCAGAAGTAGTATAAGCATATTCACCTGATTCAGAAATAGTTCTTGCCAAATTAGGAGGACAGCAGTAACTCAAAATATACTTTGCTCTGCGAAGTCTCCATATAAGACGATAATCCAGTTTTTTAGTTCTTCTAAGAACATTTTCATAAAAGAAACTTTCCCCATCTATACTGACTGCCGCAAGATTAACATTAAGCATTGCCCTCTCTAATACGTCCATATACTCAGCTTTAGGTTCAATTAAAAACATTCTGTAGGCCCAGAATACAAGGCCAAGGGAAGCACAAGTTTCATTGTAAGCTGTAACATTAGGGAGCTGGTATTCATACCCGAATGCTTGATGAATTAAATCATGAGTAAAGAAATAACCATAAGGTGAAGCTCCATTATAGACAGCTCCGATACCTCCGGTAATATATAATTTCTTATCAACCATGTTGCGCCAAACTCTTTTTAACATATCAAAATACTCTTCGTCACCATTTTCAGCATATAAATCTGCTACACCAGCATAAAGATATGTAGAGCGTACGGCATGTCCGACAATTTTCTTATGTGATTTTAAAGGAAGCCTATCCTGATTATCATCAAGACCATTTTTAACAGAATCTCTAAGTTCAACTGCAAGTTTAGCAAGTTCAAGATATTCAATATCCCCAGTAGTGCGGTACATCTCAACTAATCCCATATAATGAGACGGACATACAGCAGTCTGTACCTCATCCTTTTCCTTAGCTTCAAGATACATATTTTTAAGCCATTTTGCAGCTTTTTTAGCAACATTAAGAAAAGAGTCCTTTCCTGTAATGCGATAATACACACAAGCAGACGTAAATAAATGTCCCATATTATATACTTCAAACTCATTTATGTCTTTCATCCTGCCACCGGTTCCGTTTCGCTCATCAATAATTTGTTTAGTTGAAATATATCCATCAGGAAGTTGCACCTTTGCAATTAAAGCTACATACTCTTCAAGTTTATCAAACAGCTCTGCGTCATTATTAGCCTTGGCTGCATACATTGCCGATTCCATCCATTTATAAAAGTCCCCATCGCCAAATACAGTGCCATCATATGGACGATGGTCGTCAGGATTAGCGCATATTCTAAAATTCTCCAGCACATGACTTATATCTTCTGCCTCAAACATTTTCTGAAGATGCGGAACCGTTACATTATTACATTTGTCAACTGCATCTTTCCAAAAACCTTCAGTCCATTCCATACACTCACTGCCAATAGGCTTAACCTTGGCATAACGGGATTTACTAGTATCTGTCAACATAATTTATCCTCCTAAAAAATAATCTGATTTTATTTTATATTACTGGACAGTTTTTGTAAATACGAAAAATTACGCTATTGCTAATAAAAAAAATATATGGTATTATTTACGGAAATCAAAAAATGATATCATTAAAATTTTAGGCTGTTGCAACTGATATAAGGTGATACTTTTTTCTTATGTAAATTAAAAATATACTTCTGATAACAAGATATAACTGTACAGAATACATATATTTTAATTTATATATACATATAGTATAAAGTTAAATTTATAATAGAAAACATAAAAATAGAGTTTAAATATCAAACGAAAAGGCGGCATCTCTGGAAATTGCAAATTTTCAGAAAAAATATTAAGTTAACGTTGAGATTATACAATAGCAGGAGGAAAAAGATGAAAAGAATCGCGCAATTTGAGAAAGTAAGTTTTGAACAGTTTTATTCAGGTTTTGAAAATACAGATGAGAACACAGTTAAACAATATTATATTAACTTAAAGATGCCCAAACGCGCCACAAAAGGTTCAGCTGGATATGATTTTTTTATACCTTTTGATATAACATTGAAACAAGGTGAAACTTATAAAATTCCTACTGGTATAAGAGTGTCAATGGATGAAAATTATGTATTAAAATTATATCCGCGAAGCGGGCTTGGCTTTAAATACCGCCTGCAGTTAAATAATACTGTCGGTATCATTGACAGCGACTATTATTATTCAGACAATGAAGGTCATATATTTGCAAAAATTACTAATGACAGCAATGAAGGTAAAGTTCTTAATTTAAAAGCCGGAGATGGCTTTATGCAGGGTATATTTATAGAATATGGAATTACATTTGATGATGATGCAAAGGATACAAGGAACGGTGGATTTGGAAGTACGTCAAAATAATATATTCGATTGCAAGCTGATTAAACAGCAATCACACATTGCAAGCTAAAAAACAATATTAGGTTTCGAGAAAACAGTTGACAAATAAAAATAACCGTGCTATCATCTAAAAAATAATAAAATAAACCGTTGAACAAGAGAAGTAGTCAGCAGAAACATTTTCAGAGAACTGTAGTTTGGTGAGATACAGTAATGTAAAACTGATGAATGGACTTGTGAGGGCGAACCGAAAATTACTTGATAAGCAGTTATAATTTAAAATATGAAATAATTATTATTTAATTAATATTATAAAATCAGCTTATACATTAACAGTAGGTAAGACGCATGCCAAGCGTTACAGTGGCTGATGTATGATAGTACATCAATGAGTGCGTTCGTATGAGCGAATTAATGGTGGTACCGCGAGCATGAAATTTCAAGCCCGTCCTTAAAAATTAGTTTAAGGATGGGTTTTTATATTGCAGAAAATTTTCAAAAGCATATAGTATATGGCGTACCATTACTTATGATATAAAGAAAAAATAATCAAATGCAACAAATATAAATGCATTTAATAATATGACAAAAAAATTTATAAAGAAAGACTAACTATTAAAAGTCAAGTCTAAAATGAAAATTTTTGAAAGAATTGCAGAAATGCACTTCAGATATAGTTGAACCTTGAAAACTGCAT
>CATJTQ010000101.1 GCA_949743325.1 uncultured Lachnospiraceae bacterium
CGTACTCTTGTCGTACCATACTGTCTTTAAGTCCGCAAACCCTTGATTTTACTGGTCTTTTCCGCCAAGCGTTTTCATCGTCGGGAACAACAACACATCTCTAATTGCCGCAGAATCTGTCATCATCATAACCATGCGGTCTATTCCAAACCCAATACCTCCTGTTGGAGGCATCCCGATTGACAATGCATTTAAAAAGTCTTCATCTGTATGATTTGCTTCTGCATCTCCTGCTGCAAAAGCTTTTTCCTGTTCCTCAAAACGAGCCTTCTGATCAATTGGATCATTAAGCTCTGAATAAGCGTTTGCCATCTCCCAGCCATTCATAAAGAATTCAAAGCGTTCAACATAATCAGGATTGTCAGGTTTCTTTTTTGTAAGTGGAGAAATCTCAACGGGATGATCCATCACAAATGTTGGCTGAATCAAGTGGTCCTCCACAAACTCTTCAAAGAAAAGATTTAAAATATCTCCTTTTTGATGACGCTCCTCAAACTCAATACCCTTTTCCTTTGCTGCTGCGCGAGCCTCTTCTAAAGTACTAATAGTGTTAAAGTCTATGCCAGAATATTTCTTTACAGCATCAACCATTGTAATTCTCTCAAACGGCTTAGACAGATCCATTTCATGATCTCCATATTTTATTATCTCTGAACCAGTAACTTCCTTTGCAACAAACCGATATAACTTCTCTGTCAAATCCATCATACCATGATAATCTGTATATGCCTGATATAGTTCCATTAGTGTAAATTCAGGATTGTGACGAGTATCTAAACCTTCATTACGGAACACCCTGCCAATTTCATATACTTTTTCAAGACCTCCCACTATAAGTCTCTTTAAGTACAATTCCAAAGAAATACGAAGACGTAAATCTTCATCTAAAGCATTGAAATGCGTTTCAAACGGTCTTGCTGCCGCACCCCCGGCATTTGCAACAAGCATTGGAGTCTCTACCTCCATAAATCCCTGTTCATCTAAATATCGACGAATACAGCTAATCACCTTAGAACGTTTAATAAATGTATCCTTAACTTCTGAATTCATAATAAGATCTGTATATCTTTGACGATAACGGATATCAGTGTCCCTCAGACCATGAAACTTTTCTGGAAGAATTTGAAGACTCTTTGATAAAAGAGTGACCTCCTGAGCATGCAAGGAAATTTCTCCAGTCTTAGTTTTAAAAACCTCGCCCTTAATACCTATAATGTCACCAATATCAAACTTCTTAAAATCCTTATAAGCTTCTTCTCCTATACTGTCTCTAGCAACATATGATTGAATATTGCCTTTCAGATCCTGAATATTACAAAAAGACGCCTTACCCATTACTCGTTTTGACATCATGCGCCCAGCGATAGAGACAACTTTCCCTTCATAACTATCAAAATCATCTTTAACATCAATGCTGTGGTTAGTCACATCATATTTTGTAATTTGGAATGGATCCTTTCCTGCTTCCAGCAGATCCTTTAACTTTTCTCTTCGAACTTTTAATAACTGATTTATATCCTGTTCTTGTGTATTACTCTGTCCAGCCACAAACTTACACTCCTTTATGATTTTCTACTGAATATCTAAAATCTTATATTTAATTACACCAGCTTCAGTCTCAACTTCAACAGTCTCCCCAACAGATGCTCCAATAAGAGCTTTGCCTACCGGAGATTCATTAGAAATTTTATTTTCCAGACTGTTAGCCTCTGTTGAACCAACTAATTTAAATTCCATCTCTTCATCAAACTCAATATCAAATACCTTAACCGTGCATCCAATATTAACTTTATCAAAACCATGTTCACCCTCTGGTATAACCTCGGCATTTTTAATTAAGTTTTCCAGTTTCTCTATCCGTGCTGCGGTATCACGCTGTTCATCCATAGCTGCATCATACTCTGCATTTTCTGATAAATCTCCCTGTTCTCTTGCCTCTTTTATCTTCTGTGCAACATCATTACTCAAATATTTTCTTAATTGTGCTAATTCTTCCTCAAGTTTTTTAAGACCATCTGCAGTCATATAATTCTTCTTTGCTTCCACGGCTAATCATCCTTTCAAACTTTAATACAATTTTTACATTATATATTAAAACTATGCTCACTGTCAAGCTTTTCCAATAAATGAGCCAAATCCTCAATACTCTCAATTTCATTTGTAAGACGCCTTACTTGAGCAGAATGAGGATATCCGGCTGTATACCATGCTACGTGTTTGCGCATCTCATGCATACCAGTATATTGACCTTTTATGTCAACCATCAATTGAGCATGTCTCATAATCATACTTTTTAATTCCTTTAAAGAAGGCTTCTGTATAACCTTACCATCTTCCAAATATGCTTTAATTTGACTAAATATCCAAGGATTTCCTCTGCATGCCCTTCCAATCATTATTCCATCACAGCCTGTACAATCCATTATCTCTTTTGCTGAAGGTCCGTCAACAATATCACCATTACCAATTACAGGAATAGTGACTGCCTCTTTTACCTTTCTTATAATATCCCAATCTGCGTTGCCAGAGTAATACTGTGTCCTCGTTCTTCCATGAACTGCAATCGCCGACGCACCTGCATCCTCTAAATATTTAGCAATTTCAACAGCATTTATACTATTATCATCAAATCCTTTTCTAATCTTGACCGTAACCGGCTTGCTTATAGACTTGACAGTTTGACGTACAATCTCAGCGGCCAGTTTAGGATTCTTCATAAGCGCGCTTCCTTCGCCATTATTGACAACCTTAGGAACAGGACACCCCATATTAATATCCAAAAATGAAAAAGGTCTATCCTCAAGCCTGGCTGCAATCTGGCTGACAATTTCCGGCTCAGAACCAAATAGCTGCATTGAAACCGGACATTCTTTTTCCTCTATCCTCAATAACTGCTCCGTATTTTTATTATTATATAAAACTGCCTTCGCACTAATCATTTCCATGCATATAAGTCCAACTCCATGTTCTTTGCACAGAAGCCGAAACGGCAAATCAGTAATTCCAGCCATAGGTGCTAGAATTATTGAATTTTCCAAGGTAATATTTCCAATTTTTAACTGTTTCATTTTACTTTATTCCGTTCATAAATTAACCGTAAACCTTGAATTGTAAGATTACGGTCATAATAATCTATCGTTTTTGTCTCTTCTGCTATCATTTTACCAATCCCGCCAGTTGCAACTACTTTGACATCTGCGAGACCACATTCTCTTTTTATCTGATTTATTATGTACTCTGTCTGACCAATATATCCATAAACTATACCAGCCTGCATACTTTTTATAGTTTCCTTCGCCAGAACCGACTTTGGCTTCTCAATTTCAATCTTAGGCAATTTTGCAGAAGCCTCCCACAACGATTTGGCTGCTGTCTGTATTCCAGGAGCAATTGCACCTCCAACAAACGATCCATCCTCAAGTACCAAATCATAAGTAGTTGCTGTTCCAAAATCAACAACAATAACAGGACCCCCATAATGTGCAAATGCTGACGATGCGTCAACAATACGATCCGCACCAATTTGTGCAGGATGATCTGTCATTATCTTTATTCCCGTCTCAGTATCATTATTCACCAGTAATGGTTTCAATCCAAAATACTTTATAATTGCACTGTTCAATGAATACATCATATCTGGAACAACAGATGCAATAATCACTGCATCAATCTGCTTTATTTTAATTCCTCTAAGCTGCAGAAGATCACATATAAAAAGTCCATATTCATCCGAAGTACGTGGCAGCTTTGTTGTCATACGAAATGTGCCAATAAGCTCCTCACCCTCAAATACACCAATTGTTATGTTAGTGTTTCCTAAATCTATTCCTAACAGCATACCTACTCCTCCATAAAATTTTCGCCTAAGAAAAAGACTTTAAAAAACATTTCTAATGATTGCAGCAATTCAGCCTTAGTCTGCTGAAGCTGCTTAATCTTTAATGCACTGCCTATTTCATCATACAATAAATCCCCTTCATCCGCCGAAACCTCAAACACCAATGTTCCATCTTCCTCAAATACAAGCGACAGAAGACCACCAACGTCTTCTGTAAAAAGCACGCACATAACTTTTAACTCATCCTGTATTGCAGATGGCAGAGAAGAAAAATCAGGGTTTAAATAATACTTTTTTTCATATGCATTTGCTACACACAAAACAACTCTGTCCTGATACATTTTATACTCTTCCTTCAAAATTTATTAAACCAATTTACACTCTTATGCAAATAATAATAAAACAAAAAACATCATCATATATGACTTTCGCTAATTTAGATATTTACAAACAAGAATAGAACTTGATTTACCTAAACAAAAATTAAATATAACCATATATTCCGCGAACAGACACTTCATCACCATAAACACTGCGCATCTGCCCATCTTCGCACTCAACCGTCAACGAACCATCTGTTTCTATTTTTAAAGCTTTAGCATTATAACTACCATTTACATCCATCACACAAACATCATTGCCTATAGTAGCAGACATGCCGCAATATATATCAAGAAGCAATGATAAGTCTGTCTTTTGCAAGAAAAGCTGATAGTTATGTGAAAATCTCTTTACAACTCTTCCTATTAAATCAAAACGCTGTCTTTTTTCTCCAGTCTCTAAGTATAAAGATGTCGCTTTCTTGACAAGCTCAGTTGGAAACATCTCTGTATTAACATTTATACCAGCCCCAATAACAACACCGTAACCTTCTGAAGAACTCTGCTTCATCTCAGTTAAAATACCACAAATTTTCTTACCGTTGCAAATTATATCATTAGGCCATTTTATCTGTATTTTTTGATCACATACATCTGCACAAGCCTCAGCGACACTCACTGCCATAACAAGGGTCAGCATAGGAGTTTTTTGCATATTAATTGACGGTTTAATTAATAAACTCATCCATATTCCACTTTCCGGCTGAGATATCCAACTACGGCCCTTGCTTCCCTTACCTGCATTTTGACAATTTGCAACTACAAGAGCAGGTGTTTGTAAATTATCAATCTCCCTCTTCAAAAAATCATTAGTTGAATCTACTTCCTCCAATACTAACAATTCATTTATAAAATTGCTATCTTCTACTTTCTCTTTTATAAGAGATCGTGACAAATCCCAATCCATACTCATTTATATTCCTATTGTTGCAGCCATAACTGCCTTTATTGTATGCATACGATTCTCGGCCTCCTCAAATACAAGAGACTGTTCAGACTCAAATACTTCATCTGTAACTTCCATATCTTTAATAGAAAATCTATCATAAATATCTTTACCAATCTTTGTATTTAAATCATGAAAAGCAGGAAGACAATGCAGGAAAATTGCCTTATCACCAGCATTTTTCATAACATCTGCAGTAACTTTATAAGGAGTAAGCGCTTTGATTCTCTGTTCCCATACTTCATCAGGTTCACCCATCGAAACCCATACATCCGTATAAATTACATCTGCATTCTTAGTTCCTTCTTTAACATCTTCAGTCAAAGTAATACTGGCCCCTGAAGCCTTAGCATACTCTTCACACTCACTTACCAAATCTTGTGACGGAAAATATTCTTTCGCTGTACAGGCAGTAAAATGAATTCCCAGTTTCGCACATACAATCATAAGAGAATTACCCATATTGTAACGGGCATCTCCCATATATGTAAGCTTTCTTCCCGTCAAATCACCAAAATGCTCCCTAACCGTCAGCATATCCGCCAACATTTGTGTAGGATGATATTCATTTGTAAGTCCATTCCAAACCGGAACACCCGCATATTGAGCAAGTTCCTCTACAATTTCCTGTCCATATCCACGATATTCAATACCATCAAACATTCTTCCAAGAACTCTTGCCGTATCCGCAATACTCTCTTTTTTTCCGATTTGGGAACCTGTAGGTTCTAAGTATGTAGTTCCCATTCCCAAATCATGTGCTGCCACCTCAAATGAGCATCTTGTTCTTGTACTTGTTTTTTCAAATATCAATGCGACATTTTTTCCTCTGAAGGTATCAACTGCAATACCTTTCTTCTTTTTCTTCTTAAAATCTTCTGCCAAATCTATCAAATAAATTATTTCATCAGGCGTAAAATCCTTTAAAGTCAAGAAATTTCTTCCTTTTAAATCCATTACTAATCTCCTTATCAAAATGCATACCAACAACCCCGCCGCAATCAGCGGGGCTACAATCCTTAATTTGTTTTATTCAACAGTTTCTTTTATTGCCCTTGCAATACTTGTTATTCCTGCTATATCACTAGGAATTATCAGCTTTGTTGCCTTGCCGTCGGCAGCCTTTGTAAAGGCTTCATAGCTCTTTAACTTCAATACATTTTCATCTACATTTGCTTCTTTTAAGAAACTAAGACCCTCAGCTGTAGCTTTCTGTACTTGAAGAATTGCCTGTGCCTGACCTTCAGCCTCACGCAACATTGCTTCTTTTTTTGCCTCTGCTCGAAGAATTGCTGACTGCTTCTCAGCTTCCGCATCAAGAATTGCTGACTCTTTTTTACCTTCTGCTACAAGAATTGTTGATTTTTTCTCACCCTCTGCACGGAGAATTGATTCACGGCGTTCTCTCTCGGCCTTCATCTGTTTCTCCATCGCATCCTGAATTTCACGAGGCGGTATAATATTTTTTAATTCTACTCGATTTACTTTAATTCCCCATGGATCTGTGGCAACATCAAGAGAAGAACGCATCTTTGCATTAATTACTTCACGTGAAGTAAGAGTCTGATCCAGCTCCAACTCGCCAATAATATTTCTAAGAGTAGTAGCCGTTAGATTTTCAATAGCCATAATTGGATTATCAACACCATAAGTATAAAGCTTAGGATCAGTTATCTGATAAAAAACTACGGTATCAATCTGCATAGTTACATTATCTTTTGTGATAACAGGCTGCGGTTTAAAATCCACAACAAGCTCCTTCAATGTCACCTTTCTCGCAATACGGTCAATAAAAGGCGTTTTAAAATGTAAGCCGACACTCCAAGTACCCTGATAACCACCAAGTCTCTCCACAACAAACGCTTGTGCCTGTGGAACAATCTTAACACAAGAAGAAAGAACCAACAATATAAAAACTATAATAACAATTAACCCAATAATTCCTTCCATAACAATAAATCCTCCTTTAATTTTAATTTATCCTTATTATAATAAAATTATAATTTTTTTACAATTGCTTTAACGCCCTCAATTAAAACAATTTCAACTTTTGCATGTTCTTCAATTACATTATCATCTTCTGAACGGGCGGTCCAAATCTGTCCGGACAGACTAATCTCCCCAGTCCCCTTAAGATTGTCAATCTCTTTAATAACAACCGCCTGCCTGCCAATAATCGCATCTAAATTAGTCTTTTGTCTGCTCTTATTAAAATATTTTGACGCAAAAGGTCTTAATGTAAACAATAACGCGAACGACACAATTAAAAAAACAAATATCTGAATAAACAAATTTCCTTTGCACAGAGCTACTATAAATGCTGCTAGAGCACCCCCAGCAAACCATATACTTGTTAGCCCAAGCGTTATAATCTCATAAAGCAAAAATATAATAAATGCTGCGAGCCAAACCATTGGTATAATAAAATCCATCTTTTACTCCTTTCAATTAATTATAAATTTTGCAATGCTCATCTTCTGTTCTTTTATTTTTGAAACAATATACTCGCTTACTATAGTTGCACCTTTCTGACTTAGATGCGTATTATCCATTGTGCCACCATACTTTCCATGCAAAGCTATTGTTCCCTCTTCTCCAAGTTCCTCATACATATCCAACATATATGAATGAAGATCAATATAATAAATATTAATTCCCATATCTGCATACTCTTCAGTCAATTCTTTCATTGCCTTACCATATGTTGTATGAAGCTGTGGGTTAATAAATTCCCCTTTATAAAAATATCTTCTTGGCACAGGAGATATAAGCACTGGCTGTACTCCTGCTCTTATTGCAGGATCTATATAATAAGTTTTCAAATACCATTTAAATGAACGCTCATCTGATGAACTACCAAAAGGATTTGTATATAAAGCAACATCCGCTCTCTCGTCATTATGTCCAAATGAAATAAGAAGATAATCTCCCTCATCCATAAGATTTATAATCGATGAGTAATTATTTTCATTTGTAAAACTTTTACTGCTGCGGCTTGACAAGGCCGTATTGCAAATTAAGGTCGTATACCCTTCCTCTTTAGACTTTTCCAAAAACAATTTATCAGATCTTAAATTATTAGTAAATTTTAATGTTTTATTATTCTCAAAATAATCACCAAATATTTCTCCCCATCCATATAATGGCTGTGTATATCCATTTTTTGAATGATAATCCGCAATCGAGTCGCCTGCAATCCATATTGTTCCAGTAGGATCATATTCTTTCTGAATAAGGGGATCATTTGTAGGTGTTGGTGTCGGAATAAGTGTCGGCACTGGTCTTGGCGTAAGCGGTGGAAGCGGTGATGTTGACACTATTGGAAACGTCTCATCTGGTTCTGGAGAATTAGCCGGTGAAACCTGTGGGTAAGGCTTAATTCCTAAAGCTATACATAATATCTCTGTAACTTCTGATAGTATAACTTCTCCGTCCCTATTTAAATCATATCTGTCTATCTCATCAAAAGTACCATTTTTTATCGCCAATGCTATACATAATGCCTCTGTTGCATCAGAAACAGAGAAATCATTATTTATTTGCTTAGACTTAATCTCATTATCCCTAGTAAATTGTTCATTGTCAGTTTCAACATACGACCATAAATCAGAAGAAGCATCTACTCTAATCGCGGGAGCAACACCATAATAAGGTGTTTCCGCATAATATCCATCCTGGTATACATTTCCAAACCAATATACTAATGATACTGTCTGCTGATAACTTCCAGGCGTTCTTAACATCCAAACTGCATTTCCATCATACAATTCATTATGGCTGCCCATCCATGTTCCCATCGCTTTGGCATAATCAGTAGCTGCCAACTGTCTTGACGAGCTATATTTCATATAATCATTAGGAAAACCATAATCCTCATTTGTCATTTCTGGCACAGATAAGAGAAAAACTTTATCTTCTGTAACAGCCCCCCCATTTGTGCCATGAAAAGGATTTGCAGGATTATTAAGTTTTGAGGTGACAATAGCATTTTGTTCTTCTTTAGAAAATGCAGCATTCACAAAAGACCAACCAATATTAGAATAAGGAAAAGTTGAATTCAACCAACTTCTTATAGAACAAGATTCCCATGTAATCTTTGAATCTGAACGCTCATATCGCTGACAATCAACTACTGAATCTGATAAAAGAAGCAATGTATCGCCTTCATTTTGCAGTACACGCCATTTTATAGGTTCATATTGAAAATATACATATTCATCTCCAACAATATTCCAATCAAAAAAACCTTCGGCAGCAATTCTTGACAAATAATTGGCATCCCTCCTGCTCATTCTACGGATTTTTTCTCCATTAATAATGGCATCACCGTCTTCATTATAATCAGCGTTTATAATATCAGCAGTTATTTCATTTTGAGATAAACTTTTCTGCGGATAATTTCCAAAATATACATAATCCCAGTCAGTTGTATCTGTCTCTTCATCGTAAATAGGATTAGAAGGATTACGAGCTGATAAAGCGCTTCCTGTTGCATGCAAAGAATACGAAGCCATAAAACTAAAACAGCTTATTAACAGCGAACATACAAGAACATATGACACAAACTCCTTGATACTTTTCACTTTTCTCTTCATATCTAACCTCCTGTCATTTTTAACAACAACCAGCAAACTAATAATGTTAGAATATTACAACACATTTACGTGCATATTTTAACCCCTCACGACACTTCAGAAATATACTCGTTCAAATAAATATTTGTTCGTTGTAAAGTGCACTTTCTAAACTTATTGCTTTTGAATATACATCAAATATTGTAGTTATTTTATCTTTGTAGCATTTTTATTACTTTCAATATAAACCAATATTAACAAAAAAGCAATGTATAATATAAAATAAGTCTGATAAACCACCTATTTCCATAGGAATTTATCAGACCTAAATAATAATATTTTATATAAATAAATGACATTTTTACTTATGCCAAATAACTTCACATACGTTGCTTTTTGGATTACTGTCTGCAAATATATTTTTTATGAATTAATAAAAACATTCTCCATCAATAACTATATAGTCATTAAGTTTACCCTTTGATACTGCGCTGCT
Organism: uncultured Lachnospiraceae bacterium; assembly: GCA_949743325.1. Lineage (GTDB taxonomy): Bacteria > Bacillota > Clostridia > Lachnospirales > Lachnospiraceae > CAJJNI01. The sequence continues at coordinate 10,235 of CATJTQ010000101.1, forward strand.
GGTATTAAAGAATAGATAGTTTCCAATATTATTTGTACCAGACAAAACTTCATTAGCTGCATTTATACATGAACGCTTGACACCATTTGAGATAACTCTTGCAACTTTTCCATTATGTGCACCAGGGAACTGCCCGCTCTGATATATTACACCAGATATTGAGTTAGGAAATCTTGAACTGTTGACGCGATTTATAATTACACTGCCAACAGCTAACTGACATTCATAACTCTGCCCACCAGCCTCTACCTGAATTAAGGCTGCAAGGAGTGTGGTCTCATCTGCCTCTGCCATTACTGCTTCTCTCTTTGTTGTTTCAATATTTTTCTTAGCTTTCTGAGCAGCTTTCTCTTCGGCAGCTTTAGCTCGCTCTATGACTTTCTGCTCTTCTGCTCGCTCTTCCTCTACAGATGTAGCTGTTTTTAAATTGTAAGAAATCGTTACATATTCAGCAGCAACAAAACCTGTAGTATCTTCTGCTGATACTGCTACCCAGCTTACATCTTCACTGACAACCTTAAAAGAATCTCCCACTGAAGCCAGTGAAACAACTTCTGATTCCTCGTTAGCTTCCTTTCTTACACGAAGAGTCTCTGTATTAACTGTTGCCTTTTTACCCATAGTATCAGCGATCTGCTTTGCCTCGTCATTAAATGCAAGATAATCATTCTTAACAAAGCCTGTCACTGACCCAGATGAAATCTGAGTCCACTCTTCGCCTCGTTCAACAATATCAGCTGAGGCACCCTGTGGCAAATGACCTACAAGTTCGCCCTCCGCATCGGCATTCGCTCTTATATTTGCTTCTTCCTCCACCTTAGCCATAACTTTATTGGACCATTCATCAGGCTGAGACTGTTCTTCAGGCTGAGCCGCCTGCTCTGTCACTTCCACCGGCTGCTCTGTCACCTCATCTGACATTACAACCGGAACTTCAGCATTTTCAACTGTAGCTGTGAGTGTATTTGCACTGCCAGCAGCAACTGAGACATCAGAGACTGTATTCTTTGACTCTTCATTATCTTCTTTAACTTCAATATTTTCCCTCATAAAAGAAGCACTTCCGGCAAATACTTCATTAGTTCGAACTTTCTTATCATTTGGTATTACAGCACTTTCATCGGATGTACTGAAGCTGTTTCCAAAGAGCATTACTGAACCTGTAATTAAACAGACCGCAAGCCCAGCAGGAACCATATGCTTTACATTAACTTTCATGATAACTCCTTTTCCAGTATAACCCACATAAGCAAATGTGAAACAACCAAAATATATCCGATTAATCCCACTGCTATTTTTCCAAAGGTTCTTTCTTTAAAGATATTATACTGTTTTGCTTCATTTTTATTACAATTGTTACAAAATTGTTTCGTTTTGTTACAAATGTATAATAGCAGAGTTACATTTTTTTGTCAACCCCTTTAATTATATCCGCCTCTGACGATAAACTTCATACATTAAAAGTGCCGCAGCCACTGAAGCATTTAAAGATTCTAATTTACCCTGCATCGGAATCTTGATATAATAATCCGCTGCTGAACTAATATTTACGCTGAGCCCATTTCCCTCATTACCAATAAGAATAGCTGTCCCCTCTTTATAAGAAGGTCTTATATAATCAACACTGTCAGTTAAATGCGCCGCATATGTATTAATATTACACTCTTTCAATTTCCTAATAGTAATACTTAAATCATCTGAATAAATAAACGGAACTCTAAAAATTGCTCCCATTGTAGAACGCACAACTTTGGGATTAAATAAATCCACTGTCCCTTTATTCATTATTACAGCTGTAACCCCCGCCCCTTCAGCTGTGCGAATTATTGTTCCTAAATTTCCAGGATCCTGAATATTTTCTAATACAATAAAAAGAGGATTGTCACTTTGCAAAAAACTATCTAAACTATATTTGGGCTGATTAACTATAGCTAAAACGCCTTGAGGCGATACAGTATCGCTTACCGCCTTATAAACGCTATTCGACACTTCTTCGACAAAAACTCCGTTTCTTTCAAGTCCTTCTATTTTCTCAATAATATCATGTGACCAAGTTTCAGTCGAATAATTCGACAAAAACACTTTCTTAATTGAATTATCTGGCGTCTCAAGGAACATCTTCCAACCTTCTACAACAAAAACGCCCTCCTCACGTCGGGCTTTTGATTTTGACATTAATTTTGATAAAAATTTTATTTGACTATTCGTACAACTTGTAATCATAATACTCACCTTTCAAATCAGATATATTACAGACTCTTGTATTATTTTAAAAAAAACAACAGGGTTGTCTCATCAATTAAAAAGTCACACATTATAAATTTTATATTGTATGCCCTTTGCTCAATGAAACAACCCTTTTTTAATTTAAAACTTAGTAAGTCTGAGCGCAACTTCATATTGGTAAGGAGGAATATCCTTCTGCATTGCAAGCGCCTCATTTATGTCAAAATCAACATAATTACCATTTTTAAATGCAACTACTCTCTTGTTTTTGCCTTCACATAACAGATCAACGGCCAAAGCGCCCATTGTTGAAGCAGCCACACGGTCACGACAAGTAGGATTACCGCCTCTCTGCATATGACCCAGTATAGTTGCTCTTGTCTCAACACCAGTTGCCGCCTCAATTCGGCGTGCCATACTTGTTGAATGTCCAATACCTTCAGCATTTATAATAATATGATGCTTCTTTCCTAACTTTCTATTTCGAATTATATTGTCAATTATTGCCTGCTCATTATAATCATATTTTTCAGGAAGCAATATATCCTCTGCTCCGTTAGCTATACCACACCATAATGCAAGAAAACCTGCACTGCGGCCCATAACCTCGATAATACTGCATCTTTCATGAGATGTCGAAGTGTCTCTAATTTTATCAATAGCCTCCATAGCTGTATTAACAGCTGTATCAAAGCCAATTGTATAATCTGTGCAGGAAATGTCAAGATCGATCGTTCCCGGAATACCAATTGTATTAATACCCAGATTAGCAAGCGCTCTAGCGCCTGCGAAAGAACCGTCACCGCCAATTACTACCAGACCTTCTATTCCATGTTTTTTACATATTTCTGCACCTTTTTTCTGATACTCCTCATCATGAAATTCAGGACATCTTGCAGTACCCAGAATAGTACCGCCTCTTTGTATTGTATCGGAAACTTCTCTTGAATCCAAATCAATTATATCTTCATTCAGAAGTCCATTATATCCTTTTAAAATACCTTTTACGTTCAAACCCTTTCCAAGCGCTGTTCTAACTACTGCTCTAATAGCAGCATTCATTCCCGGAGCATCTCCGCCGCTAGATAAAACACCAATTGTCTTTATCCTGTTTTCCATAATATGGCAACCTCCTTAACTGATATCATCATCCATTTACACCTATACTATAATAAAGCGATTTTTAAAGTTTTTCAATAGTTTTTTCTACAACTTTTACATTTGATTCACCAAATTTTTCCTTCAATTTGTCAAAAAGCTGTTCGGAGACATAAATATTCTTATCATATAAAGGTTTCATCGCTTTTATATCATTAATATATATTATAACCTTGTCAGTTCCCTCTGAAGAGCCGACGATCTCCTTAAGTAAATCCTCATTCGCAAGATAAGAATTTTTATTTGGAAACTGAAGCCACAACTCCCTGCTAATATCATCAAAGCGGAAAATATCCTGTGCAAGAACTTTTCCTGCTCTATCTTCTGCCGCATCAACTCTTCCCTTTATAAATATTTTCTCATCTTCATTTAAAATATGCTTATATTTTTCATAAACATGCGGAAAAATTACAATCTCCACAGTTCCAAACAAATCTTCAAGCACAACAAAAGCCATAATTTGATTTTTCTTTGTTATCATAGTTCTAAATCCCGTAATCATTCCGCCTACAACAACAATTTGCTGATCCTTTAATAAAATTTCACCGCTCTCTTCATTAACAATAAAATCCGTTGTCTTTGCTGTAACATTTACTCTCCAACGCTCTTCATAGTCCTGAAGAGGATGACCGCTAACATAAATTCCCAAAACCTCTTTCTCAAATGCCAGAAGCTCTTGTTTAGAATATTCATCCAAGTCAGGAAGTTTTATATCATAACTCTTTTTATCTTCCTCAGCCATCATGTCGAAAAGTGTCATTTGTCCAACAAGCGTATTCTTCTTCTCTTGCTGAAGAGAATCCAAAATCTTTGTATAAACTGCCATCTTTTGCCGCCTGTTTCCTTCAAAACAATCTGCAGCGCCTGCCTTTATAAAACTTTCTAACGTTCTTTTACTGACATCCTTTCCACTTGTACGTTTGATAAAATCTTTAAAAGACGTATATTGCCCATTATCATTACGCTCCTTAACAATATCGTCAATTACAGTTTTTCCAACACTTTTAATAGCTGACAATCCATACATAATTCCCCTGTCGGACACAGAAAATCCACTGACGCCTTCTTTCAAATCAGGAGGAAGCAACTCTAATCCCATAGACCTTGCCGCTTGTATATAATCGACTTCTTTCGACGGATAATCTATTACTGATGTCATTAGAGCCGCCATAAATTCAACTGGATAATAATGTTTTAAATAAGCTGTCTGATAAGATACTACCGCATAAGCCGCTGCATGAGACTTATTAAAAGCATACTTTGCAAACTCAATCATGCTATCATATATTTTATCAGCATCCTTCTCAGAAATACCATTGTTTATACAGCCTAATACATGCTCATCTTTATTTCCATATATAAAATTTTGTCTCTCTTTTTCCATAACAGAAGTCTTTTTTTTCGACATTGCTCGTCGAACCAAATCACTTCTGCCTAATGTGAAACCCGCTAAATCTCTTACAATCTGCATTACTTGTTCCTGATACACAATACAACCATAAGTTGGAGATAAAATTGACTCTAACTGCGGTACCATATAAGTAATATTCTGCCCATTTTCTTTCCCTTTTATATATTGAGGAATAAAATCCATCGGTCCAGGGCGATAAAGTGAAATTCCTGCTATAATATCTTCAAGTGATCTTGGCTGCAGTTCTCTCATAAAGGATTTCATCCCGCCACTTTCTAACTGAAAAACACCATCAGTTTTACCTGAAGAAATCATTTCCAATACTTCTCTATCATTATAATCTATATTAGACAGATCTAATTTAATATTCTTACGTCCCTCAACCATATGTACCGCATTTTGGATAACAGTAAGAGTTCTCAAACCAAGAAAATCCATCTTTAAAAGTCCAAGTTCTTCCAATGTTGTCATAGTAAACTGTGTTGTAATAGAACCGTCAGATCCTCTTGAAAGCGGTACATACTCATCTACTGATTTTTTACTGATAACCACTCCTGCGGCATGCATTGAAGAATGTCTTGGCAAACCTTCAAGCCTTTTAGACATATCAATTAAATACTTTATCTGCTCATCATTCTCATATGACTGTCTTAGTTCCGGATTAATTTTTAGTGCTTTATCAATAGTCATTCCCAGATCTCTAGGAACCATCTTGGCAATAGAATCAACAAACGAATATGGCAGGTTCATAACTCGTCCCACATCACGAATAACACCTTTTGCTTGCAAAGTACCAAATGTAACAATCTGTACGACACGATCTTTTCCATATTTTTCTACTACATAATCTATAACTTCCTGACGTCTTTCAAAACAAAAGTCCACATCTATATCAGGCATTGAAATACGCTCTGGATTTAGAAAACGCTCAAAAAGCAGATTATATTTTATAGGGTCTATATCTGTTATTCCAAGACAGTAAGCAACAATACTTCCGGCGGCGCTCCCGCGTCCCGGACCTACCATAATATCATGATCTTTTGCATATTTTATAAAATCCCACACTATTAAAAAATAGTCGACAAATCCCATGTTATTTATAGTATCTAGTTCATAATTTAACCGTTCTTTTAGACTTTCGTCAGCAGACGGATATCTCTCATTCATACCATCTTCACACAGCTTATTAATATATTCCCAGGCACTAAACCCATCAGGCACATCATATTCAGGAAGTTTTCTCTCACCAAATACAATTTCAACATTGCATCTATCAGCTATTTTCTGAGTATTAGAAATAGCCTGAGGAGCATATGGAAAAATCTTCATCATCTCTTCCTCAGACTTAATATAATACTGCCCTCCCTCATAACGCATTCTATCTTCATCACTCAGCAATTTTCCAGTCTGTATGCAGAGCAGAATATCATGAGCCTGCTCATCTTCCTTAAAAGTATAATGAATATCGTTAGTCGCCACTAACTCAATACCTGTATCATTACTTAATCTTATTAGCTGCTGATTAACAGTCTGTTGTTCTCTAATACCATGATCCTGCAGTTCAAGAAAATAATTTTCTTCACCAAAAGTATCTCTATACCACAGTGCTGCTTCTTTGGCCTTATCATACTGTCCCCTTAACAACAGTTTTGGAATTTCTCCAGCAAGACAAGCGCTCAATGCTATAATTCCGTTATGAAACTTTGACAAAATCTCCTTATCAACACGGGGTTTGTAATAAAAACCATCTACAAACCCCTTAGAAACAATTTTTATTAAATTAGAGTAACCCTCATTATTTTCAGCGAGTAAAACAAGATGATGATATCTGTCATCACCTCCTGAAGTCTCTCTGTCAAATCTCGATTCAGGAGCAACATAAACCTCACATCCGATAATTGGCTTTATCCCTTCCTCTTTTGCCGCACGGTAAAAATCAATAACACCATACATAACTCCGTGGTCAGTAATAGCTGCGCTGTCCATACCCAGCTCCTTAACTCGTGCAACATATTCTTTTATCTTGTTAGAGCCATCTAACAAACTGTACTCAGTATGTGTATGCAAATGTGCAAAACCCACTTTTTATCCCCTTTCTTAAAAAGATCGACAATGTCAACTTTCTATTTCTTTCTTTTCTTTGGCTTTCCGCTGCCTAACACTTTAAGCACCTCATCCATTGATTTCTTAAGTTCAATACTTCGCATCTGCAGTTGACGCTTATCCATAGTAGCATTTGCCAACTTCTTTTTTAAATCCATGAAAAGCTGCCTTTTTTATTAAGTATATGTAATTATTGTTTCTTTATAATCATTTTGTGAATCGGAATGCCCTCTGCCGAAAATCTTTCCTCATATTCAGTCATAACATTTCCCTGTAAAAGTTTAGTGTCATTATGTAAATCAAACGTATATTCATCTAATATCCAGCCTGCTTCCCTGCACTCTTCTAAAGAAAATTCAAACAACGTTCTGTTGTCAGTCTTAAATTCAACTAAACCATCGCTTCGTAAAATCTCTTCATATCGAGCTAAAAACTGCCTTGAAGTCAATCTTCTCTTCGCATGACGGTCCTTTGGCCAAGGATCTGAAAAATTAAGGTATATTTTGTCAACCTCATCTTTTACAAAAATATTTTGAATATATTCCGCCTCAAACCTCAAAAACATAATATTAGGAAGTTTTATTTCCTGCTGCTTATCAATAGCCCTTATAAGAACACTTGAATACTTTTCTATTCCTACATAATTAATAGAAGGATTCTTTAATGCAAGCTCCATCAAAAACTTTCCCTTTCCCATTCCAATCTCTATCTGGATAGGATTATTATTTCCAAAAACTTTTCTGCTCCAATTACCTTTCATTTTTTCCGGCTCATGAACAACGAACTCACAATCTGCAATACGCTCTCTCGAACCTCTTATATTCCTTAACCGCATCTATTTATCTACAACCTCCGAATCATCTTTCTTTATCAATTCAACCCAATCACTATTCTTTATCAAAAATGCATTGGCATCATCTGTATCAATATGCATATCCAATTCAAAATCATCTCTGACACGAACCGTCACATTATCTAAAATTCCGCCCTTCTCATTATGCACTTTTACCATAACATTTTCATTATTTAAAACTTGATAATAATCTGCATCCGCAGGACTCATATGAATATGCCGTTCTGCAACAATACATCCCTCTTTCAATGTAACAGAACCGCATGGTCCAATTAAAATAACAGGCGCGCTGCCCACAATGTCTCCCGAACTTCGTACAGGCGGTTTTACGCCTAATTGTCTGGCATCAGTCATAGAAATCTCCACCTGATTCTCTTTTCTAAGCGGACCTAAAATGCGAACATTAGAAAACATTCCTTTCGGACCAACAAGATTCAATTGTTCATTTGATGCATACTGTCCTGGTTGTGAAAGTTCACGAAAAACCGTCAGCTCATAACCCTCACCATAAAGAATATCTAAAGCTTCCCTATTTAAATGTATATGCCTAGCAGAAATACTAACCGGAATCTTATTAGTTCTCTTATGAAGCATACCTTCATAATTATCTATAGTATTAATATCAATTCTCTCAAAATCTATCGAAATAAATGGTCTGAAATTATTATATACCTGCCGCATAAAATTACCTCACTTTAATAACAATTATATTGTACGCAATATTAGTATTTTAACACATTGCAAAAAAATTGAAAAGATGTTATATTAAATCTGTATCATAATTATTGAATTTGTATCACAAAAATATTAAATGTAAAACATAGTATACCCAAGGTCGTACCATTACTCATGTCCCCTCGGGACGGGCTAACAACTTCGTTGTTAGTAGTTGTATACATTAGGGCATACAAAATTCATGTCCCTTCGGGACGGGTAAGCAACTTCGTTGTTTATCGTTGTTACATATTTTTTATTACGAAAGGATTACAAAAATGGGAAAAAGTTTTGACACTACAAAGCGCGATTCACAAGGTACTGAGGTAGCTCCAATATCCCCCGAAAATTTTGATTTAGATGCATATGCAGATTATGAAGCTGCACTACTTGACTCCAACAAAAAATTCACTGAAAAAAACAGCGGTCTTTTAGTATATCGCAGAGTTCGTGCTAATGGAGTATTCTATGATAAATGCCGAGACTTTAAAGACTCACTTGAACTTCAATTGGGCGCACTTAAAGCAAGCATGGCATACAAAGCTGATATTGCAAACTTTCTTGAACCATGGTATGGAATTGGCTATATTGCCGCATGTTTTGGTTGTGACTATGAATGGTCAGAAAATCAGGCTCCCAGCGTAAAACAGCCGTTTTCCTGTGCAGAGGATATTTTAAATGCAGATTATAAACCTATTCATGAGACATCTATCGGCAAACATATACTTGAAATGGAAGAATACTTTCTTGAAAAGACAAAAGGAAAGCTGCCAATATCGTTTTGTGACATCCAAGCTCCACTAAATATGCTGTCATATTTACTTCCAATTACAGATTTATTTATGGAAATATATGATGATCCAGATTCTGTTGAAAAGGCTGCACAACTAACCGGAGACTTACTTATTGAATTTCTAAAAAAGCAAGAAACATTATTAGGAGACTGTCTTGCCCGACCAGGACACGGATTTGCAAGCAGTAGAATGTTCACAGGGGCAGGAATGAGCGATGATAATTCAATTATGATAAAGTCTGATGATTACGCTGATCTATTCCAAAAGACTGATGAAAAAATCGGTGAAGCATTTGGGGGGACAGTTTATCATTCATGCGGAACTTGGGAAAATAAAATTGATTTAGTAAAAGGATTTCAGCATCTGACAACTGTTGATGGCGCCTTCACAATTGAAACTGATCCATCTCCAAATAATCCTGAAGTATTTGCCAAAGGATTTGCAGGAACTGGTATTGTAGTAAATGCCCGTGCTGTTGGAAACTGTGAAGACAGTTTCAATGCCTTTAACAAACTGTGGACACCGAACCAAAAAATGATAGCTGTAACATACTGTGAAACCCCTGAAGAGCAGGAAAAACTATATAATATGCTTCATGGACTAGAAAACAGTTGTCTATAAAAATATAGCTGCACGTCTCCAGACGTCAAACCTGTACCGGAGGATAATATGAAAAAAAGAAATTTTATCAACATAATATTATTATGTACACTTCTGTTTTGCAGTTTACATAATGTAACAGTTGCCTATGCAGAAGATGGATGGCCCAAAAGTCCTGATATAAATGCTGCATCCGCAATTATAATGGAAGTTGAATCAGGGGCAATCCTTTACGAAAAAAATTCTCACGACCAGCACTATCCAGCAAGTATTACCAAAATTATGACTACACTGCTTGCATTGGAAAAATGTACTTTAAGTGACACTGTACATTTTTCAAAAGATTCTGTCTACAATGTAGAAGGTACCCAAGTCGGTATAACACCTGACGAAGAGCTTCCACTAGAAGAATGTCTATACGGCATTATGTTAGCTTCAGGAAATGAGGTTGCTTATGCGGTTGCTGAACACACCGGAGGTAATTTAGATAACTTTATCAAAATGATGAATACTCGTGCTTCAGAACTTGGCTGCACTAATACTCATTTCAACAACCCCCACGGACTGCCAGATGAAAATCATTACACAAGCGCATATGATATGGCACTTATTTCACGTCAGGCATATTTAAATGAAACTTTTAGAAATATTTCTTCAACAAAATATCATGTAATTCCTCCAACAAACCTTTATGGAGAGGAACGAGCAATTGCAAACCACCACAAACTACTTACAAATTCATCTGTTCATTATGACTATTGTACCGGCGGAAAAACAGGTTACACAAATGCCGCCAGATACAATCTGGTTACTTTTGCAGAAAAAGACGGTATGAAACTTATCTGTGTAATTATGAAAGATGAAGAAAGCGCATTTCAATATGCTGATACAACGAACCTATTCAACTATTGCTTTGACAATTTTCATAAGGTTGACATAAACAATTCAGGGCTTGGAACTAATTTAGCAAGTTCAGGATTATTCCCATTAGAAAACACTGTTTTCACTGATAATACAACTTCAATTTCGTTTGATGATAACGCATACATTATAGTACCAAATTCTATTGACCAATCAGCGATAACAACAAGCGTAAATCACAGTGAAAACAATACAACATATATCCAGTATGCATACAATGAACATTCCCTTGGTAAACTGCCAGTAAAATATGAAACATTGACATCAAAACCAATGGCAACAACAGCATCAGATGAAAAACAAGGCAAAGAATTTGTTAAAATCAATGTAAGAATCATCTTATATGCAGCCATAGGAATCATCACTGCTGCTTTAATTATACTTGTAATTCTAAAGCTTATAACAAACAATCACTATTCCTCTACACTTAAATTTACAAGACAACGCAGAGCGTGGAAAGAGAGACGTAAATAGTAAGATAATTAAAATGAGGTGTCGGACAATACCCGACACCTCATTTTAATTACCGCATGTCACATTATGTCTATATATTAGCAAACATAGCCGCAATTTCTTCTGGTGACAATTGTTTATTTGGATCATAATTTTCTGTATCAATTTGTATTGGACTAACCTTTGGTTCTTCTGAAATAGTTGACTCAGACGCCGGTACTTCTGCTGTTACATCATCATTTGCAGAAGAAGTCATACCATCCGATACATCCGTACTTTGTGATAAAGTTTTATTTTCTGTACTACCAATATCATTGTTGTCATCAGATAAAGATTTACATATACTCTTAATCTCATCATTTTGAGAAAAAAGTCTATCCAACAGTTCTAATATTTTATTCTGTTGACTTTGTAAGTCTGAAAAACTTCCTTTAAGAGAAGTATTGTCAGATAACGCACTTTCTAGCCGTTTTGACAAATCCGTATTCTGCACTTTAAGTTCATCAATCTGAGATTTAAGTACATTTAACTCTGATTTCATACTGTCAAACTCATCTTTAATATTTGAATTATTTTCCTGAGCGCTTAATTGCTCCAGCTGTTCCTCAACTTTTACAAGGACAGCTTTGGCAGTTATTTTTTGAGTCTTATTAACATTTTCGCTAAGATTTTTAATCTCATCTCTTAATTTCTTTTCAAAAACTTCAGGCAAAGACTTAACCTGCTTATATATTAAAAATTCAGCTTTTTTATCTGAATTGCCGCCATTCATAGCTGTTCTATTAATGAAAATCTGATAAATATTAAGAGTCATAAGACACGCCATTAGAATAATTAAAATACCAAATATAAGCGGAAACACAAAACCTTGAGCATAATAAAAAATCAACCATATTTCTATTAATAAAAATAAACCAATAACAGCTACACAGATGAGCAGCTGCAGTAATTCATTATTTTTTTTCTTCAATTTATCTTTATTCACTTCCCCTGCCAACAATACTCCTCCTATCATTTCATATGTATAGACAAATCATTAAATGTATATTAACATAAAATAATAATTTTATCAATTATAATGTTTTATAAAAAATAATTTAAAAATATCAATTTACTATATACAAATGGTTACAAATATTGTATATTTATGTATAGGTCAATATCTTTTTTAGAGTTTTAAGACATTGACCATAATTCTATCCCTACAGGGCACGGTTTACTCTTCTAGACCGATATCTATCCCCCTGCCCTGTAACCTTTTAAATCAATTTCATATTGATATCTAATTTAATGTGCTCCACACCTTGTATTAATGGTGCCCTAACTGGACAATCCATTTTTCTGTGTGCTGCACTTTTTTAAAAGAAAAAATAAGAAAGAAGGTTTATTATTATGAAAAAACTGATAAAAAAAACTTGTGGTATTTTATTGGCTGCAACTTTAGCAATAGGCTCTTTAAATATTCTGCATACTACAAATGCTCAAGAAAAATTTGTTTGCAATGACAAGTTACAACTATACAGCGAAGGAGCAATAGTTCCGATAAAAAATGATTTTGATTTAAAAAAACAAAATAAATCTATTTTTTCTAAAATTTTCTCTTATAATCAAGGTACAGTTGAGCAAACTATATATGAAGGACTATTAAACACTGAAGAAGAAATTAATATTTCTTCATACAATATTACGCCAGATGACTTAAGACAAATTATGCAGGATATTGTAAACACATGTCCTGATTTATTTTATGTTGCTGGAAGATACTCTCTCTATGTAGATGCAAATAATAAAGTCACTTCAGTTGTGCCAGGTTATCTTTTCTCTGGAAATGAATTGGCCGAAAAGAAATCACAATATAAAACTAAAATGAATGAAATATTGTCCCAAATTGAAACTTCATGGTCCGATTTAGAAAAAATAGTTTTTGCACATGACTACTTATGTCAAAATTTTGAATATGATACAGATTTAAAAAACTATGACGCTTACACTTTTTTCACAACTGGAAAAGGCGTTTGCCAAGCTTATACTACTGTATTCTCCGGAATTATGAAAGAGCTCGGAATTGAAGTATCAACAGCAACCAGCGATGCGATGGGACATATTTGGAATGTTGTCAAACTTGATGGTAAGTGGTATCATGTCGACGTTACATGGGATGATCCTACTAATGATAAATTTGGGCTTGCATCTCACAACCATCTTCTTGTTAGTGATACGGCTTTTAATAAAGAAAGAAATTCATCTAATAAACATCATGATTGGGTTTCAAAATATACTTGTATTGATACAACATATGATAATTTTTACTGGATGACAGATAATATCTCAACTCCATACAATTACCTTAACGGAAAATGGTATTACTCTTCTTACAACTCAACTAATAACACAACTGATATTTGTGAAGGAGACTTAAAAAACCGCGGAACATCTATATATAATTTTGACAAATGGTTTGTCTATGGTTCTGACAGCTATTTTACCCGTACATACTGCGGAATGGATGTATATAATGGCACTCTTTATTTCAACTCATGCGACACAATTTATTCATATTCACCTCAATCTGGGACTTCTGAATTTGTTAAACCTGATGTTGATGGAAGATTATGCGGACTTAGGGTAAATGGAAAGCAATTGGTATTTTCTTACACAAAAGACTACAATGCTTTCGGCTCATTGGCAGCCTATGAATTTCCAGAGAACCCAAATCCGCCGACTGAGCCAGCACCAACAGTAAATCCAGACAATGCACAAGTCGGAGACTTGAATTTCGACAATAATGTAAACTTAGATGATGCAACAATTCTGCTTAAAGCGGCACTTAATATTGCCCCATTAAATGAAAATCAATTAAAAGTTGCCGATATTGATAATGATGGTAATATTAACCTAACAGACGCAACACTTTGCTTAAAGCTTGCTCTTGGTATACCATTAAGTTAGTTTTTTAACTACTTACAATGTATAATCTTCCCCAATTTACAGATACTAACAACATAAACGTTGTGGCAATGCTTAATTTTAAGACAGTCACTATCTGAAAAACATTAAATGGAGGAAAGATTTAAAGATGAAAGCAACTGGAATAGTTAGAAGAATAGACGATTTAGGAAGAGTTGTAGTTCCGAAAGAAATACGCCGCACACTCCGTATAAGAGAAGGAGATCCTCTGGAAATTTTTACTGACAGAGAAGGCGAAATAATATTAAAAAAATATTCTCCCATTGGAGAGTTAAGCTTATTTTCTCAACAATATGCAGATTCTCTTGCCCAGACAAGCGGTCATATTGTATGCATAACTGACCGTGACCAAGTAATTGCCATGTCAGGCGGACCCAAAAAAGAATTTTTAGGAAAAGAAATCAGTCCTCAACTTGACAATGCAATTACAGAAAGAGAATTTATAACAGCTTCAAAAGATGAAAAAAAATATGTTAAAATTGCAGAAAATACTCCTGATGAATACCCATATCAAACTATAAGCCCTATCATTTGCGAGGGTGACGCTATCGGTGCTGTATGTCTTTTAGGAAAAGATGCTCACCATAAAATGGGGGAAGTAGAGCAGAAACTTGCCGCAAGTGCTGCAGGTTTTCTTGGAAGACAACTAGAACAGTAATTCAAATAGTAACTTATTATAAGCCGAAGAGTTAATATTTAACCTTCGGTTTATATTTTTCTAAAATAATTCCCATACTACTAAACAACAATGCTGCAAAAAACAATTTAACCTGATTCAAAAAACTGTACACAGATTGCAGATAATATGCTGTAGGCAATATACTCCTAATAAATTTAACAGGCTTCACTATATCTCCAAAATCAACAAATACTGGACATACTATTAAACTTACAACTACTAAAATTGGAATTAATGTACAATAGACATAAATACTTTTAATAAACACATATATAAAATTTGCAAATCCTGCAGCAAGAAACATATAAGTTGACATAATTAACATCTCTCTTACAAAATCAGTCGACAATCCTGTCAAAAAAATTGCAATAAGACTACAAAATGCAACCGGAAAAACGGATAACAAAATATATAAATAATTGAAAAAAGGTCTTTTTACAACTCTTATTCTACCCCATGTCCCCTTTTTATCATCTCCATCCAGCATAATAACTCCACTCATAGACGCTACTAATATAAGAACTGAAAGCATACCCCTTACAGGAAGCATATAATAATTTGAACCACTCTGATTTAACATTATATTATCAGAACCATCTGCATACTCAAACGCAAACATCATCTGCCTATGCCTGTTATTATTAAAATATCCTTTTAATTTTGAATTCGCATCATTTTCAGACATATCATTAAAATGTTTCTCATGCATAAAATCATCCAAAATACTAAATGCAGCGCAAGAAAACATTTCTCCTAAGACAATCTCATTTACAACCTTAACACTTACAGATGAATTTCTTGTTATAACTTTTACTATACCATCTAAAGAAGAATTCTGCATATCGCCGTCTCTGTAAAATTCATTCACCAACTTATCTATTTCCGGCGGAATTATATATCCACATTCGACTTTTTCCATCAATACATCTCTTCGAAGCTGATCCTCATTTTCACAAATATAAAATGAAACCACATCTGTTGAATCATTTACAAGATTTTCAACAAAATCCTCCGCATATCCATTTTCATCTTCAGTAAAAATCGCAACATCTATTAATGCATTATTATCCTTGGCAAACGAATACAACAAAAAAATCAAAAGTGGAATCAGAAGAAGTGTTATCTGAAACATAGGTTTTCTTAGTATTCTCTTCTGAAACAATACAAACCAAATTATAAACTTCCTCATCTTAACACTCCTTTTTTATTTTGCTTTTAATTTAACAGTACCAGAAGCTACGAGCCGAATATGAATGCCATACAACAATGCTGCTAAAAATGCAAAAGTATACAATAAAATATTTATAAGCGGAGCAAATATATTTTGTCCGCTAATACATGCGCTAACATAATCAAATAAAACTCCTGTTGGCAAAAATCTTCCCAAATACTGTACCCATTCTGGAAAATAAGATGATGGATAGAAAAAACCTGATATAAAGCCCATAATAACAGTTGAAAAAAATATAAATAACATTCCGCCAACGCCATCTCCAAATAACTCATACACAATAAGAATAAAACTGCACACAAGCAATATCGCAGGCAAAATCTTAATAAAAACAATACAATTAACCGGAAAGAAAAAATAAGTTACTATATTCTGTAAAAACAAAATAATAATTAGTAAAAAAAAGAAGTTTAATATAAAAAGTAAAAACAAAGAAATAAATTTCAATAACATCTGTTTATGAATTGATAATCCTATTCGTCTTAAAAGTGTTTTCAACACATCTTCCTGAACTCCTAACACGCTTCCGCAATTCAATCCCCAAAATAAAAATATCAATACTAATCCTGCTGATGCATAATAATGTACTACACTCAAATTATTTGTCGGTGAGACACGCTCCTCAACAATCATCTTTTTTCGTGAAAATATTTTCATTGCATATCTTTCCGCCAGCTCATCCGAATCATGTTTATAAATATAATTCCAATTTTCATACATATCCTGCAGACCATAAACGCCTGCTTTTGCTTCCATCATATAATTAGCTATCACATCTGAAAGACGTTTAAACAACAGACTTGAAATACCAGACTGCGCCGATCCAAACCTTAGTACAAGAGGCTTTTCATTTCCATTATATACACTTTTTATATAATTTTCTGGAAATATCAGCAATGCATCAATAACTCCGCTTTCAAGCTTCTGTTTACCCTCATCCTCTGTCACCTTAGAAAACTTACATACATACCTCAAATCATCCGTATGTTCAACTAAATAAATACCTAAATCAATAAATCTTATGTCACTCTCTTCAGCAACAACACCAACAGTAATACCAGAAATACCTTTAGGCTCTCTTCTTATACTAATCATCACAATTCCGCCTATAACAGCTCCAACAAAAATTGTAACCAAAAAAATTTTAGGAAAAAGTCGTAATACCCTTTTACATTCTAACTTAAAATATTCTAATACCATAATTTTCCTCTATATCAACTTTCCCACAAGCATATGCACATTTCCATCATAACTTAGCTGATTTAACACACCATTTTTTAAAATATAATGTCTGTCGCACAAATTTATTTCCTGTTCTTCATGTGTAGCTAAGATTACAATACCGCCTCGAGATTTGAAATCTCTTATATATGTATGAATTCTCTCTTTACAAATTAAATCTAATGCAGCGCTGGGTTCATCCATAATAAGAATTTGAGGATTATAAGAAATTGCACACCCAATACTTAAACGCTTTTTCATTCCACCTGACATCTTTGCAACTCTCACATTAAGAAAATCATTTATCCCCAACATTGCAAGCATCCCCTTCTCCAGTTCTTCTTTCATATTAAGCGGTGAGTCACAATACCATAACTTTAAATTATCTTTGGCAGTCAGTTCCTCTATAAGCGGTATACCTTGAGGAACATACCCAATTAAACTTTTTTTACATAATTTATTGTCAAGAAGTTCTTTTCCATTTACAGTAAACGAACCGCTATCTGCAGATAAAACCCCGGCTAATACGGATAAAAGTGTAGATTTACCACAACCATTAGCTCCCAATATACCAATACACTCACCACTGCAGCCATCAAAACAGATATCTTCCAACACGATTTTTTTTCTATAACATTTCTTTATATGCTGCACCTGTAACTCCATATATAACCTCCTAAGCCTAACCCTGTTATTAAGTTTATCATGTAAATATAATTATTGCAATATGCAGCACCAATTGAACTTCATAAGCAATTAGTAATAATTTAAATATAAATAACTTAATTTTTCTTGTATTTTCAACTAATCTATCATATAATTAAATTCAATATAACCCTTTAAAATATTAACATGTTACTCACCTAGGAGGTGCTTTTATGAAATGTAAGAATTGTGGCAATGAACTGAACGAAAATGATATTTTCTGTAAGGTTTGTGGTACAAAACAAGAACCTAATGAAACTGACAATACTTCATCAAATACGGCTGCAGTAGAACAGCAAAATTCCAATAATATAGTACAATATACTCCATCCGGATTTAATCCAAACCCAATTCCGCAGGAGCCAGTTAAGAAAAAGAAACCTATTGGAAAAATAGCTGCAATTGTCTGTGGAATTATTGTTGTTGCATTAGGTGCTACCGGAATAACATTAGCAGCTACCGGACGACTTTCTAATTATGTAAACAAGACAATGTCTTCTCCAGAAGATTATTTAAAACAAGTTGCTGAAAAAAATATTGATAATTCGCTTAATTCATTTAATGAAAGTTATTCCAATGTACTTGAAAGTATGAACACTTCTAATTTAAATGGAAACTGCAAAATTGAAGTTTCAGTAGGTGATTCACTTAAACCTTTACTTAAACTATTATCACCTGAGCTTTCAAAATTGGAAAATGCAGCATTAGAAGTTAACACTTTGATTGATGGAAATTTACAAAATATGGAAATGAAAGCAAGTATCAATAATAAATCTATTGCAACACTTAAAGCAAGCCTAGATTTTGAAAATCAAGAAGCTTACATGCAAATACCAGAACTTTCAAAAGATTATTTAGATATGTCTGACGCCATGAAAGAAATGGAAGATGAATTAGGAAGCTTCTCAACTGAATATACAAAGACACTATCTAAAATATATTCTGTCATGCCAGATGCAGACACAATGACAAATATACTTTCTACATACACCAATATTGTATATGATAATATTGACGATGTAGAAGAAACAACGGAAACAATTGAAGCGGATGGAATAAGCCAAAAATGTACTGCATTAACAGCTAAAATGGACAATGAGTTTATATATAACGTGGGCAGCGAAATATTAGAAACATTATCAAAAGACAAAGATATAAAGGAGATAATTGATTCTATAGACAGTGAGCTTTATGATGAATTCTCTGATGAACTGGAAGATGTTCTTGATAATATTAAAGAGAATAAAGATGAATTTGACAATCTTGATATGGAAATGGAAACTACATTCTACATTGATTCAAAAGGTGATTTTGTCGGAGAAAAATTGACAATAGAAGCAAATAATCAAGATATTGAAGTTATATGTATAATGCCAAAACAAGGAACAGAATTTGGATATCTTTATACACTTACAGTTAATCAAGAAGAACTTTTCTCATTAGAAGGTAAAGGTTCCATAAAAAAAGAGATAATGAACGGAAAATTCTCATTAAGTATGAATGAAGAATTGTTAGATGGTATGGAAAGTTTGTATTCATATGATGATTTAGTAATTATTGAAATCGCAGACTTTAATATAAAAGATGCGAAAAAGGGATTATTAAATGGATCCTTTAAATTATACTCTGATGCCATATCTACAATATCTGGCTATGAACTTATAGTAGATCTTTCTTCATCAGACAAAGAAAACTCTATTGCAATGACTTTAGCCTCAGAAGGCGAAGAATGGGGAACTATAACTATAACTTCAGACGAAGGTAAAAAAGTGGAGCAATTAAAACCATCAAACAAAGATAAAGTCTATTCATTAAGTGATAAAAATGAAGTCAAAGAATACTTGGATAACATAGATGCCGAAGGCTTTGCGAAAAACGTTTCAGATATATCCGGATTTGATATTACAGCAGATGATGTCAATGACTTTATTGATGATATGATGAATTCTACATCAGATTTTAGTGATGATTTAAATGATACAGATAATAATTACTACGATGATTGGGATGATACTTACAGCGACTATTATGACTTTGATTCTGATGACATTGAAGATTTATACGGTGATAATTTTGATGATCTGATAAACAATTATCAAGATAATGACTTTACATTCAATAACAGTATAGATAATAAGTCAAGTGATATTTATTCCCTTTATGGATGGTATTAGTACTTTACAGATAGTCATCAATATTATTCAGACAACGATCAATTAAAACATAGACACTAAATATATTATAATATCTACCTCACAGCAAGCTGACAAAGCATTAAGTTGGATATGCAGCAAAACTGTGAGGTACTTTTTAATTGTCTTAAAAAATGTAAATATCTTCTAAATCACGACAGTCTACTGCCGACGATAAAAAACACTCAGCAATACTAAGCTTATTTATTTAAAAACTTCTAAGTTCTATTCAAATATTGAACTCTAAATATTATTTACCATACTCTTTTATCTCAATTGATGAAATAACAATATCTTCCAATGGTTTATCTTGCCCATTCGTTTTAGCTTCTGCTATTTTATCAACAATATCCATGCCGTCAGTAACCTGTCCAAATACTGTATATTTACCTACTAAATGCGGTGTACCGCCAAACTCTTCAAACATAGCCTCTTGCTCTTGTGTCATAGCTCCGTTTATTACAGTATCTAAATTTGAAGATTTAGCCTGAACAATGAAAAACTGGCTTCCATTACTATTTGATGTTCCTCTATTTGCCATACAAAGCGCTCCACGAATAGGAAGCATATTATCTACTATCTCATTTTCAAATGAACCGCCCCAAATACTTTCACCACCCATTCCAGTACCATCAGGATCTCCGCTCTGAATCATAAAATCATTGATTACCCTGTGAAAAATAACACCATCATAGTAACCATCTTTTGCATGTTTAACAAAATTTTCCACCGCTTTAGGAGCAGCATTCTTAAATAATCTTACCTCTATATCCCCCAAGTCCTTTATGTGAAAAACTGCAATAGTATCTCCCTTTCTTGGCTTATCTGTCTGTACTTCTGTACTTTTATCTCCTGTCGGCTCAGGTATATCAGCTTTGCCGCAACCAGTTATACAAAAGCAGAACATAAGAACAATAATTGGTATAAAAATTTTCTTTATTTTACCCAACATAATTCCCACCTTTTTACGTTATTTTTTATTTAACTATTAAATATTTTTAATTTTAATTTCATTATTAACTATAAATAATACTTTTAATTAAAATATTTATACAGTAAACTAGCAAATTTTAAAGTTTATTATATGAAAATCACTGCAGACAAATAAATCTTTCTGCCTACAGTGACTCTTTAAAACACAACTTATATTTTACATTTATTATTATTTATAAAGTTCTACAAGCTTTAACAGATGCTCATATCTCTCTTTTGCAGCCTTCTCTGATGCGGCAAACAATTTCTCAGCTCTATCAGGGAATGAACGTTTCAGGCGGCTATAACGAGTCTCGTTATTAAGAAACTCTTGATAAGTGCCATCACCTGGTTTAGAAGTGAGTGTAAACGGATTCTTTCCTTCTGCTTTAAGCGCCGGATTAAATGAGAAAAGATTCCAATATCCAGCCGCTACTGCCGCTTTCATCTCATCTTGGCAATGATTCATGCCACCTTTAACTCCATGAAGTTCACATGGTGCATAGCCGATAATAAGTGATGGTCCATTATATGCCTCTGCCTCTGCAATAACCTTAACAGCTTGTGCAGGATTAGCTCCAAGAGCTATCTGTGCTACATACACATAACCATAACTCATGGCAATCTCAGCAAGACTCTTCTTTCCAATATCCTTACCTGCTGCTGCAAACTGACAAACTTCGCCTATATTAGAAGCTTTAGAAGCCTGACCACCTGTATTAGAATACATCTCTGTATCAAATACCATAACGTTTACATTCTCTCCTGCTGCTAATACATGATCAAGACCGCCGAAACCAATATCATAAGCCCATCCGTCTCCACCAAAAATCCATACAGATTTCTTAGCAAGGTAATCCTTTTTATCAAGAACAGCCTTTGATTTTTCACATCCTGACTGAGCTGATTTTTCTAACTCTGCTATAAGAGCTTTTGTTGCAGGAGTATTTTCTTTTGTATTTTCTTTTGTTTCCATAAACTTAGCTACTGCTTCTTTTAATTCATTGCTGGCTTTATCAGACTCAGCAATCTCCTCTACAAGAGCAATTGCCTGTTCACGAAGAGTTTTCTGTCCAAGATACATACCAAATCCATGTTCTGCATTATCTTCAAACAATGAGTTAGACCAAGCTGGACCTTTCAAAGAATCTTTATTTACTGTATACGGCGATGTAGCTGCAGGACCTCCCCAGATTGAAGAACAACCTGTTGCATTAGACACATACATCTGTTCGCCGAACAACTGTGTAACAAGCCTTGCATATGAAGTTTCTGCACATCCTGCACAGCTTCCTGAGAACTCTAAGAGCGGCTGATTAAATTGTGAACCTTTAACTGTTGTATCAGCCGGAACCCCTGGTTTTTTGCTTACATTAGCAACAAGATAGTCAAATACCTGCTGTTCGTCAGCTTCCTGTTCCTGCGGAACCATCTCAATTGCCTTAACCGGACACACTGTAACACATTCTCCACATCCCATACAGTCTAACGGAGAAACGCTTAAAGTATATTTAAATTCACCAGCCTTAGGTTTTGTATCTGCAAGTTTAATATTTTCCGGAGCAGCTTTTACTTCATCATCACTAAGCATAAATGGACGTATTGTAGCATGTGAACAAACAAAAGCACAATTATTACACTGTATACATTTCTCTGAATCCCATGTAGGAACCATAACTGCAGTTCCTCTCTTTTCATATGCAGAAGCACCAGTCTCAAACTGTCCATCAGCAATATCTTTAAATGCAGATACCGGCAAACTATCTCCATCCATAAGAGAAATAGGATTAAGGAGTTCTTTAACCATCTTAACTGTTCCAGGACGTCCTGAAATATCTGCTGGTATGGTATCATCTTCAGGATTAGCCCAACTTGAAGGTATCTCTACCTTATGAACAGCATCTACACCAGCGTCAATTGCTTTATAGTTCATCTCTACTATAGCGTCACCTTTTTTACCATATGATTTCTTTGCTGCGGCTTTCATAAACTCAACTGCATCATCAATAGGCATAACATTTGCTAATTTAAAAAATGCCGATTGCAGAATGGTATTAGTCCTCTTGCCCATTCCAATTTCAATAGCTTTATCTATAGCATTAATTGTGTACAATTGAATATTATTTTCAGCAATATATTTTTTTGCCGCTGCCGGCATATGTTTGTCTAACTCCTCATCTGTCCACTGGCAGTTAATCATAAATGTTCCACCAGGTTTTACATCTTGAACCATCTTATAACCTTTTACTACATAAGATGGATTATGACAGGCAACAAAATCCGCTTGGTTAATATAGTATGGGCTCTTAATTGGCTTATCACCAAAACGAAGATGAGATATTGTGATACCGCCTGTCTTTTTTGAGTCATACTGGAAATATGCCTGAATATATTTATCTGTGTGATCTCCAATTATCTTAGTTGAATTCTTATTCGCTCCTACAGTACCATCACCGCCAAGTCCCCAGAATTTACACTCTACAGTACCCTTAGCTGAAGTAATTGGCGCTGGTTTTATCTCAGGAAGGCTAAGATCAGTAACATCGTCTACAATACCAATTGTAAAACGTTTCTTTGGCTCATCTTTCTCTAATTCCTTATAAACAGCAAACA
The DNA here is from genome assembly GCA_949743325.1 of uncultured Lachnospiraceae bacterium. GTDB lineage: Bacteria > Bacillota > Clostridia > Lachnospirales > Lachnospiraceae > CAJJNI01. The sequence continues at coordinate 34,048 of CATJTQ010000101.1, forward strand.
CACTTGAAGGCGGTGTATCCTTGGAACCAAGTCCGTAGCGTCCTCCTGTCAATATAATATCATCCATTCCAGCTTCACGAAGAGTAGCTGCAACATCAAGATAAAGTGGTTCACCTAATGAACCAGGCTCCTTAGTTCGGTCAAGAACTGCAATTTTCTTTACAGTCTTTGGAATAACTTTTAAAAGTCCATTTTGTACCCACGGACGGTAAAGACGAACTTTAATTAAACCAACCTTCTCGCCTGCTGCAGTAAGATAATCAATAACTTCCTCTGCAACATCACAAATTGAACCCATTGCAATAATTACTCTATCTGCATCAGCTGCACCATAATAATTAAATAGATCATAATCGGTGCCAAGCTTTTCATTAATTTTCTTCATATACTTCTCTACAACAGCAGGAAGCGCCTCATAAACAGTATTACAAGCTTCACGATGTTGGAAGAACACATCTCCATTTTCATGTGAACCACGCATAGCCGGATGCTCTGGGTTGAGTGCATGATCTCGGAAAGCCTTAACAGCATCCATATTGCACATTTCTTTTAAATCTTCATAATCCCACTTCTCAATCTTTTGAATTTCATGAGAAGTACGGAAACCATCAAAAAAGTTAATAAATGGAACCTTACCTTCAATTGCAGACAAATGAGCCACCGGGCTTAAATCCATAACTTCCTGTGGATTAGTCTCCGCTAGCATAGCAAAACCTGTCTGACGGCAGGCATACACATCACTATGATCGCCAAAAATATTAAGAGACTGTGTAGCAACAGTCCTTGCTGATACATCAAATACGCAAGGCAATTGCTCAGCTGCTATTTTATACATATTAGGTATCATAAGTAAAAGACCTTGTGATGCCGTAAATGTTGTTGTAATTGCACCCGCTGCAAGGGAACCATGTACTGTACCTGACGCTCCCGCCTCCGACTGCATCTCTACTACTTTAACTGTATTTCCAAAAATGTTCTTAAGCCCCTGTGCAGACCACTGGTCAACAAAATCAGCCATTGGACTAGATGGGGTAATAGGATAGATACTTGCAACTTCTGTAAAAGCATAAGCTACATGAGCAGCTGCCTGATTTCCATCCATAGATTGTTTAGCTCTAGACATTACTTTTCCTCCTTTATGCTATAATGGGGTCAAGGCCCACTCTAAATTGATTTTATCATTTATTTAATTTAATGTAAAGTTTAATTATTTAACAAATTAAGAAAGCTTTTGTTAATTATATACCTTTTTATAACATATTTTCCATATTTTATATGCATTACTTATATATGTCGAACATGGAATACTTGACGAATTTTACCACTAATGATAAAATTAATAATAGTGTTTTTAAATATTTTTTAATATTAAGAGGAGGATAAACCAATGAGTAACATGTTAGAAATACGCTGGCATGGCCGCGGTGGTCAAGGTGCTAAAACAGCCTCTTTATTACTTGCTGAAGCTGCATTTGACACCGGAAAATACATCCAAGGCTTCCCAGAATATGGTCCTGAGAGAATGGGGGCACCAATTACTGCCTACAACCGAATCAGTGATGATGTAATTACTATACACTCGAACATATATGAACCTGACTATGTAGTCGTTGTTGATGAGACTTTAATTGATGTTGTTGATGTTGCAGCAGGAGCAAAGGATACTGGTGCTATTATTATTAATTCCGAGAAAGAACCAACGGATTTTGCAGATAAAATACCTAATTATAAAGGAAAAATTTATACAATTGATGCAAAAAAAATCTCTTTAGAGACTCTTGGAAGATATTTTCCAAATACTCCAATGCTGGGCGCAGTTGTAAAAATTTCTGGTGTAATGCCTGAAGATACTTTTGTTGAAGCTATGGAAAAATCTTTCAATCATAAATTTAAAACTAAACCAACTGTAATTGCACCTAATATGGAAGCGGTAAAACGAGCTTTAAAGGAGGTTAAAGGTTAATGGCTGTAGATAAAGAAAAATGGATTGTTGATCCACTCACGCCATGGCAGGAGACAACCCCAGGAGGTTTAATCCCTACAGGCGGCAATGCAAAATATTACATAACAGGCGGATGGAGAGCAAATCATCCTGTATTTGACACAGAGAAGTGCAAAGACTGCAGATTATGTTTTCCTGTATGTCCAGATTCTTCAATATTGATAGACAAAGAAACAAACAAAATGTCAGGTATCGACTATGAACACTGTAAAGGATGTGGTATCTGTGCTAATACTTGTCCTTTCGGTGCACTTACAATGGAAGAAGGAGGTCAACCATAATGGGAAAACGCGATAAATTATCAGGAAACGAAGCCGTTGCAATTGCAATGCGCCAAATAAATCCGGGAGTTGTAGCTGCATTTCCTATTACTCCTTCAACTGAAGTTCCTCAATACTTTGCAAGCTTCGTAAATGACGGTCTTGTTGACACCGAATTTATTCCGGTTGAATCTGAACACTCTGCTATGTCTGCTTCAATCGCTGCGTCTGCTGCCGGTGTAAGAACAATGACTGCTACTTCATCAAATGGTTTGTCATATATGTATGAAATGCTTTACATAGCTTCAATGAGCAGAACTCCTGTCATATTAAATTGTGTAAACAGAACAGTGTCTGGTCCTTTAAATATACATTGTGACCACGGTGATTCTATGGGAGCAAGAGATTCCGGCTGGATTCAAGTTTATTCTGAAACTAATCAAGAGGCATATGATAATTTAATTATAGGTACCAAAGTAGCAGAAGACCCATCAGTAATGCTTCCGTTTATGAATTGTTATGATGGCTTTATTACCTCACACTCTGTTGAAAATATTGAATTAATTGATGATTCTGATGTAAAAAAATTCGTAGGTGAATATGAGCCTGCTCATGCTTTATTAAAAAACACCTGTGCATTCGGACCTTTTGATTCTCAGTTATACTATTATGAACATAAACGTCATCAGGCAGAAGGCATGAAAAATGCAAAAGCCGCAATCATAAAATATTCTAAAGAATTCGAAAAAATAACAGGCAGAAAATATAATTTATTTGAAGAATATAAATTAGATGACGCAGAAATTGCACTCGTTATTATCGGTTCATCAGCAGGAACTGCCAAATTTGTTGCCAATAGATTAAGAGATAAGGGAATAAAAGCTGGTGTTCTTAAAATTAGAGCATTCCGTCCATTCCCATTTGATGAAATTGGTGCTGTACTAAAAAATCTCAAAGCAATAGCTGTCATGGATAAATGTACAAGTTTAAATGATGCAGGCGGACCATTATTCCTTGAGGTAAGAAGTGCATTATTTGATCAGCCTTTGCATCCGCATACAGTAAATTATCTTTACGGACTTGGCGGTCGTGATGTAAAAGCAGGTGATTTAGAATCTGTTTATATGGATTTAATTAAAATAATAGAAACTGGCGAAACTGGTAATGTGCATCGTTATCTTGGTTTAGTAGAATAGGAGGTACTAGTAATGGCTTATAATTTAAAGGAACTATCTTTAAAACCGGAACGCTTAACCGGTGGTCATAGAATGTGTGCCGGATGTGCTGCCCCAGTTGTGGTTCGCGGCGTACTTCGTGCACTTAAAGAAGATGATAAAGCAGTAATAACATCAGCAACTGGCTGCCTTGAAGTCTCAACATTTCTATACCCATACACAGCATGGGAAGATTCATTTTTTCACTCTGCTTTTGAAAATGCTGGCTGTAATGCAGGTGCAATCGAAACAGCATACCGTGTTTTAAAGAAAACAGGAAAACTAAAAGATACTTATAAATTTATCGCTTTCGGTGGTGACGGCGGAACATATGATATTGGTCTTCAATCACTATCTGGTGCAATGGAGCGAGGCCACGATATGGTTTATGTATGTTATGATAATGGAGCTTACATGAATACAGGTATTCAACGCTCATCAGCTACACCAAGATACGCTGATACAACAACTTCTCCAGCCGGAAAAGTAGTAAATGGTAAACAACAGGGAAGAAAAGAACTAACAAAAGTAATGGCAGCTCACAATCTTCCATATATTGCACAAACAGCACCTCTTGGAAACTTCAAGGATTTACATGAGAAAGCTGAAAAAGCTATTTACACAGAAGGTCCTTGCTTTTTAAATGTTCTTTCCCCATGTCCTCGTGGTTGGAGATATGATACTTCTAAAATGATGGATTTATGTAAAATTGCTGTTGAAACTTGCTTCTGGCCTTTGTATGAAATTGAAAACGGAAAATATACTATAACTTATATGCCAAAAGAGAAGCGACCAATTACTGACTGGATAGAAGCTCAGGGCAGATTTAAACATATTATGAAAAATGAAGAAGCTATCAAGATTATTCAAGCTGATGTAGATGCTCAATGGGCAGAACTTAAGGCACTTGCAAACCTTAATAATTAATAAATTATATTAACCATTTTCAAAACTATATTCCGCAAGACCAAACTGTATTCTATCACCAGTCTGCAGTTTGGTTTTTTCATTTGCACCAATTATTTCTCCATTTAGAAATGTACCATTTGTAGAATTTAAATCTACAAGATAATACTTTCCGTCAGCTTTTTCTATTTTTGCATGAATCCTGCTAACCGAATCATCTTCTATCACCCCGTCAACTGCTTCTGTCATTTTACCAATAATAAATGGAAATATATTTATATCGAATTCATCAAATTTATCGTTTTTATACGGAATCAATTTTTTCTTCTTATCTGAAGCAGCTTGAAAAAACTCAGTATTCCCATAGATACCCTCTTCTGCAAAAACATTATAATTTTTGCTATTTTCAATTAAATCATCATAACTGATAACTTTATCAATTAACGGTTCATACTCATTCTCCTCTCCATTATCAACATTGTTATTAAAATGAAAACCTTTTAACCAATTTTGAGCAGTTGCAAGTATCGGCGCTGTAATTTTTTCGAAAAAGGTCTGTTTTACCTCTAAATTACTATTTACATTTGAGCTTTCATTTACATAATCTTCTTTTTCAAATTTATACTCAGCCTTAATACTTTTATTTTGTTCAAATTGACCTATTTCCCCCTTATAAGATAAATCAAACTCTTTCTTAGGCTGATTACTTTTATTCTTTTCTAAACTATCACAATCTATCATTAGACTTAATATTTCTTCCAATGAATAATTTTCCCCTAATGTCTCATGATGCAGCTTATATGCTGCTGTTACTGCTCGTTCATCTTCATAATCTACCCAATCTAAAAGTTTTTCTGACAATAATCTAAATTCTTCTCGAATATCCTGCCATTTGCCAGGAATATATATAAATCCAACATCCTTTGTCTCAGGATTCATATATATAAATTCCGGTGAAAGAATGAAACTGTTTAAATCTAATAAATATTCTCCTGCGCTATCAACCGCATTTTTCAGACATACTAATAGTGCTTTTAACGATTCAAAACTCATTTTCTTTCTTTCAAAAATTTGAACAAAGGGTTGTTTAGAATTAATTTGATATAATAAATAAACATTATTATCTATTCTCTCAACAATACAGCTAAGTAATCCATCTATTTTATTTCTCGTTATCATCTGTAGCTGATAATCAAAAAAATTATTAACAGCTTTTAATTTAATATAATTTTGATTTAAATTTCTTACAAACTCTATATCCAACTAATCATCCCCTCTCACAATATTTCCTATAAATTCAATAGTGTATATTGTACCTACTGGCCTAGTGATTATCCCTTTTCCAACCGCTGCTATTGTTAAATCAGAACTAAACACTGCCCTTCTAAGATCTGAAAACATTGGGATAACAAACTTTCCATTAGCACTAACTACTATGTATGTTCCTTCTTTATCAATATTAAATTCAATATCACTTACAGAAAATAATCGTCCGTCTGTTATTTCATTAAATTTCTCTCTTGCTTCACTTTTTACAATACCAAAATTATCTGAATAATTTTGTGAACTATAAATCGATGTCTCTCTAACAGCTTCCTCAATAACGACCCTATCACATACATAAAATCCCAAATATATAAGTAATACAATAAACCCCAGTATCACAGGAAGTATAAAAGATATTTCTATAGTGTATAACGCATCAAGAAAAACATTGTTTTTATTTATTAAAACTGAATCATTTGCATTATGTATGCCAAAAGCAAAAATGGAACAAAAGGAAGCGTTCTTTTTCTTTGCCAATGTTTGAATACTACTAAAAACATTCCTGTAACGGCTAATAAGAATATTGCCCATGTAAGAATATTCACAGTGTCTTTTAGTCCTAATAAACTTCCTATTATACATACTAGATATCCATCTCCCAACCCTATTGCTCCCTTCGTTATTATGCTGACAAAAATCAATATTACACCTGGCAGCATTCCAAAAATAAATACTTTCCAACTGTTCACCCCTATAATTAACAACACAACAGCTTCTAAAAAGAACACACCCAACCATGGAAGCCAGACCTTTTTTTGTCTTACATCCAACCATGCACTTGGAAGAAGCAACAATAAAATACTTAACCATTCTAATATCACTTAATCACTCCATCTGCTATATAATAATTTATTTATTACATTTACTACATTCTCTCATAGTATCTTTAACATCATTCAATTTCACTTCCTGTACAGTACGCTTTAACTCACTACAATTTAAAGAATTATGAAACCGTGTTCCGTTGTCTGTTATGTAAACTAACGCATTAATTTTATTATTTTTACAACAACGTTCACATTTATAATATTTAGCCCCGCCATTATTTCTTTTTATTGGAACTTTATCATATTCAACTGCTTGAATAGAAAGCTTAATATAAGTACAATCCCTGCTTGTATGATAAACTTGTCCTGTTGCAGTTATAAATACAATTACATCTTGATTTTCATTGTTTACCTTCCTTTCATCTCCTGTCCATGCATGGAATCTACATCTTTGTACAATAGGAATACTCGGCAATGAAATAAACGGAATATTAAATTTTACATTATAAGTAACAATCAAATCAATATAATTTTCATCAATAACTGAATGTACAAAAGAATATGATATGCCTCTATCAGCTTTGGAAAAAAGTTTATTAAATTCCCCATCTAACTGTTTTTCAATAAATTTTTTTACAGCAAATACACTAAATCCATTTAATCCCGCCTTATACAAAACATTTTCTGTTGCTTCTTGTCCATACATAATGCCCGCATACTGTGCATAAATCTTGGACGAATTATAAAGCATTTCATTTATCCTTGTCTCTAATCTAAACAACTCTGCATAAAAAAGTATCATCATACACACAGTCAAAAAAATAGGTAAGACAAATGCTGCCTCAATTGAAAAAGAAGCTGCTGTCCAAGAAGCAAAGGGGAATGTCCTTTTTTGCTTAAGCACTTTTTTAGCAAGACATTTCATATGAAAATAAATTTTATCTGATAGGGAAAGAAATAACATAAATATAGAAACAAACTGAACGTCAAAAAAGGACATCCCCCTTCACCCCCCTTAAAGTTATCGCCACAATTCATACGAATAGCTGCGTTTTATTTTATATTTATTCCTACTATCCCAACTATATTTTCTCATAAATGGAAGTATATAAAATACACTGTCAGAATAAGCTTTCATATTAAATGCCATCTGACAAACCATAACATCGAGCCTGAAATTATCATAACCCTCTGTCATTCTCATCTTCATTTCAATAAGATCAAGACAACGTTTAGCCAAATCTTTCTGTGGAGATAAAAGCAACAGCAATCTAAGATAATGTTTATATGTAATTCCATTATTATCATCAGTCAAAACATCTGATGCTGCATTTCCAATATTAGACAATGCCAACTGCCAATTACTGCTGTCTTTAATAATTGCTACTTTTTTCCCTGCGAGAAGCCGCTTAACATCCATTACGCTTTCTGCAAATGCCCATGAGAACAATATCGCATATTTTGTAGCTTTTATTAGCGGTACAAGACCTGTATAACCGACTAACAATGCCGCTACAGCCTCTGCCTCCGCAACTTTAACTCCATCATTTATCAAATATACAAAATTAGCTCCCTCTCTAATTAACAATAATTTTTCTATAACATAGTTCAGATTATCTACATCATGTTCCTTACCTGACAATAAATATTCAATCTGATAACTTATTTGATTTTCAATACTATTATCTTCTGTCAATGCACAACTAAACATCTCCATTAAATACTCATTAAATAACACATTAGATACTAAATCTGTTGCACTACTCAATCCATTGCCTTTATTAAGAGTCCTGCCAGAAGGCAACACCGATAAATCCATTTGCTTTTGTGAGACATTAAATTTCTCTGGTTTAACAAGTTCTAAAATGCCAAGACTTTTCTGACTTTCTACAACTGCTGCAGGATTTTGATTTCCTGCAGCCTTTTTCGCCTCATCCCCTTTTTCTTTATCAATCTCTGCCTTCTGATCTTGTAATAACTGTAAATCTTGCTTATTTTCATCTTCCGATTTTTTATAATTATCTCCATCAGTAATATTTCTATTTATCAAATTACACTCTTCAAGTAAACTCTCTGCAAATGCAATTCCATATCTGCCTTTCATTGACATTAACGCCTGCTGTCTAAAAACCATACCTTCATCATCTGTTGCAAGCGCAATTGAATCAATACTGCCTCCTTCAAGTGATATTTTATAAAAATCAGCATATTTTCCCAAAATACAATCTGATGGATGAAGCATTAAATTTACATCACTCTTAATCCCAGAAATAATCTCACTCTCTGTTATATTATTATCCCCCATTGAACCATCAAAAAAGAAAACCTTAAACTGCCTTAACAATTCTCTATCATAAGCAGCAAATTGAGATTCACATGCAGCATCTACCGCCATCCTGATCTGCATCCTAACACCATGCTGTCTTGATATTTCAACAACTGAGCAAAGCAGAGATACAACAAGAATAATAATTAAACATAAGAAAACAGATAATTCCCCACGCCTCATAAAGTCTTTCTCCTTTATACCTGATTAGCATTTTTAGAAATTTTAGAAAATATAGAATTTACAAGTGAAGTTATTTTATTTTTAAATATCAATACAAGGCTTATCAACACAACTAAAATCAATATTATTTCTACTACTCCTATCCCATCCTCATCTCTGATAAATTCTTTTATTATTCCCATACAATTCTCCTTTCTTTATTGAATATTGTTCTAATTGTCTTTTACTAAAGTGGAAGATACATAAAACCTATCACAGTTTGAATGTTATTTAAAAAATTGCGCTCTTATTTGTCATAACCTTAGAACTGTTATTTATATAATTTAATCATGATAGTAACGTGTTAAGTAACTTCCTGCACAAATCAGAATATCATATATTGTAAAGCATACAGGCAGGAACAACTAGAATCACCAATACAACTCCCAAAGACAAAATCATAGGAAACAATAATTTAGTCCCAGCTTCTTCCCCCAATTTCCTTGCAGATATTTTTCTTTTATCAAAAGCAATAACTGACTCACTATGCAATAATCCAATTAGTTCTCCAGATCCTTTTTTTAAATTTTGTAAAAGCAGCACTGATAACTTCCTAAACGACTGTACACCGCATCTTACAGAAAATCGTTCCAATCCATTACGAAAACTAATGCCTCCATGTACTTCTCGAATAAAAAACACAACTTCTTCATATGCATACCTTTCTGATAAATTTTCTGATTTTTTCTCTTTTAGATAACTTTCTGCAATCATTTCAAAAGCACCCTGAATAGTCAATCCTGCCCCAAGATATAAAATCATCTTATTTATAATTTCAGGATAATCCATCATCATTTGTCTTTCTCTTTTTACTTTTCGCTTTTCTAACTTTTCATCTTGTGAAAAAAACAATAGAGGTATACATATACTAAACATAGCGATAAAAACAATTTTATTATTTTCGTCCTCTTTTCTCGCATATGTTACAGCTTCACCATCTATCTCATCAGGCAGTATAAGGCTATCATTAGTTACAGTTGCATAATCAACATCCTTAATAAGTTGATTTAGGTTATACTCTGTCTGCTGTTTTTTTGTCAACTCAGGTTTTACTACATTGACAAAAAATTCCGTATTTACGTCAATATTCTTATAGTTTAAAACTGCGCTTAATTTAACTAAAGTCCCCTTATCTCTTAACATCTCTGTAACTATACTTCCATCTGACAATAACACATCATTTTCTTCTATTTCCCAATAGACATTTATCTGTGTATCAGGAATTTGAGAAATTAACCTTATATTACTATTTATCATATCTATAGATTTATTATTTTCTAGTATATAATTTGGAAGTTCTTTTGCTTTTTCTTCCATTATAAGACGTAACGTCTCTTCAGGCACTTCCCTATGTGAAACAGTAAGATCAACTTTATTTTCTGTATCTTTAATCTTTGCTACAATCTGTTGCTGCTCATCTTCTCCCCAACAATCTGGTCTCTTAAATTCTCTGATTTCTTCTGTATTAAAAGAATTATTATAGATAAAAGAGAAAATTAAACATAGAATGAAAAAAATATATATACACATTAATTTATACGATATATAACTTTCTATTATCTCGCTTTCCTTATACTTAGGATAAATAATCTTTAACCTTCCAGTAATCCGCTTAAAATAATTATCAAATAAACTAGAATTGTAAATAATTCTATATGTTACCATCCCCAACTGATAAAAAGGACTAACAGCCTTACCAAACTCTGTCTTTCTTGTCAATTTCATTATACTTCCACCTCAACAATTTTTCTCCCGATTAAAACTGAAAAAATGTATACTAAAAGACAAGCGCTCATAACAGTAACCCCAACAATATTTCTATATAAGCCATCTACAAATTCTGGTGATGTAAGGTTTACATATAATAAAATCGCCAAAGGAACAATGGACATTATATTCTGTTCAAGCTTTTTACCTGAAATTAGCGTATCAATTTCCTGCTTTACTTCTAATTTTTCTTGAATTGTATTGATGGAAGATTTTAAAATCATAATTAAATCACCGCCTCTTCTTTTTGCAATTATAAATACTTGTGCAAAATTTCTTACATCTTCAAGTCCGCTTCTATTTGCAAAATCAAGAACCATCGTTTCAATTGGTTCATTCAACGTAACACCATTACTAATAAGACGAAACTCCCTCTCTATATCTGTTTCCTTTTGATACATTTGCCTTAATTCTTCACATGCATCTGCAAAAACATTCTCGACAGAATATCCAGCCTCAAGTCCCGAAACCAACACTGTTATACCATCCTTAAACTGTTTTTGCAGATTTTTTCTCTTTTGTTCAGCAAGTTTATGTTTCTCAATCTTTACAAAGAAAATTAAGGATGGCAGAAGTATAACAAAAGCAGCAACAGACTTATAAAATAAATAACTTACCACAGATAAAATAATAATACCTTTTGTAAATATAGCTATCATCTCAAAATAACTTAAATTTATTTTTCTATAATCTGTTTTACCCTTTACACTTTTCTTCAATTTTCTCCCCCTTATATTAACTTAAATGTATTTTTAAGTTCTCCACAGACCTCAAATTTACCTATAATTTTCTCTTGTTTTACGCTATCTTGTATAAACTTAATTAATGGATTTAGTATAAATTTTCCATTGTCATAACCCTCTATCTCCACAATTTCAAGAACCCTGCGGCTATTATCTTTCATTCTCCCCAAATGAATTATAATATCCACCCCTGCCGCAATTTGCCTTTGAACCGCCGAAAGCGGAATGTCCATTCCCATTAATACCATCATTTCCATACGTGAAAGCATATCCTTTGCACTGTTTGCATGTCCTGTAGAAATTGAACCATCATGTCCTGTATTCATTGCCTGCAATAATTCAACACATTCAGCCCCTCTTACCTCACCGATAATTATTCTGTCTGGTCTTACTCGCAAAGCCGTTCTGATAAGCTCCCTCATCCCAACTTCATTCTTACCCTCTGAGTTGGCGGTACGGGTTTCCAGCCTTACGAGATTGTTTATTCCCCTGATTTGAAGCTCAGCTGCGTCTTCAATTGTTACAATACGTTCATCCTTGGGAATAAATTCAGACAACACATTTAAAAAAGTAGTCTTACCAGAGCCTGTCCCTCCACTTATAAAGATATTGTATTTTGCACAGACCAATTTTTCTAAAAAAATAGCTGTTGACTCATCAATAGACTGATATTCTAATAACTGTTTCATAGTAATAGGCTCATCTGGAAATCTTCGTATTGTTACAATAGGTCCATTAAGCGCTATAGGCGGAAGTATAATATTTACTCTTGAACCATTTTCTAATCTTGAATCTACAATAGGCGAGGATTCGTTTACAATACGATTTGTTTTTGATACAATTTGCTGAATTACATCCCATAATTTTTCATTATTATCAAAATTTTTATCCCATTCATAGATACGCCCTTGCTTCTCAATAAATATATGCTCCAATCCATTAACCATTATCTCTGTTATATCACTACAATCGACAAGTTCCTGCAAAACATCTAATTTTCTTAAGGAATTAAAAATCTCTGTACGCAGCCTTCTTTTTTCTTTAAGTGAAATATACGTTCCCTTATTTTTCTCTAAAATAGCCTGATCAATCACTGTATAAACTTCTTCATCATCAACATCATTAAAACAATCAAGTCTATCAAGAATTATTTTTCTAAGTTCAACTTTGCATTCGTTGTAAGCAGTCTTATCCATCCGCATCCAACTTTTCAATCATGCGATTAATAAACTGCTCCAATGCAGGAAGTTCTTCTTTCCCTAAAACGGGAAGTTGCAATTTGCAAACCTTTTTTTCAACTTCCTTTGAAACACTTCTGCACAGAAAATTCTCAAAACGTCTAACTTTTTCTAACGACTTATTATCTTCTAACATAGGCATATAAACCTTTTCACATAATTCAAATAACTGAATAAAGCAACTGATGCTTTCATCAAAGTCAACAATTATGACATCTGCAAATTTTCCTTCATTTAGTTTCATAAAAAAATCATTCCAGCATTCTTCCTTAATACCATGTAAATCTACAGGCGATTCCATAGGAATTATAAATTTCACTCCCTCAAATTCTGTAACAGCCTTTTCCAACATTACTTTTTCAGACTTTCCTTCCTCAAGAAAATAAAATACATCTGACAATGACAATTTTTCATCTGATAAATTTGTCTTAACGGATGAAAATGGTCTTAAATTTAAATATAATACTTGTTTTTCTGCAGACATTTTTTTAGCTAATGCAAGAGAAAAGCTTGTCTTACCACATCTTCCAACTGGGGAATATACCCCAAATATTCTTATTGGTGAATCGCTTTCTATATCATTGCAAAAATACATATTTAACATTCCATTTAGCTGTCCTAAAATACTTGAGGCAGCCTGATATTTATAAATTCCATTGCCATTAATACAATCAGACTTTTCTTCATATAATATAAATTTATGACTTATATTATATGTGTTTAAAATATCTTCATAATAACATTCCCCAATTAATAATACATCAAGAAAATCATTCTCTAAAAACTTCTCTATGTTTTCTATTTCTGAAAAACTATATACTACAAATGAAGAATTTTCACTCTGATTAAGCCTCTGCATCAGCCTGTAAGAGTATGCCACCTCCTCTAAAACTCCAAGCTTTTTTTTCAAATAAACATTCCTCCCCAAACTGCCATATAATACACAACCACACTAATTGTAATTGGTATAGAAAAATGCACTTTAGCATCTTTTGACAAACTGCTGTCATAATAAGGAATACGTTCCCTTGTATGTAAATATATTTTCATATAATGTGAAAAATAAGCGAATCGCTCTCGAAATAATTGATATTTGCACATCTTATAAATTGAGATAAATGCTCCTGTGAAAAATGATACTATAATACAAAATATAACCGCTTTATAACTCAATAATCCACCTATAACTGCTAATAACTTAATATCACCCGCCCCAAACATACGAAAATAAAATAATGGAAACAAAAGTATAATAGGTATAAAAATTCCAATACATGTAATAATTATTTTCTGTAAAGAAAAGTCAAATAATATATTGCACATTCCCCCTATAATTCCTAATATAATTACACTATTATTAATTTTTTCAGACCTTAAATCAGATAAAACTGACAATAACAAAACAATACATAATAAGATATATTTACAAATATCTAAATTCATTACCTCCTTTAATTTAATCAAAGCTTTTACAAAAAAGCTTTTAAATAAGCTAGTACAATCGAGATATCTTTCATGTGACTGCATTATAAATAAAATCCAGATATTTGTAAAGCATTTTTTGACAAATTTTTTTCATTTTGTCTAATTAAACAATTTTAAATTATTATTAATTTTCAAACTACGTTTGCAATTATTCACCTATAAATATCTATTAGTAATTTTAGATAAATATAATCTCAAAAATTTAGTCGTTATTTTTATACAAATATTTTACATACCTATCAAACCATAACATAAAATCAGAGATGGAATACCGACTATTGCCAGCAATCCTAATGTATAAATATTAATACCAAGCGATACTGAATAACCATTTACAGCTAAAATACCGTTAATTATACATATACATAAAACTCCTATAGCAACGCGAAGCGCAACTCTTAATAGCAATTTAAAAATATTCAAGAAATACACAAACCTTTTCCAATTTTTGCTATTATATGTATTTTTAAGAGAAAAAATGAATTGTATATGCTTAGTTTTTATGATATAGTTAAGCGGTAATTAAATAACTAGAATGTTTTATATTAAAGGAGCTGAACCTGAATGTTATACATAGGTGTTGATTTAGGAACTTCCGCAGTGAAATTATTATTGATGGATGAAACTGGCAAGATTTTAAATATTACTTCAAAAGATTATCCCATCTCTTTTCCCAATCCTGGCTGGTCTGAACAAAATCCTAATGACTGGTGGACAAAAAGTGTTGAGGGAATTAAGGAACTCATTAAAAACTTTGACAAATCACAAATAGCAGGCATAAGCTTTGGCGGACAAATGCATGGTCTTGTTATATTAGACGACAATGATAATGTAATTCGCCCCGCTCTTCTATGGAATGACGGACGCACATTTGCTGAAACAGACTATCTCAATGAAAAAATCGGACGCAAGAAATTATCTCAATATACAGCAAACATTGCATTTACCGGATTTACTGCCCCAAAAATATTATGGATTAAAAATAACGAACCTGAAAACTTTAAAAAAATAAATAAGATTATGCTTCCCAAAGATTATCTTGCATACAAACTGACAGGAAATCATTGCACAGATGCTTCTGACGCTTCCGGTATGCTTCTATTTGATGTAAAAAATCGTTGCTGGTCTAAAGAAATGATAGATATCTGTGATATTAAAGAAGAGCAGCTTGCAAAAATTTATGAAAGTTATGAGTGCGTCGGTAATTTAACAGAAGAGGCTGCTAGTCTTCTTGGGCTTTCCACAAACGTTAAAGTTGCTGCCGGTGCAGGTGATAACGCTGCTGCTGCTGTCGGTACTGGAACTGTTGGTAATGGTAACTGTAATATTTCATTGGGAACAAGCGGAACTATTTTTATTTCAAGTGAAAATTTTGGTGTAGATGATAACAATGCACTTCATTCGTTTGCTCATGCTGATGGTACATATCACTTAATGGGGTGTATGCTAAGCGCTGCTTCATGTAATAAATGGTGGATGGAAGATATTATTGGAACCAATGATTATTCTTCTGCACAAAAAAATATTACCAATCTTGGAAAAAATAATGTTTATTTTCTTCCTTATTTAATGGGCGAACGTTCTCCACATAATGATCCTGATGCAAGAGGAACATTTATTGGAATGACTATGGACACTAACAGAGAAGATATGACACAAGCCATCTTAGAAGGCGTAGCTTTCGCTCTTCGCGATTCCTTAGAAGTTGCAAAAAAATTAGGAATTAATATTGAACGCACAAAAATATGCGGCGGTGGTGCAAAGAGTCAACTTTGGAAGAAAATTATTGCTAACGTATTGAATTTAAAAGTAGACGTAATAGAAAGCGAAGAAGGTCCGGCATTAGGCGGAGCAATATTGGCTGCAGTTGCATGTAAAGAATTTGACAGCGTTCAAGACGCAGCTGAAAAGATTGTAAAGATTGTTGATACTGTTGAGCCAGAAAACACATTAGTTGAAGCTTACGATATAAAATATAATATTTTCAAAAAACTCTACCCACAATTAAAACCTATATATAAAATGATGAGTTTAAATTAATTATCTAACATAGTTCTTGCAAAAATATTATAAAAACTGCCAACTAAAGTAATTTTAATACTGGTTGGCAGTTTTATCTAAAATCTTATTTATCATAATTTACATAAAATAATTATATATAACGAACAAAGGCATTTCATTAGAATTAAAAAACACTTAAAAGTTCTTGAATTCTATGGATAATCAAATGCTCATTTCTAATTTTCTCTCTTGCATTTTCAATAATCTCATTGCGATCATCATCATTGTGTAAATATATCAAAACCTTCTGCTCAAAATCAAAACTATCCTCAAAAACAATCAGCTCTTTTCCTGAAGTGAAATGATTATATAAATCCTTTTGCGGACCTGTTATTAACATAGACCCTGCACTCATTATATCAAAACACTGATGCGGAATTCCGTTAATCATTGCCCGATTAGCTATATATACACCAAGTTTAGATCTAGAATATATCTCTCTTCTTTCCGAAATATCATTGATTTTATCATGCATAAAGTATTTTTCCTTAGTATCTTCCGGCATATCCCAGTCAGAAAAGATTTTA
>CATJTQ010000102.1 GCA_949743325.1 uncultured Lachnospiraceae bacterium
GAAAAAATAATTGCCATCCATGTGCTTATGTACAACATTTGATTAAATACCTGTTTTTTCTGAGCTTCCGTTCCTGTAACAACTAAGTTACCAATACCTGCTGTAAAACTGGTAAAAATTATAGTGTAAAATGAACTTATACCATTTATGATTGTTAAATAATTTGTTAGATAACCTACAAAAACTGTTCCTATAATCATAGAAATTAAAATATTATCAGTACTGTTTAATAAAATAGATGATAATTTATAGATAAATCCTGATTTGATTGTACTGACTATATCTTTTTTGTCTTCTTTGCTTAATGTAGTCTTATTATCGACAATAAATTTTTTTCGAATATACGGATATTCTTTCTCTGATCGAAAAGCAGTCAGGGCGTTGCTAATAAGACTCATAAGCATTTTAATTCCAAGATAAATAAAAATATTTTTAAAAATTATCAAAGAAACTATTTGCAAGAGCGTACAAATAATATTACATAACATTGAATAAAATGTTATAATATAGCCTTTTTGGTCCGCCTGCAGCAATGTTCCTTTATAGACGAACAAATATGAAAATACTGTATCCATCAGAAAAATAATATAGACAATCCAAATATGTTCAATAGTTGTTTCTGTATTAATAATATATTTCAAAAAAGGCATCATACAAATTCCTGAAACAAGAACAGCCAATGCAATCCCATTATAAATTTTCTTATAAAAATTAATTAGCGCTGCAATTTTAGTAGAATCATTTTGTGCTAATGGTTTATAAAAGCTGTAACCAACTATATTGTTCATGCCTAATTCAGCCAATGACAGAACTTGAATTACATTTGTAAAAACACTGTTTACTCCTAATAATTCTTCACCTAAAACTTGGATAAATACAGCTCTGGCAATAAAAGATAAAATGATTGTCAAAACTTTGCTTGTATATCCAAATAATATATTCTTTTTTGCTTTACTTGTTCTTGAATCTTCCATATTATCCCTCTAATAAACAGTTTTTACTTTCAAAGAATTTTTGCAATAATCTGTCTCTGATATTCTTCATTTTTTATGTTCTCTACAGTAGTCCCCTGCTCTGTTTCGATTGAGTATTTTCCTTCTATTTTTTGCTGAGTATCGGCTTTTGCCATAAGCCACTCATATTCCATATCGAGATTTCCAATATCTAATGCCCAGATTCCAATCCTTGCCAAATCATATGCCATTACTGTAGCAGTAGGACCTAAAATAACTAAAACCAATTGACCATTATAGTTTTGTTTTATATTTGATACGATTTCATTATATTTATCATAGGCATTTACAGAAGGACACAATATTCTTTTTATGCTTTTAACATTATCAAATAAGTCATTGCCAACGCCAAATCTCGATAACTCACCCTCCACAATAAGAATATCTTTAGAAGACCATATTTTTTTCCAATAATTTAAAAATTCAACGCTTTGATTTTTGTTTCTTCTATTAATATAAATACGTGTAATTTGAGAATCATAATAGCTATAATTTTTATTTAATAAGGAATAAATTGATTTTCTATTATCTATTAAATATATACGCCAAAAATTTTTAGAATTTTTATTCTTGCCTTTTAAACTGTAATACACATAAGGTATTGCTGTAAGATGATTATCAGCTTTATTATTAACTTTAATAATATCGCAAAGACGCAGAGCAAGTTCTTTATTATATTTTTGAAACTTTAAGTCTTGTCCATTTATAAGGTTAAATTCTCCATCACCAAATCTGCTTATAGATTGTCGTTCATTTATAATCTTTTCAAGCGTAGCTTTAGTATCATAAATTTTAATAGGGTGAGTTAAAGTAAATAATCTATCTTTAAAAAGACTTTTTGATAGTTTACATAATGTTTTAAATTTTCTAATAATTATCATATAAGTTTCACCACACTGAAATTAAGTATATTGTTGTGCTTAACAGTTGTCACAGACTATATGTGTATACAAATATAAAGTTATGTAACAACTGCTTCCCGTATTTGCTTATAATATTTTTCTAATGGTTTATTTGTATATGCTGTATTATTTATTTTTAAAAACAACTTAATTTTTTCAATTGTCAGTTCATTTTCAGGTATACATTCAATATAATCAAGATAATTAATCCATTCATAAGTTCCAGAGACTTTTTGACTCACATTATCCATGGCAATACATGGCGTCCCTGTTACTGCACAGAAAAGCATACCATGTAAACGGTCTGTTATTACAAGTTTTGCTTTCGCAAATTCTTTAAGTTTCTGTTCTACATATTCTGTTCTTTTTAAAACTGGAACATTACCTTCGTAAATAGTATCTGTAAATAAAGTATCTATATTTTCTTGTTTCAAAGTGTTAAAAATATTTTCTAGCATTTTTGAATTAACTGTTTTTTCAACATCAGCTCTTAGACAGAACAATATATGGTTTTGCCGCTGCAATCCAAAGTCAAATTGATTATTGTAAGTTACAATATCAGGAACAAGAAGTAACTTTATTTTTTCATTACTAATTATTGATTTCATATAAATATAAGATTTTTTATCACGTAACAATATAGTTAAGTCTTTGCAACTATTTACTACATTAATAAATAAAACTTTCTGTTCATGTCCATAAGGCGTAGTTTCAAAATAAGCTGTCTGTGGAAATATTATTATTTTATTTAACGAAAATTGTTTTAATAATTGTAGTAATATTTTTTCTTCATTTGGCCAAAGTGTTCCTATAAACCCTCCTCCATGAATAATAATTGTATCATCAGGCTTAATATATTTATTAATCTTTTTATATGAATACAAATACTGTTCTTGAGTTAATTCAATAATTTTATATTGATTACATTCAGTACTTAAAAAACTATTTTCAGATAATGCAATTGCCTGATCTCCAAGATTGCCATGTGTAGGAGTATCAATTAATATAATTCTTTTATTATTAGTATTTTCTTTTAATTGATTAAAGGAATCTGATTTTAAATATTTGTATTTATCCAATTTTTCTTTAATCTTTATTTTTATTTTTAATATTTTACTCATATAGCCGTTCTCTCTATAATACTGTTAAATCAATTAAACTGCCTAACTTCAAATCCCACTCATAAGGATCAAACTCTTCAAATCCACATCCCGGATGAAGTGTTATTTCTCCAAAATATACTTTGCCGTTTATTTCATAAAAATCTATGCGTGCAAATACAAGTCCTTGTGATAATTTTTCAGCACATTGTATCATTTCTTCATAATTAATTGGCTTTTCTATAACTTTAGTACTTACAGGGTATTTCCTTTTAAAAGGCATTACATTCCATTCCTTATCAAAAAATGTAACTTTTAATCCGTCTTTAGAAAATCTTTCTGTACATGTAAAAGTACAGTAGTGTTTTCCGTTAAAGCACATAAATTTATAATCCGTTAATTCATTAGGATTTGACGTATCCTCCATAAATTTTTCTGCAATTACTAATCTCGGAACATTTTTATAGGGCCATTCTCTCCCGGTTAAATAGAAATCTTGCTTAAGCCCCTTGTTTAAATTTTTTATCACTTCGTCTTTATTAAGTTTTAATTTATCACTGCATATACACATCCCCAATCCAGAATTATGATTGCATTTTAAAACAAATTTCTCTGGAAGTTTATCAAAGTCTATATCCTCAGGTTTTTTCCAATGCCCTAACAGAGGGATTAAATATTTCTCACCTATTCTGTCTTTAACATATTCTCTGACAGCATATTTATCTACGAGTGTTGTATACAGTTGTTTTCTGTCGTTTAGTTTCAGCCATTGTATTTTTTCATTAAAACTTGAAGGATCTTTTAAATTCAGCTTTTTTCCTATTGATAATCTATAAATTAATTTTAAATAATTCTCATCTTTCCATGAATTAAATAAACCATGATTTGCAAGAAAAAATATAAAGGTTGAAGGATGTTTAACAGCGTTAGCTAAAGCTTTAATTTTTTTTGACATTTTTATAGTTCCTCCATCCTTCTGTCATAATGAACGAGTCTGCAGTTTTAAGTAATTCATTTAAATCTTTCTTATTCCAATCATTATTATTAGAAATAATGTTTACAGAAGAAGCAGAACTTGTTTTGATTGATGGAATATAATTATAATCAATACCCATGATTGAGGCTGCAGCTTTGTCAAATACTTCTAAATTTGTGCAAAAACCAATTGTACCAAGATAATGCGGAGACGGAAGAAGCGGCCCTTCACCTTCTCCGGCAATTACCATATCTGCAATTATTATCTGCGTACGCTGCACTTCATCCTTTATCACACCATTTTTATCTGCATATTTAATAATATAATTAATATCTTTAATTGTTCTCCATATTGTGTCATTGCCATACCAGCTGCCTTCAGAATACTTTTCGTTAAGCAGTTTATGTCCAAATTTACTAAACACTCTAAATAGAAGTGAATTAAATTTTGCGGCTGCAAATCTTTTATGTTTAAAACAAACATTTCTGTAATCAAGGAATTTGTTAGAGATACATAGGAAAATATTTTTTTTGCTATAACAATCGCCGCCTGATTTGACGCTTCCGTTAGTATGATGCGGCAGATACTCTTTGCTGCAGTTAATTCCGATAAGGTTCTTTTGTGATATGGTAACGCCGGCTTTCCTATGTGTTTTCGGTTTTGGTATATTGATTATTACATCCGCTGCCAATGCCTCGGCGGCTATGCAGTATTCATGTTTTGTGTTATTATGGTGAGACAATAAATCGTTTGGATCATAATTAGTTATCCTAAGACGTTTAGCTTTTTTGTGTGAAAATGAAGTAAATTTACTTTTATCACCAAGATCAATAACAATTCCATTATTTCCAAGTATTGTTGACTTACGCAGACCACTTTCAGTAACAGTAGATACATTTCTTAAATCGACTAAGCTTATGTCAATATCATGCTTTAAATAAAACTCTATCAGTTTTTTATATCCACTGTTTTCAATTAATTTCTTAAAATCACAATCCTGCATTGGTGCATCTGCCACGATAATTTTCCCTGATATACAACCATTACTATATAGTGCTATACACACATAATCAATGATTGCCGCAGTAACTGATGGATGAGTGTAAAGACATTCTTCACCATTGCCCGAATCATTTTTATGCATTACCATATTAGGTTTTAAAAGTACAGTACTGCCTGCAGTAATAAATTTGCTTAAAGGATTCCATTTTTTTGTTCCATAATTGTCTCTGTCAAGTCCATAAAGAAACAGTGCATTCCTTAATAAATTATAAATAGAATTTTCTTGATCAGATATTTCTGATTCAAATAGATATTCAGGGTATGCTATTGAAGGTCTGAAATAATTATCCGGTGAAGGATATTTGGCATCAGGGTCAAAAGCAAATGTGACATTTTCTTTCATTGAACTCTCTCCTAATACATTTCTGTTAAACTAAACTTTCATTTAAGGCAATAATATATATAAATACCATATTAATTTAATCTCTTTGAAATATATCTCTTGTATATACTTTATCTTTTACATCTGACAAATTATCATCATAACGATTGGAAATAATTACAGAGCTTATTTGTTTAAAATCCTGAAGATTATTTATTATTTCACATTTGTAAAAGCTTTTACTTTCTTCTAAAGTAGGTTCATATATAACTACTTTAACACCTCTATCCAATAAACGTTTCATAACTCCCTGAATTGAACTTTGTCTGAAATTATCGCTGTTGCATTTCATAGTAAGACGATATACGCCAATTATAGTTTTTGCAGTATTAGTACTGTTCTGGCCTTGCATAGCCTTTTTTAAGATTCGGCTGGCAATGAAATCCTTTCTGGTACTGTTAGATTCTACTATTGCTTTAATTAGATTTTCCGGTATATTTTCATAATTTGCCAGCAGTTGTTTAGTATCTTTAGGAAGACAATAACCTCCATATCCAAAAGAAGGATTGTTGTAATATGATCCTATTCTGCTGTCTAAACAGACGCCGTCAATTATAGACTTCGTGTCCAGATTTTTCATCTCAGCATAAGTGTCCAACTCATTAAAAAATGAAACCCGCAATGCAAGATATGTATTTGCGAACAATTTGACAGCTTCTGCCTCTGTATATTTCATAATTAAAACGTCAATATCTTTTTTCAATGCTCCCTCGCACATAAAACCAGCAAAAATTTCTGCCGCTTTTAACATTTTTTCATTATCAGTATCGGTTCCTATTATAATTCTGCTTGGATATAAATTATCATACAACGCTCTGCTTTCCCTTAAAAATTCCGGGCTAAACATAATATTTAAATTGCCTGTTCTTTCTGATATATATTTTGTAAAACCAACTGGTACAGTTGATTTTATAATAATAAACGCGTCAGGATTACATTTCTGAACCTGGCTGATAACATTTTCTACTAAAGAAGTATCAAAAAAGTTTTTTTCGCTGTCATAATCTGTCGGAACAGCAATTATAATAAAGTCTGAGATGGAATAAGCTTTTTCAGCGTCCATTGTTGCTGTTAAGTTTAGCTTTTTTTCAGCCAAGTATTGTTCTATTTCTTTGTCCTGTATAGGAGAAATTTTATTATTGATTTTTTCTATTTTTTCAGGAATGATGTCTACTGCAATAACTTTATGATGCTGTGCGAGTAAAGTTGCAACAGACATTCCTACATAACCGGTGCCAGCAACAGCAATTTTTATCTTGTCCAAATTAGAAAGATTGTTCATTTTTGTGTCTCCATTTATTATTTATTCCCGCGCGTAATAGGTTAAGCAGCTTCCAAGCAAACATAAGACAAATGACGCGAGTGTCAAATAAGTTATATAATATAAAACTCCTTATACCATTCTGCGAATTTCCGCAGACCCGAGCGCAAGTCTGTGTCAGGCTTAAAATCAAAATCACGTTCTAAGGCGCTTGTATCAGCGTAAGTAATCGGAACGTCCCCAGGCTGCATAGGAAGTAATTTTTTGTGTTTCTGGAAATCGTAGTTTTGCGGAAGAACGCCTGCATGAACTAATTCCTCTTCCAAAACCGTTATAAAATCGAGCAAATTTTCCGGATTGTTATTTCCTATATTGTAAATTGCATATGGCGGAATAGGCAGTTTATCTTCTCCCATTTTTTTCTTAGGAGGGCTTTTAATTACTCTTACTACGCCTTCAACGATATCATCTATAAATGTAAAATCTCTTTTACATTCTCCATAATTAAATATTTCTATCACATCGCCGTTTCTTAATTTATCTGTAAATCCGAAATAAGCCATATCAGGTCGGCCGGCGGGACCGTAAACAGTAAAGAAACGCAGACCGGTAGATGGTATATTGTATAATTTGCTATAAGCATGGGCCATTAATTCATTAGATTTTTTTGTGGCGGCATACAAGGAAACCGGACTGTCTGTCTTATCATCAGTAGAATATGGAATTTTTGAATTTGTTCCATACACACTGCTTGAACTGGCATAAATAAGGTGCAGTACGCCGGTTTTTTCTTTATCATAAGAATGTCGGCATGCTTCTAATATATTGTAGAAACCTATTAAGTTAGAGGCTATATATTCATCTGGGTTTGAAATGGAATAACGCACTCCAGCCTGAGCCGCAAGATTGACTACAATATCAGGTTCGAATTTTTTAAAGACATCATCAACTAATAATTTATTTTCGATAGAACCTTTTATAAAAGTCCAATTTGAATTTTTACTATCAGTATTTATAACATTCTCAATTTGTTTAAGCCGGTATTCCTTTATTGAAACATCATAGTAATCATTAAGATTGTCTATGCCTATAATGTTAAGAGGAACATTTAGACTAAGGAGTTTACTAACCAAATTTGCTCCGATAAAACCGGCAGCGCCAGTCACTAATATGGTCTTATTTTCTAATTCTATCTTTTCTTTTTCACTCATGCCTTAACATTCTCCTTACAATTCACATGTTGTTTTATATAATTTATAATTTCTGTTTCTAAATGCATTTTCCAAATCAATATTATTCTTTGATTTAAATCCTTTAAACTGTCCACAAATAAAATCTGAATAAATTAAAAAAATTGCAATTTTTATGTCCTCTTTGCAATACATCGTTCTTAAGTACATTAGTTTTGCAGTTTCCAACATATATTCATAATAATTATAATTACAACAGAGACCATATTTTTCTCTTTCATAATGCAGTGAAAGCAAACAATATAGTGCATCAACACATTTGGGTTTTGTTATGGATGTATGAGTTATGCTATTTTTATTTTTGATATATAAATAAACGTTGTTGTCTATTGTATAAATTTTTTTAGCAATGGGATAAATGATTAGTTTCATTAAAGAGTCTTCAAAGTAATAATTTTCAGGAAATTGTACTTTTTCAAACAAATCCCGTTTAAAGACTTTCATCCATGCGAAACCGAATAATTCATAAAAATTTTCTATATTTTTATTGGTATGTTTTAATTCTCCTGCTTTTTTGCCTTTATGATTAAAAATCAAACAACTGCCTTCAACAATATCGGCATCATGTTCAAATGCGCATTTAAGTAGATTATCCAAGGCATTTTCAGTCAATAAATCATCTGAATCTACAAACATAATATATTTTGCACGGTTGAAATTAATTCCGCTGTTTCTGGCATTAGAAAGACCGCTGTTATTCTGGGTAATTACAGTTACTTTGTCAGCAAAAGAATTTAAAATTGTTGGCGTATTGTCGTCTGAACCGTCATTTACACAGATTATATGATAAGAAAAGTTTGTTTTTTGATTTAGAACAGAATTCAGACATTTGACTATTGTAGTTTCTGCGTTGTATGCGGGAATGATAATACAGCAATCATATTCATCTTTTAAAAAAGTTCGATTACAAAAACATGTTCTGCCATTATTGGGATGATATTTTTCTAAAAGTTCTGCCGCCTCTTTAATATTTTGGCTTTTTAAAGCTTTATGCATAAGAAATGGTTTTCTTATTGAGAACAGTAATCTGTTAAGTCCTGATATTTTCATTGCTTTTGCAATTATATATTTAATATTCATTGAGCTTTTCATTCCTTTGTTTCATTTATATTTAAAAATCTCTTTTTATAAAATTCAGTGGCACATAAAGCAAGTAATATCAATATTAAAGCTTTAAACGAAAAATATCCGCTAAACAAGTATCGTTTAAATAAGTTATTTATATATTCTTTGTTTTTATGGTTTGCGATATAGTGTCCATTTAAGTATGCAGCTGTATTTTCTAATGATTTTTTTGCAAATACTCGTTCTTTTTTCTCTATAAAAAAGTCTGTTCTTTCATTAAAAGCCCATAAAATATCTAAACTAAATTTATTGTTTTCTATACCCATAATGCCATTAATATTTTCAAAATAAGCGTAATTTGGTGCCATTCCGATTACCACCCTATTACTGTAGTATAAATATTTAAATGTAGTAGCTTCGTCTTCATGAAGTCGGCCTTTTGGATAGAGCGTGTTTTTTACTAAATGCGATTTATAAAGTTTTCCCCATGCAACGACTAATTGTACATGCTTATCAGTAAAGTAACTTGCACATGCTTCTCTGCCGCTTAATACATAAACATTATCTGATTTTGTTGTTTCAAAATTTGCTTTTTCTTCTGATGTACGAAAAAAGCCGCAGCATGAAATATCAGCATCATTTTGTATAATGTTTTTATACATGTACTCAATATAATATGGAGATACATAATCATCAGAATCTATATATGTTATATATTGTCCTTTGGAAATTATAGTTCCTGCATTTCTCGCATCTGACAAACCACCGTTTTCTTTATGAATAACAATAATACGCTTGTCCATTTCTGCCAAAGAATCACATATAGCAGCACAATTATCAGGAGACCCATCATCAACAAGTATTATTTCTAAATTAGTATAAGATTGCTCCAGAACGCTATTGACACACCGCATTAAATAGTCTTCTACTTTATATACGGGTATAATAACTGATATTAAATGCTCTTTATATTCCATCAAAATCATCTCCTGCTAAGTTTATATAAAAGATGTAAACCGAATAAACCTGATTTTAATTTGTGTTTTATAAACAAGCTGCACAACAAATGTTTAAGATTCTTTTGTTCCTTAATTCTTATTTGAGCATCTTTAAAATAATTTTCACTAAAGATTGTTTGCAGATAAGATTTGACTTTCTTCCAACTTATATTAGAAGTTATTAAATATA
Organism: uncultured Lachnospiraceae bacterium; assembly: GCA_949743325.1. Lineage (GTDB taxonomy): Bacteria > Bacillota > Clostridia > Lachnospirales > Lachnospiraceae > CAJJNI01. The sequence goes on from CATJTQ010000102.1 coordinate 10,200, forward strand.
AAATTAAATTATAGTATATATTTGATAAAAAATTGTTGTAACTATCAATCAACGAACCATCTTCGTCCCATTTCTCAGCATACATTTTTCGTATTGACATTACATTCTTTATATCCTCATAATGTCTGTCATTAAATGTATGGGTTCTGCTTTCTTCGTTATTAATTCTATAAAAGTATAAATTTTCTTTAATAAAAATGATATTTTTCGCTTTATCACAAATATATAAGCTGTGTATTAAATCTTCACCTTCTCTGACGCCTTTACCATATTTAGAAAACTCATCAATTTCGATGATATCTTTTTTTACACATTTTAAAGAAACTAGATTTAAAGTATCACTGCCACACAAAATGTTATAAATTTGGGATTTATTACTGCCGCTAAATATTTCACCATTTTTAAATGGCAAACTAAACCACTCTGTTTTATAGTCTTCTTTAATAGAAGCAAGAAATTGTATAACATCAGGGTTATATTTATCAATTTCTCTATATAATGTTTTTAATGAATCTTTTCTTAATCTATCATCAGAATCAATCATTAGAATGTATTGACCTTTAGCATGTTTTAAACCTTTTATACGTGCACAAAAGACTCCGCTGTTTGTTTGATGTATAACTTTTATTTTGTCGGTCTTATGTTTATACTCTTCACAAATAACTGCACAGTTGTCAGTTGAGCCATCATTAACAATTATAATTTCATAGGAACTAAAGGTTTGCTTAAGTAAAGAATCAATACAACTGTTCAAGTATTTTTCTTGATTATAAACAGGAACTATCAATGAAAAAAAAGGAATATTTTTTTGTTCTAATATGTCGTTTTTCATTCTTTTCTCCATTTTTCAAATTATGTTATATAATTCTTATTTATTTTAGGCTTATTTTCACCTAATCTTTCAAGATAAACATAAAATAGAAAACATAAGCCGATATCTGCGAATTCGTTATAATACACTCCGACAAAATTTATAAATATTTCGCCTATAAGCCATGCTATAATAAATCCTTTCCATGTATTATCCGTATATTTAAATTTAAGCAATAATCGAACCATTAAGTAATACATTCTATAGAAGAAAAATACCCCAACTATTCCTAAATTAAATAATAGTTCAATAAGATTACTGTGAGAATATGTTTGATAGACAGACATACTTTTATAGTTATCTAATCCATAGCCTATAATAGGGTTTTTAGTAAATCTTTGAAATCCGAATATTATCATATCTAATCTAGTACTAGTACTTGTATCAGAGCGGCTCTTTAACAATGCATCCGCAAATAAAATAAGTCTGCGGCCTATAATATTGTAAAAAAATTCTACGTTAAAAACCAAATAATAAATAATGAGGAGCAGCAAGGCAAGTATTGTTAAATTTCTGACATTTTTTATAGAGTTTTTTCCATCTTTAAAACACATAAATACAGAAACAATAATTATCATATTAATAATGCCTGATTTAGATCCAGTAATAAATACGCCGACTCCTAAAAATAAAATAGCTGGAATATAGAAAAAGTTTTTTTTCTTAAAAAACATAAAAACCGATATCCCTACAGCATAGGAGAAAGTAATACCTGCTCTGTTGGAATTAAGAATGGTATTGTCCATTCGTGTAGTTATTAAATTGTTCCAACCATAATAAGAAATTAAGTATAATTCCAAAACTGCAGCGGCAATAATTATTGCATCCATAAATATAAGCAGTTGTTTTTCTTTTTTTATATAATTGGAAATACATATGTTAATAACTCCTATAAATAATATAGTAATTAATAAGTCTACTCGAACTTCATATCTGGCCCATAATATTGAAAGGCATGACCAGCCAAAAAAACATAGCCAAGAAAGATTAAATTTATCAATTTTTAACACTGATTTATTATAGAAAAAGAATAGGCTTAACAGTATAAGCAGACAAAATATAACAACATTAATTTTATATAGCGTATTATTCACATAAACTAAAAAAACTGTGCTAACCATACATAAAAGTGCCATTATATAGTCAATTGTTCTGCTTTGTATAATTTTTTTATTTGTCTGCATCGTAATATCCCTTTATATCGCAAAGAAACGTTTCCCATTTTCCGTAAATTATTTCATGTGAAAGAGTATATCTTATTTTCTGTGCTTCTTCTCCCATTTTGTATGCTATGGAGGTGTTTTCCAGCATATATAATATTGCTTTGGATAAAGCATCAATATTGTTAATAGGTACTAACATACCGTTTATACCATTTTTAATTAAATATTCAGCACCTCCTCCTCCACATTTTGTAGATACACATGGAAGTCCTAACGCCATAGCTTCAATTAAAGCATTTGGCATTCCCTCATAATCTGAAGATAAAACAAATAGGGCGGCGTCTTTAATGTCTTCATAAATGTTATCTGAAAAGCCATTTAAGAAAACATTTTTATTTAAATTAAGTTTATTTATCAAAATTTCAAGTTTCGTTCTTAATGTTCCTTCGCCGTAAATAATTAATTGATAATCTTTTACTTTATCTGAAATAACCGCGAATGATTTTATAAGCAGTTCAAAATTTTTCTGCTCTGTCAGTCTGCCAACAGCAACAATTTTTTTCTTTCTGGTAATATCAGTTTTTATTGCAGGCAAAGAGCCGTTAATTGCGTTGGGTATTATAATACTGTTAATTTTATCTGGAAGGTTATACCAATTTTTTATATTATTAGTTTGATAAACCATTCCATCAGCTTTTTTGCTGTAATATTTTATAAGAAACTGAATTAAACCTGAATATTTTTCTGGACTATTCCTTTCTGAAAGAACAACTGGAGATTTAATAAATTTCTTAAAATGCATAAACAGGCATATTGTAACTGGCAGAAATACTATATAAATATCAGATTTATTCTTCTTAATAAATTGTTTTAATCTAAAGTAACGCTTAATATTTTTAATAAGTTTTCCTCTGTTTTCTTGTACAGACAGCAGAGAATAAATAGTTATTTCAGCGTTTAAATCATATTTTTCAGTTTCTGCCATTGTCAATATCGTTATGTTATGTCTGCAGCTAAGATAATTTGCCAAATTACAGATGACTCTCTCTGCTCCTCCGCCCTTTAATCCGCCTGTAAATAAAGTAATATCCATAAAAGCCAGCGCTCCTTTAGATTTTATTTCTGTATATTATTTTACTGTCTATCTGCAATTTTTCGATATAAATTCTCATACTGTGAGCTCATATTCTGTGAATTGAAATATTCATGTACTATTTGGTAAGCAATATGTCCTTTTTCAGTTAAATTTTCTTCAGTTAATTTTTTTAGCTTGTCCAATAAATCATTCTTATTATCAAGCCCAAACAATTCACCAATTTCTTTGCTGAATGAAAATACTTCTCTATGTTGTAAAATATCTGACAGCAGTACCGGAAGATTATAAGACATTGCTTCCAAAACTCCCATCGGCATACCCTCTGATACACTAGCGGAAACATATATATCTGATGCTTTATAATAATTTTCCACATCAGAAACTTTACCCCGAAAACTAATATTTTTTTCAGATGCATATAAAGATTTCAATTCTTTATATAACACTCCGTCTCCTAATAAAAGAAGGTAACAATTCTGATGTTCTTGTAAATACTTTTTAAAACATTCCAACAAAAATTTATGATTCTTTCGTTTTACAAAATTAGCCGCATATATTAGAACTATTTTATCTTCTGGTATATCATATGTTTTTCTATATTTAAGTTTAGTAAGAGAATTATTTTCAAATTTTTCACAGATAACGCCGTTTCGAATAAATGGAATTTTTAAATCTTCTTTTTTTGCATAAATATTGGCTAAGCTTTCTGAACATGCCACTGTTATGGCGGCTCTCTTCATTGCTTTCATTTGAAGCGCTGATAAAAGATTTCCTATAACTTTACCATAAAGCATTTGATAATCTTCGTTTACATAATTATGTGCTATTATTAGTTGTCTTCCAGAATAATTTTTACATATTTCATAATCAGCAAAAACACCTGTAGAATGAATTACATCAGGATTAATTTTCTTTATTGCACAATTTAATTTATTATCTCTGCCTAGTAAAATATCAGCTTTTGACATAGGTATATATTCGTAATAGAAATTTTTATTAAAAGTCTCTAATATACTATTTTCTTTGTCTTCAGGAAACATTGAAATAAGAAACAGAGTAAAACTATTCCGGTCTAAATATTTAATTATATTTTTTAAAACTTCTATAGGTCCGCTTTTTGGACACCTGGTAATGAGAAATAATATTTTTATTTTATTCATTGAAGTCAGCCTTCTTATCAACTATATATTTGTCTAAATATTTAATTTATTGAATTATTGCAATATTGATATATTTGCTCCATATTATTTTGAAATGAAGTAAAACTTAAATGTTCTTCAAAAAATTTTCTTGAGTTCTCCCGTGCTTTTTTTTGGTAATGGCTTCCATATTTTTCAAGTTGATTAATATTTATTCCCAGACCATATTTATCAACTAAATTCCAAGTATCACCTTTAATATTATTAATAATAGGAAGACCTGCCTCAAAATAATCAATACTCTTCATTGTAAGACCAACATACACAGAATCTTTCATAATATTTAATCCATAATGGCATTTATTAAATACTTCTTGTTTAGCAGATGGTTCATAGATAACACCATAATTGTTTACAACAGCTCCAGTTTTCTTACAACTTTCAATTAGTTCTTCAGACTTTTCCCCATCGCCAATAATATTTAATTCTACTGGTTTGATTTTTATAAAATGTTTTATAATCCTTTGTATTGCGTTAATATCAATTATATTGTTTATTGAACCAAGATAGCATAAAGTAATTTTATCTGAGGGAAGTATTGCTGTTCTTTCTTGGGGAATACTATTCTTGGCAAAATAGATTGTAGTTAATTGGCTTGCATCTACATTGTTGCACAATGTTTCTTTATATAAATCACATTCTGTTACAACAAGGTCGGCATAAGATATAAAACGATCCCTCATGTTTTTCCATATTTTTATTGGCGGTAAACTTTTAAATTTTTTCACAGGCATTGCCTCAGGCCACATATCTATTACATCAAATATAAGTTTTACATTAGGATGATTTTTCTTATAATTAGCTCCTTTTTTTACAAAAGAATTGGGAGGAATTAAAATCCAAATTAAATCATAAGTTTTATCTTTTTCAATTTGTGAAAAAATATCATTTGATAATCTTTTATGAGAATATAGTCGTTTTACCGACATGTTTTTATAATAAGGAATAGCTTCTATAAACGTATAATCTTTCTTTGTATCTTTTCTTTTTTGTTTTCTAAAATGTCTAAAATTAGATGTATATATATGAACAGAATCGTGTTTACTGCAAAAAAAATCATATAGTAAGTCAACTCGCTGCTCATAAGTGTCAAAGCAGTTTATGATAGCTACACGCATAGATCTCTCCTCGTACATAAAATTATTATCGTTTGTGTTCAGTTAAGTAAATGGATTGTTTAAATGAAAATAATCTGTATTCGTATTTGTATATACTCATTTCATTATCATAAAAGCAGCTTCCAAAAGCTTTCCTGCACAATCTGCCGATTTTTCCAGGCATATACATTCCCGCTGCGGCAAAAGGTGTAAGCAGTCTTGTAATCCATATTTTGTGTTTTTGTGTTGCGGCAATCTCACTGACAATTTCGCTTGTGCTGACAAATTCCTTATTCTGCGGAAAAAAGATTCCTCTCTCCTCATTTACAATTATAAGACGTACAAGCTCACACAAGTTATCAATATAAAGCATTGAACGTTTGTTTTGTACATTCGGAAAAAAAGGTAATTTATTAGCAAGATTTGACAGAACAGGGTAGTTTCCTCTGCTTCCTTTTCCATAAATCATAGGCGGACGAAGTATAACAACCTTAAAATTGTCGTCTTCGAGAGCTCGGATACTCTTATCAGCCTGCCATTTGCTGTCTCCATAAAAGTTAGCTGGCTGCGGCTTTGTGTCTTTTGTCACATGCTCAATTCTGCCATAGATAATCATTGAACTCATAAAAATAAACTGCTTAACCCCTGAAGCTTTAGATTTCTTAGCAGTTTCAACAGCTAAATGCGTATTAACAGCATAATATTTTTCCTTAATTTCATCTGTTATGCTGCCGACATCAGCATGAGCCAATCCTGCCACATGGAACACGGTGTTATATTTTGAAAAATTATGTTCTTTCCAATCGTTTTTTTTCATATCCAGAGTATCAATATGAAACTCTTTGACAAAATCCGGATTGGACAGCCATTTTTCAAGTGAAGTGCCGATATAACTTCCTGTTCCGGTAATAAGAATATTAAACATCACTAAATCCACCTTGTAATGTTCGCAATAGAAAGCCTATTGCGAACAGTTGTTTTACTTGCGTTGGTAATATTAAGAAAAATCGGGGTTGAAGTCAAACTATCTTAGAAAGATTTTTATGGAATGACCATTTATTTTGACCATTTTTTAGATAAAAAGAAAAACAACTTTATTGAATAAAGCTGAAATAATAATTAGATAAAAAAAAATTATGACCATTTTAGAGACCACTTTACTGAATTAACAAAAAACAAATGATATCATTTGTTTCATTTAATAATTAAAATTATGCTATAATTTTTGTATAGAGTACACAAGTTGGGACTGTAACCAAATTAAGATTAAATTCATAATAAGGTTTATAAATTAATGTAAGTAAGAATAATTTTTTAGTTACAGTCCCGTTTATATAATATATTTTTATAAAATATAATTAGTTTTTAATTTTTATAAGGAATCAATGCATGATTGCATCTGTTTTTGACTGCTGTGAACATAAATATCAAGAGTAGTTTTTGTAGATGAATGTCCAAGAATGCTTGAAACACTTTTACAGTCAGCGCCTTTTTCTATTGCTGTTGTAGCAAAACCATGACGTATTGCGTGTAAATTATAATAATTTAAGTTTTCTTTTTTTAAAAAAGATTTAAATCTTTTTTGAACTGAGCGAGGTTCCATAACTTTGTCTGAGTTGTTTATTATATAATAAGAAGCAATGTTATGGTTATTTTGTAACAATGGTTTTAAATGTGAAGGAATTGGAATTTTACGCAATGATGCAGTTGTTTTTGGAGGTCCAATATGAATTTTTGTCTGAGGTTCATTAGGCAATGCATCTATATTATGGATTCTCTGCACTGTTCTTTCTATACTAATAGTATTATTATCAAAGTCAAAATTTTTCCATTGAAGACCGCATAATTCACCAACTCTCATTCCTGTATATAACATTAGCAGTATTCCGATACAAAAAGAATCTCCCCGCTTAAATAAAGCCTGCTCAATTTTTTTCCTGTCAGTTCCTTCACATACTTTTACAGAGGGAGATGATGTGTGGAAATAACATTTTTCTATTATCTCTGAAGATATTGGTGGCAGTGCACTTTTCAATATAAAACGCAGTATATCAGTAATAGAATGAATCGTTGAAGGTTTTAGATTTTTTTTCAGCAAGTTAATTATAAATTGTTCAATGTCAGTAGATGTAACTTGATAAACAGATTTATCTTGCCATAATTCAGCAAAATGCGTTAATATTATTGTATTATAATATGCATATGTACTGCTTTTTACTGTAAAAGATTTTTTAATAAGCCATTTAGAAGCTAAATGCTGCAAGTTAACGGTGTCTTCTGTTATGTTATTTTCTTTTAGAGTCTGTATACAAGCCAATTTTTTTTCACGAACTTTTTTATAAGTTTTATCGTATACATAACCATATTTAATACTTCCATCTTTATTGTGCCCCTTAATATATCGGGCTTCCCATCTACCATCCTTTCGTTTTCTAATGTTTTCTCCTCGTCTTGACATTTTTTAAATCCTCCTTTGTATAATTGCCTTTTTATAAAATATTCCAAAACATACGATAAGCTATTTGCCAATCCCACAAGGCATTTTCCTTATCAATATTATTTAATATCCATGCATTCTAAGCTGCATGGGCATTTCTATTTGGAAATAAATTATTAGGCTTAGATTATTTTGAACAAAATATATAAGGTATACAAGAAAAATATTTGTCAATTAAATAAATTTTAATGTGAATAAAATAATATTATTTTTTCAGTTAGTTTTTTACGAGTTATTTTATTTTTATAGTTTATGGATTGGAAAAATTTCATATTTGACTTTACTTTTAATTATTTATATGATAGATTATAAGGTGGTTATTAAATTTTATATTTTGCAGTTCGCAATAGGCTTTCTATTGTGGGAAAGAGTCAAAAAAACGTAAAAAGAATCAGGGAAAATATATGAAGAAAATATTAATAACAGGAGCGGGCAGCTATATTGGTAATTCTTTTGAAAAATGGCTTTCTTCTCCTGAATTTAGTCTTAAATATGAAATTGAAACTCTTGATATGCAAAATTCTGATTGGAAAAAGAATGATTTTGCAAAATATGATGTTGTACTTCATTTGGCAGGAATAGTCCATGTTAATATTGACAGTGTTACAGATGAGGCAAAAAAGAAATATTATACAGTCAATACGGATTTAGCTGTAGAAACTGCTGAAAGAGCTAAAGCTTCAGGCGTTAAGCAGTTTATTTTTATGAGTTCAATGAGCATATATGGCAATATAGAACATATTACCAAAGACACTGAGCCAAGACCCGTGAATTTTTATGGTGACAGTAAATGGCAGGCTGATAAAAAAGTACGTTTACTGTCAGATGACAGTTTTAAGGTTGTTGTGCTGCGGCCTCCTATGATTTATGGAAAAGACTGTAAGGGTAATTATCCGCGGCTGTCAAATCTGACGAAAAGACTTCCATTTTTTCCTAAAGTCAGCAACATGCGTTCTATGATTTATATTGATAATTTATGCGAATTTATTAGGCTTATGATAGAAAATGATGAACATGGTGTGTTTTTTCCACAAAACAAAGAGTTTGTCAATACAAGCGTACTTGTCAAAACAATAGCTGATGTATGTAACTATAAAATCTGGATTACGAGACTTCTTACACCTTTTGCGGCAATTGGCAGATGTATGCCGGGAAAGGTCGGCGTATTGTGCAGAAAAGTTTTTGGAAATTGTGTCTATGATCAGGAAATGAGTGTTTATAAAGATAATTATAATGTCTGTACATTTGGGGAATCAGTAGCGTTTACAGAAACAGCCAGAGGTCTAAAATGAGCCCCATCTACAAAACAGAAATCATAAAAGTGGTGAATTTATGAAAAATAAAGTTTTAGTCAGTATTGTTACTGTTGCTTATAACAGTGAAAATACAATAAAAGATACAATTGAGTCGGTTTTAAATCAGACTTATCAGAATATTGAGTATTGGATTATAGATGGCAATTCAACTGATAGAACAGTCAAAATTGCAGAGGAATACCGTCAGGAGTTTATTAAAAAAGGTATTAAGTTTAATATTATTTCTGAACCTGACAATGGAATCTATGATGCTATGAACAAAGGAGTAAAACACAGCAATGGTGAGATAGTAGGTCTTATCAACAGTGATGATTGGTATGAACCTGATGCTGTTGAAAAAGTTATTAAATGTTATGAAAATACAAGTTTTGATATGATGTATGCTGATTTAAATATAGTAAAAAAATCAGGAGTTACAGTAAAACATTCAAGACTAAGAAAATATGTATCCTCAAGAGATTGGAATCATCCTACAACATTTATAACAAAACAGATGTACAACAAATATCAGTACAAAGTTAAAAATATTTATGACGATTTTGATCTTGCTATTAGAATAAAAAAAGATGACAACAAGGTTGTTGTGTTAAATGAGGTTCTTGCTAATTTTAGATTTGGCGGAGTTAGCAATGAAAAAAATTTCAAAAAAACAGTTAATCGGATGAAAGCAAGATATGAAGTATATAGATGTAATGGTTTAAGTCGTTTTTATTTGTTTGAGTGCGTAGGTGTAGAGTTGGCGAAATACTTTATTGATTAATGTTGGAAGGAATATCAAATGAATATTTTATTTGTAAATACCGTATGCGGAACTGGAAGTACTGGAAGGATTGTTGTTGAACAATATAAAAAGGCAGAACTTGAAGGTCACACTTGTATGGTTGCATATGGAAGAGGTGATTCGCCTAGAGAAATTAATGGTTATCGAATAGGTTCTGATTTTGATATGTATTTTCATGCATTTATGACACGTATTACTGATAAAACAGCATTTTATTCAAAACGTGCAACAAAAATATTTATAAATAAGGTAAGAACTTTTGCTCCTGATAAAATTATACTGCATAACCTTCATGGATATTACTTGGATATGGAACAATTGTTTAAATATATAAAAGAAGAAAAAATTCCGGTTGAATGGACTTTGCATGATTGCTGGGCATTTACAGGTCATTGTTCGCATTTTGATTTTATAGATTGTAATAAATGGTTAACGCAATGTTCTAAGTGCCCACAAAAAAGTGAGTATCCCAAATCATCAATTGCAGATAACAGCATTTGGAATTATAAAAAAAAGAAAGAATTGTTTACAAATGTTGATGAATTAAGAATTATTACGCCATCAGATTGGCTTGCACAGTTAGTTAAAAAATCATTTTTGGGTGAATATCCTATAGAAGTCATAAATAATAAGGTTGATAAGAAAATATTCCGGCCTGTTAAAAGCGACTTTCGAAAAAAATATAAATTGGAAGACAAGATAATACTATTGGGAGTTGCTAATGTATGGACTCCTCGTAAAGGGTTAAATGATTTTATAGAGTTGTCAGGAATATTAAATGATAAATATAAGATTGTTTTGATAGGAGTTAATGATAAAAATAAAAAACATTTGACAGACAATATGATAGGAATAAACAGGACCGAAAGCGCTCAAGAGTTGGCAGAAATATATAGTGCTTCGGATTTTTATATCAATTTAACTTATGAAGACACATATCCGACAACAAATCTTGAAGCTAGGGCATGCGGAACAACAGTAATTACTTACAGGACAGGCGGCAGCGTGGAAACTGCAGATATAGTTGTAGAGCAGGGAGATTTAAAAAAGATTATCGAGACGGTAGTAAGTTATAAAAATTTATGAAAATATTAAAGTGACAGTTTTAAGTTTAATATAAATATTTGAATATATGCAGTTCGGGGGCATTTATGATAGATATAAAAAAAACGTTTCTAAAATTAATAGGTTATGAGGAAATATGGACATTAGGAATACGAAAAAAGGGAGAAAATACTCCATACAATGTGATAAGTGATTTGAAAAAATACTGGTATGCAGACCCAATACAGATTTCGTATGGAAATAAGGACTATGTTTTCTTTGAAATGTTCAATAAAAAGAAATGCAAAGGCAGTATAGGCGTTGCTGAAGTAGACGGAGAGCAATTGAAAAATATTCACCTTGTATTGGAAGAAGATTTTCATATGTCTTATCCAACTATTTTCGAATTTAATAATAATTTATATATGCTTCCTGAGTGCAGCGAATCAAATTCAATAAGAGTCTATTGCTGCTCCCGGTTTCCTGATAAATGGGAATTATATAAGGTTTATGAAAATAAATTAAATTATACTGATATGAATATAATCAACATTTATAAAGATGAAATTATTGTTGATTGCTCAGTTATAGATACAGAAAATCCGTTTAAGGCAAAAACAGTGCTGCAAAAGATAGAGGTAAATGATAAATATGAATTTGGCGAAATTAAAGTTTTAAAAGAGGGAGAATATTCATTTACAGATAGAAATGGTGGAGCTGTTTTTTTTGCAGAAGGAAAAGCTTATGTTCCAAAACAGATATCTAATAATGGTAATTATGGAATGGGATTAAATATACATATGTATGATCTGGAAAAGAGAATTTTGATGAAAAATATAGTGCGTTCAATACAAGTAAAAGATTTTAAAACTCAAAATTTGGATAAAAACATAACCGGAATACATACATATGCACAAGGCAAGTCAATTGAGGTAATAGATATCCGTGTAATGTATTTTAATCCTAAGAAATGGTTTTACAGACTAAACAAATTAAAAAGCAGAAGAAAAGATTAGGATGGGATAAAAAATGGTACCGTATATTGTTTTATGGTTATGGGTTATAATTGTTGGTCTCTTTTTTTTAAAAAGAAACAGCAATGATAAAAATAAAAAAAGATTTTTATTCTGTTCATTTGCGGCTATGTTTATTTTACAGGCTTACCGTTCATTAAACGTAGGTGCTGATACAAGAGAATATCTTCGATGGTTTAGAACAATCGGAGCGCTTGATTGGTCGCAGTTAAAATATTTTAATAACGGTCAGTCAGAGTATGGATGGGTTTTGTTAAATAAAGTTATTTCCAGATTTACTGAGAATAACTATCAATGGTTGTTAGCTGTTGCAAGTATAATAATACTATTTCAAGTTGTTGTATTTATATATAAAAATTGTGATGATGTGTTTCTTCCAACTTGTTTGTTTTTAGGATTAGGACACTTTTTGACTTCTATGTCAAGTTTAAGACAATATATTGCGTTGGCTTTTGTATTAAGTATATATACTTCTATGAAAAATAGAAAATATGTTAGGGCAATAATTTTTGCTGTTTTGGCTTATTTTTTTCATACCAGCTCTATAATTGCAAGTATATGTGTAATTGGAATCTTCATATTAATACATTTAGAACAGAAAGGAATTAAAATATATAACAAACTTTTGATTGTATCTATTTCGCTGAGCTTATATCTTGTGTCCAATATACAGTGGATAGAAATATTTTTAAATAAATATTTGCCTAAGTATTTATATTATTACAATAAAGATATGGCAATGAGCGGGCGTGGCTCTCTTGATGTAGTATATTTTGTATTTGAGTTAATTGTTATATTGTTTGTTGTATTTTATGCTTATAAAAATATTGAATTAAAATATGAATCATTATTGCTTGTTATTGCAATGATGATAATCTTATTGCAGGATACGATTGATCATTTGTGGAGATTTGGCTTTTATTTCAGCTTTTTCTTAATAAAGATTATACCTGAAATTATAAATAAATATTTTAAGAATGACTGGGCTAAGGAAGTTGTCAGATATTCTATTGTTTTCTTGGCAATTAGTTTATTTTTCTATTATGTAATTACATCTCCAGATACATTTACCTATGAATTTTTGCAAAAATCGTAAAGGGTGAAATAACATTGAAAAAAATATTGTTTTTAACAAATATTCCATCGCCTTACAGAGTAGATTTCTTTAATGTTTTGGGAACAAAAAGTGATTTGACAGTTTTATATGAGCGTCATACAGCAAAAAGCAGAGATTTAAAGTGGAGTACGGGAACAGAAAGAAATTTTAAAGAAATTTTTATGAAAGGTATTAAGCTTGGTGACGATATAGCGGTTTGTCCTTCTGTTTTAAAATATATTACTTCTAAATATGATGTGGTTATCTTTGACGGATATTCTTCACCTACAGCTATGTTAGCGATTATTTCACTTTATATAAGGAAGATAAAATTTATTATAAGCGCTGACGGTGGTTTTATAAAAGAAGAGACAACGTTTAAAAAGAAATTTAAAAGTTTTTTTATAAGAAAAGCTTCCGCATGGCTGAGCAGCAGTGATGATACAACAAACTATTTAATATATTATGGCGCCAAAAAAGATAAAATTTATAAATATCCATTTACTTCAATTTTAAAAAAAGATATTTCAGGTATAACTGATAAAAATGAGATTATAAAGCTAAAAAAGAAATTAAATATTAAAGAAGATAAAGTGGTTTTGACAGTTGGAAGATTTATTCCTGTGAAAGGTTATGATATTTTACTCACTGCCTGCAATGGTTTGCCGGAGGATATAGGAGTATATATTATTGGCGGCACTCCTACTCAGGAATATGTGGAATTAAAGGAGAAATATAATCTAAAACAAGTTCATTTTATTGATTTTAAGCCAAAAGAACAGTTAAAACAATATTATAAAACTGCCAATGTTTTTGTATTGCCGACAAGGGGAGATGTATGGGGATTGGTTATAAATGAAGCAATGAGTTTTGGACTGCCTATTGTGACGACAGATAAATGTGTTGCCGGGGTTGAATTGATTGAAAATTGGAAAAATGGCTTTTTGATAAATGTCGATGACAGTGAAATGCTAAGAGAAAAAATTTTAACAATACTCTCTGATGAACAACTGCAGCATGAAATGTCTGTTGAGAATGTTAAGCAGATTGAGAATTATACAATTGAGAAAATGGCTGAGCGACATTTAGAGATATTTAACAATATGGAACTATAAGATTCTGAAAGGAACTTTATTAATGAAACAATTAAGTTTAGATGAAATACAAAAATTAGAATTTGATATTTTAAAAGAATTTGATAGAATCTGCCGAAAACATAATCTTAGATACACATTAGCAGGCGGAACATTGCTTGGCGCTGTAAGACATAAAGGTTTCATACCTTGGGACGATGATATTGATGTTGCTATGCCGCGAAAAGATTATGTTGAATTCTTGAAAATTGCTCCTAAGGAATTATCTATTGCAGCATATAAATTGCATACGCCATATGATTCTTATTCTAGATTTAGTTATTCTAAACTTATGGATACTAGAATAGTTAATATTGAATTTCCACATGCAGTACAACATGAACTTTCGCTGTATATAGATATTTTTCCATTAGACGGCATGATGGGAAATGAAACAGAGAGAAACAGACGAAAGGATAGAGTAGATAAATTGGACAAGCGTCTCTATCGCCTAAAGTCAGCCAAATACAGAAAAAAAGAGGAAAAAGGAATAAAAAAATTTATCTGGAGTTTATTGACTTTATTAAATATGCTTTATCCTAAATTTTACCTTATAAAAAAGCTGGATAAAATGGTAATGGAGTATGAATTTGATACTTCAGATTATGTAGGCTCTATCATAGGCGGGTGCGGCGGATATAGAGAAATGATTAAAAGAGAAGAATATGAGATGATTGGTTCGGTAGAATTTGAAGGCTGCGAATTCATGTCAATGAAAAATACAGATTTATATTTGTCTAATTTGTATGGGGACTATATGAAGCTTCCTCCTGTTGAAGACAGAAAGCAGCATGAGAATTATTTCTATTGGTTAAAAGATACTTTGAAGGGATAAAAATATGAATATTGCACTTATATTTGCCGGCGGCGCCGGTACTAGAATGAACAGCAAAGCAAAACCAAAACAATTTCTGGAAGTTAATGGGAAACCGATTATTATTCATACGTTAGAAATTTTTGAGCAGAGTAATGAGATAGATTTGATTGTAGTAGCTTGTATTGAAAACAGTATAGATTTTATGCATCAATTAGTGAAGAAATATGGGTTACATAAAGTACAATCAATCATTCCTGGAGGAGAGACAGGGCAGCTGTCCATATACAATGGTTTATGTGAGGCAAAAAGAATTTCTGGAAATGAATTTGAGAAGTCTATCTGTTTAATTCATGATGGTGTCAGACCTTTAATAAATGAACAGGTTATACATGACAATATTGAAAGTGTAAAAAAATTTGGTTCTGCAATCACATGTACTGTCGCTAAAGAGACAATCGTCTTAATTGATGAGACTGGTTATGTACAGACTGCAACTGACCGTGAAGTAACACGGATAGCTAAAGCTCCTCAAAGTTTTTATTTAAAAGATGTCTATGAAATAGAAAAAAAAGCGATAGAATCAGGAAAGATAAATATAATTGATACATGTACTTTAATGCAGCAATACGGCAAAAAAATTCATATTGTAGAAGGTCCGTTTGAAAATATAAAAGTCACTACACCTGATGATTTTTATACGTTAAGGGCATTGCTGCAAGCAAAGGAAAATTCTCAAATATATGGTTTATAGGAGTATTTGTTATGAAAGAAAACAAAATTCTGCAAGAGGATGCAGAGAAAATATTAAATACTAAATTAGATTTATCTGATATTGATGGGAAATCTGTTTTCATTACAGGTGCTACAGGATTGATCGGCAGTTCTCTTGTCAGAGCTCTGATGGTACTTAACAATAAAAAACAAAAAGATATCAATGTTATAGCTTTGGTCAGAGACAAAGAAAAAGCAGAGCAGATGTTTAGTGAATTTATAGTAAATAGAAAATTGGAAATAGTTTGTAACGATATCAATAAGCATATATCGCTGGACAAAACAGTTGATTATGTAATTCATTGTGCAAGTGTAACAGATTCTGCCTCTTTTGTTAAACAGCCGGTTGAGACAATCGAAACAACATTAAACGGATTAAAAAATATACTTGACTTTTCAAAAGAAAAAAATGTTGCTGGTTTGGTTTACCTGTCATCTATGGAGGTATATGGTGTTACCAACCCCGATTTAGAAACAATTTCAGAAATAGATTATGGTTATTTAAACCCGATGGAAGTTCGCAGCAGCTATTCTGAAGGAAAAAGAATGGCTGAATGTATATGTAAAGCATATGCAGAACAATATAAAATGAATATAAAGATAGTACGTTTAGTTCAAACATTTGGCTCTGGAGTAAAATACAATGATAATCGCGTTTTTGCTCAATTTGCAAGATCTGTTATAGAGCGGCGGGATATTATTCTGCATACAAAGGGAGAAACCACAAGAAGTTATTGTTATATATCAGATGCTGTTGAAGGTATATTATATGTACTTTTAAGAGGTGTAGGCGGTGAGGCTTATAATCTTGCCAACACTTCTGCCACTATAAGTATATATGATATGGCTAAAATGCTTGCTGATAAGTATGAACATACTGAAGTTGTCATACAGGAAGCTGATGTAAAAAAGATGGGTTATAACCCGGTAGTAAAAATGAAAATGAATACAGATAAAATACAGAGTTTAGGATGGACTCCATGTATAGGTATTGAGGAAGCCTTTGAAAGGTTAATTGAAAGTATGCGTATTAATAGGAATTAAATATTATAAATTTAATATTACGCTTTTGTGGTAAAAACATAATATTACTTATGAATTACCGATTGAAGAGGAAGACAAGATGAAAAAATTTGCTTTTTATTTACCACAATTTCATGAGACAGAAGAAAATAATGAATGGTGGGGAAAAGGTTTTACTGAATGGACAAATGTAAAGAAGGCCGCTCCTTTATTTAAAGGACATAATCAGCCTGTAAAACCATTAAATAATAATTATTATAATCTTTTAGATAAAGAAACTGTTGAATGGCAGACAGATTTAATGAAAAAATATAATATCGACGGTTTAATTTATTATCACTATTATTTTTGCGGAAAATTATTGTTGGAAAAACCGGCGGAAAACCTATTAAAATGGAAAGAAATTAACCAACCTTTTTTCTTCTGCTGGGGAAATCACACTTGGAATAGAGCATGGAAGGGCAGCAGAGAGGTGTTGATAGAACAACGGTATGGTGATGAAAAAGAATGGGAAAAGCATTTTAATTATCTTCTTCCTTTTTTTAAAGATGAAAGATATGAAAAAAGAAACAATAAACCATTGTTTATGATATATAACGCAATATTTCCAGAGAAGAAACAATTATTTGATTATTTTGACAAAAAGTGCAGGGAAAATGGTTTCGACGGTTTATGTTTAATAGAAACTTATCAATATAATGTAAATAAAAAAAGAATGGAAGAATTTAGCCGCGATATGTGCAAGGAAACTGAGTTTATGTTTTTCAGGGAGGCTTCCGTGGCAAAGGAAATATATTTAAATAAATTTAGTTACTTGCCTCTAAGAATAATCAGGAAAGTTCTGAGGACGTTAAATAAATATAAACTTTGTTCATATGTTCAGACATATAGCGGTAATGCATTATATAAACATATGATATACAGTGAACCGACGGCCGAAAATATTATACGGGGTTTGTTTTTTGAATGGGATAACACACCAAGACATGGAAGCCGAGGATATATAATAACTCCGCCCAGAAAGAAACTTTTTTTTCAATTTATGGATATGCTTAAAGAGGAAGAATATGTTTTTATAAATGCATGGAATGAATGGGCTGAGGGAATGATGCTTGAACCAACAGAACACAATAAATATAAATATTTAGAATGGGTTAAGGAATGGACAGATATGCATTAGCAGTAATAGTTTGGAAGGGAAATGAGAAGTTATGCTTGGCAGTTTGAAAAATCGATGGGAATGGCATAAATTTGCAAGAGAATGGAGAAACAGAAACAGTCATAATGAGACCTATGCTGAAAATATGTTTGATATGAATTGTGTTCAAGTAGGTAATTATACTTATGGAACATTGTATGTATTAAATTTTAATACGTTTGAAAAGTTAACAATAGGTAATTTTTGTTCTGTTGGGCCTCATGTTTCATTTATTCTTAATGCGGACCATCATTTAGATAATATTTCGACATTTCCATTTAAAGTTAAGTGTTTAAAAACAGAACAGTATGAAGGTGTTTCAAAGGGAGATATTGTTATTGATGATGATGTATGGATTGGATGCGGCGTAACAATTTTATCAGGAGTGCATATAGGTCAAGGAGCTGTCATAGCAGCAGGAGCTGTAGTTACAAAAGATATACCCCCATATGCAATTGTTGGAGGAAATCCTGCTAAAATAATAAAATATCGTTTTGATTCTGAAAAGATCAAGGAGTTGTTAAAAATAGATTATTCAAAATTAACAAAAGAAATGGTTGAAAAAAATATTGATAATTTATACTGTCATTTTGAAAATAAAAAACAATTAAATTGGTTACCAAAAAAATAATTTAAACAAATTAAAAAAATCAACTTGACAGAAAGGATAAAAATAATGAAACTTTTTGACAGACAAAGCGTTTTCTGTTAGGGGGGGTATTAGTTCTTATAATTAGTATACTTTGTGCGTTTGTAGTATACAATTTTATTAAACATGAAAAATACCAATCTGAACAACTTGCTATGATATCAAATAAAGAGGCTTACCTTGAAGAAAAATTAAAGCAAGTTACAGATTATTATAATTATGATACTCAATATAAAGATAACACATATAATTATTTAGCTATAGGAAATAGTTTGACAAAAATAACAAGCTGGGATAGAGGAATTTGTTCAACACAGCCTGACAATGATTATTTCCATTTAGTAAAGAGTGACTTACAAAAAACATATGGGGAAGTTACTGCATATGCATATAATTTTTCAGTATGGGAAAGAAGTTCGTCCCGTGATACAACATTAGACTTAATAGATGTATATTTAAATGAAAAACTGGATTTAGTTACCCTGCAGCTGGGAGAGAATGCTGCAGATTTGTCTAATTATAAAGAAGATATGAAAAATTTAATTGAGTATATAAAAGAAAAAGCCCCTAAAGCAACAATCATTCTTATTGGAGATTTCTGGAATGTAAAAAAGAATGTTTTAAGAGAACAGGCTGCTATGGATGAAGGTATTAAATTTGCTGACTTATCAGAAATTATTGGTGAGAAAGAGTATCAGTCAAAGACTGGGACAGCCTGTTATTTGGAAGATGGATCTACAGTAAAAGTTTCTAAAGAGGCTGCTGCACATCCTGGAGATAAAGGGATGAAATATATTGCTGATTCAATAATAAGTCAAATAATTTCCAAGCAGTAAATTGAAATATAATACTTTAGAATGAATTATAGAATTGTTATTATAACAATAATAAAGGAATGTGGTTATGAACATAACAATATTAGGTGCTGCCGGATTTATAGGTACGAATTTGACTATTCAACTGGCAAAGGATAATCAAAATAAAATATTATTGGCAGATAAAAAGATTGAATTCTTTAATCATATCAAAGCAATGAATTTAAGAAATGTGAATTTTACAGAAGCAGATTTTGATCTATCCTTTGATATGTATAAGCTGCTTGAAGGACAGGATATTGTATACCATTTAGTCAGCAGTACGGTGCCGACAACCTCAAATCAGCATATTTCTCAAGAGTTGATGGAAAATGTGGTATTTTCGTCTAATTTGTTAGATGCATGTGTTCGTGCAGGAGTTAAGAAAGTCATTTTTATTTCATCAGGAGGAACTGTATACGGCAGAGAAGGCAGTTGTCCTCTGAGCGAGGAGATGCCTACAAAACCTATAAGTTCTTACGGTATACAAAAGATTACAATAGAGAAATTGTTATATTTATATGAATATATGTATGGGTTGGATTATAGAATAATTAGACTTTCCAATCCGTATGGACCATACCAGAGGCCCAATGGAATTCTCGGAGCGGTAACTACATTTTCGTATAAGGCTCTAATGGGTGAGCCTATTATTGTATATGGGGATGGTTCTGTAGTAAGAGATTTTATTTACATAGATGATGCTGTCAGGGGATTGTTAAATATAGCAGAATCAGAATGTAATGAAAAAACTTATAATCTTGGATGCGGATATGGGACAAGTATTCGCACTGTACTGGAAACTTTGCAGGAGGTTATAGGCAAAACATTAGATATAAAATATCAGGAGGGACGAGCTGTTGATGTTCCTATTAATTATTTAGATATAAGCAGATATGAGGAGAATTTTGGAACATTTAATCCTATATCACTGAAATCAGGAATTAAGAAAACAATTGATTTTATGACTAGACAATATAAATTAGAAGATCGAGAGGCCATAAATGGATAATAATAAATGTCTGTTATCATTATGTATTCCTACCAATGGAATTACGGAGTGGGTATTTCCCGTTATAGAAAGTATTTTAAATCAGGGCATTTCGCAGGAATTATATGAGATATGTATTTCTGATAATGGAACTAATGAAGAGTTTTATTTGAAAATGCAGGAGTATATAACAAAATATAATAATATTCGATATCAAAGATCACAAACAGAAGGTTTCTTAAATCAGCTGGAGAATTTTAAGATGACTTCAGGAAAATTTATTAAATTTGTAAATCATCGAACGGTGTTTAGAGAAGGTACTTTACAATATTTATTATCTGTTGTGGAAAAAAATATAGAAACATCTCCTGTAATATTTTTTTCTAATGGGAATCTAACAATGCATCAAGAGCAGTTGGAAACAGATTCTTTTAATTTATATGTAAGAAATTTATCATATTATTCATCATGGTCAGGAGGTATTTCTTTTTGGGAAAAAGATAAAGAAAATGTTTTGTCCTTAAGTGAATACAATTCACTGTTTCCGCATACGGATATTTTATTTGCTGATAAATATAATTCAAAATATATTATCGACAATAAAAAGATTATGGATGAACTGCCTACTGACAATACTAAAAAGGGAAGATATAATCTTTTTTATGCGTTTTCAGTAGAATATTTATGTATAATACTAAAACTATTAAGAGAAAAGTTTATAGATTACAATACGTTTGAATATGTAAAGAAACAAAATGAAAAGTTTTTAGTTGAGTTATATTATAGCTATATTATAAGAAAAAATCCTGCCTCTTATCTGTTAGACGACTATAAGAAACACTTGAATGTATTTTACAGCCATAAAAATATTAAGTTAAAGGCAATGTGTTTAGTTTTTAAATCCCTTTCAATTAAGATAAAAAGAATATTTACAAGAGGGAATGCTGATGATTAGAAAAGAAAATAAATATTTTATATATGACCATCCAAAGAATATTACATGGAAGTATTTTATAAAAAAATTCCTTTTTTCAATGGAGGCTTTATATTTTAAAACATTGATGAAATTTATACATCCAAGTAATGTTTCCGATAAAAAGAATTATAAAGTATCTATCTGTGCGATTTTTAAAGATGAGGCGAAATATTTAAAAGAGTGGATAGAGTTTCATCGCGTTGTTGGTATAGATCATTTTTATATGTATAATAATTTTTCTTCAGATAATTATAAAGATATATTATCTCCGTATATTGATGAGGGAATTGTGGATCTGATAGACTGGCCTGTTAAGCAGGGACAGATTAAGGCTTATGAAGATTGTATATCTAAATATAAAGATGAGACTAAGTGGATAGGCTTTATTGATATAGATGAATTTATTGTTCCCAAAGATGAAGATTCAGTATATGGATGCCTTGAAAAATTTGATAATAAATGTCCAGCAGTAATAGTTTACTGGAAGCTATTTGGTTCCTCAGGTAAAATAAACCGTAACCGAAACGGACTTGTTTGTGAAGACTTTACTCACTGTTGGAAAAAATATGATGAAGTGGGAAAATGTTTCTATAATACAGATTATTGTTATGATTCTACAAAAACACATAGTTCTACAATACATCATTATATGTGGGGAGTTTATAGAGATATAGAACTGCCGCCAATGAATCTGCATGAAAAAGTCTGTATTAGAAATGGTATAAATCCTTTTCGGAGTAAAGATTTTTCTATGCAGATAAATCATTACTTTACAAAGTCCTATAAAGAATATGGTGAAAAAAAAGCTAAAGGTGACGTATATTTTGAAATTAATCCTCATGACGAAGCTTACTTTCACAGACATGATATGCTTTGTCAAGGAACAGATTATCATATTTTCAAATATATGATTCAATTAAAGAAGAGGATGAAGTTGGATGAGTGAACAAAAGATTGGATATGATAAGGCACTGAATCGTCAGTCTAATTTTGAATTGATGAGAATTGCAGCTATGATTATGATTGTTGCACATCATTTTTCTGTACATGGAGGATTCGACTTTAACCAGACATCAGTAACATTTAATCAGGTTTGGATACAATTCCTTCGGTTTGGCGGCAAAATTGGCGTGGATATTTTTGTGTTATTATCAGGTTACTTTTTAGTTACGGCGAAAAAACTTAATATTAAGAAAATTATCAGGTTCTGGGGACAGGTATTCTTTTATTCTGTTATCTTCTTTATTGTATTTCTATTAATATTTAGAAATAATTTAACAACAATGGAATTAATAAAAAATACAATAAAAGATTTTATGCCAATTACATTCAGAGGTGCATGGTTTGCAAGTACATATTTTGTATTGTATTTACTATCGCCTTATATCAATAGGCTAATATATTCATTGGATAAAAGGGCATTGGAAAAGCTGCTTCTGTTAATGACTGTATTGTGGTGTATTTTACCAACTATTACGACAGAACAATATCAGTCAAATACATTTATTATATTTGTTTATTTATATATATTGGCGGGGTATTTAAGATTATATGACAATAAAATAATCAATGCCAAGACAGCTTTTGGGGCAGCAGCTTTAATTAGCCTCTTATCGTTTTCTGTAACGCTTATATGCGATTTTTTCGGAGTGGGGGGGGGTAGAGAGGGGAATTTACTTGCTTCATACGCAACATACTTGTATGAGATTAACACAATTCCTACTATCCTTATATCTCTATGTATATTTATTGGATTTAAAAATCTTAAAGTTAAGAACAGTAAAATTATCAATAAAATTGCCTCCGCAACTTTTGGTGTATATTTAATTCATGATAATGTACATATGAGAGAAATATTATGGTCTCATATTTTTAGATGTTCTGATTATAGTAATAGTAAATTGCTGGTGTTATATTCTATTTTTGTCATTACAGTTGTTTTCTTAACAGGAACAATAATTGAATTAATTAGAATTAAAATAGTGGAAAAACAATATATAAAATTTATAGATTGGCTTGAAGCAGCTATTAAAAAATCTACATCGGCAAAATTTCAAAAAGTAATACAGTTTTTTAAATAGGAGAGTCTTAACTATGAATAAATATGATGTAGGTATACTAACTTTTTGGAATGTTCCTAACTATGGAACATTTGCCCAGGCATATGCACTGCAGAGAACATTGGATAAGATACTGAGTTCAAAAGATGTCCGTCAGATTGCTTATTTGGATGAACATCATTATAACTGTTATTATAACAAACCTGCATTATATAAAATATGGTCACGGTATTTTTGGCTTGAAAAATTAGTTGGATTAAAAAATAAAAGAGAAATTGCTGAGAAAGAAAAAAATTTTAAAACAAGCTATCTGACTATAAAACATACAGAGGAGATGAGCAAAGAACGCTTAAAAGGTACTCAGTTTAAGTATGTGGTACTTGGAAGTGATATTATTTGGGATTATACTATTGGAGTTTTTAACAGAGATAAGTTTTTATTTGGAAATAATTTTTTATCAGACAGAAAAATTTCATATGCAGCCAGTTTTGGAACTGTGAATGAAAATAATTCGGACTTTCCGGAATATGTCACTGATGGTTTGAAGGATATATATAGAATATCTGTCAGGGATAAAAAATCTGCCGATATTGTTGAAAAAATAACGGGGCAAAGACCAACTATTGTGTTAGATCCTGTATGGATGTGGGATTTTAATGCAGACAATAATGTTATTGAGCCGGAGATTGATAATTATATTGCAGTGTACGGACAAGATTTTTCACAGGAATTTATAAATAATTTAATTTCATTTGCTAAAGAAAACAATAAGAAAATAGTTGCTCTTGACTGTAACAATGATAACTATTCATGGTGTGATGTACTTATTAAACAAAAAGATATGTCACCATATCAATGGTTTGGCTTTTTTAAGGGAGCTGATTATATTGCAACAAGTACATTTCACGGATTGACATTTGGTCTGGTTTTTGAGAAAAAAATAGCATTTTATAAAACAGATTTTATTATGGCTAAAGTCAGTGACTTTTTAAAACAAATAGATATTTATGATTTGTTTGATAATAAAAATGATGTTAAAAAAATGTTAAATGAAGATTGGGATTAT
This sequence comes from uncultured Lachnospiraceae bacterium, assembly GCA_949743325.1. Taxonomy (GTDB): domain Bacteria; phylum Bacillota; class Clostridia; order Lachnospirales; family Lachnospiraceae; genus CAJJNI01. Next base: position 34,932 of record CATJTQ010000102.1, read on the forward strand.
ACAACTATCAATAAATTTATAGATAATGAGAGGGCTAAGTCATGTGCTTTTATAAAGGAGGCATTCCAGTAACCAATTATGAATAATGGAAAAAAGGAAGTTCTTAGCGGATTATTTTGGAAATTTTCAGAACGAATGCTCGCTCAAATTGTTTCTGCTGTTGTAGCAGTTGTGTTGGCAAGAATTTTATCTCCTAGCGAGTATGGAACAATTTCATTAGTTACAGTGTTTATAACCATAGCCAATGTATTTGTTACAAGTGGTTTCGGAACTGCATTAATTCAGAAAAAAGAGGCTGATAATGTTGATTTTTCAACAATATTTTATTTTAATATTATCTTTTCTCTTTTTATTTATTTTGTGTTATTTATTGGTGCTGGTTTTATTGCAGCTTTTTATAAGATGCCGATATTGGTTTCTGTACTAAGAGTTTTAGCGTTAAGCATACCAATTATGGGCATTAACTCTGTACAGCAGGCCTATGTTTCCCGAGAGATGATATTTAAAAAGTTTTTTTATTCCACATTGGGGGGAACATTATTTTCAGGCGTAGTTGGAATAGCTATGGCGTACATGGGTTTCGGTGTATGGGCTCTTGTAGCACAATCTTTGACTAATACACTTATTGATACTATAGTACTTCATCTTACAATAAGCTGGCGTCCTATTAAAGCATTTTCATTTGACAGACTGCGTAGTTTGTTTGATTATGGGTGGAAACTGCTTATCCAAAGCCTTATATTAAATATCTATGCAAGTCTACGAAGTTTGGTAATTGGCAAAGTATATACAACTGCTGATCTTGCTTATTATACAAAAGGCTGTCAATACCCTCAGTTAATATGTACCAATATTGATACTGCTATGAATAGTGCGTTATTTCCAGCAATGTCTAAAGAACAATCGTCAATTGAGCGGGTAAAGTCAATGGCGCGCAGAACAACTAAATTAAGTTCTTATATTATGAGCCCGCTTTTGATAGGTCTTATGGCTGTAGCAGAACCTTTTATATCAATTTTGCTGACAGATAAGTGGCTGCCGGCGGTTCCTTTTCTAAGAATAATATGTATAGTATTATTGCTGCGTGCGCCTCAAACAGCTATACTGCAAGCAATAAAGGCAGTTGGACGAAGTGATGCCGTGTTGAAAATGGATATACCGATAAGACTTTTTGCCTTAATAATTTTGTTTGTTTCAGTTAAATATGGCGTTATATATGTTGCTGTATCAGAAATAATTACAACATTAGCTGCAACAGTATTATATATAATTGTCGGACAAAGAATAATCGGTTATAAAGCAGGTGAAGTCTGTTTAGATTTTGGAATTAATATAATACTTTCAGCTGTAATGGGCATAGGAGTGTGGCTTTTAGGTAAAGTATTAGTTAGTTCAAATATCATTCTTATATTAGTTCAGATTATTGTTGGATTTATATGTTATATTTTTCTTTCTATTGTGACGCGCAATGAAAATATGCTTTATATTTTACAAGAAATTAGACAGTTAATAAGGAGAAGAAAAAAGAACTGAGAACAGAGGTGGACTTATGGGTAAAAATATGCCCCCAATTTTATTTGATTCTGAAGATAAATGCTGCGGTTGCTCTGCATGTTATTCAATTTGTCCTGTAAGGGCAATTACAATGAAAGAAAATGATGCCGGATTTAAGTATCCAGTAATAGATGCTGAAAAGTGTATTAATTGTGGAAGCTGTGTAAAAGTTTGTGCATTTCAGCGAGATTTAAAAGAAGAAAAAACAAAATCAAATAATTCTAATAAAATAATAGATAAAGCAGAGATTTATGGTGTTAAATCAAAAAACGCCAATGTATTAGAGGCAAGTTCATCAGGCGGAATGTTTACTGAGCTTACAGATTTGTTTTTGAAAAGTGGTAATGCTGTTATAAGTTGTATTTATAATAGTGAAAATTATTCTCTTGAATATAAGCTGTATACAGATAAGTCTGACAGAGATAAGGCACGAGGCTCAAAATATATTCAGGCAGAAATGCAAGATATCTTTAATAAAGGAGCTAATTGGCTGCGTGAAAATCCTGAAAAAAATATTATATTTTTTGGAACAGGATGTCAGACATCGGGGTTTCAGAAATTTTCTGAGATGAAAAAAATTTCTGATCGAATTTTATTTATAGATTTAATCTGCAATGGTGTCCCTAGTCCAGGACTGTGGAGAGATTATGTTAATTATTTAGAAAACAAGCATAACGGCAAAGCAGGTAATGTATCATTTAAAGATAAACGTGATGGCTGGATGAAGCCAACTGTATATTTAATGATGGATGATAATGAAATATCCATAAAACCATATTCGGATTGGTTTTATGGAGAATACAGTTTGAGAAAATCATGTTTTCAATGTCCATATACGAAAATAAATAGGAATACTGATATAACTATAGGTGATTTCTGGGGAATAGATAAACGTATTCCTGAATTTTATAATCCAAAGGGAGTATCGCTTGTAATTGTTCACAGTGAAAAAGGAAAGAAAATTTTTGATCAACTTAAAAGCCATATAGATTATATAAAAAGTGATGAAAAAACATGCCTGCAGCCTAGGTTAATTTCTTCTGCAGCAGGAAATTCTGATAATGATAATTTTTGGAAGGACTATAAGAAAAAAGGAGTTTCTTATTGTGTAAGGAAGTATAAGCGCAAATCTAATATAAGTCTATTTTTAAAGATAAAGATAAAACTAAGATCCATTTTGATGAAATTAAAAATAATTAAAAGTTAAAATGTATTGTTTGAATAATGTTTTTGTTTATTAATGCTAAGAATGATTGGAGTTAGAGAAATGATAAAAAGTAAAATTATAGATCATATTGTAAAATATGCTCATAAGAATAAAAAAATAATATCTTATCTAGCTATAGCCATATTTCTTTTTATTACAGGATATATAAATATTCCAGGAAGACTTTCAATTGATGATGTATATTTGAATTTTGATATGCATTCTGAAAATATAATGGTTTCTGACTTGATGTATCACGAAAATTATAATAATTCAATATTTTTAAAGGTTATTACTCCAACAATGAAAGTTTATGGAAACAATATTTCTTCTCATATACTTAACAATCCTGAAGAAATAACAGATACATATATTAATTCTAAAGTATATGATGAAAATAATTTTAAAGATTACGACTCTAATCTTTGTATGCACAGATATTTTTATCATATAGTCTCAGATGTTTTGGGCAACCATAAAATGACATTAATTTTTCTTCATTTTATTAATATATTTTTATTTTCAGTTGTGCTTGCTTATATACTATGTTTTTTTGCACAAAAAACTTCTTATATTACGGCAGTTATTACAGCTATTGTATTAGGTCTTGTGTGTCCGTCATTTTTTATGTTTGCTAAAAATTTATATTGGATTCCATGGACTTTATTTTTGCCGATGCTTGGAAGTATATTTGTAGTAAATCGATTTGAAAAAAAAGGAAAATCAAATTATCTCTTTGCATTTACAATAACTATCTTAACCTGCTTATTAAAACAGGTTGTATATTATGAATTTTTGACAACAGCAATGATTGCCATGATGATACCTTATTTGTTTTATTTATTAGAACATAAAAAAAGTTTAAAGACTATTATACGTTTTTTTATTTTAATGATCTCAGCAGCGCTAATTTCATTTATTGTTACAGCTTTTATTAAAGGCGTATTTTTATATGCACAATCTGGAAGTATTAATGAGGCTTTATCTGGTTCAATAGATTTAATAAGAGAGAGAATGTTTGGAATAAAATCAGGTAAATTGAATGAACTGCAAAAGTATGCTACAGATGCCAGCCATTTAAGCGTACTTGTTGTAATGTTAAAAAAAGCTTTTATATCAATAAAAGGGATCGGTTTTCTGACTTTTTTGTCTGCGCTGGGACTTTTGTTAATTCAGACATGTATTTATTTGATAATTAGAAAGTATCCTAATAGGGTCTATTATATTTTTCATATGGATAATAATAAATGCTGGATTTGGTTGGTTATAATTTATATTTCTCTGTTAGCGCCTTTATCATGGTTTGTAATGGCAAAATTTCATACTGCAATACATCATATACATTCAAGTATAACATGGTTTTGCCCATTTGCTGTTTGTTTTCTTATATTTGAAATTGAAATAATTTGGCGAAAAATAGAAAATGTTTTGTTAAAACAGAAAGAGGATAATTGATAATTATGCAGAAAGAATACGATAAAATAATAATTGGTGCGGGTTTATATGGTCTGTATGCAGCGCTTTATTGTGCCAACCGCGGAGAAAAAATTATTATACTTGAACATGATAACGCTCCATTCAAAAGGGCAACTTACATAAATCAAGCAAGAGTGCATATGGGCTATCATTATCCCCGCTCTTATTCAACGGCTGTTAAATCTGCAGGTTATTTTAAAAGATTTGTTGAAGATTATGGATTCTGTATAAACAGTACCTTTGATCAAATTTATGCAACATCATCATATTTTTCATGGACAAATACAGCACAATTTAAAAAGTTTTGTAAAGCAGCAGATATACGCTGTGAAGAGATGGATGTAAATACTTATTTTAATGAAGGGCTTTGTGACGGAGCATTTTTAACTGAGGAGTATACTTATGATGCACAAATATTAAAACAATATTTTCTGCAAAACTTAGAAAAGTTTAGTAATGTAGAAATACAATATAATTGCCGGATAGATGAAATCGTAAGGAAAGATAATAAATATTGTCTGAAAATTCGACCGGGGGGGGGTATTTTATCAGATTATATTTTAAATGCCACTTATGCATCAACCAATCAAATTTTAAAAAAAATCAAAGATGAGAATAATGATTTTAAACCATTTAAAATTAAATATGAATTGTGTGAGATTATTCTTTGTAATGTAAATGAAAAATTAAAAAATATTGGTATTACAGTTATGGACGGACCTTTTTTTTCAATTATGCCATTTGGTAAAACCGGTTATCATTCACTTACATCAGTCACATTTACTCCGCATATGACAAGCTATACTGAAGTTCCAGAATTTATTTGTCAAAAGAACAGCAATGGTTTTTGCAGCAGCAGTCAGCTTGCCAACTGTAATGACTGTATTGCAAAACCAAAAACAGCTTGGAGTTATATGTCAAATCTTGCAATGAAATATATGAGGTCCAACTACATTTTTAAATATGATAATTCTTTGTTTTCAATGAAGCCGATATTAAAAGACTCAGAAATAGATGATTCAAGACCTACAGTTATAAAAGTACACTCTAAAAATCCTACCTTTATAAGTGTACTTTCAGGAAAAATAAATACAGTATATGATTTAGATGAAATACTAAAGAATGGCGGTGTTGAAAATGAAGGATAATATATTAAAGGAAAAAAATTTTATTTCTGCAGTTATATATGTTCATAATGATGAGGAGTTATTAAGTGATACTTTTGAGTTAATATATACGCAATTAAATGAGAACTTTGAAAAATATGAGATTATTTTTGTAAATGATGACAGTACTGACTGCTCAGTACAGGTAATAGAAAATAATGCAAATAAGTATAATGCATCATGTGTAAGCATAATTAATATGAGTTATTTTCATGGATTAGAAGCATGTATGTCCGCAGGAATTGATATGAGTATCGGTGATTTTGTTTTTGAATTTGACAGTGCATATATGGATTTCCCTAAAGAACTTTTACTTGAAATATATAAAAAGTCTTTAGATGGTTATGATATTGTAAGCGCTTCTTCAAATAAAGTACAGAAGTTATCTTCAAAACTATTTTATAAAATATTTAATCATTCAGTAAATATGCCATATGTTCTTGAGACGGAAAGCTTTAGAATTCTTTCAAGAAGAGCTATTAATAGAGTGAATTCAATGAGCAAAACAATTATGTATAGAAAAGCCATATATGCCAATTGCGGCTTGAAACTTTTAAATGTTAAATATGATGCTCAACAAACATCCGCAAATAAAACAGATAAAAAGTCTAAAAAATCTAAAATAGATTTAGCGATAAACTGTTTTATTTTATATACTGATATTGCGTATCGTATTACTACAATTTTTACGGTAATTATGATGTGTATTGCACTTGGGGCAGGTATATATGCATCATTAATTTTTTTAACCGGAAATCCTATTGCAGGGTGGACAACATTAGTACTTTTTCTTTCGGTATGTTTTTTTGCGCTTTTCGCAGTATTGGCAATAATTGTAAAATATCTCTCTCTTATTCTTAATACAGCTTTTAAAGAGCAGAAATATATATTCAGATCAATTGAAAAGATATCAAAATAGTATATCAGAGGTGAAAATGATGAATAAAAAAGAAGTTTTGGTTGGATATACCGGATTTGTGGGAAGTAATATATGTTTATCACACAGGTTTGACGGGCTTTATAATTCTAAAAATATAACGGAGGCGTACGGAACTAATCCTGATTTAATGGTTTACTCAGGAGTACCGGCTGAAATGTTTATTGCCAATAATAATCCAAATCAGGATTTAATGATAATAGAACAAGCGATAGAAAACATAAAGAAGATTAATTCAAAAAAGGTGGTTTTAATCTCAACAATAGCTGTTTTTCATGACAGTGTCGGTAAAGATGAAGATTCTAAAGTTGATTCTGATTGTTTAAATGCATATGGGCGCAACAGATATTATCTTGAAAATTGGGTAGAAAATAATTGCAGTGAGTATCTTATTGTTCGGCTCCCAGGTCTTTACGGAGCCGGATTAAAAAAGAATTTCATCTATGATTATATACATAAAATACCCGTTATGCTTAATGAAACAAAATATAAAGAATTACGAGAAAAAGAAAATAATCTTGAGAAGTATTATTATCTTCAGGAAAATGGTTTTTATAAGTGTAAAGCAGATTGTATTGAGGATAAAATTGAATTGAAAACAATATTTTATAAAGTTGGGTTCTCTGCAATAAATTTTACTGACAGCAGGGGAATTTATCAGTATTATAACTTAAATAAATTATGGAAACATATAGAGACAGCGTTGCTGAATAATATAACAAAATTACATTTGGCGGTTGAACCTATATCAGCGGGGGAACTCTATTTTAATCTAACCAGTGAAAAATTTGTTAATTATCTTCCTAAAGATATTCCTAAGTTTGATTATAGAACAAAATATTCTGAAATATTTGGCGGAAAAAATGGTTATATATATACAGCTGATGATGTTATCAGTGATGTAACTAAGTTTATCTCAGATGAAATGACAAAGGAGTGGGGTGAAAATGAAGTTATCAATTTCTAATATTGCTTGGGATACTTCTCTTAATAAGACGGTTTATAGTTTAATGAAAAATTATGGATTTATGGGATTGGAAATTGCTCCAACAAAAATATTTTTAAATGATCCTTATACCCATATTGCTGAAGCTGTGGAATGGAAGAATCAGTTAAACAGCTGTTATAACTTTGAAATCTCTTCTATGCAATCAATATGTTATGGTAAAACTGAAAATATTTTTGCTGGAAATGAAGACAGAGAATCGTTGTTAGGGCATATGAAAAAGGTTATTTTATTTGCAGAAGCAGTACATTGTGGAAATATTGTATTTGGATGTCCTAAAAATCGTAATAATCCTAATAATGAAGATGAGTGTTTAGTATACCCGTTTTTTAGTGAAATGGCTGATTATGCACAATGGCATGGAACAATTATTGGTATGGAGGCTAATCCTGTAATATATAATACAAATTATATTAACACCACAGAATCAGCTATTCAATTAATTGAAGAAATTGATAATCCTTCATTTAAACTTAATTTGGATATTGGAACAGTAATTCAGAATAATGAAAATCTTAAGTGCATTGAAGGTAAAATAAGTTTTATTAATCATGTTCATATTAGTGAACCATATTTAAAGAAAATACAGCCGAGAGAAATACATAATGAGCTGTCAAAGATTTTAAAAAATGAGCATTATAATGGATTTATATCAATTGAAATGGGAACTCAGGAAAGCATTGATGATATTGAAGAAGTTATGAGATATGTAAATCAGATATTTTGTTAGAATATAATATTTTACAGATAAAGTATTTAGTCAGGGAGTAAAAAAATGACAGTAGAAAAACAAAAAGGTGTGCCTAAATTTGAGGTTTTTGAATATAACAAAAAAACCAGCGAATATTGTATCTTGATTCCTATTATAAATGAGGGTAAACGTATACATAAACAATTATTACGTGCAAAGAAACATAATATAGCCGATAAGGCAGATATTATAATATGCGACGGCGGTTCAACAGACGGCTGTACTAATGAAGAAATATTAGTTGGTTTACATGTTAATACCCTTTTGATAAAAAGAGATACCGGCAAGCAGGGCGCACAGTTAAGAATGGGATTTTGGTGGGCGCTGCAGAGAGGATATAAAGGTATTATAACGATTGATGGAAATAATAAAGACAGTATAGAGGATATACCATTATTTATAAAAAAACTTCAAGAGGGTTATGATTTAATACAGGGTTCAAGATTTATAGCTGGTGGTCATGCTATAAATACGCCGATTTTAAGATTATTATCTGTTAGGCTTTTACACGCTCCTATAATATCTCTTACTGCGAAAAAAATTTTTACTGATACTACTAATGCATACAGAGCTTATTCAGTAAGGTATATTACAGATAAAAGGGTGGATATATTTAGAGATATTTTTCAAACTTACGAGTTGTTGGCATATTTATCAGTTCGTGCCTCACAGCTGAATTATAAAGTCTGTGAAATACCTGTGACAAGAGCGTATCCGAAAAAGGGTAAAACTCCGACAAAAATTAGTTTTTTTAAAGGTAATTTAGAATTATTGAAGATACTTTTAAAAAATATGTTTGGATATTATAGACCATAAAAAATGTGATTTGGAGGGAAATAAATGTCGCAGAATTATAAAAAAATGAAAAACCTCTTCCTTAGGCAGAGTTATCTTGATGCATGGGAGGACTATGAGAACTGTCTTAAAAAATCAAATTTTATCTGGTGGGATATGGTTATTCTGACTGCGTCAAATGAAGCTCAAGCAGAGGCTTATACTCAGCAGATTAATTATCGTCTCAATAATGGGCTCCTTCCAGCTAAAACGCATTTTGCAGTTCTTCCTGACCCCGATGGAAAGCGTGTCGGGTCAGGAGGGGCTACTTTTAATGTTCTCAAATATATTGCAGATTCAGGTATAAATAATACTAATGTATCTGATATTTTTAAAAATAAAAGAATACTTGTTATTCATTCAGGAGGAGACAGTAAACGCATTCCGCAATATTCTGCATGTGGAAAATTATTTTCTTCTGTGCCAAGGGAACTGCCTAATGGCAATGCATCAACATTGTTCGATGAGTTTATGGTTTCAACATCTGGAATACCATCAAGAATTCCGGAAGGAATGCTAGTACTCTCCGGAGATGTACTTCTTCTGTTTAATCCGCTGCAAATTGATTGTCAATTTAATGGTGCAGCCGCAATATCAATAAAAGAACATGTAAGTATAGGAAAAAATCATGGTGTATTTTTAAATGACGGCAATGACAATGTAGGCAGTTTTCTTCACAAACAGACAGAAGAGATGCTACGCGCAAAAGGTGCAGTAAATGAACGTGACTGTGTGGATCTTGATACAGGTGCCGTTCTGCTTGATACAGATCTTCTAATGGCATTATTTTCTCTTATTGGAGATGAACATGGTGTTAATAATAATAAATTTGACGAATTTGTTAATGAAAAAGCTCGTATAAGCTTTTATGGTGATTTTCTTTTTCCGCTGGCAAAAGAATCAACTTTGGAAAAATATTTAAAGGAAACGCCAGAGGGTAATTTTTGTGATGAACTTAAAAACTGCCGAGAAAAAATATGTAATGTTCTCAATAAGTATTCAATGAAGCTTCTCTGTCTTTCTCCTGCCGAATTTATTCATTTTGGAACTACAAAGGAATTAATGAGGTTAGTTACATGTGATGTGGACGATTATGAATTCTTGGACTGGAAGAGAGCTGTATTAACTAATGTTGATGTATCAGAATATGCAGTTCATAATTCTTTTATTGATAAAAGTGCACAAATTGGCAGAGATTGTTTTATAGAAAATAGTTATATATCTAAAAATGTAACAGTGGGACAAAATACAGTTATATCAAATATTGAACTGGAAAATGTAGAAATTCCGTCAAATGTTGTACTTCATGGAGTTAAACTTGATAGTGGAAAATATGTTGTCAGAATATATGGTGTAGGTGATAATCCTAAATCAGGAGCGGAAGGTTCAGCCGAATTTTTAGGTATATCAATTAATGATATTATTATCAGCAATGGACTTTCTAAAACAGATATATGGGATGACTGTGAGCAGAGTTTATGGTATGCAGATATTTATCCAGTATGCGATACGGTAAAAAGTGCAGTTAATGCCTCTCTTATTTTGTACAATATTGCCTGTAAAAAGGCTTCGCAAAAGGAAATAGATGAATGGCGAAGATACGAGAGACTCAGCCTTTACAGCAGTTTTAACAGTGCAGATGTTAAAGCTGTAATACCTTGGAAAAAGAAATTAACAGATATTATACTGGCTGATAAGTTTATGAATATGATAGATGAGAGGGTGCATTATAAGGAGACATTTAATGTCTTTGGCAATTGCCCAATGTCAGAATTTCAATATAATCTGCTTATGGATAAAGCAGATAATTCAGATTTTTTCTGCAGTATAAGAATATATTACTATTTGTCTAAATATATGAAATATAATAAAATGACATTTGCAGGAAAGACATATGAAAATATTGAAAGATTGTGTTTTGATACAATACAGAAAGTAATATCCCAACATAATTTAATAAAATTGACAGATTCAAGTGAATCAAGAATTGAAAAACCTGAAGTAAACATAAAACTGCCAGTAAGGGTAAATTGGGGCGGCGGCTGGACTGACACACCGCCTTATTGTAATGAATTCGGCGGTGTTGTTTTAAATGCGGCAATAGCACTAAAAGGAGAATATCCAATACAGGTGACGGTTAAGAAATTAAATGAACTTCATATAGAGTTTGCAAGCAAAGATATAGGAGCATATGGTCGTGCGAATTCAATTGAAGAAGTAATGGACTGCAATAATCCATTTGACCCTTTTGCACTGCATAAGGCGGCATTGATTTCATGCGGTATTATTCCGTTGGAACATAATAATATTAATTTAGAACAGATTTTAGGGAAACTAGGCGGAGGAATATATATATCGACTGAAGTAATAAATGTTCCGAAAGGGTCAGGGCTTGGTACAAGCAGTATATTAGCCGGAGCATGTGTAAAAGGTCTTTCTGAATTTTTAGGAAAAACATTAACAGATGCTCAGGTTTATGATACTGTACTTTGTATGGAGCAGATAATGAGTACCGGCGGCGGTTGGCAGGATCAGGTAGGAGGATTGAGCAGCGGAATAAAGTTTATCACTACAGAGCCTGGTTTAAAACAGGAGATATGTGTTGATAAAGTGGAAATACCAGAAAATGCCAAAAGAGAATTAAATGAGAGGTTTGTATTGATATATACTGGACAGAGACGACTTGCTAGAAACCTGCTTAGGGATGTCGTTGGAAATTATATAGGCAGCAGGTCAGAATCATTAGATGCATTGTATAGAATGAAGAGGGTTGCGGCACTGATGAAATTTGAACTTGAGAGAGGAAACATAGATGAATTTGCGGAATTACTGAATAAACACTGGGAATTGTCAAAGCAGCTTGATGAAGGTTCTACAAATACATGTATAGATCAGATATTTATGGTATGTGAGAATCTGATAGCAGGAAAGTTCATTGCCGGAGCCGGCGGAGGTGGTTTTTTACAAGTCATACTGAAGAAGGGCGTAACGAAGGAAGAACTTCATAAAAGATTAAATATTGTTTTTCAGGACAGCGGCGTGGATGTGTGGGATTGTGAACTTGTATAGGATTGTGTTTATATAAAATTAAAAAAGTAGATATTTTTTAGGGTGAGATAGAAAATGTACAAAAGAAATTATGGAATAGATTTATTAAAGATTATTATAATGTTTATGGTAGTGCTTCTCCATATACTTGATGAGGGCGGTGTTTTATCAAATACTGTAAAACTAAGTGATAAATATTGGATAGCATGGTTTTTGGAATGTGCAGCATTTTGTGCAGTTAATTGTTTTGCTATTATAAGCGGTTTTGTAATGCATAATTCTACTGCTAAGATTTCAAGAATCTTAGCTTTATGGCTTCAAATTGTTTTTTACTCTTTAATTACAACATGTATTTTATGGGTTGCTGATCCTTCCAGCGTAAGTATAAACAGCATTATAACTGCAGTATTTCCAATAACAAGAAAACAATATTGGTATTTATCAGCATATTTTGGAATGTATATTTTTGTTCCGCTTTTAAATCTAATAATTGAAAAATGTGAGCGTCAAATACTGAAAAGAATCTTTATTTTAATATTTATTTTTATGTGTGTTATTCCAACAGGAATGCACAGTGATCCTTATAATTTAAACAGCGGTTACAGTACTGCTTGGTTATGCTTATTGTATTTACTTGGCGGGTATATCGAAAAATATAATATCCTTAGTAAATTAAAGAAAATGACTTCAATGTTTCTTTTTTGGATATCAATAATAGTGTCAATATGTTTTAAAGCTTTAATAGAATATTGTATAACCTATGTATTGGGAAATTCAATAAATATTTCGTTTGGAGGATGGGGAGTAATATCTTATTTATCCCCAACTATAATATTAGCCGCAGTATTTCTTATATCTTATTTTTCCAAGCTAAATTTTTCGTGGGGGGGGGTAGAAAGGATTATTAAACTCCTTTCAAATGCTTCACTGGGAGTATATATAATACATTGCAGTCCGTTTGTGTGGAATAAAGTTATAAGTGATGCTGCTGTACCTTTTTTAAAGTATAATTGTGTCATTATGGGTATACTTGTGATTTTATGTGCATTTTTGATTTGGCTTATATGTTCATGTATAGATATTATAAGAATTTACATATTTAAGTTGTTTCGTGTAGAATTTGTTTGTAAAAAGATAGCATGTGCTATTAACAGTAAAATTACGTTTAGCTAAACAAAAAAATTAAAATGTTGATTTTAAAAATAAAAAATGATATACTAAAATTATTAGTTTTTGTCTATATAAAATTCATGGAGTGAAGAAATTGTAAAAAAGCTGTTAATTGCTTAGGAAGAGTGGACAATGAAAGAATTGGGGTATCATGGAACCTGTACTAAGCACCAATATAGTATAGAAAAGGATGGATTTGTTCCCGCTAAATGTAAGTACCGAAGTGATCATTGGTTAGGTCAGGGTGTATATTTTTTTGATGATTATGAGAAAGCTAGATGGTGGGCATCAAACAGTTCATCACAAAATGGTAATTGTGGAGGTGTGATTTTTCAGTCGCTTATAGAGGCTGATGATGAAGAAGTTCTTAATCTTGATGATAATAGCCAGTATGATTGTTTTTTAACAGAAACTATAAATACATTGGATGAAATTCAAAAAGAATGTTTTGGAAATATGCCTATATTTGAAGAAGATAAATTTCGTGCAGTTTTTTTTGATTATTATAAACAGAAAAAAGGAATATCTGTTATTATAGGAACTTTCCAAAAGGATGTCGCAGGTTATACAACAAGAAGAACTTCCGAAGAATTAAAGAAACAAAGAGAGATAATGAAAATTATTAATATCAGATTTAATGAGCGGCAGATATGTGTTTCGAAAAAAGAATGCATTAAATCAACTAAACTGGTCTATAATGAAGAAGAAGAGGTGATATGATGTTTGATAAAAATTTATTTTTTGCATTATGTGAAAAGTACGATGTTGAGTTAAATGATAGTGCAAAAAAACCTATGATTAAAGATAGAAATGGGGTTCATGTGGTAAATAACGAAGATGTTAGTCGTATTTTTGCATCATGTAAGACTGTTTTTGGATACTCTGGGAAAAAATTAGATGCAAATATCATAACAGATGCATATTATTTGCAAGAAGATTTTGCTATTGCGTGTTAGGAGAGGATTATGAAAGTTAGGTCTACTTACGAAAGTCCTCTTGTTTTAGAAAAAATTGAAATTACGGAGAGTACTTTCAGAAAAAAAGATGTTTCATTGGATGAATTAGAGTTGGGTGTTCATGTAGAGCACAATGTTGAAAACATTGGAGAAGATGGATATGAAATTGTATTAAATACAACTGTTTCAGATGAAAACGAAAATATATATGTTAATGTAAAAGGAAAAGCAATGTTTCGCACACAACAAAAGAATATGGATATGCTTGAAAAAAATACGATAGCAATTATGTTTCCTTACATTAGAAGCTATATATCTATTATTACAACACAGCCAGGGATGCCGCCTATTGTGTTGCCGGCTATGAATATTATTGCAATGATAAATGACCAAAAAGGTAAAAATTAATTATTTACTGCGCTTGAATTATTACAATTTTTATTGAGCAACTATCTTTTAACAGATAGTTGCTTTTTTGTTGAAAATATGAGAAAACTAAAGAACCGCCGTATACCGGACGGTATGTACGGTGGTGTGGGAGGTCGGTAGATAAAATAATTATCTACCTCCAACCTGATTTGGTATATAAAAAATAAAGGTGTCAGTTAATAACATAATCCTGAGAGCTAATTGACTTTTTATCTGCCTTTGATATAATGATTAAGATATATTTAAAAGCTTTCAATAGAATAAAAAAATAGTGGAGAACAATATGTTTACAGATACAAAAAAACTATACTTGTATATTTTATCATGGTTTCCGTCAATATTAGTTATGATAATAATATTTTCTTTTTCTGCAAGAGTAGCAGATGATTCAAACCGTACAAGCGGAGGGCTTACAGAAAAGGTTATATATGTAATTGAGTGTATTACAAATGATACTATTGAAGAGGGAAGTCCTGAATATGACAGAATTCATTTGATTGTAAGAAAAACTGGGCATTTCCTTGAGTATATGGCTTTGGGATGTACATTTGTGCTGCCATATGCTTTATTATTTAAAAGTAAATGGAAAATATTCTTGTTATGTGAGATATCTTCAGCTTTTTATGCCTGTACGGATGAGTTTCATCAATTATTTGTTGAGGGCAGAAGCGGAAACTTCAAGGATGTTGGAATTGACAGTACAGGTGCTTTAGTTGGAATTTGTGTTGGGTTTATAATATGGATAATTATAAAAAAAATAGTCAAATGTATGAGCAAGAACAGCAGTTGACTCTGCGTTCGATGGATTAAATGTGAAAAACTAAAGATAGGAAAATTTTAATATTTGAATTCAAAATTTGGAGTTGGGAAAATGTATGATTATTTAATTGTTGGAGCTGGGTTATTTGGGGCTGTTTTTGCTTATGAAATGAAATTAGCAGGAAAAAATTGTTTGGTAATTGAAAAGAGAAAACATATTGCGGGAAATGTCTATACAGAAGATGTGGAGGGCATTCAGGTTCACAAATATGGTGCGCATATTTTTCATACCAATAATAAAAAAATATGGGATTATGTTAATCAATTTAGTGAATTTAATCGTTATACAAATAGTCCTATTGCAAAATATAAAGATAAAATATATAATTTGCCGTTTAATATGAATACATTTCATCAAATGTGGGGAGTGAATACACCGGCTGAAGCAAAGAAGATTATTGCAGCTCAGATAAAAGACGCAGGTATTAGCAAAGCGGAGAATCTGGAGGAGCAAGCAATCTCGTTAGTTGGAAGAGATATATATGAAATACTTGTTAAAGGTTACACTGAAAAACAATGGGGTAGAAAGGCGCAGGAGCTGCCAGCATTTATTATAAATAGACTGCCAGTAAGATTTATATATGATAATAATTACTTTAATGATCGGTTTCAGGGTATACCAGTTGGAGGCTATACTAAGATAATAGAAAAAATGTTAGATGGAATAGAAGTTAGAATGAATACAGATTTTTTACAAAGTAGGGATGAGTATCTTTCTATTGCAAATAAAATAATATATACTGGTACAATTGATGCTTTTTTTGATTATTGTTATGGTGAGTTAGGATACCGCAGTCTTCGTTTTGAGGATGAGGTGTTAGATATAGAAAATTATCAGGGAAATGCAGTGGTTAATTATACAGAATATGAGATTCCTTATACAAGAATAATTGAACACAAACACTTTGAGTATGATAACAGTGAAGTACAATGTAAACCAAAGACAGTTGTAACAAGGGAGTTCCCTGATGTGTGGACAAGAGGAGGGGAACCATATTATCCAATAAATGATAAGAAAAATAATGATTTATATAGTAAATATTATGAACTTGCAAGCCGCAAAACCAATATAATATTCGGGGGGCGGCTTGGTATGTTCAAATATTTTGATATGCATAATGTTATTGAAGAGTCTTTGAATTTGGTGAAAAAAGAATTGCAAGACCTTGGGAAATAGTATCTGCAAGCCGCATCACAGTTGATAGTCGTGTGGTTTGTAAAGTCATCTGTTCAAAAATACCGGATGTACCTACGATTCCGGTAATAAAAAAATCACCGACGGCAGGCAGTTCTTTGTGGACGCCAGTACCCGGATGAAGCTGACCTACTCCTACAGATATAAAACCTATATATTTATTATTACCAAGAGATGCGTCTATAGCAATTATAGGAATATCAGGATGATTAGCTTTAATTTGATTTATCTTATCTTCTAAATTCATTGCATGTACCGGAAAATCCAAAGTACCATACAAGTGCATTTTTCTAATGGGATGTTTTTTAAAAAATCCAGAGTGTTGCAATGAAAAGTTTTGCAGTTTATATCCTATCAATGGACCTAAGCTGTCTCCTGTTACTCTGTCGCTGCCGATGCAGAGAACAACAATTTCTTTAGTGTTATAAAAGTAAAAATCTATAAAAGAAGACAGTGTCTGGGCTATTTTAGAACATACATTGTCTTCTTGTACGTTAAAATAATATACGTTTTTAGTCTTAGTCATACCAAGGCTCCTTATAAAAAATTTTATCTCTGTATCATTACATTTTTTCCAAGGCTCTCTTTTTTATGCTATATGTCGAA
Source organism: uncultured Lachnospiraceae bacterium (assembly GCA_949743325.1). Lineage (GTDB taxonomy): Bacteria > Bacillota > Clostridia > Lachnospirales > Lachnospiraceae > CAJJNI01. The sequence continues at coordinate 52,086 of CATJTQ010000102.1, forward strand.
AATTTTTTATAGCATATTACACAATTTGCTAAAATTCGAGGAAATTAAGTGTTATTATAAAGCTGGTTTTACCGATAGTAGAGCTAATAAAATAAAAGAGGTGTCTATTATGCAGCAAAGTAAAAGAAACAGAAAAGATAATGCGGATACCTTAAGAAAAAATTTGGAGGACAAACTCCCTAAAAATGTACGGCAGATTGGAAATGTTTCACAGAATACAAAAATTTATATACAGGAATTTGTGTTAAACTATTTAAAAAGAATACAAAAGGATGTACAGCAAAAAGGGATAAATGCTTCTGAAATACTAATCGGTGAAAAAGTTGTCGCACAGAAAGCTACATATTTTTTTATAATAGGTGCGATTGGGTTAGGAGTTGATGTAAAAGAAAATAATGGCGCTTTATCAGAGGAGAGTAAAAAGCAAATTACCCGCACAATAGAAAGTTATTTTGGAAAAGAAAATAGTGCTTTATGTCAGATTGGATGGAGTAGTCAGCTTGCTGTTGAAAATAAAATTCCTGATGAATTTGAGGGTTTTCATCGAGAAAATTTTGGCACTGGTAATACTTTGTTTTTAGGCTTTTGTGAAGACGGGGAAGAGGTATTTTATATAAATGAGAACGGAAAGTTAAAAAAGCAAAACGGGTATTATGTATATTTTGACAGAAACGAGGGAATGCAGCAGTATATTGAGGACAACCAGCCTGCTAAATGCGTAGAGATGGAACCTTTAGAGAAAGGTAAGAGTGAAACATACCGTATGCTGCTTGCAAATCATAAAGAAGAAATTCAACATAAACACTTAGTTTCTTTTCTTTATACAGCAAGTACTTTTTTAGTAATGGTAGTAATTGTTCTTGGAGTGACACTTATAAATCATTATGATAAGCTAAAGGATATGCAGGGAACAATTGCGACACTATCGAAAAAAGTCATTAATGGTGAGAGTGACGATGTTGGAGTTGTGAGTGATGATGGCTTGTCTGAGGTGACGTCTGATAATGTTTTGCATAAAAATTCAGATGTCTCCAATGTAAGTCATCAAGGTGTGAATGTAGAGGGACAAGCAGTACAAACTGGCGCATCAGTTGAGGCTGCCTCAGGTGAAACTGCAAATTCTTCAGGAGAAGCGACAACAGTAAGTGGAACAGGGACAAGTGCAGAAGAGGGTTCTGATGGAGAAGATGGGACAAGCAGTGACAGTGAACAGAGCCTGGAAACTATAAATGATAAAACAGTAGAGGAATATGAGGCAGAACAACTTGCTATGATGCAGGAACAATTTAGAAGATATGAAGTTGTTGAGGGTGATACATTAATAGGAATTTGTAGAAAATTATATGGTTCATTAGAATATCTTGATAAAATCTGCGAGTATAATCAAATAGAAAACTCCGATCAGATAAAAGTGGGTCAAAAAATTTGGGTACCATAACTATTTTATATTTTAGATAATTGTGTTATTATATTAAAGAACGCTGAAAATTGTAAACAGTTACCAGAATGGAGAAAAAGCATGGCAAGTGCAAGGGAATATTTTCGGATGAGGCAAAGTTCTTTAAGAGAAGAGGAGTACAAGAGAGAACTTAGTTTACACAAGAGGAAAAGGAGAATTGTTATAAGTGTAATTTTGTTTGTACTTTTCTTGTCTGCTTGTATTGTTTATATTTATAGTAAAAATCGAGTTTATAACGATTATGATATAATAAGTGATACTAAAAGAAATGATGATGCTTCTACTAAATATTTAAAGTATAATGACAATATTGTAAAATATAATATGGACGGAATATCATGTATTGATAAAGAAAATAAACTTATATGGAATCAAACATATGAGATGAAATCACCATTTATTGATATTTGTGGTAAATATGTGGCAGTATGTGATAACAGTGGTAATAAAATATATATTTTTAATGAAGACGGAGTTCAGGGCGAAGTCGAGACAAAGCTTCCTATAAAGAAAATGTGTGTTTCGGCACAAGGAACAGTTGCCGTATTGATGGAAGAAGACGATATAAATTATATTGACTATTATAATAAAAATGGAAAAATGATTGCGGAAAATAAGTCACCTGTTGAAAAGACAGGTTTTCCGCTGGATATAGAATTGTCAGATGATGGTTATAAATTAGCTATATCCTATATGATAATAGAAAATGCTGCTATACAGACAAAGCTTGCATTTTACAATTTTGATTCAGTTGGCGAGAATGAAATTGATCATTTAGTTTCAGCGACGAATTATGATAATGAGATTATTCCTAAAATAGAATTTATTACAAAAGATATCGCAGTTGTTTATGGAACAAACTTTTGGGAAATTTATGAGGGTACGCAAAAACCGAAAAGCATACATAAAGAAAATGTTTCAGAAGAAATAAAGAGCATTTTTTATGATAAGGACCATATAGGTTTAGTTTTTAAAAACGATGCAGCAGATTATCCTTATTGTATGAAGATTTATAATACAAAAGGAAAGCTTGTATTGGAACGTGCATTTGGATTTGAGTATGATAATATATTTATTGATAATTCTATAATATATATGCAGAATACAGCGGGGTGTCAGATTTATAATCTGAAAGGAAAAATAATTTATGAAGGTGGATTTGGTGAAGAACTTCAAAATATTATACCTGTGAACAAAAGAAAAATAATTTTAGTATTTTCAAACCGTTTATTGTACTTAAGGTTGAAATAGAGGAGGATAAAATGAACTGGTTATTTCTGGCTGTTGTATTGTTTATATTTATTATGGGAGTATATGGTTATGTTAGAGGAATACTTAGGATGTTGTATTCGGTTGCAGCATTGATTGTTTCTATAGCGGCAATGGTGCTGATTGCCCCATTTTTGGCCTCAATTTTAAAATCAAATGCAACTGTTATGAATACTATAGAGAGTCCAATTATTAACACAATTGGAGAAAGAATTGATGAGAATGTTGATGTTGAAAGTGTTTTATCTGAATACTATCATTTGCCAAAAAGTATTAGTGAGAAAATAAATGAACTTGTCAGTGATGATGTTGCTTCTGCAAAGATTAATATAGCACAGAGTATAGCAAGAGAAATAGCAGAATATATATGTGATTTGCTGTCATACATCATTGTTTTTATTTTAATAAGGATTGTTATAGTAATTTTAGAGAAGGTACTGCATATTGTGGAGAAACTTCCTGTAATAGGTACATTAAATCATTTTGGGGGAGTGACGCTTGCTTTGGTAGAGGCGGTAGGGTGTATATGGATTTTTTTCATAATTATTCAACTTTTTCACACTTCGCATATCGGACAGCTTCTAATAAATATGGTCTGGGAGAATGATTTTTTGAGAGCCCTCTATGATAATAATATCTTTAATTATTTTACATTTAAAAACTTATAAATAATTTTGCCAGTAGATGAGTCTGCTGGTATTTTTATATGGTTTTTGATTAAGCAAAGATTTGTTGAAAAGAAGTTTAAAAATTTTATAAGCGTAGAAAAATAAATAAGTAAATTGTGATTATTTTTTATTAAATATATAATAATATATAAAATAGTATAGTATAGCTATTGTAATTTTTAAGGCCGTTTTTATTCTTTTAAATGATAAATTTTTAGTCTAAAAAAATTTTTTTAAAAAATTTTAAATTTTTAGTTGACAATGTTTGGTAAGTATGATATTCTAACAAAGCTGTTGAAACACAGCAGCACAGAACATTGAAAACTGAACAGTAATGCAACCCTGAAAATTCTAAAAGAAAAGTGGAGAAAACCACAAGAAATAGAGATTTCAGAAACGAAACCTAAAACAGTAAACGGGAAGAAAGAAGGCAAAGCCAGAAGTCTGACCGGGTTAAACAAACTATA
>CATJTQ010000103.1 GCA_949743325.1 uncultured Lachnospiraceae bacterium
ATGAAGAATACTTAGAGGGATGGAAAGAAAATAATTGGGGAACACCACCTAAAATTGAAGACTTAAAAAATGAAATATTTACATATCCTAAGTATTTTGTAGATATACAAAGGAGATTATCAAAAAAGTTTTTAGCAATCAAATCAAAAGAAAATAATGATAATAGGGAGAAATTAGATAAAGAACTAGATGAATTGTTTGCTAATTTGGGTACAGATTAAAAAAGGAACCATTTAGACACTCCAATATATATACATACCCTATTATTAGACTGTTTAAATGGTTCCTTTTTGAAAAAGCCAGTAAATACAAAAATAGAAGTATCTTTTGTGTAGCGTAAGCGGAACAAAAGATGTTATTTCCCAACAGGAAATTCACATTGACAGGGAGAAGATAAATCATGAATAAAAGTTACAGACTAAAAATGGAACAATTATTGAATGAACATAAAATTACAAAGGAATTACTTATTAGCTGCATAGCTAAATCTGATAAAAAGGTTACTGATTTGGCATATAAGGAAAAACAGTATAGGAATGTTGGTTACAATAATTTTAAATTGGAGTTAGATAATTTGATTCAATATAGACAGCCGTTTTTTGATGTCCTGAAAGATGGTTATCATATGAGACTGGCAGAAATAAAAAGTGAGATTGCTGTTGCTGATGTAAATAAGATACCTACTAAAAAGGTTATAGATCAGATTAGGGGGATGATTGAAACATGGGATTTTACATTGATATAGGATGATTGTGGGTGCGTTGCACAAAAGATGTGTATGATTTTTGATTTAGTTTGTTTTTTGTTGGAATATGAAATAGCAGTATGATTCATTCTAGCGTAGACTTAATTGCTCAAAATATGGATCACATTGATTTTTTCTAAAAAGAGAGAGTATAAACGTCTGCCCTGTCGGGCATCCGTCCATGGACACTCACTATTTTCAGAGAAAAATAAATCTGCAATTTTTCACTAAAAGGAATAGACTGTTGTAGATATTTATGATAGTCGACCAGTAACCAGTTAAAAGATTAGTTCAATTATGGACACATCTTAAAAAGTAAACACGCAAATGGGACAAGCACATTGAAATGTTATAGGTTCCAACGATAACATGGATTTATCGGATGTGCAATCGAAGGATATAGTAACTTTTGGTTTGATTCCAGAATTAATAGGCAGACTTCCTATAATAACAACATTGCAACCATTAAGTAAGGAAAATTTAAAAAGCATATTGATACAGCCTAAAAATGCACTCACAAAGCAGTATCAGGAATTACTTGCTATGGATGGTGTAGAATTAGAATTTTCAGAGGATTCATTAGATAAGATAGCGGATAAAGCGATAGCAATGAATACAGGTGCACGAGGATTGCGCTCTATTTTGGAAAAGTCAATGCGGGATTTGATGTTTGATATACCAGACCAAACGGATATTGAAAAAGTTATTATAACAGATGAATTTATAGATGGAAAGGCTAACGCATTGATATACAGAACAGAGAAAGATAAGATAGCATAAAATTTGGAAGGGTGGAATTATATGGTTGATTTACATGAACATAATATAGTGGCATATGAAAAAATAAAATCAGCAATAACAGACGGTAAAAAGAAAATTGCTGTTTCTCATGCGACTGGAACAGGAAAAAGTTATTTAATTGCGAAATTGTTTGAGGATTTTAGTAATGAAAAGAAACTTATATTAGTTCCGTCTATATATATCAGTGATCAGATAAAGGTACTTTTTGAGAAATATAATATCTGTAATGTAGATGTGATCCTTTACCAGAAGTTAATCAAAATGGGTGATGAAGACATAGCTGCAATGGATTATGGTGTGATTGCTTTAGACGAATACCACCATGATACAAGTAAGGTTTGGGGAAATAAAGTAAGAAGATTGATTGATACACATCCAGAGTCAATTATTTTTGGTACAAGTGCAACGCCTGTTAGATCAGATGGCGTAAATACTATTGATGAATTGTTTGAGGGTAATTGTGCAAGTGATTTACCTTTATCAGAGAGTATTGCAAAGAAAATAGTGCCACTTCCTAAATACGTTGGCGCATTATATACACTGGATGATGAACTAGAGAAATTACGAAAAAAGGTAGAAAATGCTACCAATACAAAAGAGGAAAAACAAGAATTTTATAAGAAGATTAATACCATGCGCTCTCAGATTGAAAAATCGTATGGTATGCCTATCATCCTAAATAAGCACATTAAAAATAAAGAAGGTAAGTATATCATTTTCTGTAAAAAGAAGAAACATTTGAGAGAAATTAAAGATACAGTGATTGGATGGTTTAAAACGGCAGGATTTAAGGCTATTAATGCATATGAAGTGTATTCTGACTATGAAAATAAAGATGATGAATATAAGGCGTTTTGTGAAGACAAAAGCAATAATCTGAAGCTGATGTTTTGCGTGGACATGCTGAATGAAGGCCTGCATCTTGAAAATATTTCAGGTGTGTTATTGTTGCGTCCTACCAAAAGTAGCATTGTATGGCATCAACAGATAGGAAGGGCTATTGAGGCGAACAATACGAAGACACCAGTGATTATTGATGCTGTTAATAATTTTAGTTCTATTGGACAAGGAATGAAGTTGTTGCGAGAAATCAAAGATGCTATAGCGAAAGAGAATGAAAATAATCCGGATTTTGATGATTCTTGGTATGAGGATATTGATACTTTCTTTGTGGTGGAACAGATTTTGGAAGTGTATGAGATGTTTGCACAGATTGAAGGATGGCTACAAAATGATTGGAATTTATATATTAGAACATTGAAACAATATAAGGAACGAGAGGGGAATTGTTTAGTTCCACTAAGACATATTGAAGATATTGAAAATATGAAAATAAAACTCGGACAATGGGTACAGTGTATTAGATTGAGAAAAAAAGGAAAAAA
>CATJTQ010000104.1 GCA_949743325.1 uncultured Lachnospiraceae bacterium
AACTAATATAAATTCATATCCCTCTAAACTTTTTCCCATAATCAAATAATCTGCTTTATATAAATTCCCCAATTGAAACTCTGGGAACAAGTATACTCTATGATTTCCTGATTTGCTTCTTGTAGTTGTTGTGGTCTATGTAATTCAGCAACCCCCAAATAAATATTGTGAAAAAATGATTTAGATAATATAACATTACTGAAATACTGACCAATTCAACTGCAACACTTCCCCCTCTTGTTACTTCTATTTCTATTCAAAAATTTTCACTTCAGCAGAATGATTAAATCTTCATTCTTGTTCTTCGTCTTAGTACACTCATACCTGCTGCTTTTGCAATCGCTTTCGTTGTAGTAGAAACATATCCATTATCTCTTACCAGCTTCATTGCAGCATCTATAATTTTTTGACTTGTTTTATCCAAATTATCACCATAAAAGTGGCCACTCTCATTTCAACAAAAAATCACTTTAAAGTCAATATAATAGATTTTACCACATTTTATTAAATACAGTGATTAAAATATCGGCTAGGCTTTTGACCTTGCCTGCCAATGTCGTTAAGATAGACGTTGAGTTTGACGCTTGTGATAAGACTGGTATATGTAACCTTGTGATATGTGCTGCTTAACTGTTCAAATGGTGATTTCAAAAGTAAAAACTCATTTTCTGTATGGTTTGATTTCTGCCGATTCATTCTTATTTACTCAATTTTTCATATAAATGAAACTTAAAATTATATTTAAAGACTCATACATTTTTATTATTTCGGTATTCCCTTGGAGTACAGCCAAAATTCTTGATAAACAGTTTTGAAAAATAACTTAAATGATTAAACCCACAGCTAAAAGCAATTTCTGTAATACTTTTTTCAGTATTACGAAGTAAATTGCAACTTGTCTTTAGCCTAAACGTATTCAGAAAATCCACCGGGGATTGCTGCAAATAGTGTTTGAAAATAAGACAGCATTTACTACGGCTTACATTTCCCGAAGCTGCAATTTCATTCAATGATATTTGTTCCGCATAGTGCTGACAAATAAATGACACCATATTTTTTTGAATTTCCAAATCACTATTACTATCACTTTTGTTATTTGGAATGGCTAATTCTCTGCATTGCAGTAAGCTGCTCCATAGTTGAAATATAACTGCAATAGCCTGCATTTCATATGCGTTCGTTGCGCCTTCCTTAAGACAACGAATTTGTTCAAGATATTCTGCTATCTCCTGTCCTCTTGTTTGTTTTGAATCAAAATACAGATATTCACAATAAGCATTTTCAATAACAGGAGTAACATATTTTTGTAATAAAGCTTTATTGTTTCCAAATAAAGACGGATGGAACAAAATACATAAAAAATGACAGTCTTGCTTCTTATATGAATAGCCATAGTGCATTTGACGGGTATTTACCATAAGTGAATCTTTTTCGTCCAAAAGAATCCTCTTACCGTTGATGTAATAGCACATTTTACCCGATATAATATAAATCCATTCAATATCATCGTGCCAATGGCATGGCGCACTCATTCCGGGATAAACTGCTAAATCAGCGGTACGGATATATAGCGGAATCCCCGTATGCTCATAGTGGACAATTTCTGAAAAATCCTGCATAAGTTCGATTTCAATTGTTTCCATACTTCTATCCTCTCCAAAATACAATATTTATACTTTTGGGCGACAATTCTGTTAGAAAATTCAAAAATTAAACACTATAATTATAACAAAACACCAAGAAAAAGCAAGAAAATGAGGATTGCAGAAACGGCTTTACCATGTTTTCTGTATTCATGGGACATCTTGGTAGTGATGAAGTTGCCGCTAATTCAGTCGCTAATATTGTGAAAAATATTATTGAGTGTTTATGTTATACATATGCTCCTACTATAATTTTAACTGTAACTTTATTGATGATGGTATCATCACAATAGGAAAAAGCGTTATGTTTGGTTCAGCTGTTACGATTGCAACAGTGGGACACCCGATCTGCCCCGATATGAGAGAATATATGTATACTGCACCTGTAACGATTGATGATAATTGTTGGATTGGGGAAAATGTTACAATATGTCCGGGAGTAAATATAGGGAAAAACAGCGTAATCGGGGCAGGAAGTGTAGTTATCCATGACATCCCCGAAAATTCAATTGCCGCAGGTAATCCTTGTAAAGTAATACGGCGGATTGATGAAAGGGACAGCCAGTATTATTTTAAGGACAGAAAAATAGATAAAGCAGATTTAGATGAAGAAGCGAGATTGCGAAAGAATAAATAGACAGATGAAAAAGAAACTGTCTCCTGAAAATTTAAGGTTCCTTTTTTATTATTCTCAAGAAAAGGTAAATTAATAAATTTTGGAAAAACATCAAAATATGGTATTCATCTGAGAAAATGTGCAAGCAATGTATAAGCAGGCTGTATATATTATCTTTAAGTTAAGTAATCCCATCCTTTTCTTCCCGAAATTCAAGCAGGAAAGTTTGATAGGGGTTAACAATTTGCCGAGCATAATTACCAAGAAATTAGATTCAAAATAGTGAAGTTGAGAGATAAAAATAGAAAGGTTGGAACATAATATGGCATATAATATTCTTGAATTTGAATGTGTAGGGTTAAATAATGGCGGAAAATTCCCTATTGAAAATACAGGCAGAGGGAAAGATATTTCACCAGAATTTATTATTCATAATTTATCTCCAAATGCAGTTACGATGATAATTACACTTGAGGACTTAAGCCATCCGATAAAGGGATTTACGCATTGGATTATTTGGAATATTCCTGCGACAGATAAAATTATGAAAGCAATTCCATCAGGAAAATCAATATCTTCATTACAAGGTGCTATACAAGGAATTGGATATGGCTTTCATTGTTATGCAGGACCGAAACCACCTAAAGGAAAATTGCACAAATATTGCTTTACTATTTATGTGTTGGATTGCAATCTTAATTTGAAACCATTTTCTTTCAAACGGAAAATTTTAAAGAAGGCTAAGCCCCATATCATTCAGAAAGGAAGTATTTATGGGTATTTTGAATAAACCAATTAACACGGAATACGTTGATAAAATAGCAAAACTAATCTGGTAACTCTTTTTGGTAACTCTTTGTTCGAAAAAATATTCTAGTTAAATGAGCTTCTATAGATATTAAATAGTTATTGTACAATTATATCTAAATCTGCCATCAGTCTGACAGATATAGGTAGTATACAATTTCGTATTGACAGAAATAAACTTGTTATTATTCGTCATTTTGTTTATAATAATCATATGCTCTTTAGCGAGAGACTATAATTATATGAATTATATTTTTGTAAAAGCCGCTTCTGAAAAATGTGACCTATAGGAAATATTGATACAAAAATTATGCGAGTGAATTCGGATTTCTGATATTGAAAATTTAGGCTTGGTTTGATGATACCCAATAATATAAAAAACCGATTAATTATCATTTAAAGAAAGTGAAAAAGGAGAAATGAAAATATGGCAATGTGGAGTCCATGGCGTGGCTGTCACCGACACAGCGAAGGCTGTAAATACTGCTACATACATAAAGGTGATGCAAGAAAAGGAATTGACACAAACACCATTATTAAAACTGATAATTTTTTTTATCCCATTGCTAAAAACAAATGCGGAAGTTACAAAATAAAGTCAAGACAAATTGTTTATCTATGCTTTTCTACTGATTTTCTGATTGAAGAAGCCGATAAATGGCGTAGCGAATGTTGGAAAATGATAAAAGAGCGTTCTGATTTGCATTTTATCTTTTTAACAAAACGTATTGAGAGATTTACAGAATGTATTCCTGATGATTGGCATGATGGATATGAAAATGTTACAGTCGGATGTACTGTTGAAAACCAAAGTAACGCAGATTACCGCTTATCTATTTTTAATAAACTGCCCATTAAACACAAAAATATAATCTGCCAACCTATGATTGAAAAAATCAATCTTGAAAATTATTTGAGTGGTGTTGAATTAGTCGTAGTTGGCGGTGAATCAGACAAAAATGCTCGTCCGCTTGATTATGATTGGGTGCTGGACATAAGAAAGCAATGCATAGCTGCAAATACTCATTTTGAGTTTCGCCAATGTGGAACATATTTTATTAAAGATGGAAAAAAGTACACCTTAAACGTAAGACAGCTATGTAGCCAAGCTCGCAAAGCAAACATAAATATTTAGCACTCTTTTTTTACATAAAAGAGTGAAAATAATCCATAAATATTATTATCATTAAAATAACAAATATTAATAAACTATGAAAAACTTATTTCATTTGTTCTTTAATCTTCTTCACAAGGGTAATGTCCGCCGGCAACCAATGAACATCATACAATGTATCCTTTGTAAGCCAACTAGATGATTCTGCTTCCAACAGTTTCAATTCACCTTCAATCACTTCACACCAAAAACAATCCATAGATAGGTGAAAGGTAGAGTAATCATATTCAATGGTACATATTAAATCTCCAACCCTTATATCTGTTTCTAGTTCTTCTTTTATCTCTCTGATGAGAGCCTGTTGTGGCGTCTCACCAGATTCTATTTTTCCGCCTGGGAACTCCCACTGACCTTTAAATTCACCATATCCTCTGGCTGTAGCAAATATCTGCTTCTTCTCATAGAAAGAGTCACAGATTACCGCAGCCACAACTTTTACTGTTTTCATAGCCACCTCTCTTAAATACACTCAAGAAATTTATTATTGAAACAAAACTCATAACCCATTTTCTTTATACCTGCTTTATCAAAGTCTACATCAATTTATATGCCTTTATTCGTATTAATGATATCAGTTCCAAAGGATTTATGTTTTACTTGCTTTATTTCCATCTTCACCTGGTTAAATTTCAGTGTAAAGCTTACTTACAAGCTCGATTCTACGACAATAAATATACTCGCCTACGTCAATTAATTAAAACAAATGAACGTCAACACCATTTCACTCATGTTACCACACTTAAATATCTCAACAATATCTTCGTTTCTTATAATTTGTCCTATTTTTAATCCTGGATCGAATGCTATCAGCCATACCTCCTATATTAAATCCAACTTTTATCTTTGAGCAAATCAGCTCTGACTGGATTTTATGCTGCCTTTCTCTGGATATATCCGGGCTTTGGATCAGTTTCTTACAAATAGATCTGCTCCAAAGCCCTATATCCCCAGCCGTATCTGACTATCTATCCAGCTTTTCTGCTGTGCCTCATGTATGACATCTCCCGATAATGAAGCACCCAGCAAAAACGGAGACGCTGGATCATGTTTTCTCATATTTTCTTTCACAAGCAGCGCATCCGAATTGGCATAACAATATTTACACAAATGTCCACAGGTATCGTAGGTCCCTATATCTACACCCAACAGGCAGGCACACTGCCCGTTTCGCTGGTTTTTCTTTCTCTTCGGAACATCAAGATTTGCATGAATCGCCGTTTCAAAAGTGTTTACCGTCATCCAGCCAGAGCAGTCCGCACCGTAATACGCCAGTTCGTCTCCCTCTGCACAGGGCTTCACTACCATTCCATATTTCTTCGCAATTCGGATCATCGCTTTCCCTAGAAGGATTCTGTCTTTTTTTGATACTTCTCTTGCCTTTGGGAAGTTCCGTTCTACCTTCTTATAAATATCAATAAAGCTGATTACACATGTTTTTGTGTAATCGCAAAGCGCCGCAGACATCTTTTCAAATGTCTCCAGATGACGCTCTGCGGAATAAATATCATTCACCAAAATCGGATCGTACCTCCATCCCACGCTTTCTACTCCAACGAGGTCTGACAATCGTTTCAAATCATCCATGACTTTTTCTTTTTTTGGCACATTCGGTTCTATATCTTTTCCATATGGAGTAATGGTTACAAACCAATACTGCCCGTATGACTCCAGCATCTCCATATATGGCAGCATAGGCCCCGGATTTTTTGTGCAAAACACAATCAGATCCACCACATCCGGCGAAAGATGGTATCTTGTCACCTGCAACGGGTTATACGGATTTCGGACAAGCACAAACCCTTCCTTTATTCTGTTTATAAGCCATTTGGAATAAAATGCCGGAATATCTGTGCGCATTCCTGTTTGTATGATCATTAAGTCTCTCTCCATTACTTATAGGTTTTCTAAAAACCCAATACCTCTGATTCTTTACTTTAAATATGGAATATTACGGGAGAATACCTTTCTCAACGAATTTCAGCCTTGCAAAATCCTCATCCTCATAAACTTCATCGTATCGGCTCTTTACCTTTCCAATCTTAATATCTTCCATGAGATCTTTCAGAAAATTTTTAAAATCCCGATTATCATCCACAAGCCTGTTAATCGTTTCCCAGTCCAAAGATTCCTTTTCTTTTGCAGAAAACAGAATTTCACTTTGCATAAAATGTTCTGCGTCCAGACGGATAACACCTATACCAAAGGCATTATTTAAACGTCTGAGTTCATCCAGCATTTCAGGCTCTTCTGAAATATGTAAAGCTACAAGATACCCCTCATGCGCCCAACTGGAATTGGATACTGTCTAAAATAACACTCTCTTAAATTTCCAAGACACAGAGAAATCTTCATCTCAAACGAATACAGTTTATAAGGGTTCACTTTCAAAATATCAAATAACTTCAACGTATTTTCGGTATAGGACTCAAACGGAAAATGTACACCGACAATATCGGGATGAAGCCATTTGTTTTTACCACTTTTTACCCGTTTGGATACTTCATGATATATTGTCTTTGTCATGCACTTAAAATGTTCATCCGATCTGGCAAAGCTGGATAGAAGAATATGCAGATCCCGTTCTTTGAACTTATGTTGTTCTTTCTTCTCTTCTTCCTGTCGATTTTCAAATTCTTCTAATTCTGCTTCTTTTCCCTTAATGAAAAACTTAGCCGGTCTTTTACTTGTCTGTACGAAGCATGAATGATTATTATTTTTAATATCCACATATATACGTGCTGACAATGTACGAATTGGTGTTTTCCCAGAAGATGCCAGTTTTTCTAACAGTCCTTGTTTCCCTGCAATATCCCATATTTCCTCTACTGAAAGAGGAATATTGGCATAATTCAGCACATCCCTTGCCAGATCTAAAAAGCTATATCCCATTTTGTCTCCTCCTGTGTCTTCGTATCATCAGTTCTACCTCCTGTTCCAGTTTTATATTGGAATTGTCTAGTTTCTCAGTTTCCAGTTCCGACAAAATCTCATCAATGATTGCCTGTTCATGAATTACCCAGCAAAATATGATATTTTGATATGTACTGCAGAGGATAAACTGATTTAGCAGAAAGCAGATATTCTCCATTACCATTTTCCTTGTTTGCGGTGTTACTAGAAAGGTCAGCATGTCCCAACACCTTAAGGCAGTTTTCCTTTTTACATTCTTCCACTTTTTACAATACAATGTCCACCGTTACAATTCTGCAGCAGCCATTCTAAAATACGATTTTTTTCTTTTTGTTCCACTTGATATTTTTCTACACCATTTTCCTGCAGCTTCTCCAAATCATTTTTCTAATTCTGATGTGTGACAAACGAATCGAACGCATCAGTATACTCATATTTTTCACAGGGAAATTCCTGACACTGGCTGCAATATTCCACCTTCCCGTGCTACAAGCTGTATCTTGCTATCTTACAGAACTGATTTCCCTCTCCGCCGCCGCATCAATGACAAAGCCCATCCAGATGCATAGAACATAATCTGCAGTTTAAACAGCATAGGGAAAATAATAAATCTGCTCTCGTAAAATTCTTCAAACTGTCTGCTCCTATTCCATGCTCAGCGATCCGAGAACGGCAGAAATTGCATCCGGCGCTGTTTTATTGATTTCATGCCCCACCCCCGGAATAATATATAGATTCGCCTGCGGCAAAAGTTCTTTGAAGCGCCTGGCTGCTTTCAAATTTGCATAGTCTTTTTCGCCGCAAATAATTGCAGTCGGACAACTGACATCCTTTAATCCAGATGTAAAGTCCAACGAGCCCATCGAACGTGACAACTGGATCATTTCGTATTTTGTAATATCCATACCCTCAAACACTTTTTGGGGCATACATCGAAATATCAGATTCTGAAAATCTATAAGCAGCGTAGGGCTCTTATACTGCACGCCGACCAGTGCCAGCGAAGACACCTTGTTTTTATGCCGTATTGTATAATCAAGAGCAAGCATCGCTCCTAAAGAAAAACCGCATATGCATAACGGTTCCTTCTCATCATCGTAGCGTTTCTCAAGTCCTGCCAAAATAGCAGAATAAGTCAGTTTCCCTTCCGACAATGTAAATAACTCCGGACTATCGAACTCTTTCAAAGAAGCCAGTTGGATTAAGGCGTCCCAATCATGCTCCGTTTGACCTAATCCATGTAGCAAAACTGTTTTCATGATCCGATCACCTCCGTTTGATCGGATGCCTGATCACGGTCTTGAGTCGCTCAGGCGCAACTCTTCTCGCATCAGAAAGGTAGATTTCGTGATGCAGGCGTTTATCTGTAATATCAAGCGCATAGCCTTCTCTTTCCATGAACTCATGCATAAGCGAAACCGTTCCTGGTTCATCATCATATGAGCCAATGTGCATACACTGTACACACATTCCCTCGTCATAGGTCATAATTTCCACATTTGAGAAATCTGTTTTCTTCTTGACCTCAGCTTCATTAACTGCCCATTGAAAATCTTCCTTTGTTACAAAATCAGGCAGTCGAATAGCAGAGATCCACTTGAAATTTTCTTTGTGGGCATAGTCGATACCATCTACACCCTCCTGCCACCAGAAACCTTCCAGCGGAGGTACAACATAATCAAAATATCCCTCTATCTGATGGCTACCCTTTTTACTCATCTTAATAGTAAAAGCAATTCCATACAAAAGTCTAATAGACTGCTTATACTCGCCATCCTCCCTATTCGGATCCCCCTGTCCCCGAACTGCTATATAATTCATGGGCGGTACTGTAACAATACCTGGTCTATTCTTTGGCATATAAAATTCCTTGTATTCCTTTTTATAATCAAATGCCATAGTGACTGACTCCTTGTATTCCTCGTCTGGTGTCTGCATGGCTGCACAGCGCAAACATTTCAACAGGTGTTGCACAGCTTGTGTCAATCTTTGTAAGATCAATGTGATGTCTGCTTATCGTTCCATGTTCGTCAGTTATGGTAACCAAAACCGTGGGAACTATTTTTGTTGCATCTTCTGCGTATTCTGCTGTCAATTGATAACAGGTTCCATCTGTTCCAGTATACTGTCCACTGGCATGAAATTCTATAAGCTTTGTTGTCTCTTCCCGGCTATGAGCCTGCATTTCGGCTTTTACTTCTTCCATGGTTGGCATTAGCGGAGGGGATACATATTGCTGATTAATTGTAATCGCGCTGATTGCTTTCATGTTTGATTTCTTTTTTAGTTTCTACACATATAGTAATGTTTGTATTTCTATGTAAAGTCATGGCACAAAGCAAAGCTTTTTGGTATCATTCATTAAATAAGCGTACAGACTTCAATCTGTACGCCTATTTGATTTATTCTGTTATTCAAAAGCGACCGTAATATTTTCCATAGATATCCCTAATGATTCTGAAATATATTCTTTTATGTCACATTCTAAAACATCACTTTTATTTTCTTGTGTTATGACTTTGACATTAGCAGTCATCATCGGAGTCTTTTCATTTTTAATCTCTATTTTACAATCGACAACCTGATCAATCTTCTTGATTTCTGACATTACTTTATTCGCTATGTAATTAGAATATTGTTTCTCTTTACTTTGACTATGCTGGTCAAGGCTGATCGATTCCTGCGGACTGCTGCCTGCCACTACTACAATTCCTCCTATTGTGAATCCTAAAATAAGAACGCACATAGCAAGAATCACTGAAACTCTTTTTTTGTTCATTCACAATCCTCTTTCCTTATTAATCTAATGAGCAATCTAACGTCAAAGATGTCCTGCTTGGGTATAATGACGCTCCAAAGAAAATAATTCCCGAAGTTGTCATATAAGAAAAGTCCAGTTCAAAAATATGAAGTACATCTGTTGCATGCTTATAATTGTCATTCCATTTACAGGTCACCCCTGTCCGTAAAATGGTATAGGTACACTTTAAATTTGTAATTTTACTGCCTTTGATCCAGGTACATACGGACTGTACTTTAAAAAGATTCTGCTTTTTACAAGCAATTGTTTTTGAAAATATAAATTCTTTTGAAGTTATGGTAAATATATCCCCCTCCTGCATTTCATCGTCAGACATCATTTTCTCATAAATCTCAAGTGTTTCCTCTGAAAGTTCATTACTTGTGTATTCGATAGTTTCGCTTGTAGTACCCATCTCTTCATCTGCAAAAACAGGCACAGAAGCAGCTATAACTCCCATAAACATTACTATTTAACCTATCACTTTTTAAACAATTCTACCCAAAAATCTTTGACCGTTGCCATTCCCATGCGCATATCATTATCATCCTCAAAATAAAGCTCTGGCGCCAACGGATCAGGAATAAAATCTTTAAAAAAATCATTTACTTTTTCTTTATCTTTTTCACTTATGTTAAGCTCCCATACCCTGCCATCCAGACAACTATTGCACATAATTTTATTATCCTCTGAAACATAAACTGTATGATAAATTTCATCATTTGGATTTTTTGCCTGTACAATATGAGTAATTTTAGGTATTTGTCCTACTCTTCCTTTACCGCTTTGTATCAATTCTTCAAATGACATTCCACCAAACAACGATGACACTTGTCTCAGTTGTCTTGTAGATTTTTCAGCCATTTGATCCTGTTCCTTTGGGGAAACAAACTGCTGTCCTGTATTCGTATCTGTTTTTGTTGCTTTGCTTGGAGCATTCATTTGATAATTACTATTCCATGTATTTTCTATCCGCATATCTTCCTCTCTTTCCCAATTTCTATAATCCATGGACAGCATATATACCATTCACGACTTATAGGAATACTTATTCTACTTCATTGCCAGGATATGGTTGCATGAACCATTAAAAACTCTTCTTGACTAAAACAGGCACGGAACGTTCGTGCATAAACGGTCCCGATAAGTACAGATTCACATACCCGAACTACCTTTTTTTCTAGTAAATATCGAATTCATTGTTTGACAGACGGCATACTAATATTTTCTTTTTCTAATTTTCCTGCTATCTCCTGTATCGTCAATGCCTGTTCATATTGCCATAAAATATTCATGACCTTAATTTCCAGATCTGTCAGCCTAACAATCTCACTCATATATACTTGCTCCATTCTGCTACATTTTGTAATTCGGTATAAGAATTATGTCAAAATTCAAAAGATATGTCAATATATATCTTGAAAATAATTATTCTAAAAGCGTAAGCAAAAATAATCTGCTTCAAAACTTTGAAAAACGTTAATAAATTAATTATCAATTATTTTGTATTTGACAAGAAAAAATTATTATTACAATTCAATTATATTCTACTTAGTTACTTTATTTTTCTGTTGTAATCTTTTTCAGGTGGGAAGTTTTCTTCACCTTTCACTATGACAGGTACCACCTATCACCGAAAGACCGCGACTTCCCCTTGGTATAGGTGGTATCTTTTCATTATCCCCTGCTGATTTTGTAAAGCAGGCTGCTTTTTCCACCTTTGGTGCGATAACGCTGCTCTGTTTCGACCAGCCTAGCCTTATGTAAATCCTGCAGTGCTCTGCGAACAGTAGATTGTGATAATTTCAATTCCTTTGCTTTCTGTTCCAAAATTACGTTTCAGGATATTCACTTTATAATCTGGGATACTGCCGTGATTGGCATGGTGGCTGTACTTCTTTACTACCACAGAGCGCAGTCCCTGCTCTGCCATATGCCTCTGGACCCGCTTGATGCTGCAAGGTGTCCCTGCGCTATTGAGTACACGGCATAGTTTGACAGCCCCATATCTGCGTTTGGAATCCTCAAAGGCTTGTTTCACTTTCCTGCCGAATTCCTCATACTCCATCCGCTAATCGTACTCCAGTTTACGCCATATTCACGTTCCAGTTGTGGATACGAAGTTCCTCTGGTATTATACAGATCCACAATCTGCTGTTTAAATTCTGAAGTATAAGATTTTTGATTTTTCGCCATGCCCTTCATCTCCTTTGCTCTTTCATTTGATAGTATAGGTTGTTCAACTTTTTCTGTCCACATTTATATACTAACACCA
>CATJTQ010000105.1 GCA_949743325.1 uncultured Lachnospiraceae bacterium
CGAACCTTTGAATATGGGTGCATAGACAAGAAAAACGGTGGAATGAACACATATACAGGTGTGATGATTCCGCTGTTTTTCTTATATTAAATTCTATTAAAAACTGTTCCTTTAGACAGAAAATCAGCAGGTCATAATAAATGATGTAATTGAATTAAAAATAGGCGTGTATTTGCATAAAACTTAAACAAAAACAGTTAACAACAAAGAACACGCCGATTATGGATGAAAACATTTCGCTGTGAGTTTTAAAATGATATTATTTATATTCTTTTGGTTAATTGTATATATTTTGTTATCATTTTTATGTTTTATGAATATACATTCTAGTTAATTTTAGTTCATTATCCGGCTGCACCATGCAAAGAAATTCCCATCCATAACGTTCATAAAAAGAAGTGTGGTCTGTTACAAGATATAGCGTATCAATTCCATTTTCTTTCATGTCTTTACATACAAAATTTAATAAAGAACCGGCTACTCCAAGGCATCGTCTGTCCTTTTCCGTATAAACAGCACATACATTAGGCGAAAGATCTTTTCGGTTATGGAAATCATTTTCTATAACGCCTAAACCTCCGATAATTCTATTATTTTCTAGTGCTATATACCATTGAGGAATTATATTTTTTCGTGACAAACATTCGTTCATGCTGTCTGTGTATGCAGATAAAGGAATTTTCCATTTTTCATGAAACCATTTTGCAGCCTGTTCTTTAAATTCAGGGTGATCTATAAGTCTTATAATATTATAATTCATAAAAATTTTCCTTATTTAAATTTATATTATAGAAGTTAAATGCCCCTGAGGGGCGGGAAAACAGCTTCGCTGTTTTACAAAGTATACCCAGAGGGCATACCGTAATACATGCCCCTGCGGGGCGGGAAAACAGCTTCGCTGTTTTACAAAGTATATATTATTTGTGGGGAAAGTTCAATAGTTCTTTTAATTGAATTTTATTTTATAACATAGTATACTTACAGTATTCATATGCCATTCAGCAAATGATGTCAGGATGTTATGTTTGTTCAGGAAAATTTAAGGAGGATTTTATGTTATCAATTTGTGGATTAAATTGCTGTGATGAGTGTGATAAGAAAATGGATTGCGGCGGTTGTATTACAACCGAAGGACGTCCGTTTGGCGGAAGATGCATTGCAGCTGAATATATTAAAAAAGGGAAGTTAGATTGTTTTTTGAATTTTAAGAATGATTTGATTGATGATTTTAACTCACTAGGAATCAAACATTTACATATAAGTGATTTAAATTTGCTTAATGGATATTTTATTAATTTAGAATTTACTTTGCCAAACGGTCAGTCAGTAAAATTGCTTGAAGATAATAATATTTATTTAGGGAATCAAGTAGTAATAGAGGGGACAAAAAGATGTTACGGTCTGGCTGCTGATGATAATTATTTACTGGTGTGTGAGTATGGATGCGGGGGTTCGAATCCGCAGATTATAGTATTCAAAAAGAGGTAAATAATTATTAAGCTTAAATAAAATTGATAAGAATATTAAAATTTTTTTGTTTTACGCTAGTTGAATACAGTTGATTTTATTTTTATGGAGGTGTATTTAATAATATGAGCAGTAAATTTGAATTTTTTTGGAGTACAATGGAATTGTGTGATTGGAGCTATGAGGGAGATGATGACAGCGTATTAAAACCTGTTATAAAATATCTTTCAAAACAGAGCGATGAAATAATTTTTAAATTTGATGATTTGATGTCTGAGTTGTTATATAATTTAGACACTAAAAAGCTGGCTGATCAATGTCAGAAAGTTGATATATATGAGTGATGATTCCTTTTTATATTCTAGATGTGTCGCTCTTATAAATGGAGCTGAGTATTATGAAGAGGTAAAAAAGGGAAAGCAGAAAGGTGTTTGGGAGCTAGAGTTTGAAGCTCTTATATATGTACCTCAAAAAGCCTGGGAATTAAAACATAATGTTTCTGCTGATTCATATCCATATGTTACAAAATTTAGTTTTGAAACAGGCAGTAATAATGAAAAATGGAAGTAGTATTTGTAATTGTATCTATTGAATATCGTTTGTCTCCGGCTGCTTTTTCTTAAGAAGCACAAAAAAACCAGTTTCAAATATTCCTGTGGAAACTGGTTTTTCAAGTGTTGCTTATCTTTGCAGAAAGTATGAAAGTGATTATAAACTTACATCTTTAAAATATAGTGGACAATAACTAGGCAGTTCTTTTTTGTCCGTCTTTGTTACATAATATAATGCTTATTAAAAGTATAGTTGGAAATAATACGCCGACTAAGATACCGGCTTTTATATTATTATTCATATAATTAGAAATAAATCCTACAACAGTTGGGCCTGCTGAACAGCCTAAATCTCCTCCAAGCGCAAGCAGAGCAAACATGGCAGTGCCGCCGGTTGGGATAGAGGCAGATGCTTTGCTAAAAGATCCGGGCCACATAATACCGACAGAAAGACCGCACAGGGCGCAGGCTGCAAGGCTTATTATTGGTATAGGTATAAGCGATATACATAGATAGGAAATAATACATAATACACAGCTGCCTATCATAAATTTGTTTAAGTTAATTTTAGCTCCGAATTTACCATAAAAGACTCTGGAAATACCCATTAAAACGGCAAATGTCATTGTACCAGCTAGATCTCCGACGGTCTTTGATATACCCAGACCAAGTTCAGCAAAAGTAGAAACCCACTGGCTAACTGACTGTTCACTGGCTCCGGAGCATAACATCATAATAATCAGCAGCCAAAATATCTTATTGGAAAAAAGCTGTTTTAGATTCATGCCTGTCTTTCCTTCAGGAGTAAGTGAAACAATAGGTACTTTTGTAAATACAAACATGTTACATATCGGTATTATGGCCCAAATACCAGCTAGTATTTTCCAATTAGATATGCCGAAAGTAAAAAAGAAAACAGTTGATAGAAATACTACGCCTACATGTCCCCAGCAATAAAATGAGTGAAGCATACTCATAGCAGCTTCTTTATTATCAGACGGACATGCTTCAACAACCGGACTTAATAAAACTTCTAAAAGACCTCCGCCGCAGGCATATATTGTAACTGCGATTAGAATGCCTATAAAAGGGTCCGTAAATAATTCGGGCATAAATGTTAGGGAGATAAGACCAGTCCCTGACAAAAGGTGGGCTAATACCATTGCACTGCGATAACCAATTCGATCTACAAACGCAACAGAGATTAAATCAACTAGCAGCTGAATTCCAAAATTAAAAGTTACAAGCAGAGTGATTTTTGATAATGGTATTCCGTAGCTATTCTGAAATGTCAGAAAAAGCAAAGGCACAAAATTATTGACAATCGCCTGTACAATATATCCAATAAAACAGGCGCTAATAGTTTTATTATATTGGTTTTTCATACAAAATCTCCTTAATTAAATATAGGTGCAACTGTTATTAAAGTTACACGCAGGCGATGCTGCTTGGCTCGTTGCCTGTGGGAGCGAACTGCAATATTTATATGATTATATACCAATATCATTGAATTTTCATTATAATAAATCACAAATTAATGGTAGAATATCACGATTATAATAATCAAATTATATTATAAATTACTAAATTTCAACGTCTGCGTCATAATCGACATCTTCTATTTTAAAGCCGAACATTTGATAAAACGCTTCCCAATATCCTTCTAAATCAATATATTGTTCTACATTATCATTATTTATTTTCTGCCAGATATCATTAACTTTATCCTGAACATCTTCTCTTAATTCCCAATCATCAAGGCGTATTCTGCCTTCTTTATCAGTTTCTATTTCAGAAGACGACATCTTATCTTTAAAAAGTCTGTTCATTTGCATAAGGCAGTCTTCATGTATTCCCATTTCTTTCATTACTTTATAAAGAATTGTAATATACAGAGGAACAATCGGTATTGCGCAGCTTGCCTGTGTGACTAATGCTTTATTTACAGATATATAAGCCTTAATTTTACTGCCGTATTTTTGATTGATTTCAATGCTCGAATTATATAAATGTTCTTTAGCTTTGCCTATAGTGCCGTTGCAGTAAACAGGATATGTAAGCTCAGGTCCTATATATGAGTAGGCAATTGTCATTGCATTATCGCTTAAGACATCAGCTTTAGTTAATACGTCAATCCAGTTAATCCAGTCTTCACCACCCATAACTTTAACTGTAGCAGTTATTTCCTCATTAGTTGCAGGTTCAATAGTTGCTGTTGTAATCTCATTATTTCGCAAATTAAGATTTTTTTCTGTAAAGGGATTTTCCACAGTTTTTAATACTGAACTGTATGTTGTTCCGTCAGAAACAGTCCGTCTCGGGGCTGCTAGGCTGTATATTACACAGTCAATTTTACCTAAATCTTCTTTGATAGTTGCTATAGTTTGTTCCTTAATTTCAGTTGAAAAAGCATCGCCATTGATTGTTTTAGCATATAATCCTTCATTGGTGGCGAATTCTTCAAATGCTTTAGTATTATAATAACCGGCAGTTGCAGTTCTTTTTTCAGAAGCTTGTTTTTCAAACATAATTCCAAGTGTATCAGCTCCAGAGCCAAATGCAAGAGTGACACGTGAAGCAAGTCCATATCCGGTAGATGAACCTATAATCAGAACTTTTTTTGGTCCGTTGAAAGTTCCTTTATTTTTAGTGTAGATAATTTGATTTTCTATATTCTTTCTGCATCCGGTTGGATGTGCAGTGGTACATATAAAACCACGGACTTTTGGTTGTACTATCATTTTCAATTCCTTCCTTTATAATTTATTCCCGCAAGCAATGTGACAAGCGGTTGCAAAGCATACATTCATAACAATAGAAAGACTATTTCTAATGTATAGCGAATGGTGCACGGTCTTTGATTTATTTTATCAGAAAAGAAACAATTACGCTATAGAAAAAAATAAATATTTGGGAATATTTTGAATAAGACGATAAAATGTTGTTTAGTATGTTTAGATTGTAAAACAAATATGTGATTGAAAAGGAAAGTTATTCATGATAAGATACTTTATAAAATAGTTTAAAATATGATAATTTAAAATTTTATGATTTGAAGATATTAGAAAATTTTTCAGAAGGAGAATTAATATGGATAATAAATTTCTAAATAGGCTATATGAGATACATAAAAATGATAGTATAGATAAATTGCAAAAAATAATTGATTCTGCCACTTCATCAAGAGAAGCCGTTCAGGTAGCAAGACAAATTATTGCTGAGAGAGAAGGAACTGACAATGAAGGAATTACAGTTAACAATTCGCCGAATAATAATCACTTAACACTAAATAATAATATATATAATGATATACATCAAATAGCGGTAGATATTAGATTTATGAAGAGTGTAGTTCTTTTTTGTTTAATTATATTTATAATAGCTATAATCTTTATTGTGTTTAGCGCCAAATAAACTTATAGACATTGGTTAAATTAACATTTTTAAATATAGTTCATATTATATAACAATTATAAATAGGGATTATTTTACTATGAACTCAAGTTTTAAATATGATTGTGCTACAAACGATAAGAAAAGTGTTCAGGCTTTCCCACCGCAGCATCAAGACAGGCAGCCTGGATTTGAATATGTAATGAAACCGTTGCCTGTATCTGAGTGTGGTAAAACAAATTATAAACTTGAAAATAAGGTTGCTTTGATTACTGGCGGTGACAGCGGAATAGGAAGAGCAGTTACATATGATTTTGTTAAAGAAGGGGCAGCTGTTGTAATAGTCTATTATGATGAGGGGAAAGATGCAAAAGAAACAGCAGAAAGAGTAGAAGAATTAGGCGGTAAATCCATACTTATCTGCGGAGATTTAAAAAACCCTGATTTTGCCCGTTATTGCATAAGTAAAACAATTGAATGCTTTGGGAGATTGGATATTTTAGTCAATAACCATGCAGTACAGTATATTCAGCGGAGCATTTTAGATATATCATATGAACAGTTAGAATTTACATTTAGAAATAATGTTTTCTCTTTTTTCTATTTAATTCAGTCTGCCTTACGATATATGAAAAAAGGCGGCAGTATTATAAATACTACCTCTGTAACCGCCTATGAAGGAAATAAAGATTTGATAGATTACAGTGCAACTAAAGGTGCGATCGTTGCTTTAACAAGATCACTTGCTTTGTCGCTTGTAGAAAAAGGAATTAGAGTAAATGGAGTTGCTCCTGGGCCAATATGGACTCCATTAATTCCAGCGTCATATTCAGCAAAAGAGGTTGCAACGTTTGGCAAGAAGACGTCGCATGTACCTATGGACAGAGCAGGTCAGCCATGTGAAGTCTCGCCATGCTATGTATTTCTTGCCTCTGATGATTCTAGTTATATGACAGGTCAGATACTTCATCCAAATGGAGGTACGATAGTAGGCTCGTAAAATATTGCATTGGAGGTAAATGCAATGAAAGATAAAATTCTTATTGCAGATGATGAAATAGATATTGTTACAATGCTAAAAAGCTATTTTGAATTTAACGGATATGATGTGCTGACTGCTGTAAATGGATTAGAGGCAGTAGAAAGAGCAGGTCAGCAGCCTGATATTATATTGCTTGATATCAATATGCCTGATATAGACGGTATGGAGGTATGTTCTAGAATTCGGGATTTTGTAAGTTGTCCAATATTGTTTTTAACTGCCAGGGTTGAAGAATCTGATAAAATTAAAGGTTTTGGTGTTGGGGCTGACGACTATATAGTTAAGCCCTTTTCTATGGAAGAACTGGGAGCGAGAGTATCAGCACATATACGGCGGGAACGGCGTAAGAGAGAGTCAACAAAGGTTCGTTTTGATAATAATTTGGCAATTGATTATACAGAAAAATGTCTATATTACAATGGTAACTTAATAACTCTTGCGAAAAAAGAATTTCAGATTATAGAATTATTATCACAGCATAGAGGGCAGGTGTTCAGTAAGGAACGCATTTATGAGTTGGTATGGGATTATGATAGTGATGGAGATTCATCTGTTGTGGCTGAACATGTTAGGCGTATCCGTATAAAATTTAAGGGTGCAGATATGAAACAATATATTGAAACTGTCTGGGGGATGGGCTACAGATGGATAAAATAAAAAGTCTAATATACAAAAAATCTATAAAAAAGGATTTTGCAATATATATATTGTTGTATATATTATTGTCACTTATAATCTCATTATTTTGTGCTGGATTATGTAAATTTGGACAACATCAGATAAATGAAAGATATATGGCAGAGTTTAATAATAATGAGAAATTTATAGAGAAAAATTTCAATAGCAGCAATGATGAAGAGTTTAAAATAAAGTATTATACAGAAGATGATTTTACTGTATTATTTGAGCCATTTGATAATTTAATATATAACATTTTGCAATTTTGCAGTGTTGCTGTTTATCCGGTTATATTTATTATATGTATTGGAATTACAAGCATTTTTTTTTATAGAAGAAAAATACAGAAACCGTTAGAAATATTAAGTAGTGCGGCTGAAAATATTTCAAATAATAATCTTGATTTTAAAATTATATATGATAGAAACGACGAATTGGGAAAATTGTGTCTATCTTTTGAGAAGATGCGGTGTCAATTATGGAACAATAATATTGAAATGTGGCGTCAAATCGAAGAACGAAAACGTTTAAATGCCGCTTTTTCACATGATTTAAGAACACCGCTGACTATACTTAAAGGTCAGAGTGAAATGCTTACAAATTATAGCTCTATAATGTCAAACGAAAAAATTACTGAAACTGCAGAAATGATGAAAAGTCATATAACAAGGCTAGAAAATTATGTTAATACTATGAATGATTTACAGCGTTTAGAAGATATAGAAATTCAACGAAAAGATATATATGTTTATGAAATGGTAAGACAAATGAGAGAGACGGGAGCTTCAGTATGTAAAAATAAGAAATTTATTTTGAATGATGTTCGGATAAACAATGAAAAAAAAGAAGCAGATTTATCTATAGTTATGCAGGTATATGAGAATTTATTGACTAATGCAGTTCGATTTGCACACAGTATGGTGAATGTTTCAGTTTACAATAAAGATAATTATTTGTGTGTAATTGTATCAGATGATGGCAATGGATTTTCAGAAAAAGACCTTACTGAGGCAACAAGGCCTTTCTATAAATCTGCCGAAGAAATAAGTAACAAACATTTAGGAATGGGGCTTAATATTTGTAAAGTATTGTGTGAAAAACATGGGGGTTATTTAAAACTTGAAAATAATGACGGAGCTTATGTAACAGCAGCATTTAGATAATAAATCATTTTATATATTATGAAAAAACTTCCTGTCAGTTTTGGCAGGAAGTTTTTTATGTGTAGATAAAAAGTTGAAAATTATAAATTATCCTATATTTATAAAATAGTTGAGAGGAGTATTTTTAGTTGAACAATTATATTGAAATAAAAAATTTAAACAAATTTTATGGCAGTAAGCAGGCACTGACAGATGTGAATCTGACAATTGGACAGGGAATGTTTGGCTTGCTTGGAAGGAATGGCGCAGGTAAAACAACGTTGATGAAGACACTTGCAACATTGCTGCAGAAAAAAAGTGGTACAGTTAATATTTGCGGTATTCCTATTGAAGAGGACAAAAAAATCCGTAGAATAATCGGATATCTGCCGCAGGAGTTTTCTATGTATCCGTCAATGAAAATACTTGAAGCAATGGATTATCTTGCTATTCTTTCAGGGTTAGGTAAGCAGGAGAGAAAGGAAAGAATTGAAATATTATTAAATAAAGTTAATTTAATAGAATATAGCTATAAGAAGATAAATGCATTGTCTGGCGGTATGAAGCGACGTCTCGGAATTGCACAGGCATTATTGAATAATCCTAAGGTTTTGATTGTTGATGAACCGACAGCAGGACTCGACCCAGAGGAACGAATCAGGTTTCGTAATCTATTGTCAGAAATAGCAGAGGAGAGGATTGTAATTTTATCAACTCATATTGTCGGAGATATAGAGGCAACATGTGAAAATATTGCTATTTTGGACAATGGAAAAGTTTTATATAATGGAACGGTTGATGAACTGTTGGCAAATGCAGCTGGTAAAGTGTTTAGTTTAATAACAGACAGAAGACAATTACCTATATTAAAAACTGAGTTGTTTATTACAAGTATGCATGCACAGGGCAAAGATGTGTATGTACGTTTTTTATCAGAAAATGTAACTTCAGATATGATAGCCTGTGAACCCAATATCGAAGATGCCTATATGTTCTACTTAAAGAAAAATGGTATTAAATTGTCTTCATTATCTTTTGATAGGATTGGAGGAGAGTATTAATGCTGTTTTGGAAGGAATTAAAAAAGATTGTTATTGGTGTACCATATTTTCTTTTCGTCGTTGTTGCTGTTTTTGCGTTATATTCACAGGGGGCACTGGATTTTAGCAAAGACAAAATAACTAAGCCGGAGCCCAATAAAGATTATGGGACAAAAAATGAAGAGATACCGGAAGTTATTATGCCTGCTGCATTGCAATCTCTTTTTGCTGAATTTAAGGAAAATAATTATAAGACTTATCCGATAGGCTTTTTTAAAAATGTGAAGCTTGATAAAGATGAACAAAGGAAGATTGCTGAAATTATTTCTAAAATCACTGGAAATGACATAAATGAAATATATTCTCTACAGAATTTTTCTGAAAGTGATGGAGATATATCTTTTGATATGGAGATAAATACTGATATTCAGTCTAATAAAAATGGTGATTTTGTTATTTCAGCAGATAAGGGTGAAGATAAAGAAAGTTTACGAGGAAGGACGATATCACTCAGTGTTAGAGATAATATTTCGTATTCTGAATTTAAAGAGCTTATGCAGAGAGCCGATAATATTTTAGGCGGAGGTTCAGAATATGCAGCGGAAGCTTTAATTAGTTATGGCAGTGTTCCTGTCAGTTATGAAGAGGCGCTGCAAAGATATCAGCTTGCAAAAAATAATGATAAAATAACCAGAGGATATGCGAGGCTTTTCAGTGATTATGCGGCTGTAATGGTAAGTTCAATACTTCCGGTTTTTATTGCGGTAATTATGAGCATGAAAGATAAAAGTGCGAAAATGTCTGAACTTATATATATACGAAAAGAATCAGGAATAAGGATTGTATCTGTTCGTTTCATAGCAATAATAACTGCTGTTATGATTCCGTTAATTATTCTTTCATATATATCGAATATAAGTGTGTGGAACATGTATCAGGGGATTAAATTAGACTATTTAGCACCGTTAAAATATGATTTTGGCTGGATTTTGCCATCAGCAATGATTGTGACGGCGATAGGAATGTGTTTGACAGAATTGACAAATACGCCGATTGCTATAGCAATATGTGGTTTGTGGTGGTTTGTGGATATAAATTTGGGTATAAAATCTGTAGCCGCATCGTGCTCGTTGTTTCGTTTATCTCCAAGGCATAATGCAGCGGGGAATTCTTACTTCAGAACGCAGGATTTTATTGATAATTTTCCTAGGCTGTTTAACAATCGACTGTTTTTTATAGGACTGTCAATATTATTTGTAATTGTAACGGTAATAATTTATGAAGCAAAAAGAAAGGGTAAATTAAATGGAGACAATAAAATTAAAAGAGCATTTGCCAGTATTAGACATAGCAAAGGTGAATTTAAAGCATAATTCAGTCCTATCTGTTTCAGTGTCAGTAGCTATGCTTATAATAACACCAATTATTTTTGGAACAGCTAATTTAGATAAAGCAGCAGCTTCAGTTCCATTGGAGATGTTTATTTGTCTTGTTGGTATTGTTATGCTCACCCCAATCTTTCAGCCTGAGCAAAATAATGAAATAGCTGAGTTGGTGTTCTCTAAATATATCAGTACAAATATAGTTTATTTTATAAGAACTTTTTGTGCAGTAGCGTTGTTAATATTGTTTATATGTATTTTTGGAATTTATATGAAGATGCATAGCTGTGAGGTTTATTTAGGACTTATTATCGGAACAATCGCTAATGCCATATTCCTTGGTTCACTGGGTATGATAACATCAGCATTAACTGAAAACACTATAATCGCCTATATGATACCGCTTGTTTATTATGTAATAAATTATGGTTCAGGCAGTAGGCTGGGGAATTTTTATTTATTTTCACTGCGAACTCTTGATTTTCGGCCTAAAATCTGGCTTATTATAGTGGGGATATTGTTGATATTCTTATCACTTATAATAGAGAGGTTAAAGAATAAGTTTTAGATTATATAAATTTAGATTAAAATATTAAAATAATAAAAAATTGACTTTTCTAGCTACAATGATATAATGAAATATGATTTTAACAAGTATATAAAAAACAGCAGGAGGATTTTTAAATTGGGTACTTATTACAAACATACAAAAACAGAAACTGTTGACGTTCCATATTCTTTCAGATGTGAACAATGTATGCAGGACAGCGGAACTTTGAAGGCAACGATTACAGGAGGTCGGGCAGAAGTAAACACCAACTTCAAAGAATTAAATGATAAAAATCAGCAAAAATTAGATGAAATGGCTCATACATATTTGGTAAAAGAAGTAAAGAAGACTTATACCAATGTTACGGAAAAACAAATTTATTCCAAAGCATTTAAAGATAAATGTCCGCATTGTCAAAAACCTCAGTCTTGGGCAATCAGCGGAGTAAAAAACGATATGTTCAGCACCCCGATCGTCTGCATTATAATTGGCATCATTCTTGGTGTTGGATGCTATTTTTTTACAGGAGTTGAGAATAATCTGATGATTGCCATTGCTGTTGCAGGAATTTGCTTTGTTTTAGCTATCGGAAGCCTTATTGTCAATATTATTAAATTACAAACTAAGAAGACACAGACATCTGCTTCTGTACAGCAAAACACTCCAGTTATTGATTGGGGTGAAATTCAGGATCTTTTAAATGAAAAATAGCATTTAAGTCAAAGATATAGCTGCAAGAATTGTTTTGGATTGTTGTTCTCGTTAATAAATAATACACGATATATTGCAAAATGTAATATATAACAGCAATATATCGTGTACAAATATCATTATCATTCAATTTGATTTTTTCTCTATTTTAATTTAAATTCAGCAGTTTCTGCGCATTTTTCCCTTTAATTAAACTTAGTTCGTCACAAGTTAGACCAATGTTATTAAGTTTTTCTAAAGCTTCGCTCTGATCACTCCAAGGTGAATCAGAACCAAACAATATTTTATCAGCTCCATGTCTTTTGACAATTCTGATAAATTGTTCATCTGATATACGATTACAGTTGACAATTGGCTGCAAAAGGTCACTTTGCTCGCTGTTTATGGGAAAAAAGGTTCTCATTTTACCTAATGTAAATGATGTATCTAAATATATCGGCAGACCGCATAAAAGCTTCTCTACATCATCCCATAAACGCCAGCCGCCCATATGAGCGAGTACAAGCCTCTCTGGCTTAAGTTTCATATATAAATTAAAAAATTGTTCAGGAGAGGCAAAACAATCATCGTCAAAACTCACGTCGAGACCCGCATGAAAAATTGTAATCAGACCAAGATTTTCAATACAATCAACTAAACGTATAATTTTCTCATCATCTGCACGAGTATTTTGATAATATGGATGCAGCTTTATTCCTTTAATGCCGGAATTTTTTGCCTCTGTTAAAATCTGCCTGTAATTTTCATTGTCAGGATGAACAGAGCCAAATGATATGAGACCAGTGTTTTTGCTAGTTTCATTTGTTTTTGCCGCAAGCAAATTGATTTTTTCCGTCTGTGTCGGTTTTGTGGCAATAGGAAGAATAATTGAATAGTTGATGTCTGCTTTTTTCATAGACATCCTTAGCTCTTCTTTTGTACCATTAGTATAATTTTTAATATTGCCTTTTTCTGCCAATTTTGGAATTGTTCTGGCGGCTATCTCTTCTGGAAAAGAATGAGTATGAAAGTCAATAATCATGATAAAAATCAATCTCCTTAATGTTTATCATAGCATTGGAAGGCGTATTTAACATGGCTTTCTTCAGGAGCTTTTGTAAAAATACTTACAATAGGAACTATTATAAGCCCTGCAAGCATCGCTATAGCCCCGCAGTTAATAGGGGACTGCAAAATAATCGGAAAGCTTGATCTAAACAGCATATTTGAAATCATAAGTATACTGCTGAAGATAAAACAAACATAGCATGATGCTGTTGAAACTTTTTTCCAATAGAGAGAATACAGGAATGGCGCTAAAAATGCCCCTGCGAGCGCACCCCAAGAGATGCCCATAAGCTGTGCAATAAAAGTAACGTTGCTCTTATATTGTACAAGTGCAATTATAGCTGAAATAGCAATAAATACAAGAACAAGCACTCTCATAAATATAACTTGTTTTTTTTCACTCATATTTTTTACAAAGTTATCTTTTAAGAAATCAATAGTCAGTGTTGAACTTGATGCCATAACAAGAGATGACAGCGTTGACATTGATGCGGATAATACAAGAATAACAACAAGTGATATAAGAACTGGTCCCAAGCCAGATAACATTGTTGGAATTATTGAGTCAAAACCTTCTTTTGCAACAATCTCAGGAGTTGTAAACAGTCTTCCAAATCCTCCAAGAAAATAACATCCGCCCGCAACAACTAAAGCGAATATTGTTGAGATGATAGTGCCTTTTTTTATTGAACTCTCATCCTTAATGGCATAAAATTTCTGAACCATCTGCGGCAGTCCCCATGTGCCAAGTGAGGTTAATATAATTACAAAAAATAAATTTAATGGGTCTGGTCCTAATAAAGATGAAAAGGCTCCTGTATTTTCAGTTACAGCAGGGTCGGTAATATTAGATAATCCTTCATAAGCCGCCATTAGTCCGCCTTTGCTATGTAAAACAGCTGCAATAATTATTATAATACCAAAAAGCATTATCATACCTTGAATAAAATCATTTATTGCAGTTGCCATATATCCGCCAATAATAACATAAACTGCTGTGAGCAGCGCCATCAATATAATACAAACCGAATAGTCAATATTAAACGCCATTCCAAATAATCTTGAAAGTCCATTATACAAAGATGCTGTATATGGTATTAAAAAGATAAATATTATTACTGACGCAAATATTTTTAACGGTTTGCTTGAAAATCTCTCTCCAAAAAACTGCGGCATTGTGGCAGAGTTAAGATGCTGAGACATTATTCTTGTACGTCTTCCTAAAATAAGCCATGCCAGCAGTGAGCCGATTATTGCATTGCCTATACCTGCCCATGTGGAGGCAATACCGAATTTCCAGCCAAATTGTCCTGCATATCCGACAAACACTACCGCTGAAAAATATGACGTTCCATAGGCAAATGCAGTAAGCCATGGCCCAACAGAACGACCTCCCAAGACAAATCCGTTTACATCAGTTGCATTTTTTCGGCAGTAAATGCCGATTCCGATTAAAACAGCAAAATAAATAAGTAAAATTAATAGTTTCATTTGTCTCTCTCCTATCTCTTAATAGTAAACAACAATACTTTAGCATATCAAAGCGATAAAGTCAACGAATAATAATTATTCAGTAATTCTATTTACTATCTAGGAAACTGTACAGGAGACAAATCTGTATTTAATGATTCAAACGTATACCCTTGTTCGCTTAATGATTTCATAATATCAGGTAGAGCATCAATGGTTGCCTGATGACCTTGTCCGTCATGCATTAAAATAACAGGATGCTTATAACTTTTGACTTCATCCATTACTTTTTGATATATTGAGTCGCGTGTTGCAGCAGAACTTCCGTCTCCGCAGCTGACATTCCAATCATAAAATATAAAACCACGGTTTTCCATTTCATCCATAATCGAAGAACGAACAGTTTTATTATAGGCGTTTTTGCTTCCTCCCGGAAAACGAAAGAGTGATGGGATAACACCAGTCTTTTCATATACTAAATCAAACAATTGCTGATAATCATCTAAAAATGTATCTACGGAAGCATAAATTTTATTATAATTATGCGTGTAAGAGTGCAGTGCAAGAGTATGTCCTCTGTCAACTATTGCCTTATAATATTGCTGGTATTCTTCATTAGTTGTGCCTATTACAAAAAAAGTAGCTTTGGCATTATATTGGTCTAATATATCAAGGACAACAGGAGTTAAATTAGATGGTCCGTCATCGAATGTTAGATAAGCCTTTTTTTGTAATGAGTTGAGAGCATTGTTCTTTGAAGCAGCATAAAGGTTTTGATGTGATTCGCTGCCAGCTCCATTTTGTGTATTATTGTCAGCAGGTATAGAAGCTTCACTGTCTTCGGCTCCTTCTTCAGGTGTTGAAAAAAACGCAAGTTGTGAGTTTAAATCTTCAATTGATACCGACTGTTCTGATATTATCTTATTTAGATTAGTATTTTTTTCTGAATATGTCTTATTTGTTTTGCTCAGTTCATCAATTTCTACAGTCTTTCTTTTTAAGTTAACTGATAAAAAAACTGAAATAATAATTGCCGCCGTAAATAAAATTAACAAAATAATTACAGGCGGAGAAATTGTTTTTGAAATATTGTGCGAATTTTTTGAATTCATTTCATCATCTTCCTTTTTTAAGAATATTTAATCTTTGACTAAATATTAACACAAATCAAATAATCATTCAATGAGACTGCTATTGAAAAAATATAAAAACAGTGATAAAATCAAATAGTCAAAGACCACGATATAAATCTTTAAAGCATATTTAATTGGATTATTGTCCACAGAAATAAATGCTGAAAAAAGTGGCATTATATATATAAATATTTTATTAAAGGAGTTAATTTATGCCAGCATTTTTTAGTCATTATCGTTTCGGTTTTTACAGTTATAAGGAAATGCCTGATACTATAATTAAACGTTCAGTGAGAAATCATCCGCATGTATTTTCAATAGGATGTCAAGGTCCCGATTTGTTTTTTTACCATTTTGGGAGCTGTATTAATGTAAAAAATAATTATGCAAACAGGCTTCATGAAGAAAAGACTGGTGAATTAATACATTGTTTGATAAAAAAAGCTTTGAGTGGTAAATTTAAAAATGAAACTGCTGACACAAATACACAGATACAGATTGCGTATGCAGCCGGATTTATGGCTCATTACTGTCTTGACTGTAAAATCCATCCTTATATTTATAGTATGGTAGGAACAGATAAGGGAATGTACTATACAGGAAAACATTTTGAATTTGAATCTGATATCGATTTACAGTTTTTGAAAAAAATTGATAATAAAAGACCTGTATATTATAATGCTCCTATGATAGTTTCTTTAACTCGTAGAGAAACTGAAGCTATCAGCCATCAGCTGTCATACTGCATTACACAAACATTTAATGATGCGCCGCTGTCTGAGTTTAAATGTACTGCGATACTAAAAGAGATGAAAATTATACTAACTCTTTTAAGAGATAAAAAGGGGTATAAAGGAAAGTGGGGCGGCTATGCTGAGGATAAAGCGTTAGGTTACAGAGTATCATCTCCACTTTTTTACAATAATTTAAGCCATGGCAGTACTGATGCCTGTAATGAAGCTAAACAGCTTTGGTTAAATCCCTTTAGCAATGAATTATCTGACAAGTCTTTTTTTGAATTATTTGATGAGGCAAAGAAAGAATATTTACATTTAATCGGTCTTTTTGAGGCATCAATTAAAGATAAGAAGTATCTGCAGGATATTTTAAGTGAGCTTGGTAACCGTTCATATAAGACAGGAATGCAGATTTAACTATACTTTTTATATTTAAAGTAAATGTTTTGCGTCAAGTATCTATTGCAATAAATGTATGTTCTGATTCCACTTGTTTCATTACAAAAGAAAATTATTATAAAAATTTAGAAATGGAGTTTATTTATGAAAAAGACAAAATTAATTGCTTTAATGACTATTGTTGCTGTTATGGCAACAGGTATATCCGGTTGTGGAAAGGATAAAGATTCTTCCAAGAAAAACAATATTGACACTACAAAGAGCGTTGGAATTGAAGAAGAGTATGTAAATTGTATTGATATGCCGGCTACTATCTCCACTATTAAAGTAAATGATGAGGAAATGGTATTTCCTATTGACATAGCAAAATTAAAAGAAAGTATTTCACTTGGAGTTCTTGAACAGACGTCAGATAATCATATGTACCGTGCCGTGCTTATGGACTCAGATGCAAGTATAGGTACTGTCAATTTGTATTCAGAGAGCGGGAATGTTGAGGAAGATGGTTTTATTCATTTTATTGAAGTAACGGAAGGCAGCCCATGGTATATATCAATCGGAGGAGTTACATATGGAGCCTCTATAGATGAAGTTAAAAATGCGATTGGAAAGCCAATTTTTGAAAATGGAAACGTAGATGGAACATACAGAGTATATTATGAAAACTGCCGTTATGAGTATATTGCTTTTGCTTTTGAAGATGGAAAACTCAAAACTATAAGTATTGAATATCTTCCACAAGAGTGGAGAGAATAACTAAAAAACAGTTTTTTTCCATTTTTTGAAAAAATTTTTAAAAAGTCCTTGACTTTTGTCAAATATTAGTGTAGTATATATCAAGTCGGAAGGACATGGCTCGTTGGTCAAGCGGTTAAGACGCCGCCCTCTCACGGCGGAAACAGGGGTTCGATTCCCCTACGAGCTGTTGACTGTTTAATACAGCCCAACCCTAGTAAATGCTATAATTACCATAACTTTGGTGTTTATAGCGTTTTTTTATATTA
>CATJTQ010000106.1 GCA_949743325.1 uncultured Lachnospiraceae bacterium
ACATGTGTAGCGAATCCACTTATGCCTTGGAAACTATATGAATTTCCGCACTATTTTGCATACTTCTTAAAATTCTCCGCCTGTTCCAGCACTTCTTTACAGACATCATCTATTGTAACTGGCGGATAATCATATTTATCAAGAAGAATAATCAAATCTACCTGCAGATTTGCTTTAATATCCTCTCTGGTAGACCAATCTGTATATTTTGCCTTATCATCTACAACTGCCCGAATCTCTTTCGATAATGCAATCATTCTCTCCAAAAATTCAATTCTTCTAATAATATCTCCTCACAGTTAAACTCTTCGTTCTCCCATTTTGGTTCTAAATAATGCAATTTACTTAATGAATATGCATACTCAGAAGGTATAAATGAAGTTATATAATTAACTGCCTCTTTCTCAAAATAGTAATCTAATTCCATACACTGTAAAGATATATGTACTTTTACAATTCTCTTCTTTAGCTCTGCCTTATACCATTCCAAAAGTTCCTCAAAATTATCATTTTTAAAGTGTGAATTAAAAATTGTTTTCATTTGTTTATTAGCCATGAAGAATTATCTCCACACAGTTCTTCAATTGCTTTTTTCAACTCACTTAGATAACTATCATAATCTTTGCATTCTTCTGGCAATAGAATATGCTTATTTCTTAACTCACATATTTTTTCTTCATTCTGTTTTTTTATTGAAGCAATTATCGTTTCTATATAAGAATATCTTTTTCTCAAATATTTATAAATCTGTTTTAGAGAAATGTACACATGTTTATTATATTCAAGATTATTGCGATAAATTATTGCAACAAAATCTGCCTCTCTCAATTTTTCTGAACAGCCCTTATCATTTCCTTTTCCGTCTATTCCGCTCTCATTAAAACAAGATATATCACCTTCTGATTTCTTCATGATGAATTCAAAAAATTTGTAGGAAAAACCGAAGAAAAGGCTGCTTAGAAAAAGAATGTATTCAAAAATACAATTGAGGGTCTTTTGCGCCCCAAAATACATATAAAAAAGAAAAAATACGAATCTCCCGCAGAAGATCAGGTGTGAAAAACCGCGATTTTTATGGGAGATTCGTATTTTAAAATTTCGAGCCTAAAAATCGGTATTAACCGATAGCCCCATCAAACATGCTATACAAATAAAAATAGCCATTTGACAATTACAACAAACTCTAGTACTCAAACAAAATGTAAATACTTATCTAATTGTTTGCTGTAACTTATCTTCACAATAAAATTAATTTACAACTCCAATATTTTTAATTACATCTACATTTATATCCTCATAACCGATAAAATCTTTTTTTATTCTGAAATACATTGTACACCATGTATTTTCACTTTCCTGCTCAGACTGTAATTCTGTATTAAGTTCAATTTTCATCAAATTCTTCTCACCTGAAAAATCAAATAACATCTTCAAACCGTCAAAGCCAAATTTTTCACTCCATAAAACATTGGCTTTATAATAATAACTATCTTTAAATTCTTCCTCTGATAAATCAAACATTTTTCTCAGTGTAAGCTTCTGTGCTAATGACAGTTCTCTTGTATCTTTTACTTTATAAACTTGAGCATCTTTACTTGAATAAAGAGGAGTCTCTTTATACATATCTTCTGACAATGATTTAATACCCTGCTCTTCTTCAATTTCGGTGAGAACAGTTACATCTCCTCTCTTAAAAATTCTCCTCTGTCCTTTATAGTTATCAGGAAAATCAAATGTCTTTTTCATATCTTCAATTCCCAATGCCATTTTTAAAAATGTTGTTGTATCTGAAAGAGAAATACCACCTCCGTCAATATCACCATACATTTTAAGTTTATCTGACGCCACAAAAATTCCAAGTGCAACATTCAAACATACGGTTACGTCATCCAGCTCAACATTATTATCACCATCTATATCCCCATAATAATTTATTATATCTTGTACTAAATTATCATTATTATCTTTTTCTAAAACTTTAAAACTTATATTTGTCGACAGAAAACTTTCTGGTTTTATTATAGAATCTCTAGCCAGTTCTATAAATACATTATCACTTTTTTCAAATGCAAGGGAATCTATAACTTCAATATTAGATGGAATATTTATATTATTTAACTTACCACAATTTGCAAACGCAAAGGAACCAATATTTGTTACGCTGTCAGGAATATTGACATTGCACAAACTGCTGCATCCCCGAAATGCATATCCTTTTATAACAGAAACACTATCAGGTATATCTACTTGTTTTATACTGTTTATATCACAGAAAGCACCGTCTCCTATTACTGTTATACCGTCTGGTATCACAGATGACTTACAAGCGGCTACTAAAACAGCACCATCTTTCTTAATAACAGCATTGCAGCCTTCTCTGCTGTCATATACGTTGTTTTGTTGGGAAACAGTTATCTTCTCAAGATTACCGCAACCCCAAAATGGATTGTTTATTCCTGAACCATCCCCAATAGTAGGCATAAACAAAACTCCAACCCCAATATCAGAAATCATGTTATCTATAAACACTTCTTTTATTTCCATATTTTCTGCAAAAAAACAGTCAGCAACTTTTCCTTCTCCATAAATATGACACATCCCATCCTCATACAAATCATATTGTACAATGTCTAACTGTGTATCTCCACAGTTTCCATGCTCAATGATGCCGCCGTGCAAAGATGGATTAAATTCAGAAATCTCAGCATAAACATTATTAGCTGTTATCTCACCAACAACTGCAGCAAATAACATAATTGACACTAATATAGAAAAAATTCTTTTTCTTATTTTTCTCATAAAATTCTCCTTCCCCTGAATAGTAATTCACAATATGTATATTATCTATTATATTCTTGCACTTTCTTTTCCTACTCCCCTCCCATCCAATATTTACTATATATAATAACATTTAATTAATATATTAGCAATATATTCTCTTAATATCTTACTACTCAACAACTAATTCTTTTACTTCCACTTTTTTTATTTTCTTTGTTGCCCATAATGAAAACATAAAGAAGCATATACATATTACTGCTGTCGGCACCATAAATGTCCTTATATTAAATATGACTTTAAAACTTGAAATACCAATAAGTCTCAATATTGAACTTAACAATTTACCAGAAAACACTGCTGCAAGTGCAACTCCAATAACTGAACCTATCACCGCAACAATCGAAAATCTAAACGCAAACTGAAGTCGCAATTTTAATGAAGTAAAACCCAAAGCTTTAAATATGCCTATGTCTCTGCGCTCCCTGATAAAAGCCTTGCAGCAGAACATATATACAACAACAACAGAAAAGACAATTGAAAATACATATACAATTAATGTCATAAACTTTATTGCCATAGAATATTCCTTATCCATAAGTTCTTCAGTAAATAATGCATTCATTTTATCTCCGTATCTTTCATTTAATGCTTCCTCAATAGCTTTTCCTTTTGAACGATCCTCAATAGTATATGCAATCCAAAATATCTTAGCTGAATATATTTTTTCTGCTGCATCCATAGAAATTGAAAAATTTTTACCCGCATCATTCATATATTGATTTAATCCTGATATTATATATTCAGCTTTTTTATCTCCATATGCTACTGTTACCCTGTCTCCCACATTAAGTCCCATATTATCTGCAGCAATCTCCGTTATAACTATTTCATTATCATATATCGGAATTCTTCCCTTTGTCAAAGCTTTAATCTGTTCAGGCTCTCCGTAAATTGTAGCCATAAGCTGCTCACCATTAATTGAAAAATACATGTGCGAGTCCAAATAAAAGTAATCTTCTACAGCACTATACTCCTCTACAATACTTTTTATCTCTTCAACAATTTTATCATCTCTATCAATATTTTGAATAAATTTACAGTCAATATCAGAATACAACACCCCCATGCTCTCCCATGCCGATGTAGCTGTTATAACATTGGCAAGAACCATCATTGTAGTCATAAAAAAAGCAAGAATTGAAACACTGACTATAGCTCCGGCATACTGCCTTTTATTTGATGTAAACTGCCGAAATGCAAGACTTGGCAGCAATATTTTTTTGCTTACCGGCGCTTTAATCCTGCTGTCAAAATAAATTTCATTGTTTCCGCCTGAAATTGCTATAACAGGAGATACTTTGGCAATTTTTCCTGTTATAACATACATACACAAAACAGATATTAAAATCATACCTATAATAAAAAAGCTGCATTTGCCTGCAGCGACAGAGTTTGTTGGAATAATTCCCGTTATAGGCACAAATACCTGAGATAAAAATCTGCAAAGTATAATAGCCGGTAAAATTCCTGTAACTGCTCCTATAATCTGTGCTAAAACATATTGAGATGCTAAAACAATTCTTATTTTTCCCTTTGAAAATCCAAGCGACTTCATTATGCCAATAGCAGTATATTCCATCTCAATACCAGTAGAAACGCTGTGGCACATAATAACAAGCACGACAATCATTAAAAAAACTACAAACACTGTGAGAATTAAACAGATAATTTTCGGAAATAAATAGGTGTAATTTATAAGAGTTTCCTTTGTTATTGTGCCATAACACATATCCAAAATACCAGTATCCAAATTTATCTGTCTTGCAAACCTGCCGTCAGTAAGGTAGCACTCATCCATCTTATATATGTAGAGCTGATCTACTAAAGCGCTCTTATTTTCCCCTGGTTTTGATAGACTATAAAGCGCATCCTGTGTCTTTAATTTTAAATAATCTTCGTGGCTTATAAAAATATTCTTCCAACCTATAACTGACGCGCCAAGCTCTGGGTCCTCTATAATTCCGGAAACTTTAAATTTGTATACTTGATCAAGGAAATTAATCGTTATTGTATTGCCGATCTCCAGTGAGTAATTACTCTGCATACCCTTTGATATATAAAGTTCGCCCGAATTCAGTTCCTTTACCTTATCATAATAAGCAGTTCCTTTTTCATTAAACAATTTATAGTCTTCTCTTAGCTCCTGCAGGAAAACTGAATTTGACGAATCTTTACCGTTTAAATTAACATTTTCAGCTACAATTGTCTCAACTTTTCTTGTGCTAT
Source organism: uncultured Lachnospiraceae bacterium (assembly GCA_949743325.1). GTDB lineage: Bacteria > Bacillota > Clostridia > Lachnospirales > Lachnospiraceae > CAJJNI01. The sequence goes on from CATJTQ010000106.1 coordinate 5,068, forward strand.
TTACTAAATTATGATTTTTAATACTCGCATAAAGTTTATCTGAAAGTCTGTTTTTATTTATCATGCACAGCACTGTACCGGTATTAACTCTTTCCTGCGCCGCAATAATACTTTCCTTTATATTATCCTGAACACTTAATATAAGTGTAAGCGCCATTGATATTATTGACATCAAAATAATAATACTTCTAAAAGAGCCTTTTTTATAATGAATATTCGCTTTTAATAGTGTTAAAATTTCCATAATCCCACCTACCATTCAAGAGAATTAAGCCAGGCATTCACCTGAACTTCACGTCTTTTTTCGTCTTCCGGTTTATATTCCGGCAATTCAAGCTCACCAATAATTTTTCCATCATCTAGATATAATAGCCTTGTTGAACGAAGTGCAGCGCGAATGTCATGAGTTACCATTAAAATACTCTGTCCGCTCTTGTTTAAATTAGTAAGAAGATCTAAAACATCATTAGTATTTTTTCTGTTAAGAGCCCCTGTCGGCTCATCTGCAAAAAGTATTTTGGGGGTATTTATAACTGCTCTTGCAATAGCACACCTCTGCTGTTCTCCTCCTGAAACTTGCGACGGCAGATGCGTTTTTATACTATAAAGACCCATCTTAGAAATAAGATCATCTGCTCTCATACATGTACTTTTAGAAGTATTGTTTTTATTAAGATAACCGGCAACAGCGATATTTTCATATATTGTCAGATTACTAATCAAATGCATAGATTGAAATACAAAGCCAAAATCATTGCATCTAAGTTTTGCAAGACTATTTTCATTCATAGTAACAAGATTATTGTCATTATAAATCACCTGCCCGGCTGTTGCTCTGTCCATCCCGCTTAACGCATATAAGAGTGTGGATTTACCTGAACCTGATGTCCCCATAATTACAGTAAAATCATTTTGATACAAGTCGAAATCAATTTGGGAAAGAATATGAATCTGCCCTCCATTATGGGCAAAACTTTTTGATAATTTCTTTGCTGACAGAATAATATTTTTCATTTAAATACCCCTTTCTATGTTACTATTATTCTATCAGAAAGAATATTAAGAAATCTTTAAGAAAACAATAAATTATACAGTTATGCCAACGGCAGAAATATGGTAATTTCAAATCCTTCCGCTATATTACACAGCGAAACCCTGCCTTTCATTTTTTCTGTTATATATTTCACTATATATAATCCTAGACCCGAACCCTGCTCACTGCCACAATTTTTTCCGCGATAAAATTTATCAAATATAAACGGTATATCCTCATCAGGTATACCATTACCATAATCTTTAAATTTTATCTGTGCAAAGCCATTATTAACTGTTACAGACAAATCTATTGCAGTCTTAGCATATTTTCTGGAATTGTTTATAATATTTTCACATACCTGCATCAGCCTATTCCTGTCCGCAAGTACAACTATCTGTTCTTTGGAAGCATTAAAATTTATATTGTTATTTTCAAATATTTCCTCAACAACACTTTCTAAAAATGAGCGCAGCTCTACTTTTTCTTCAGAAATTCTCAGCTTGTCCAAATCGGAAATTGAATGTAAAAACAGATCATTTGTAAGTTTTGAAACCTCATCACACTTTTTGATTATTGTTGAGTAATATCTGGCTCTCTTTTCAGGAGTACTGTCCAAATATGCATCAAGCCCTTCTGCATATGCCCTGATTGAGGCTATCGGTGTTCTTATATCGTGTGAGAGTGTAGCTATAATCGTCTTATTATTTTCAACAGCTTCCCTCTCAGATAAACGTGCTCTTGTTATCTCTCTTCTCATACTGTCAAACGCCCACGTAAAATCACCAAAATAATTGGACCGCTCATAGTCAAGCGGCAAATCAAAATTACCACATGCTATTTTTTCCGCAAATTCTTTCATTTTATAAAAAGGACGAAGCACTGCAAAATATATATAAGTAAAAACTATTATAAAAAACACTACACAAATCGCGCTTAATACAAAATAAAATATGTTACCATTTGTATTTTCTTGTGAAATGCGAAGTCTATTCTGTAATTCAACTGATTTTTCTGATAATTTATTAAAATCACCAGTTAATGCCAATTGTTCCAACTCATTTACAGCTATAATATTTTCAGACTTAAGACCTTCATCATTATGTTCTTTACTTCTGAAATAAAAAATTGCTGAAATAATTATAACTACAGCTGAAAAAAATACTGTTAATAATATTATTCTGCTTTTCATTCAGCAACCTCCAACATATAACCTACCTTATAAACAGTTTTAATAAACCGAGGATCAGCAGGGTCGTCTTCAAGTTTTTCACGTAGCCACCTTATATGAACTGCAAGTGTAGTTGTCTCTACAATTGAAAAAACTCCCCAAACTTCTGAGATTAATGTGTCCTTTGATATTGCTGTATTTATATGCTCACATAAATATGCCAGCAAATCAAATTCCCGAAGTGACAAAGAGATTGTTTTATTATCTTTAGTTACAAATCTTGTCGTTATATTAACAGTTATTTTACCGAATGAAATTATCTTCTCATTGTCACTAAATCCATATGTGCGCCTAATAAGAGCATTTACTCTTGATAACAGTTCTTTCATAGAATATGGCTTAGGCAGATAATCATCTCCACCAATATCAAAACCAGTAATACGGTCTTCCTCACTGGTTCTGGCGCTTGCAAAAATCACTGGCACTGTAGATACTCTTCTTAGCTCTTTACAAAGTTTAAACCCTGAACTATCGGGAAGATTTATATCCAGCAATATTATATGATAAGTATTTTTTTCCATAAGCTCAAACGCCGTTTTTTCATTTGCTGCCATAGAAACTCTGTACCCATAACTCTCAAGCATATCTGATATTATTAACGACAAATCATCATCATCATCTATAATAAGTATATTGTTAAAACAAATTCTATTATTTTTCATTTTATTGCCCTTTACTGTTTAGACATCAGTTCATCTATAACACAGTCCTCAATTTTCTCCTCTGTATTATACCTTGCTCTGTAATAATATTCTTTCAACAAAATATTATATGAATCTTCGCCCCACCGTCTGACAACCTCATTAGGAGTATCTGATAATAAAAATTTCTTTCCCTCTCTGCGCTTCCTCTCTATATATTTTCCATATAAAAACCGAACTCTATCACAATTATCCGTACACTTCTTCCACCTTTTAATAATAAGTGCATATCTTGACCTTCTTCCTGAAGCTTCAAAATATATTTTCTCATCTGTATAACTTGTAATTCTATCTGTTTTTTTTAAGTGAAGATATTGAAAAGTTTTATAAATTTTAGTGGATTTAGCACCTTTTAATACACTATTTGTAAATTCAAACCAAAATTTTTTTAATAACTTTAATCCATTTACCAGATGCGGAGCAAACTTTGTAAGTACTTTTCTTACTATATCTAACTCATACAATATTTTTAACAGCTGTAATACTGCATACATCACACTAATAGGACATAAAAACATTACAAGATAGTAATATAACTGTGTGTATTTTTTACCTGTGATATATGATAACAAAAATATAGGTACACATATTAATATTTTAACTAAACACTTTTTAATTTTATTTATATCCATAAGTTCACCACAATAATTGTTTTTCTATATTTAAGAATATCAAATCTATATGCTAAATAATATATAATATTTTCTGTTTAAACTGCAATATTGATTACAGAAACATAGTTTCCCATCAATTCCATTATTTCAATAACTTCCAACGCTCTTTTATCAAGCTCTAAAGTCATTATTATAATTTCTGTATCTGATAATTTATCTGAAACATCCATCCTAAGCAGTGATGATAATGATAAACCGCAGCTTAGTCTCGCACAAGCCATTCTCTGTAATATTTCTTTGTAATATTCAATATTTAGAACTTTCTGCAGTGGATATCTGATAAAATCATTTTGAGAATACATTTTACAGTTTGCAGCGAAACCAATTTCGTATCCGCTATTCATTGCCTTATCTAATAAATATGAACAATATGACAGCCCTATCTCTATATATTCACTATATTCTTTTACAGTGTAACCGGAAGGCAGTCCAAAATCAAGATATACCATCTGTCTTCTTCCGATCATATATTCATACTGATTTACACAGAGCTTATTTCCCAGTCTTGCCGTGGCTTTAAAATTAATTCTGTTAAATGGATCTCCATACTTGTATTCTCTTACTCCTACAAACTCAAATGGATTTATAAAAAGCGGAAGCTTAGAGCTGTCCTGCATATGCTGTCTGCATTGTATTCTATTAACCGTTTCAACAGAAAGCTGTCGCGGATAAATATATATAACAGCTTCACTGTCTAACACAAACACTTTCTTAAAATATACAATTTCTGCTGTTTCCAGCAAGCATTTACCACGTCTTCTACAAAACACTTTATGCTTTCTCTTTATTGAAGTAAAAGGCATCAATGTGAATCTGCTTACAAACATTTGTCTGTCTGTAGCATCATTGTCTTCTGATAATCCATACATCCTAATTAAGTCATTTATATATGACTGTACATCCACAAAAAATAAAGGGAAAAACAAATTATTTGTAATCTCTTCTACTAAAATTACATCATCTCCCTCAAACTCACCATCTGTATCAAAGTATCTATTGTATGATAACCTGCTTAAAGCGTAAACCTTAGCAAAAATATATAGTAAATATAAAACTATTATTGGCAGTATTTTAACTGCTATCCTAATTAAATAAGTGACTAAAATATATATTATTTCTATTGCATAGTCCAAAAATATCCCCGCCTAATTTCCAAAACAAAAATATATTGACAAGATACGAAAACTAATTGTCACTACTCTTCAAAAACTTTAAAAATAAAAACATACAGAATATGCATCACAGTCTTTCATATTCTGTAGGTACAGGCATATTTGCCAGCAACTCTTCAAGTATTTTTTCTGCTGCATTTTTATGCAGTCTTTCATTTGTCCTTAATATAAGCCTATGTGCAAATACTGGCAGCACTCCTGCTTTAATATCATCTGGTATTACATAATCTCTGCCGCTAACAGCTGCCAAAGATTTTGCAAACTTTACAAGAGCAATGCTTCCTCTATGACTTATTCCCAGTAAAACTCCGTCAAGAGATCTTGTCTTTTCAGTTATAACCGCAACATATCTTAACAAATCCTCATGTACTTTAACTTGTTTTACAAAATCTGATGCCTCTTGCAACTCTGATTCATTAACTACCGCTTTAACATTATCATAAACATTGTTCTCTACATGTCTTTTTAATATTTCTACTGATGAATCTATATCAGCATAACCTAAACTTAATTTTATTAGGAAACGGTCTATCTGGGCTTCAGGAAGCGGGAATACACCCTGTGTATCTAAAGGATTCTGAGTAGCTATGACAAAAAAAGGAGAATCCATAATATATGAAACTCCATCAATCGTTACCTGACCTTCCTCCATACATTCCAGCAGACCTGATTGTGTTTTTGGAGTAGCTCTGTTTATTTCATCTGCCAATAAAATATTTGTAAAAACAGGACCTTTTATAAATTCAAATTGAGATTCTTTTACATTAAAATAATTCATACCTGTTATATCTGCAGGCATTAAATCAGGTGTAAACTGAATCCTGCGAAACTCCCCATGAACAGACTTAGCCAATGTCTTTGCCAGCATTGTTTTACCGCTTCCCGGAACATCTTCCAGCAATACATGTCCCTCTGCCAAAAGCGCTGTCACAACAAGCCTGATTTGTTCTTCCTTGCCAATTATAACTTTATTTATATTTTCTATAATATTGTCTGCAATTATTTTTACTTGTGAACCACGCATAATTTAATACCTTCTTCTCTTAACCATCTCTTTGCTCTCTTATAATCAGGTTTTACGTCCTCAACTATTTTCCAAAAATTTAATGAATGATTCATTTCCTTTCTGTGAGCAAGCTCATGAACAACAACATACTCCAATACATCCCGAGGAGCGAGCATTAACAGACAATTAAAATTTAAATTACCTCTGCTGCTGCAGCTGCCCCATCTTGTCTTTTGATGCCTTATTGTAATCCTTCCATAATCAACGCCCATTATACGAGCATATCGTTCAACAATAAGAGGAAATACCTTTTTTGCATTATATTTAAGCTCAGCTAAATCCTGCTCTGTAACATTTACTAAATTATCTTTTGTCTCTGAACGCTGCTGAATATTAATCATATGCTTCTGTATCCACTCTTGCTTATCTATAATAAATTTATTAACATCAGCATTTGACAGCTTCTTAGGCGCTCTTACAATCAGCCTGCCGGGTTCAGTAATTTCTAACGCCAATGACTTTCTATTTGAGCGTATAATTGTTATATCATATTTCATAAAAACACAGCTTTCTAATTTTTTCTCCCTAATTATTAATTTTAACATAAAACTTTATCTTTTACAATTTACACTTTTTTTAATTTATAGCAAAATAGTTTATCATTTATTATTCTTTCCCATATTATATATTCTCTTTATTAATTGATAACAGATAAGGATAAATTTTTTTAATAAAAATCGGCAAATAATATGAAAATGTCTCATATTATCTACCGAATTAATTTTTACATAATAATTGTTTTACAATCTACATCTTAAAATCTCCTAAACCTTTCATACCTTTCCTCTGCAGCCTGTTTAGGAGTAATCTTCTCATATCGTTTAAGAAAATTAATTATCTCTTGTTTTAACACAAAATTTAAACTTTCCATATCTTTTACATCAGCGGGTTTCGGCTCATCAATTACTTTGTCCACTATCTGAAGTTTCTCAAGTTCTTTTGATGTACATTTCATCATCTCTGCTGCCTGTGCAGTACGATCGCCATCCTTCCATAATATAGAGGCAAAGCCTTCTGGAGAAAGTACTGAATACATTGAGTTTTCCAGCATCCACACTTCATTGGCAACTGCCATAGCCAATGCTCCTCCGCTGCCTCCCTCACCTATCACAATAGACAAAACAGGCGTTTCAAGAGAAGACATCTCATATAGGTTGTTGGCTATAGCCTGTCCTTGACCTCTCTCTTCTGCCTCCATTCCACAAAACGCACCCGGTGTATCTACAAAACAAATTATCGGACGATGGAACTTCTCTGCCTGTTTCATAAGACGTATTGCCTTTCTGTACCCTTCTGGTGAAGGCATACCAAAGTTCCTCTTTATATTCTGTTTAATTGACCTGCCTTTCTGTTGACCAATAACAGTGACATATTTACCATCAATTGACGCTATTCCTCCAACAATTGCACCGTCGTCTCCAAACGCTCTGTCGCCATGTAGCTCCATAAATTCATCAAAAATACCATTAATATAATCAAGCGCATACGGACGTTCTTTATCTCTTGCAAGGAGAACCCTATCCCATGGCGTAAGTTCATCCCTGTCCACAAATTCTACATTAAACAATTCATCTGCAACAGATTCTTTTTGTGATTTTCCTGCCATAGCTACTCATCTCCTTTTTTATTATACCCCGCAGACGCAAGTAAATAAGCCAAACTTTTTCTAATACCCTTCCTCTTAACAATACGATCCACAAATCCATGTTTTACAAGAAATTCTGCCCTTTGAAATCCCTCTGGCAATTTCTGTTTTATTGTTTGCTCTATTACCCTTGGACCGGCAAAACCAATAAGCGCTTCCGGTTCAGCAAGTATCACATCACCCAACATTGCAAAACTTGCTGTCACTCCGCCTGTTGTTGGATCTGTTAAAAAAGAAATATATAAGAGACCTGCCTCACTGTGTCTTTTTACTGCCTGACTCGTCTTAGCCATCTGCATTAGTGAAATAGTTCCCTCCTGCATACGTGCACCGCCTGAACAGCAAAATAATATTACCGGAAGATTTTTATCTGTAGCTTTCTCAAAAAGTCTTGTTATCTTCTCTCCAACAACACTTCCCATACTTCCCATAAGAAAATCTGATGACATAACGCCAATGCACGTCTCATAACCTCTTATTGTACATTTTCCTGTAATTACAGCCTCATCCAAGTCCGTTACAGACTGAACTTTCTCCAGTTTCTTATAATACCCCGGAAAGCACAGCGGATCCTCTGTTAAAAGATTAGTATCCCACTCTTCAAAACTTCCTTTATCAACTACCATACTAATTCTTGCTCTTGCCATAAGTTTAAAATAATAACCGCATACAGGACAAATATGGCTGTTATCAACAACATCTTCAACAAACACTATCTCATTGCAGTTAGGGCACTTCTTAAACAGACCGTCCGGTATATGAATCTTATCAGAGTTTTTATCTTTTGCAGGCTTGCTTGTCCGAACTCTCTTAATACCTTTTGAAGCAGTTTGCGTCTTCTTAAAATTTTCTTTTAACATTTTAAGCCTCCTCTAAATCATCGGCACATCTTTTCCAGCATCTTATTTATTTTTTCAACATCACTCTTTATAAAAGCTTCATTACATACAAGTTCATAAAGGAAATCTATGTTTGTCTCTAATCCGTCTCCAGTAATAACGACCTCACCTAATGCGCTCCGCATTTTGTCAATAGCTTCTTTTCTATCTCTGCCATGTACAATAACTTTTGCTATCATGGCATCATAAAACGAAGGAATTTTATATCCTGTAAATAATGCTGAATCAATACGAATTCCATTTCCTCCCGGAAAATGCAAATCCGTAACTTTTCCCGGACGAGGAAGAAAACCGTTCTCTGGACTTTCAGCATTGATCCTAAATTCAATTGCATGACCTCTCATCTTAATTCCAGATTGTTTAATTGATAACTTCTGCCCATCTGCAATTCTAATCATTTCTTTTATTAAGTCTACACCAGTAACCATTTCAGTAACAGGATGTTCAACTTGGATTCTGGTGTTCATTTCCATAAAATAAAAAGTATTGGAGCTGTCTAACAAAAATTCAATAGTACCAGCACTGTAGTAGTTAGCAGCTCTAGCAGCTTTAACTGCGGCTTTACCCATCTCTTTTCTCAACTCGTCATCTAAAACTACCGACGGAGACTCTTCAATCATCTTCTGATGTCTTCTCTGAATTGTACAGTCTCTTTCACCTAAATGAACAATATTTCCATGTTTATCTGCAAGTACCTGAAATTCAATATGTCTTGCACTTCCAATATATTTTTCAATATACATAGAGTCATCACCAAAAGCATTTTTTGACTCTCGCTTTGCAGTTTCAAATTTCTCTATAAAATCTTCACTTTGTTCAACAAGTCGCATACCCTTTCCGCCGCCGCCTGATACAGCTTTAATTATCACAGGATAACCTATACTGTCTGCAAATGCTTTTCCTTCTGAAGCATCTATAACGGGCTCCTCAGTTCCAGGAATTACAGGAACGCCTGCTTTTACCATTGTATTGCGTGCTTTGGATTTATTGCCCATATTCTCCATACTCTCAGTAGATGGACCTATAAATGTTATTCCGCATCTTTCACAAAGAGCGGCAAATCTACTATTTTCAGATAAAAAACCAAACCCTGGGTGTATCGCATCTGCTCCCGTAGCTACAGCAGTCGCGAGTATACGCTCCATATTAAGATAACTGTCCTTTGACGAATATGGACCAATACAGATTGCTTCATCTGCAAGCTGTGCATGAAGAGCATCCTTATCAGCTTCTGAACAGATTGCGACTGTATTTATACCCATCTCACGGCATGACCTGATAATACGGACTGCTATCTCCCCGCGGTTAGCAACAAGAATCTTCTCAAACATGGCTCCTCCTTACTGCACGGCGAATGTTAATTCTGCCTGCGCGCATACCTTTCCATCCTTATATGCCTTAGCGTCACCGACACCGATAGGTCCTTTTATTTTTGTCATCTCTACTTCCAATGTGAGAACGTCTCCCGGAACAACTTTTTGTTTAAATTTTGCTTTATTTATCCCACCAAAAAATGCTATCTTTCCCTTGTTTTTCTCATCAGCCAATATCGCTACTGCACCGACCTGTGCCAAAGCCTCTATTATAAGAACTCCTGGCATAACTGCCTCCTCAGGAAAATGGCCAGCAAAAAACGGTTCATTATATGTAACACATTTTGTTCCTACCGCTCTTTTTCCAACCTCAAGTTCATCTATTCTGTCTACCAGCAAAAACGGATGACGATGAGGCAAAATTTCTTTAATTTGTTCTATATTCAACATTTTTTACTCTCTCCTAAAATTTAATCTTCATTAGCACCTGTCCATATTCTACCAGTTCACCGTTATCAACAAGTATCTCTTCTACTACGCCGTCCGCTCCTGCTGTTATCTCATTCATAAGTTTCATTGCCTCTATAATAGCGACAATACTATCTTTCTTTACTTTATCACCAACTTTTACTAATGGCTCACCGCCCTCTTCCTTAGACGCATAAAATGTGCCGACTATAGGCGACTTAACTGTATAAATATCATCTGCATCCTGTGAAAATGCTGTGTCACCCGTTTCCTGCTTATTCTCTATTGTATTGCTTACAGCAATAGCAGGAACTGAAGTTGATACAGTTTCTATAATTTTCTGCTTGTTTTTCTTTAAATCAATTTTAACTCTATCCGTTGTTAATCTAAACTCATCCAGCTTAGAATTAGATACTTTATCTATCAACTGTAAAATTTCATCAAAAGAAAATCCGCCGTTATTTTCTGAATTTATATCTCCCATTATCCGTCATTCCTTTCCATTTTACTACATGCCCATTCCACCATCAACACCGATAACTTGTCCTGTAATATAATCGGCAGATGAGGAAGCTAAAAATGCAGCGGTCTGTGCAATATCGTCTACAGTACCCATTTTACCCATTGGTATACTCTGTCTTATAGCCGACTTAACATCTTCTGAGAGCACTTCTGTCATATCTGTCTCAATAAAACCTGGAGCAATAGCATTTACACAAATCCCCTTTACTCCAACCTCTTTTGCCATTGATTTTGTCATTCCAATAATTCCTGCTTTCGATGCTGAATAATTAACTTGCCCCGCATTCCCATGAACTCCGACTACAGAAGATATATTTATAATTTTACCATATTTTTGCTTTAACATACTTCTTGTAACATGTTTCATACAATTAAAACAACCCTTTAAGTTTACGTCTATAACCCTATCAAAATCATCTTCACCCATACGAAGCATTAAGTTATCTTTTGTAATACCAGCATTATTTACAAGAATATCAAGTTTTCCAAAATCCTTAATAACATTGTCAATCATTTCTTTTACAGCGTTAAAGTCGGCTACGTTACATTTATATATTACTGCTTTTCCTCCCGCTGCATTAATTTTATCTGCAAGTTCTCTTGCAGCGTCCTCAGAACCTGAATAATTAATTGCAACTGCTGCTCCATACTGTGCAAAAGTCTCTGTTATTTTTCCTCCGATACCTTTTGCACCACCTGTAATAAGTGCAGTCTTTCCTTCCAAAAAAGTATTATTCAACACAATTACACCTCCGATAATTTACTTAAATCTTGCGGATTTTCAATATTTATTACTTTAACATCCTTATTAATTTTTTTTACAAAAGACGATAAAGTCTTACCTGGACCAATCTCTATAAATGTGTCCACACCTTCTTCAATCATTTTCTCAACACTCTGCATAAATTTAACCGGAGAAGAAATTTGTTCTGTCAGCAGCGAGGCTATATTTAAGTCATCCTCTACATATGATGCATTTACATTTGCCACATATGGAATTTCTGGTTTCTTTATAACAACAGTATCTAATACCTCTTTAAGCTCCTCACCAGCGCTGCAAAGCATCTGTGAGTGAAACGGTCCGCTTACCTTCAGCGGTATCACTCTTCTTGCGCCAGCCTCTTTAAGCTCTTCTGAGGCCTTTTCTACCGCTTCTTTTTCACCGGTAATAACTATCTGTCCCGGACAATTATAATTGGCTACAGACACAATTCCTTCAACACCAGCACAAATCTCATCTATCTTATCTGCATCCATTCCAATAACTGCGCTCATACTTCCTTTTCCGTCAGGAACTGCTTCCTGCATCAATATACCCCTTTTCCTTAGAAGTCTAACCGCATCCTCATAACTTAAAACCTGACTTTCATATAACGCAACATATTCTCCAAGGCTAAGACCAGCACATACATCCGGTTTTACATCTGTCTTATTAATCTGTGCAAGAATCGCTGCACACACTGTCAATATAGCCACTTGAGTATATTCTGTCTGATTTATATCATCATTCTCTTCAAAACAAAGTTTACTCATATCAAATCCGAGTATATCCGAAGCCTTATCAAAAAACTCTCTGCTATCCTCATATTGTTCATAAAATTGCTTTCCCATGCCAACATACTGTGCACCCTGACCAGGAAATATAAATGCTTTCTTGCTCATGCTTTCTCCTCCTTGTACTGCAAGGTACAGGATACCGAAAAGGTATTCCTCCACATTGAAAATCGGAGTACATAACTACACCGCACATACTGCAGAAGTACTGCCGCAGGCAACAATTATGACTCCGATTACATTATTTAATATTTTTTTTAGTTTAATCTTCAACCCCGTGTGCTGCCAAATAATCAGCCACATCTTGAACAGTCAATAAATCATTCAAATCTTCGCTTGGAATTTCAAGCCCAAACTCCTCTTCAAATGCCATAACTAATTCAAATAAATCTAATGAGTCTACTCCAAGATCCTCCTTAAAGGATGTATCAGCTGTAATATCCTTATCCTCAAATCCTAAATTTTCTTTTGTCAATTCAATAATCTTTTCAATCATGTTCTGTTATTCATCTCCATTTTATAAAATGGAAATTCTCTCCTTTCTTAATTTCTTATTCTACTAATAAAATATATTTTGCAATCTGTCAAGTATTAATTTTAAAATAAATAACTCTGTCTTTTAGAATATATTATCAAAATCACGATAAAATCTAACAAAATTAAGATAATTTAATTTTATTAATTTTTATTAATTTTTCAATGTACCTAAAAATTTACAGACAGCTTTGATAAATATTTCCTGCCTCTTCTTTTCCAAGTTTAACAAATTCACCTACTGTTTTGTTATCATTTCCTGCAAGAAAATGCTCAACAATTTTAGGAATTTCACTTTCTTTTACGCCAAACTCACTTAAATGCTGCGGCATACCTATAGATACAAGGAAATTTCTAAAACGTCTGATTCCTTCAAATGCAGTCTCTTTAGGGTTCTCAAAATTCATGCTGCATCCAAAAACCCTTACCGCAAACTGAGCAAAACGATTTATATTATGTTCCATAACATATTCCATCCACGCAGGACATATAACTGCAAGCCCTGCTCCATGAGGACAATCATATAATGCAGATATTTCATGCTCTAGTGCATGAGAGCCCCAGTCCTGCTCTCTTCCGACACCGCATATATTGTTATGCGCCGTCATTCCTGCCCACATTATATTTGCTCTTGCCTCATAATCTCTTGGATCTCTTAAAAGCTTTGGGGACTCATTAATTAAAGTAAGCATAACAGCCTCACAAAAACGGTCTGTAATCTCAACATTTTCAGTGTTAGTAAAATATCTCTCACAAATATGTACAAAAATATCGGTAATTCCGCTGGCTGTCTGATAAATCGGAAGTGTTACTGTAAATTCAGGGTTTAAAATTGAAAACTTTGGTCTTAACACGTCACCTTTTGCAGACCATTTCATCAGATTACTTTCATTTGTTATAACAACATTGGGACTTCCCTCGCTTCCAGCCGCTGCAATCGTAAGAACAGTACCAATTGGCAAAGCCTTCTCCACAATTTTCCCTGATCCAAAAAAGTCCCAAAAATCACCGTCATAAGGTACACCAAGCGCAATAGCCTTTGAAGAATCTATTGTACTTCCTCCTCCCACGGCAAGAATAAAGTCAATCCCTTCCCTTCTGCACGTCTCAATACCCTCATACACAAGTCCACTCTTAGGATTTGGATATACTCCGCCAAGTTCTACAAATGGTATTTTCGACTCATTTAATGAAGCAACAACAGCGTCATACGCACCATTTTTCTTAATAGACCCTCCGCCGTAATGCAACAGAACTTTAGATCCGCCAAACTGTCTTACAAGCTGCCCTGCATTACTCTCAGTTCCTTTTCCAAAGTCAAAGTATGTAGGTGAGTAAAAATTAAAACTTTCCATTCGACATCTCCCTTATTTTTATTAAATTATAATACTATTCTCATCTTATCTATTTCTTGTACCTTGCAAATAATACACAAGTTCACTATATCTGCATAAGACCTACTTTCTTATAAACTTTTGCAACAAGCCTGTCAGCAATACGCGCTGCTCCCTGTGCACCTTCTTTTAATACAGAATCAACATAATCCTTATCATCCAAAATCCTTTTGTATTCATTTTGTATAGGAGCCAATTCATCGATTACACTCTGTGCTACAGCCTCTTTAAAATCACCATACCCTGAACCAGAAAATTCTTTTTCAATCTCTTCAATTGTCTTTCCTGTACATACACTGTAAATTGTTATTAAATTGGAAACTCCCGGTTTCTGTTCCACATCATATCTTATTGAACCTTCACTGTCAGTAACAGCGCTCTTGAATTTTTTCATAATAGATGCAGCGTCATCTGTAAGTAAAATATACGACTTGATGTTTGTATCAGATTTACTCATCTTCTTAGTAGGCTCTTGTAAACTCATTATTTTAGCTCCAGCCTTAGGTATATAACCTTCAGGTAATTTAAACGTAGGACTGTATGCATTGTTAAATCTTCCAGCAACAGTTCTTGCCAGCTCAAGATGTTGTGTCTGATCTTGGCCTACTGGTACTAAATCCGCATTATAAACTAAAATATCGGCCGCCATCAGACAGGGATAAGTAAATAAACCGCTATTTATATTCTCTGGATGTTTTGCACTCTTATCCTTAAACTGCGTCATACGTCCAAGCTCACCAAATTGAGCATTACAACATAAAATCCAATTTAGCATCGTATGCGCCGGAACATGGCTCTGTACAAATAAGAGACTCTGTTTAGGATCTATTCCTGCAGCCAACAACATTGCCGCAGCTTCTCTTGTATTTTTTCTAAGTTCAGCAGGAACTTGACGCACTGTCAATGCATGTAAATCTGCAACCATATATATACATTCAAATTCATCCTGTAATTTTCCCCAATTGCGTACCGCACCTATATAGTTACCCAGAGTAAATGTACCTGTAGGTTGAATTCCTGATAAAATTCGCTTCTTTTCTGTTTCCATAGTCTCCTCCTATACGACTTACTGCACTTTAGACCTATACATTATCTGCCAAACTCCACACTGTACCTTCTCTTGTATCTTTAAGTACAATTCCTTTTGAAAGCAGTTCCTCTCTTATTTTATCTGCAGCTGAAAAATCTTTTGCTTTCTTTGCTTCGGCTCTCTTTGCAATCATCTCATCCACATAACTTTTAAGATCATTATCTATGTTTTCATCTTCTCTTTCTCTTAAAGATGTAAGATTAAGTGACAGTACCTCATCAAAACTTTTGATAAGTTCAAGCTTTGTTCTATCATTTACATTAGATTTCAACATATCATATACTACTGTTACTGCCATTGATGTATTTAAGTCATTTTCAAGAGCTTCCAAAAATTTCTGTCTATAGTTATTATATTCAGTGCTGTCAATCTCTCCTTCTTCTGATAACTCAGACACTTTCTTTAAGATTTTACCATAAGCTGTCTTTACATTATCCATCACTTCATATGAAAATTCTAAAGGTTTGCGGTAATGAGACTGTAAACAGAAAAATCGGTACACTAACGGATTATAACCTTTTTCCTCCAACAATGAAACGGTAAGAAAATCCCCTTTTGATTTGCTCATCTTGCCGCTCTTATCATTTAAATGCTGTACATGAAACCAATAATTACACCACTTATGCCCAAGAAAACTTTCTGATTGAGCAATTTCATTAGTATGATGAGGAAAAATATTATCAACACCGCCACAGTGAATATCCATATACTCACCAAGATGCTTTATACCTATTGCAGAACACTCAATATGCCAACCAGGATATCCAATTCCCCATGGACTATCCCATTTTAATTCTTGTTCATCAAACTTTGACTTAGTAAACCAAAGTACAAAATCACTCGAATTTCTCTTATTTTCATCTGCGTCAACATCTTCCCTAACACCGACAAGCAATTCTTTCTCTTTCTGATTAGACAGCACATAATAATTTTCTAACTTTGACGTATCAAAATATATATTGCCGCCCGCCTCATAAGCATAACCTTTGTTAATTAAAGTTTCTATCATTTCAATAAATTCTTGAATACAGTTGGTTGCAGGTTCTACAACATCAGGACGTTTTATATTTAATTTCTTACAATCGTTGAAGAAAGCATCTGTATAAAACTGTGCGATCTCCATAACAGTCTTTTTTTCTCTTTTCGCCCCCTTAAGCATTTTATCTTCACCTGTATCAGCATCACTAGATAAATGTCCTACGTCAGTTATATTCATTACTCTCTTTACATCCATCCCACTGTATCTTAATGATTTCTCAAGCACATCTTCCATAATGTAACTTCTTAAATTCCCAATATGCGCATAATGATAAACCGTTGGACCACATGTGTACATATTAATTTTTCCTTGAACATTAGAAATAAGTTGTTCATTTTTTCTTGTTAAAGTATTGTAAATAGAAAACATATTATTTTACCTTTCTATATTTTTAGCACGAATATTTTTTACCGCTTTATTGAACTGAATAGGCATTATATTTTTTTAACAACTCACATGGCATATAAGAATTCTTCGCTTTCCTAAGCCCTGGCAAATTCAAATCATTTTCGCGGTTAATATATTTTAATTTAGGATATTTTCTTCGCAGATGCCTTACAAATTCACGATTAATTATATTATAGGCACCTCTTATCTGTTCATCAGCCTTTTCAAAGACAACATCATATGTATGAGTGCTAATACATTGACCAACAGTAAAGGCAAGACATTTGCCCTCAATACGCAATAGAATTCCGTCAGCTTCTAAATTACTAAATCTTTCTAATACGCTTAACATTGACTCTCTTTCATATTGCAGACTTGAAATACCTTCTTCTACCTTACTCTCTTTGGCAATATACCAATCTTTAGCAAAATCAATACATTCCTCAACATTTTTACTTGTAATAGGTTCAACTAACCAATTATCATAAGAAGTTAGAAAAGAGTTGATATGGTTTCTTTTCTTTGATAATTTCTTTCCTCTTAACTCCGCAAGCGCCTCAACATCATACAAATAATCAAAGCTTCCCTCATCTTCTTCAAATCTAAAATACTCAGGAAAATTATCGTCAATAATTTTTCTCTGACTTTCAGTAACTCTGCGGATAATAACTGATTTATTTGTATTTAAACACTCCTTTAGAATATTGACAGATTTATCAATTGGCATAGGAAACAGAAAGCTGTCGTCTAACTTTGAATGCAGAATATAACCTCCCGCTTTCTCCAAAAGTTCAAGTCCATATCTTTCTTTCCATACAAAAAGACCAAGCAGGCAGTCTTCACATGCTTTACTGTCTTTTTCAGCCAGAAGTCTCTTTACTTTTTCATAATCATCTTTTTCAAAAAAACTTATCGAATTTTCCAAAATACCAACCTCAATTACGGATTTAGAGTTCACCTGTTATGTCACAAAGCTCTATATAATTATCAGAATAAGGCTTGACAATATCAGGATTTTTATTTATTTCCTCAATAATCCGTTCCTTTAATCCTTCCAGTAATAATTTATTTACTTTTTCAACAAATGTGTTATCAACAGTATGGCATCCCTCTGCCAGCATAATAAAAACTTTGTTATTTTTTTTCATTACACGAACAGGCCACAAGCTACAATCAAAAGGTTTCTCCTCTGATGACAGCATACACCCATGTTCTTCGTCAAGCGCTGCACATTTATACAATTCCATGCCTTCATTAAGTTCTATTTCCCTCTTTACTGATGAGAGAACAAAACTTTTCTCAAATGGCTGTACACAATCTTCTCTTTTTAACGCCTTTTTTATTGCTATTGCCTTTTCCTTCGAAACAATCGGCGTCTCCCAGCGGCTCTCCTCATGAAAAACACAGCAATTTCTACATGCGGCACACTTATCCAATGACAATATTTTCTTTAACATTTACGCCTCCATTAATTAAAGCGAAAATCTTTAGCTTTGTTAATTATTAATTTATCATTTTATGAACAATATTATTTAAAACGAGTCTATTAAAAAATAATATTACTTCTAATTATAAACATATATATCACTGCAAGACATATAACCACCTGTATTATTACAAACCTAAACACACATTGAGTATTAGACCAGTTCCACACCTTTCTGACATGATCATGAAAAGGAAGTCTAACATTTTTCATAATGTGTATCTTTAAAAATCTGAGCAGAGATACTTTTAATAGTCCTAAACCGCCATCTAATATCAACACTAAAGCAAGCGGAATATATAGAAGCGGACAGCCTGTTTTTAGTATTGCAATACTTATAAACAGACCCATAGCTCTTGAACCGGCGTCTCCCATCATCAGAACACTTGGAGTCGCATTATACCATAGATAACCTAAAATACATATTACAAATAACAGTATTAAATATGAAAATGCACTGTCATTATTGATAAAACAGTCTATAATGTACACCGATATTAAAGTTACTATTGTAAGACTTCCAGATAATCCGTCTACACCATCAGCACAATTAGTAACATTTATTGATACCCAAATTAATACTACAGCAAGTATACCAAAAACAACCTGATTTAAATGAATAACCTTATCAATTGAAACAAGATAAATGTCACTTGAATTGAAATTAAGATATGTTACTGCAAGCATAACCGCAATAACAAAATCAAGAAGCCCTTTTTTCAATTCTCCCCAAGGAGCCCTTGAGCAATCATCAAGAAATCCTGTCATCATTGCCGCAATAACAAGAATCAAATAAATTCCAAGTTCTGTATTCAGTTTTCCTGTTACAAGCGCAACAGCCGTAAAAACAAGTATAAATATAAAACCGGCGCCTCTCGGCTTACCAGCTGAAAGTTTACCATTATGAGCAAATTCTCTCCCTAAATCTTTTGGGAGTTTACCCATAAAAGTATGTAGGCAAAAACAAGTAATAGCAAATGCACCTAATATTCCAACAAGTGCAATTATGTTAAAATTAACATCTAATAAATAATCTATCATTGGTAATTCCTCTCTTTTACCTTTTTTCTAATTAAAATATACTAGGTCATCACCTTCAGGCTTTTGAGCCGGTTCAATTGTAATTGGGTATAATACTGGTCCCTCTCCCTGGTATTGTTTTACATATTCTTTCTCAACTTTTGCAGTTACTGTTATCCACTGGCGCAACTCCAATTTGTCATCAGAATCACTTCTGCACATAACACCTATATAAGCAATATCATCAGCACAACAAGTCATTGCAAAACGTCCTGCAGCAAACATACCCTTTGTAAGCTTCTTATCTTTATAGACAATACCTAAAAACTGTACTGTCTTTCCAACATACTTATCTGTATTTTCCATTGCATCTAAATACCAAATGCCAAAATCTTCATCTTCAATTTTAATAATATCAGCATTTATATCAAACGGCAAATCCTCATCACCCATAGGAAGCATATTTCCTGCTTTATCTTCAAATACAACTTCACTTCTTCGGTTCATTGCCTTAACGATTCTTCTAAATGAAGCCTTATCCACATCAGCATCACATCGGTTAAATATAACAAGATCGGCATACATGAATTTATCTGTAAGCATACCTTTCATGTTATTAATATACATACGGCAAGTATTCATATCTACAGTTGTAATCTGCTGGGCTATTACCCACTTTCTAGGAAGAGGCATCTCCATAAGATAATCCAACTGCCACATTCCATTATATTCAATTAAAACTCTCTTAGGACGATATTCTGAATTTACTTTTTTTAAAAAATCAGGTGTGAGCTCTTCCTGTTCTTCAACTGTAACAAGAAAAGTATTATATTTTTCTAATTCTTTAGTATCATACTCCTCAATACCCTCTTCACATGCAATTAGAAGTGTTTTCTCCCCTGTTGAAAAATTAGGATCCCGTAACGTCTCATTTATAAAATTGGTCTTTCCACTCTCCAAAAATCCTGAAAAAACAAATACCAATATTTCCACGTAAAATTCCTCCTGCTATTAACTTCCAAACAACAAAGCTTATCAACTATTGTCATTCAATATGAAATAATCTATTAATTTCCTCTTCATTAAGGTTAGTCCCAATTACACACAAACGTCCTGTATACTCTGGAGCACCTGTCCTAACTTCATATTCACCTGGTACAAAATCAAAGTAAATCCATTCTCCATCCTCACCAGCAACCATGCCCTTTGCACGAATAATAACACCATATTGGTCTGATTTTGAAAATTCTGTAAGTATACTTTCAATCTGCTTCTTATTGTATTTGTGCGGGGTCTCCACTCCCCAGCTTGTAAACACTTCATCTGCATGATGATCATGGTGTCCGCAGCACTCTCCATTGTGTTCATGTTCATGATGATGTCCGCAGCACTCTCCATCATGTTCATGTTCATGATGATGTCCGCAGCACTCCCCGTCATGTTCATGTCCATGATGGTGACCGCAGCACTCCCCGTCGTGTTCATGTCCATGATGTCCGCAGCACTCTCCGTCGTGTTCATGTTCATGATGGTGTCCGCAGCACTCCCCGTCATGTTCATGTCCATGATGTCCGCAACACTCCCCATCATGTTCATGATGATGTTCGTGTTTATGAAGGTGCTTTTTAGCTTCATCAAGCAATTCTTCTTCGAAATTAGTTTTCTGCTCCATTGCCGACAAAATCTGTTTACCATCTATATCATCCCATGGCGTTGTTATTATTGCCGCATTATCATTATGTTCACGCAGCATTGAAACACATGCTTCAAGCTTCTCATCTGTAAGCTTTTGACTCCTGCTTATAACAATTGTCTTAGCATGTTCTATCTGATTATTATAGAATTCACCGAAGTTTTTCATATACATTTTAGTTTTTATTCCATCAACAACTGCAGTAAAACTGTTAATTATCATTTTATCAGATTCTATAGAGGCAACAGCGTTGATTACATCCGACAATTTACCTACTCCCGAAGGTTCAATTAATATTCTGTCCGGCTCATATTTATCAAGTACTTCCTTAAGAGCAGTTGCAAAATCGCCGACTAATGAACAGCAAATACAGCCTGAATTCATCTCCGTAACTTCTATTCCGGCATCTTTTAAAAATCCACCATCTATACCTATCTCACCAAATTCATTCTCTATAAGTACTACCTTTTCTCCCTGAAAAGCATCTTGTAATAACTTCTTTATTAGTGTTGTCTTTCCGGCTCCTAAAAATCCGGAAATAATATCAATTTTTGTCATTATAATCATCCTTTCAAACATATATGTAAAACACTTATTAAACAGTATAGCACAATTTATTTTTTTTTACACTAATTTTTTATTTTAAATTTTCGGCAACAAAATTATATAAGTAATACCCCGCAGTATTAAGAAAATAATTTACGCTTTATATAAAACAGAACTACGAGGTATCTGATAATTATGATTATTTTCTGATATTTTAGTATTCAAAACGCCTTAAATAACTTCCGCATTAACAGCCTAATTACTGAATGCTAATCCAGCTGTATTTCTTTGGCATAAGAATATGGAATAATCTCTCCATGCTTTGTTGAGCTATATCCTTTTTCATTATGTGAATAATTTGAAATTTCAGCAGATCCAAAATCTGAAAATTTATTATAAATACGCTCTAAAACATCTATTTCAGCCTTAGTAAGAACTCCCTTCGGAAATTCATGATCAGAAACAACCTTGTGTTTTTCATATCCATTATCAAACACAATATCAATATGCATTATATTGTCTGCAGTCATCATTCCGAAAATAATATCGTAATTTTGTAAAACAGGTCCATACTGCATATGCAAATAACTTCCTCCTGTAATGGAGACACCATTTTCTTTGTAGTAAATCATATCAGTATAATTGATTAATTTTAACAGCTTAACTTTTAGCAGCTCCTCACTTTTATTTGCAAAAAATAATACAACTGCACACAACTTCTCATAATCAAATACTTTATATCCATTCTGTATTGACGGAACATCAGAAAAAAACATTTTCGCAACTTTATCCGCTTTACTCTTACCAAAATTTTTTTCAATTGAATTAATAGTATCTAGTAATTTGTTTTTCTGACGTTCATCCAGCATAATTTCATTATCCGATAAATATTTCTTCATATTTTCCGGTTCACGTAAAAAAAGGAGCAGACTATTATGAGCTTTATCCTGAATTGAACCGTTTTCATATCTATGAATGGTCTTATCTCCCCAATTTAGAAGTTTTGCAAATCCTCTTTGACTCAATCCATACTGTTCTCTTATCTTTTTAATCTCATCAGGCAGCAGAAGTTTATGATTCTTTCTGTACTCGTTATAAGCTTTTAAAAGAGTATCATTATCTAATTCTTCACAGAATAATTCACCGCCACAATCCATGCATACCAAAACTTGCGCATCAACATCAAATGTTTCACCGCACACTTCGTATTTTTCCTGTTTACTTATAATTCTTGTCTCAACTTCTCGACCACACTGATTACAATATTTTCTCATCTTTACCGCCTCCATTTTGCCCATAATCGTCTTCATGAAAACTTAAACATTTAAGAAAACTATTTCCATTCTCACGTACAATTTTTAATTTCACATATAACTGAATATCATCTATATCTTTCTTAAATTCCCACACATTTCCATTACCCTCAAAATCCTTCTTTGGTCCCTTATAATAATCACAGACTGCCAAACTGATAATTTCCTCTTTTATATCAGTTATCGTAAAACCTAGCCGCGCTAATGCTTTCATATTCTTCATTCTTGGCACAAAATCATATTTTCCAGCAGATATCAATTCTTTAGCTTCCTCTAAAAACATTGTAAGTTCTAGTATTTCAATTTTTTTATTCAATAATCCACCCCCGTATTTTATTAATATTATATACTATAAATATAATTTGTCAACAATTTTATGGTTATATGACCGCATTTTTTATATATAAACTATTTAGATTCATTATGTTACAATGTATTAAACGAAATTTTCTCACAAAAAAACTTCACGGAAAATTTATATAATCCGCGAAGTCTTTCTACTTTTTATTTATTTAACTACCATATCCTGCTCATCATACTCGGCACAAACATATGTCAGCTGACCCAATACATTCTGAATATCTTCAAAAAGAATACTTTTTCTTGACAACTGATGCTTAAGATTAAAAACAGTCTCATTAAGTTCTGAATATAATTTCATTTCACTTTCAATTTCCTTCTGTATGCTTTCCGCTTCATTTTTCGCAGTTTGAGCACTTGTTACTGTTCTCTCTGTTTTTGATTTGACATCAATCGCAATATCATTAAAGCCCTTAATTGCCTTTCTTGTATTTTCTGCTCTTTCAATATTTTTATCAACAAGTTCATTCATTGAGTCAAATGATTTTAAAAGCTCATTTTCTTTTGAGGTAACTTTAGCCATTGTTACATTTATCTGTTCTACAAGTCCCTTCGTACTTGACGCAAGAGAATTGATCTCATCTGCCACAACTGCAAATCCTTTTCCTGCATCACCAGCTCTTGCCGCTTCAATACTTGCGTTTAGAGCCAAAAGATTTGTCTGTGATGCTATATTAGTAATATCAACAGTAGCATTGCCGATTTCAGTAAAGGCATTATTAAATTCATTTAAAACAGTATGTATATCTTTAACTGAATCTTTTATATGAGCAATCTCTTCTATTAAATCATTCATCTTATTATTGCCCTCACCGCTTGTCTCAACAATATGATCAGCAACCCGCTCCAAACTATCATTAACATTCATAATTTCCTGAAACTGATTATTAAAAGAACTTACATTGTTTAATATAATATCTGATTCATTCTGCAATTCTTCTACGGCCTGCTCAATAGCATTGACATCTCTTAGAGTTCCTGTCTCCTCATCATTTATAGCATCCTGCTTACGATCCAGAAAATCCATGGCATCCATAATAGCTCGTAGATGTATTTTAGTTGTATGTATCTGCGGCTCATTATTTTTTTTTCTTTTAAATCCGAACATATTTATTCCCCTTTCTTAGCGGTTGCGTGTAAATACAGCACAAACCATAGACTGATTAATATGTTGCTCTATATACTGTTCGCCATCGCTAATCATACCTAAATGACATCCATTCGCAGCAGTATTAAACAATTTAGAATATTCATCTGTAAATTTATTTTCCTCAAAAAACATATATCTTAAAATACTATTTATAGATATTATTCCTTCTACTTTATTCTTTTTTATGTCTTCAAGATTCCTTTTTATAAATCCTTTAAAATCTTCATCTAAATCCGTAAAACTAATCAAATCATTTTTATGGATATTTTTATAGACGCTTATACTTCTATTTGATTTATTAAATGAGTATATAGCAGTAATATAATGCTGCAATCCTACAACACGGCAAAGAGGATTTCTATATATTCCTTTTTCTACTGTTGTGTCAGTATAGTTATTTTCTTCCTCATAAACATCCATAGCTTTGCGGTTATCAATCTCTAATATTGTTCTTCCATCATCAGATACTTTAGTAACTATATGACTCTTCTTTCTTGTATGGAATAAATTCTCTTTAACTATTTCTATCTTACCAATCTTACTTCCAATTACCGCATAAACTGTAGCATCGTTAAGAACTTTACCGTTACAGGCAACTTTCTTCTTCTGATCCTCAGATGTATTTCCTGCTGAAGCTCCAATTAACCTCATACCTGCCTTCTCAAGGCTCACCTTCATTGTCGAAACCATCTTTTCCTCATGGCCTGTTGTAAATTCAAGACAAATACTATCTTTATATTTTTTATGTACCATATCAACTGACCAGATAAAACCAGGAATGTATTTAATAGGACATGTATCAATTTTGCGAATCGTTCCTACATAGACATCCGCATCACTTTCCAAAAAGCCAATAGCTATAATTCCCTCTGACTGCTTGCTTTTATCCGTCAGCATATATCCTGTTGTTCCAATCATCTTAGCCTTAGGTATGCTTTGATGCAGCCTTGAACTTATTTCTGAAAACCTTCCATCATCTGTAATATATACAATAAATGTACAATCACCTAATTTTGATGTAACATCAGATACTAATTTGTCTACATTTCCACTTGTATAAATTGTCTTCATAGTAATTTCCCTTCCAGTAATCCCTTACTATCCTTTCCGTAAAAATATCGCTCCTAAAACAATAAAATTCACTACACTAAAAAATGGGCAAATTATAGTACACATCGATTTTTCTTAATAACATAATGTATATTACAAAATATACAATTAAACACGCACTTTTTATAAGATATTATAACATTTTTTATAAATATATTCAACAATTCTTTTTACTATTTAGACTTTCTTTTTACTCACACAAAATTAATTAAATCATCTGCAGCTTAAATAAATTTTACGTTATGTGACATTTGACTTTTTAAAATTTTGATGTATAATGTTTTCCACACAAACAATATATAAATTTCTTTTAACAGGAGTGATTACTATAAAAACTTTTCAAAATATCTTATCTTTTGTCACACATGCAATATGTTACACCTCTGCCTTCATTGTTTTAGTATTAATTGGATGTTTTATTTTTAGATTTAATCCAACAGAATTTTACTCTGATGCCACCTGGGCAGTAGAAAAAAGCACTGAAGATTCTGCAGCAAATCAACCTGCTCTTACACAAGCTATAATTGACGCTAAAATTTCTTATGAAAAAAAATTAGAAGAGCAAGCTGCAGCACAACAGGCCGCCGCACTTGCCCAAGCCGAAGCGCAAGCTGCACTTGCCCGACAAACTGCACGAACTGTTGGAAATTCTTACGGAACATTATACATTGACAGATTAGGAATGGAACAGCCTATTTATTATGGTGATGATCCATCAACACTTAGAAAAGGTCCTGGACAGTACGCCGGAAGCGCTCTTCCGGGAGAAGGCAGCCAAATTCTTATCGCAGGACATAACACATCACATTTTAAGCCTCTTCAAAATATACAAATTGGAGATATTATAAGGTTTGTAACAGGATATGGAGAATTCAACTATAAAGTTGTGTCAACAAGAGTTGCGTCAATGAATGATACTACAACTTACAACTTTTCTCTCGACTATGAACAACTGGCACTGTACACTTGTTATCCTTTTTCAGGTCCTCCGGGTAAAACCGAACGTTTTTTCGTATATGCTGATTTAATTACGGATAACAATTAAACCAAGTCAATACCAAACTCTTTTAATATCAATATAGATAAGAATTAATAGCATAACAATATTACGCAATAAAAAAGGTTCTACTTACCGCTTTCTAAGCAATAAGCAGAACCTTTTTTCTGTAAAATAACACTCTTTCTTTAATATAAACTAAAAATATACTCCCTCTCTAAACTCATTACCTCTCACCGTATCCCCCAACACAGCAACTATAACTTACAACAAAACATATGTATTACCATCTATAAGGAACATATTTAAAATTTAGTTAAAGAAAATTATTATCTCTCCCCCTGTAGTAAATTTAACAAAAATCATTTTATATAACAACTATAGTTGTGACAACGACATTGTTTGGGTGCAAATGACAAAATAATACATTTTTCTTAAATTTTTTAATTATTATATAATCTAACTTACAATTTTCACCATATTATTACATACACAAATTTTTTGCGACATTATCAAAACATTATTTGACATAAACAAACCAATATTGATAATATGTTCTTAACTGAAACTACGAGACTTTATGTATACTTTTATGTGAATTTGATATTAAGAAGGGGATTTTTATGAACAGAGAGAGAAGAAAGAAAATTGAACAAACGTTAAAAAAAATTGCTAAAGAAGAAGGCGTACCCGAAAGCGAAATCAGAAATGAGATAGCCAGTGCAATGTTATATGCACAAAAATACAGCGATATTGAAATTCAACGTTCGTGGAAAGATATACCTTGCGAAAACGCAACTCCTACAATAGAAGAATTTATTGACTTTGTTGCAGGAAAAGTTTCTGAATCAAAATAACAACGCAATTTAAAAGACTACTTGTCATATAAATTAAATGACAGGCAGTCTTTTTTGGTTAAATAATTTGACTTTGACAAAGTAGGAAAATGTATAATTCTAAAATGATTCTTATTGCGGATAAGTTGTATTTTTGAATAATTTACTTCATTACAAAAGTCACATTATTAACTGAATGCAGTGAAGTAATAAAATAATATCAAAGAACAAATTATTTAACCGAAAGCAATAAAATTAATCTTTGATTATGATTGAGCTCCAACTTCTCAATTTAATTTCATTGCTGTGGTTTCCCCCTAAATTAAAATAACAAAAATCAACAAAAATCACAATAAATTATGTGCCAATGACATTATTTTCACATAAACTACCTTATCATACATGAATAAGCGATGTAATGTAATCATTGTTCTGAAATTCCCCATTTTAATATTACTTCTTCTAACTATTAATTTGTTCTTATTTTCTCAAATTGATTTACACATATGTTGACAAAATGCTAAACACAGGCCACTTGCATTAACTATATAGTTATGTTAAAATTAAATTGATCTAATTTCTACATAGGAGGTGACAAATATGTATGATACAATAAAACTAGTAGTAACTATCGCTTTTTTTGTACTTGTTGCTATTGCAATTATATCTGCGATTGTTAAAAAGAAAAAACAATAATGAAATATAGACAGCCAATTATAATACATAAAAAATCAAATTTATTTTAAATTCAGATCATCTGTCTTGTAGGTTAATCTAATATTATATATTATGTCATTATAACAGAAAATAAGAATTTCAGTAAACTATGAAAGCGTTTTCAGATTATTTAATACCTGCACAATACTCACAGATCTTTGAAATTAAAATTTATTAAATTATTCTTTATTTGTACAAGCTTATTTTAAACCTATCTAAGAATAAAAAAACGCCGGGAAACCACATAAACACTTCGTTTTTGCATGTTCTTGGCGTTTATTTATTCCTTCATTTTTTTGTACTTTTTCTTTAATTTTCTCTTTGCTTATCTGCTCAGTTTCCTTTGTTATAAGGAAATATAATTCACAGAATAAAACATTAAAAATCCCAATAAATCAGTACCTTTTAATTAACCCGATTAATCCACTCGGTTGACGCATCCATAGCAGTACGGCAAGCATTAGTCTGATCCAGTGCATTCAGCATTACAAAGTCATGAATTGTTCCTTGTACTCTCAAAGCAGTTACCTCAACGCCTGCACATCGAAGCTTTTCGCCAAAGGCTTCTCCTTCGCTGCGCAAAACATCAGCCTGACCGTTTATAATCATAGTCTGAGGAAGCCCCTTCAAACAATCTATACTCGCTCTAAGAGGAGAAGCGGTAATTTGATTTCTATCTTTTATAGAAGTTGTATATTGCTGCCAGAACCATTTCATTCCTTCTCGATACAGATAATAATCCACTGCAAATTGATGATAACTTTGTGTATCAAAACAAGCATTCGTTACTGGATAATATAGTAGCATCTTGTTTATACTTGGACCATGTCGCATCGCTGACATAAGAGCCATATCTATTGTCATATTTCCGCCAACACTGTCTCCAGAAATAGTTAGTGTAGTACAGTCGAGCATTGAAAATCGACACCTGATTATTTCCTTTATATGAGAAAGAATAAAATAACACTGTTCAATCGCTGTTGGATATTTTACTTCTGGTGATCTGCTGTATTCAGGAAAGACAACCAATGAATTTGTTCTTGCTGAAAGCTCTCTGACTAATTTTTCGTGCGTGTGAAAACTGCCGAATACCCATCCCGCACCGTGAATATAAAATATAATATTTTTGATTTTTTGACACTTTGGAGCAATAAAATAGACTGGTATACTGCCCCACATTCCGGTATTTATACAATCCGAAGATATATCTGCAGGATATTTATATACTGGTGTATCCTGAGCTTCTTCCAATACTTTTCTTCCTTGTTCAGGCGGCATCTGAAAAATTAGCGGCGGCACAGAGTTTTGATCGCAGACAGCCTCTGCAGCGGCTTCCAACGGAACGCATCGTTTCATATATAATTCTCCATTTATGTTTTGATTGGTCTTAATTATAATATGCAAATCTTCTGATTTTGTATATTTGTTAACAAAATAATGAAGCCAGATAAGGATAATCCCCTACCTATTTATCTCTTGAGTTACAAAAACGCCCTCTGAAAGTGATTTTAAATAGTTCTCTACATTTTGATAGATTACACCTGTCTCTGTCTCCACACCCCCGCCACGGTACAATACATAGCGTCCTCGGATCTCCCCAAATCTGCCCTCTGTCTGCTGGCACTTTTCTTCATCCAACAGATGACGATACTGATTCGGGATAACTTTTTTACTATGCTTGATTTCATAAATATCGCAGCAGTTTTCCTCTGTGTCATATACAACCATATCAAACTCACCTACTGCAAACTGCAGCTTAAACACACGATGGTTGCACCCGGCTGCTTTCATGGTTTCCAACAACACAATATCCTCCATCATGCGTCCACGCACTTCTTCCAAAATACGCTCCATTACCATCTTCTTTTCATATTCACTCAGCGAAAAAAATGTTTCATCTTTCAAAAGTGAGTAGACAAGCGCCTGTGCCTGACAATACCGCATTCCCGGCTGTGTAAACAGAATATGTTCTATCGGATGAGTTCCGGCTGTTGCCGTCTCAATCGGACAATCGATAATTAAATCCAGTGCCTCCAGATATTCCCTTATTTCTGCAATATGAGCTTCTGTTATACCAATGGATTGTTCCTCCTGATTTCGGATATCCAAAATATTCATCAAACATCTTGTCACAGCCTCCGTATCAATGGTATCAAGTACATTGGTACGCCTTTTCGGATTGTGCTCTTTTCTTAGATTAGATGCAGAAAGCCGTAAATCATGGGACACAAAATCCTGAGTCAGTACTTTTAAAAGGAACCGATGGTTCATATCCTCAATAATACGGTTAATGGCACTTGTCAGTTCCCCTGCCTCATAAAGGGTATACAAATGCCTGAAATGGTTTCCGTCCTCATAGCAGGCAAGCGAATGCTGTATATTTTTGCAGATGGCAGTATCAATATACCGCCTTGTCGTTTCATCATCACGGAACGAGGCATCTTCTGCATTCAATTCTCGGTCTTCAAAGTGAAGCTCCCCAGCACGAAGTGTCCCACCATAGCAGATGAATTCATCCATACTGTCAATACCCAGCAGTCTGGTGTATTCCCGGTATGTGATAAATGTGGTATGAATAAGCTTTGCCCGGTCATAAAGTTCCTCGTTTATTGCCAGCCAGAATCCAAGGGAATCTGTCCCTGAAAGGACGATCTTCATTCCCATTGTAGCAAACACATCTGAAAAAATAGCTGCCGAATCGATAAAGTCTTTCATGAGCGTCACCTCATCCAGAAACACAAATTTATATCCGGCATCAAACAACTTTTTCATGTCACGGTTTACCATCGCCATTGTATCACTCCTGCGGGTTTTAATATAAGCAGATTTTAACTGGTCGTCTTTCGTCATATCTGCCACTGCCTGCCGCAGCATGGTCGTCTTTCCAGTACGTCTTAGTCCATATACCAGACAAATACGAGTTCTTTCTCCATGATACAGGTATTCTTGCAACTGGGAATAACAATCTCTTTTCTCCCAGTCATCTACATCCTGTGACAGGGCAAGAAGTTCTCTGCCAACTGTTACATTGCATTCAAAGGATATTGTCTCCTTCAGTATTCCTTTTGTATTCTTTCTGGTTCTAGGTATTTTGGCTCTCAGTTCCTTTAACTGTGTCTGTAGCTTTTCTACATCCATGTTACACCTCCTATGTAACCTCATTTTACCTAGTTATAACCTATTTCTTAATAGGTTACACAATAATAAGATTAAAAAATAGGATTTTTCCTGACATATTGCATTTGAAAAACACTTTTTTGGGTATTAGTATAGATATCTATTTTTATATCTATCTTGTTTAACCAATCTGACAAAATACAAATAAATACTATCAAATTTATGTTATTTCATCTGCAAAAACACTTCCGCAGAAAATTTATTGTCATCACATTTATATTCTACGCTCCCATTATATTTCTCTACCGTCTGCCTTACATTCTCACTTCCTATACCATGATATTTCTTATCTCTTTTGCTTGTCCTCAACAC
>CATJTQ010000107.1 GCA_949743325.1 uncultured Lachnospiraceae bacterium
AAGCAGTTATTAAATAGATAGAACTTTATTGTTATGAAAGAGGTGCAAAATGTCCAATCAAAATCAAATATACAATATTTTTAACCAGCAACAAATACAGGCTCAACTGCAGCAAATGCAACAGCGGTATCATAGTCAACAAATGTGGAAAGTGTCCAATTGTGCAAGAAGTTAGATGATTTTCTTAAAAGTGCGGAGGAGATAGATGCTCAATATCAGCAGCTTGCCTTTGCCGAGTGTTGTGCAGTATTGGGTAAACATATGCAAAAACAAATATAAATGGGGCTATCGGGAAATAGATAACTCTACACAGGGGCAGGTGTGATACACATGAATCACACCTGCCCATTTGATTAATAAAAATAAAATTATATTTTATTTGTTATCTTGCAAGCATAGTCTGAATTTCGGCTATGTATAGTGTATGATAATCTTCATCTTTGTACCATTTATCTATTTCCGGAACAATAAAACTATCTTTTGTAATTTTCTGTGCAAACATTTTTCGGCATATAAGAACCATACTTGCCTCGTCAATAAACGGTGTTTCAATATTTTGCTCATCAATGTGGTAATTGATTTTCATATTAGCTTTTTTTATTTTATTTTCATTTCTTCCGGAAACAGTGCCAAGAAAAGCAAGGGCTTCTTTTATTTTTATGTCATCAGGATTAAAGAAACTAAGAGAAAAAGTGCTGGATCCATCAATAAATTCTTTTGTATAACGACTTTCGCGAACTGCAATCAATACAATATCCTTACCCCACATTACTCCCATTCCGCCCCATGAAGCGGTCATTGTATTGACATCATTGTCCTTCTCTGCTGTAATTAACATCCAGTCTTTTCCAATTAATCTAAATGGATTATCGTTAAAGTAACTTAAATCCATCGGTTGAAAACTGTGCATAACGAATACCTCCATATAAATTTTTGTAATAATAGTATACACTTTTTTTACAATAAAGAACAGTTTTATTATATAAAATTTTCAAAAATTTGTAAACTTAAAAAAATAGTGTTGACAAATTAAAATTCAAGTGCTATTGTTGATACATGAAATGTTAGCACTCTACTTGAATGAGTGCTAACAAGAAATTATCAGACATATAGTAATTGTATAATATAAGGAGTTTCTAAAAGGGTGGTATTGGATGCAGGAATTAGATGAGAGGAAGACGAAAATATTGGAGACAATAATTCGCAATTATTTTGAATCCGGTGAGCCGGTCGGTTCAAGAACGATATCAAAAGATGGTGCATTGAATGTAAGTTCTGCAACAATTAGAAATGAGATGTCTGATTTGGAGGAGATGGGTTATATAGTTCAGCCTCATACTTCATCAGGGCGTATTCCTACAGATAAAGGTTATAGGTTTTATGTAAATCGTCTTATGGAAAAGCAGAATGATGAGATGACAGAATTTAAGGAACTGATGATTGAGAGGGTGGACAGAACAGAATTATTATTAAAACAGCTGGCAAAGATTTTAGCTGCCAACACGAATTATGCGACAATGGTTTCAACTCCGCAGATGAGCAGAAATCGTATTAAATTTATTCAATTGTCTCAAATGTCTGACAAAAAGATTGTGGCGGTAATTGTTTTAGAGGGCGATATAGTTAAGAATAAAATGATATCAGTAGATGAAATACTGGATAATGAGAGTCTGTTAAGATTAAATATTATGCTTAATTCAAGTCTTAATGGTATGATGATTGAGAATATTAACTTGGGTCTTATAACAAAGTTAAAAGAACAGGCTGGAGATCATATTGGCATTATTTCAAATGTTCTTGATTCCCTCGCGGAAGTTTTAAATGAGATGGATGATATGGAAATATATACAAGCGGAGCCACAAATATTTTCAAATATCCAGAGCTTAGAGACAGTCAGAGAGCCAGTGAACTTATTAATGCTCTAGAGGAGAAGAACCAGCTTACAACGCTTCTGTCAAACGTCGAAGATACGCATAGCGGCGCTATTCAGGTTTATATCGGAGATGAAGCGCCGGTTCAGAATATGAAAGACTGCAGTATTGTAACTGCGACATATGAGTTGGAGGAAGGGCTTCAGGGAACAATCGGTATAATCGGACCGAAAAGGATGGATTATGAGAAAGTAGTAAATACACTCCAAACGCTTATGAAGCAGTTGGATTTGATATATAAAAAAACATAAGAATGAAAGGCGGTTGTTGTAAATATGGAAAATGAAAATAAAGAATTAGATGAACATTTGGAACAAGATGAACAGTTAGATGAAGAAAAAGATACAGAAGCTTCTGAAGACATTAAAGAAGAGGAGACAGAAAGTGTAGAGGAAGCCGAGTGTGAAGAGGGTTCTGACGAGGAAGAAGACAGCAAAGAAAAGAAAGGGATTTTCGGAAAGAAAAAAGAAAAGAAAGATAAAAAGACACAGCAGATTGAAGAATTAACAGATCAGCTAAAAAGAACAATGGCTGAGTTTGATAACTTCAGAAAACGTACTGATAAAGAAAAGTCATATATGTATGAAAATGGTGCGAGAAGTGTAATAGAAAAGCTGCTTCCTGTTGTGGATAATTTTGAGAGAGCTTTTAAGGATGTTACTGATGAACAGAGAGAGGATCCTTTTGTTGATGGAATGGATAAAGTTTTCAAACAGGTAATGACATTATTTGAAGATATTGGCGTAAAAGTTATAGAGGCAGAAGGTCAGAATTTTAATCCTGATTTTCATAATGCAGTTATGCATATTGAAGATGACAGCCTTGAGGAAAATGTTATAGCGGAAGAATTTCAGAAAGGCTATACTTACAAGGATACAGTTATCAGACATAGTATGGTAAAAGTAGCTAATTAAAATTACTTTATATAAGAATTAATTTTAGGAGGAATAAATTATGAGTAAGATTATTGGTATTGACTTAGGTACAACTAATTCTTGTGTTGCTGTTATGGAAGGCGGACAGCCAACAGTTATCGCAAATGCTGAAGGAGTTCGTACCACTCCGTCAATTGTTGCATTTTCAAAGACTGGCGAGAGACTTGTAGGCGAGCCTGCAAAGAGACAGGCAGTTACAAATGCAGATAAGACAATCTCATCTATAAAGAGACATATGGGTTCAGATCACAGAGTTGCGATTGATGATAAAAAATACTCACCACAGGAAATTTCGGCGATGATACTTCAGAAATTAAAGGCAGATGCAGAAGGATATCTTGGTGAAAAAGTTACTAAGGCAGTTATAACTGTCCCAGCTTATTTTAACGATGCACAGAGACAGGCAACAAAAGATGCTGGTAAAATTGCCGGGCTTGAGGTTGACAGAATTATTAACGAGCCGACAGCTGCTGCTTTAGCTTATGGTCTTGACAATGGTAAAGAACAAAAGATTATGGTGTATGATCTTGGCGGCGGTACTTTTGATGTATCAATTATCGAGATTGGTGACGGCGTTATTGAAGTTCTCGCAACAAGCGGTGATAATAAGCTTGGCGGTGATGATTTTGACCAGAGAATTACAGATTATATGCTCTCAGAGTTTAAGAAGGCAGAGGGTGTAGATTTGTCAAATGATAATATGGCACTTCAGAGACTTAAAGAGGCAGCAGAAAAAGCTAAAAAAGAATTATCTTCTGCTACAACTACAAATATTAACCTTCCATTTATTACAGCTACAAATGAAGGTCCAAAACATTTTGATATGAACTTGACAAGAGCTAAATTTGATGAGCTTACACATGATCTTGTTGAGAGAACTACAACTCCGGTACAGAATGCATTGAGTGATGCAGGTTTATCAGCGTCAGAGCTTGGTCAGGTATTATTAGTCGGAGGTTCGACAAGAATTCCTGCAGTGCAGGATAAGGTTAAACAGCTTACTGGTAAAGAGCCAAGCAAGAATTTAAATCCTGATGAGTGTGTAGCTCTTGGAGCTTCAATTCAGGGTGGAAAACTTTCAGGTGATAAAACTGCAAGTGAAATTCTTCTTCTTGATGTAACTCCACTCTCTCTTTCAATTGAGACAATGGGCGGTGTTGCTACAAGGCTTATTGAGAGAAATACAACAATTCCTACAAAGAAAAGTCAGGTATTCTCTACAGCGGCAGATAATCAGACGGCAGTTGATATAAATATTGTACAGGGTGAGCGTCAGTTTGCAAGAGATAACAAGTCTCTTGGACAGTTCCGTCTTGATGGTATCCCTCCTGCAAGAAGAGGTGTTCCTCAGATTGAGGTAACATTCGATATTGATGCCAACGGTATTGTAAATGTATCCGCTAAGGATTTAGGAACAGGAAAAGAGCAGCATATAACAATTACAGCCGGTTCTAATATGTCGGATGAAGATATAGATAAGGCGGTAAGAGAAGCTGCCGAGTATGAAGCTCAGGATAAGAAGAGAAAAGATGCTATTGATACAAGAAATGACGCAGATTCAATGGTATTCCAGACAGAAAAAGCTATGGAAGAAGTCGGAGATAAGATTGATCCTAATGATAAAGCTGCAGTGGAAGCAGATGTTAAAGTTTTAAAAGATTTGCTTGCTAATTCAAATCCTGAGGAGATGACAGATACTCAGATTGATGAAATAAAATCTGCAAAAGAGAAACTTATGGAGAGTGCACAGAAACTATTTGCCAAGGTTTATGAGCAGTCACAGGCGGCAGGGGCAGGTCCTGATATGGGAGCAGGAGCAGATCCTAATATGGGAGGAACTTATGAACAGCCTGATGATGATATTGTAGATGCTGATTTCAAAGAAGTGTAATGCATTTTTAATATACAAATAGTTTTGCAGCAAAAGGGGCGCGTTGTTTTCAATGTGTCCCTAAAGCTGTTAATTCATGCCAGAGGCATTTTGACAGATGTATAGGCAGTTGATAAAGTATCAGATTAAGAAAGGGATATAACAATGGCAGACAAGAGAGATTATTATGAGGTCTTAGGAGTAGACAGAAATGCTGATGATTCCACTATAAAAAAAGCATACAGAAATCTTGCAAAGAAATATCATCCAGATATGAATCCGGGGGATAAGGATGCAGAGAAAAAATTTAAGGAAGCGTCAGAAGCTTACGCAGTACTTAGTGATGCTGATAAGAAAAGACAGTATGACCAGTTTGGTCATGCAGCGTTTGAAGGCGGCGCAGGAGCAGGGGGATTTGACTTTAGCGGAGCTGACTTTGGAGATATATTTGGAGATATATTCGGAGATATATTCGGTGGAGGCGGAAGACGACGTGCAAATAATGGTCCTATGAAAGGCGCAAATGTCCGTACATCAGTAAGAGTTTCGTTTGAGGAGGCGGTATTTGGCTGTGATAAAGAACTTACGCTTAATCTGAAAGATACTTGTGGAAAATGTAAAGGTACCGGAGCTAAGCCGGGGACATCTCCAATCACATGTACAAAATGCGGGGGAAAAGGACAGGTTGTCTATACCCAGCAGTCCCTTTTTGGAATGGTAAGAAATGTACAGACCTGTCCTGAGTGCAGTGGTACTGGTAAGGTAGTAAAAGAAAAGTGTTCTGATTGTTATGGAACTGGTTATATTCAAAGAAAGAGAACTATACAAGTATCTGTTCCTGCTGGTATTGACAATGGACAAAGTATTAGAATCCGTGATAAAGGAGAACCAGGTATAAACGGAGGACCAAGAGGAGATTTGTTAGTAGAGGTGTTAGTTTCGCGACATCCAATTTTCCAAAGACAGGATTATAATATATATTCTAATGCGCCTATCTCGTTTGCTGTGGCCGCACTTGGCGGAGAAGTCCGTATATCAACAGTAGACGGAGATGTGTTATATGATGTAAAACCAGGAACACAGACAGATACTAAAGTTCGTTTAAAGGGCAAAGGTGTTCCTTCTCTTAGAAACAGCCAGGTGAGAGGTGATCACTATGTAACTCTTATTGTACAAGTGCCTGAAAGACTAAATGAAGAACAAAAAGAGCTTTTGCGTCAGTTTGATGCTGCAACAGGGGATACATTAAAGAGGTCAGCTGATGCAAATAAGTCTGAGAAGCATGAGAGAAAAAAAGGTTTTGGTGAAAAAGTAGGGGAGAAAGTAAAAGAGATGTTTGAAAAGTAGTATATTACTTTACTTAATAATACTAAAAACTGCAACTGGGGAAGTCGGGAAATGGAAGCAGTTGCCAAGATATTGTTTAAACATTTGAGAATGTAACAATATATTGTTTGCAAATCGCGTTTGCCGACAGCCCTGGTTCATCAATTTTATATAAAAGGGGGAATTTATGCATAAAATTAATATTTTAGCTGATGAAAGGTTACTAACAAAAAATTTTGCAATCAGTGTGTATGAAAGATATATTTCGTTTGATAAGCATTTATCAGATATAATTTTTCAAAATGATATAAACAGTGTTGATTTTGCGGAGCAAAAAGACAGTATAATTTTTTTTCATGGACATATGTTTGATATAAGGCCTAAAGGAAAAAATGCTGTAATATATTCAAAATCTCTTGCGGATCTATTTAGAAAAAGACTTTCGCTCCCTGAATTTGACGGAGTACAAAAAGTGTATGTAAGTTTTAATAGTGAATATTTTATAATTCCTACAAGTTCTAATAATTTTCTACAAAAATCATGTTTTTCCCATAATATTTAATTATGTTAGGATTGTTATCATTAAAACTATTTATATTTTAAATAATTTGGACTGATGTTTAATTATGATCTATAAGTTTATGCCCTTATGACTGGGCTATTCAAAGCAGATAGCCCAGCATGGATAGGGGTAATAGAATAATTCTTTAAAAGTATTAAAGCGGCTTTTAAATCTGAGGTATATTTAATATTATAATTATAGTTGAATAATTTTTGTTGCAACGGTGTCTCTAAAAACTTTGTCATGCTCAACAAGAATCATTGTAGGAGAAAATTCTCTTATTAACTGTTCAATCTGTATTCGAGAATAAACATCCATAAAATTAAGCGGTTCATCCCAAACATATAAATGTGCTTTTTCACATAGACTTTTAGCGATTAGGATTTTTTTCTTTTGTCCTGCAGAAAAATCAGTAATATCTTTTTCAAACTGTATACGTTCAAACGCCATTTTTCTAAGTATTGCTTTAAATAAGCTTTCATCTATATTGTTTAATATGCAAAAGTCAGATAAATTTCCTTCTAAATGGTCTGTACATTGTGGTACATATGAGATGATAATTCCAGAACTTATTTCTGCTAGTCCAGTATGCTTTATATTTTCACCGATTAATAATTTTAACAAGCTGCTCTTACCGCTTCCGTTTAATCCGTCAATTATAATGCGTTCTCTCTGCTTAACTGAAAAAGAAACTGGCTCGCATATTTCAATTTCATTGTAAAAAATTTTTATATTTGAGAGAGAAACAAGTGTGTCAGAGTGAAATGACAGCGGTGAAATTTTTAAGTTATCAGCAGTCTCAATATTTTTTAAAAGACTGGATTTAGTCTTAATTGCCTGTTGTTGCCTTGCTTCTATTGCTTTTGATCGTTTCATCATTTTGGCAGCTTTATGACCTATATATCCTTTATCTGCCGCTCCAACTTTAGAAGCCTCAACTTTATGGGACCAATCAGCGGAGCGTTTGGATGATTGGTTTAAACGTTTTATATCTTTAGCCAGACGATCATTTTGTGCTATTTCAGCTTCCTGCCGGCGTTCAAAATTTTCTATCCAAGATGAGAAGCTGCCGCTTTGTACTTCTATATCTGCTCTGTTTATCGATAAAATGTGATCTATGCATCCGTCCAAGAAATATCTGTCATGAGAGACTAATATAAACCCTTTTTTCTTTTGCAAATAAGCGGATACAATTTCTCTGGCTTTAGTATCTAAATAATTCGTAGGTTCATCAATAAGCAGAAAATTCTCATCGTTTAGAAATAATGCAGATAGTAATATTTTTGTCTGTTCACCATTGGAAAGTGTATTAAATGAACGCCAAAGTACGTCAGCATTTACTTGTAGGTAAGATAATTCTCGTATTATTTCCCATTCTTCAGCGTTGGGACAGATATCTTGTAATATCTCTGTTGTCAAGCGATTTTTATCTTTAACTGGATATGGAAAATAATCAAATTTTACTGAACTGATTATTTTTCCTTTGTAATCATATTTACCAAGTAATAGATTGAGGAAAGTTGTTTTTCCTCTGCCATTTCTGCCTACAAAACCTAATTTCCAATCGGTGTCAATTTGAAAGCTGACGTTTTCAAATATATTGTCATAGCTTGAAGGATAAGAGAATGTAAGATTTTCTATTTTAATCATTGACATATACATGCCCTCCTTTTTAATAATAAAAGCTGCAGGAAGTTATTCCTGCAGCTCACTATAGCATAATTAAACCGCGTATCAATGCGGCGTCAAAACTATATTGTGATTATGGACTGATTTATAACTTTCCTGCAATTGATCAGACAATTCCATAGATTCGGTATTGTCAAAATATTAAAATCATTATCTGCAAGAAAAGTTAAACATCTTTCCACCTCTTTCATTATTAGTATTGAGGGCAACGAGTCAATTATCCGCTGTTTAGTGGATTAGTGACGGCTGCCATTTGTTCTGAATGGAAATAACATGATAAATGCCCACTCGTGTGTGCAAACAACTGTGTTGTTTCTAATATACTATAAGTATGCAAAACAGTATAATATAGTTTTGATAAATAATCAAGTAATTTTTATATATTTTTTTCTAGTCAATCATTTGTGCTTTTGCAGGATGCAGTTATTTTGAGTAGCGCAGATATTTTGTGCACTTTTTAAAGTGGATTTCTCAATGCTAATTTAATAACAAAAAGAGCGAAAGCAATTAACACTTTCGCACTTTGAATTATAAAACTAAATTAAAGATTGCGCAGGTTGTTAATCCGTTCAGGATTTTGAGAGGAAGCCCATTCTTTTAATTTATTACATGGAAAATCATTGCATTTACCACAATGTTCCTGTTCTTTTTGGGCATTACATTGATACAATTCACATTCTCCCCAGAAAACTTTACCTTTGATTTCCTTACATCCTTTACAACCCTGTTCATTTTTAAATTTACAAATGTCACAATCGATTCCGCATGTACTATAATTTGCCATCTTTAGTCCTCCCTTTTGAAATTATTTTTTCATTTTAGCACTTTTTTCAGTTTTTTCTTGTAAAAAATCGTCATCTTTAAAAGCATAATTGACGGCGTCACGAATTGAAAACCCATGAATTTTCTTAAAATCATTTAGTAAATGTGCCTGATCTGTATAACCATATTTATATACTGAGTCCATTACAGAAAAATATGGATTATAACAGATATCTTGCCATAAACATTGGTATCTTACGAGTGATGCGATCTTTTTTGGTGTAGCTCCTATATTTTCGTTAAATATACGTTCCATCTGTTTACTGCTTATATGTAAATCCTTTGCTAAAACTAATGCTTTTATATTGCCGCTCTTGTCTACTATCTCTGATATTGCACGCTGAAACAGAGAATTTTGATGGTTAAAATAAATATTTTGCAATAAAATATTTTCTGCAAAAATACGTCGTTCTTCTATTGTTTTAGAGTTTAAAAGTTTTGGTTCGAGTTCTTTTATTATCTTTTCAAAATAAACATTGGCGTTGTAAAAATTATTTTTCGTACCATTCATTGGTTCTTCAGAAAACAGCACAGCACTCCATGCAAAAAAACGGACAGCAAATATTGAGATTTCATCATCATCGTCTACACTTGAAAAAAATTTAAAAGATTTATCATTAATACCACAAAATAAACTTAAAATATTACTCGTTGTTTCATTAATTTGAAAAATTATATCAACACAAGTATCTGGGGTGACTACATTTAAAACTGGTTTTTCATTATTGCGATGGCATGATGGCTTACTGCTGCCCCAAATACAACGAATATAAGGCCTTAAAGCTTCACAAGGTAAAATTTCCACATAATGTTCGTTTTTTCTAAATGGCGTGGCGGTTATAGGAAAATATTTTTCATGCAAAAACATAACACACCTCACAAATTTATATGTTTTTTGTACGTTATTTTTCTTGCAGGCAATAAGCTGAATGTGGGTATCAGACATTTGGACAGTGCTGCAAGATTATTATAAAGTTTGATTTCTAATTATAATTGGCATCCTTTTCGCAGATTGTTACAAGCCACATTTTAATTAAGTTATATATCTTTGGCAACTAATATCGTTATTTCAACATTAATTTCACTTCGCTCAAGTTTAATATACTTATATTGCTATGTCAAGAATAAATCACAAAGAGAAAAATCATATTATTAATGTTAAATGATACATTTAATGTTTAGTCAGTAATAAAAATAAAATATGGTAAGGATATGCGGTTATTTTAGATAAAGTTTTTGTTTTAAATTAGTTTTTTAATACACAGTTTTGATTATACTTAAGTGTATTTAATTCTGTGAGGTCCAATATTGAAAGTTTATGTAATACTTTACATTTACATATTCTAGACTTGTTAGCAATATTAGTGTACTACATATTTCTACAAATTTCTTATTAAAAGTTGTGTTTAAGCCATTTAATTTTATTATAGTTTTTGTTAATATATTTTTACATTGATGAAGCAAGATAGATCAGTGTAATAATATAGGAGGGGGGTTTTGAATTGGAGCAGTTGCAGGCAAAAAAACTTATGGATGAAGTGCTTGATTATTTTATATCACATGACAGTCAGATGCTTGCAAATATGCACAGAGGCAGTCCTTTGGAAAACAAAGGAAAATTATTAAAAATTGCAAGGGAGCAATTTGTATTAAGGGGGATTAAGGATCATAATTTAGCAGAGATAATTGAAGAGTTTTCAACTTATTTGTGGGGGTATTATGTTTTGGAGCCTTTAATTTGCAATCCCAATATTTCTGATATAAAGTGTATAGATTATAATCATATCCGCATTAAAGAAAAGGGAATAAGAAAAACTGCTGAAGTAAGTTTTTTAAATCGTAAGGATTATAAGCAATTTGTACAGTTAGTGGCAGTAAAGAACAGAACTAATTTATCAGATATAAACGCAGTTCAGACTTTTACTGATAAGGACAGCAATTCAGATTTTATTTTGAGATTTACGATAACGACCGAGTTTGTAAACAGTGTATCAGTTCCATATGTACATATTAGAAAAATAAGCAAACACAAATACAGACTGGGGGAGCTGATTGCGATAGGGATGGTAAGTCATGAACAGGCAGTTTATTTGAAAGAAATGGTAACAGAATCAGGAGGAATTTTATTTACAGGTAAGGGAGCATCAGGAAAAACAACACTTATGAATACTCTTATTGAAGAGATACCTCATAATAGGAGTGGTTTATTTATTCAGGAAAATGAAGAATTATTTACACCTGCTGTTGAGGACGGCGGGCATCCAGAACTTATGTTTGAACATATAGTGT
Source organism: uncultured Lachnospiraceae bacterium (assembly GCA_949743325.1). Lineage (GTDB taxonomy): Bacteria > Bacillota > Clostridia > Lachnospirales > Lachnospiraceae > CAJJNI01. The sequence continues at coordinate 11,426 of CATJTQ010000107.1, forward strand.
CAAACAGAGGTGAGGGTAAAGTAAAATATACTTTAAGTACTCTTACAGCTGTAGGTCTTTTACAGGATTTAGATTATATTGGCATCGGCGAGATAAAAGGTGATGAGGCAGCGGCGTTTATGAAAGCGTCATATACTGGGCAGCAGTGTTGGGCAACTGTACATGGGAAAAATTCAACAGAGGCTATTAATAAACTGGCAGATTATGTAAAGCAGGCAGTGCATTATGAGTTGGATGAATGTATGAAAATGCTTACGGGAATAGAGACAGTGGTTTTTATGAAAAATTTTAAAGTACAGGAAATTTCTGCCATTAAGGGATTTGATAATACAAAAAAATCTCTAATTATGGAAAGAGTTTTTTAGAGGGGGAATATGTATATTGAATAGATATATTTTTATGTCAGTTGTATTAGTTATTGTTGCTGCTTCTATATTCTCAGTATATAGTTTTTTAAAAATTAAAAAGTTAGATAAAGTAGTATATTATATAAAGAAGTTTCAATGGGGAAGATATTTGGAACGTAAAAACAATGCAATGCTTAAACAGGAACAATATGGGGTTATAGTAGAAAAGGGGATATTTAGTAAAATAGACCGAATGTTAGATGAGTCGGGATGGAGAAGAATATATAGTTATTTAAGCAGTGAGGTATATTTGACTGTAGGATTTCTTGTATCTATTTTTTTGGCGTTTTTATGTTATTTATATTTTGGCAGATTTTTTATATCGTTTATATCTATTTGTGTAACGTTGCTTTTTTGGTGGCTGTTATTATATATTTCTGCAGCAGTGCGTTATAAAAAAATACAGAACCAACTTATGTTTTTTATCAATCTCTTGGAAAATTATTCAAGAACAAGTGATGATTTAATTGACATAATTGCAAAGACGGAAAATTATCTTGAAGAGCCATTAAAAAATGTTATAGCGCAATTTCAATGGGAGGCAAGGCACACTGGAGAAATAGAGACTGCTTTAAGTCATTTAAAAGTGTTGCTCCCACACAGAAAATTTCAAGAAATTATACAAAATTTGGATATGTGCAGACGTCACGAGGCAAATTATGATGAAGTTATTAGAGATATGAGATTGTCAGTAAAAGAATATTTAAAGTCTAAAGAAGAGAAAGATAATATACGTCAGATGGCAAAAGGAAGCATTATTATTATGATGTTTGTTGGAGTATTTATAATTAAGCTTGTGAATGGGTTTGTAGAGGACGGTATATTTAATCTATTAAGCAGAAGTATATTTGGAATTTGTATAATAATATATATAATTTTTTTAGTTCTTTTTGGTATATGGCAGTTTATAAAAATTGATCGTGATTAATTTTATTATGTGAACAGTTAGACAAGTAGCCTTGTTTAATAGAATAAGTTTACAAATATATTAAGGGGAGGGGAATCTTGAAATATTTATGTTGTTGCACAGCATTGATTTGTGCAATTTCAGCTGTTTTTCTTTTTTATAACATAGGAAATATTTTTTTCTGTAAGTCTAAGTTCTTTGTTAAGCGTGCACAAGTAAAGATGGAGAAAAAAGATACTATTAAAAAATATTTAACCGCCAAATATTTGTGGCTTCGACAGATGGGTGTCACATATATGTTAGGCAGAGATATTTCTGTATATTCATTTATTGTGTTTCGGTTAATATCTGGAGTTATTTCATGTATTGCAGCATTACGTTTTATAAGTGATTTTCGAACAATACAAATGTATATCTCAATTATTATAATCACCTATATTGGCAGTTTATTGCCAGTTATGTTTTTAAAGTTGTCTAACAGAATGGATAATTCACTTATGCTTGAGGATATTAAGTTGATTTATGATACTCTTAAGATACAGAGCAGATCAGGGGTTTACATAACTGATATATTAACTGAATGTTATCTTATTGTGAGAACACCTAGATTAAAAGATGCACTAAGAGAATTATCAAATGAGATTTTTACAAAACATGATTTACAAAGGGGGTTAACAGTATTTAATTCTAAATTTCAAAATGTATATATAGATATGCTTGTGATGACAATAGAGCAGTCAATACAAAGCGGGCAGAGTGTGCAGATGTTTTATGATATTGCACAGCAGATTGGTGAAGTAGAACAGGCTTTATTTAAAAAAGAGAAGAGAAAGGCTGAAAATAAGATGCTGGCCTATGAGCTTGCAGTTTATTTTGCAATTTTAATGATAGTCGTTTATGCTATGTTTTCACAATTGTTAAAAGCATTTTCGTTTTAAATTTGTGTGATTGGAGGGATTTTATAGTGAGAAATATATTATTGAAAATTGATAAGAAAACATTAAGGTTAAGAAAAGCCGCAGCGGGAATTTTATATAAAAGAGAAAATGGTAATGAACAACTTATAGTTGCACTTGTTATGATTGCTATTTCAGTAGCTTTGGTTATTATATTTAAGGATAAAATATCAACGTTGTTGACAAGTTTTATGACAAATGTAACTACTAAGATTAATACTGCATTGGGGGTTTAAGTTGGAATTTATAAAAAAGGAAAAATTCAAAGAAATTTTTTTGAAAAAAACCAATGCTTCCACCGTTGTTTCTGATATGATTCCGGTTTTAATAACTATTATTATTACAGGTGTGATGGCTTTATGTTATATATCTTGGATTTCAATGTTTGAGACAAAGGAACATATAGATTCTATAGCGAGAGAATATGTACTTAAAATGGGGACAGTTGGATATCTAACATTGCAGGATAGGGCATTATTATTACAAGAACTTCAAGCCCAGAATTTAGAAAATATATCATTACAGGGAACTACAGAAAATAAAGTAGAAAGTGGAGAAACTGTTACACTGAAAATCTCTGGTTATTATAAATATACAGAAATAAAAATGAAAGATATTTTTTCATGGGATGCATCTACTGATTATAATAAAAACAAACTTGAAATTGAGAGGTGCACAACTGCAATTTATTAGATTGGGGTGTAGAATAATATTTAAGAAAAATATCAACAAGTTAAAAAAGTTAGCTTTTTGTGTTTCCGGTAATATTATGGTAAATTCTATTATGTCAATTACGTTAATTTGTATAGTGTTTTGTATTATACAATATTCTGTAAGCCTTAGAGAAGCTAATGAGGCGTCAATTCAGGTGGAGGATGGATTGGCGGCCTCATGCTTGGCAGGCTTATCAATAGATTTGCAAAAATTTACTGATACATATGTGACAGGAAAGACAGATGTAATTGTAAAAGATGCTATGCAATCGTATTGTTTATTTAAAGATACTCTAAAAACCAATTTAAATACATCAACAAATATGTTAATTCAAAATGTGAGTGTAAAACAATACATTGTATATAACATTTTTTGGAATAGAACAGATACAGGTGTTAATGAAAAAAATATAGATATATATTTTTTTGATAATAATGGTATAGTAAAAGAAGTTCATAAGCCTTATGAGGATGTATATTCTCCAAATGGGATAAAGGTGACGCAGACGAGTGTATATGCAGATATAGGATTTGATTTAACAGTGTATGCTGGTAGAAAGATAAACTGTCATAGACAGTTGCTGACACAGGCTTATAAAAAATGAGGGGGATAGTATGCGAAGAGATAATGCAGTAAAATTAAAAAATAATAGTTTGAATAAAAAAATTGTAATTGCGTTGTTCAGTTTGTTTGTTGGATTATTATTGTTTATATTTCTATTAAGATTTGAGGCAGTTTCTTTGGAAGCATATCAGACAAGGCAGGTTGTCATAGCTAAACAGGATATAGCTTCAGGAGAGAAAGTTAATAAAGCAGAAATAAAAAGGTACTTTAGAACGGTTTATGTAAATGAAGATTGTGCGGTTGATGGTTTTTCTTCTATAGAGGAATTAGAAAATTATATTGACAGAAAAGGTAGTATATTATTTTCTGAAAATGTTAAAGAAAAAGAAATTATATATGCAGAAAAATTTTTATCTGTAGATGAGATGACTATGCAGTTTGAAAATCCTGTAGAAGTAGGAGTAAAAGTAAATTCTTATGAATATTGTGTGGGTGGAACATTAAGAACTGGAGATATTGTTGATTTATCAATTGTAAATCTGGATGTAGGTTCTGAAATTTTATTAGAAGATATTTTAATTATAAAAGCATTTGATGTTAATGGTTCTGAAATTTTACCTGATGATAAGCAGTCGGTCAGTGTTGGATTTAATATTATGATGAGAAAACAAGATTTTGAAACATATAATTCCGCACTTGAAAATGGTAAAATTCGTATTACGAAAAAATTTGGGTAAATTTTTTTGGATAATTGTTTTTCAGTTTTTTATATGGAGATTTACTTTAACAATAAAGCAATGGGATAAAAATTATTATATAAATTTTTCTAGTTCGTTCTTTATAATAGGAACAATAATGCTTTGTTTTATTTCATTGTTATCTGTACCATTGATTGTTGTATGTCAGTTTGCAGTATTGTTTTTTATATCATATATGGACTATAAAGTAAAGGAAGTTTATAGTTTGTGGGTTTTTGTCTATCTGATAATTTCTATTTCTTTAAGTGTTTTAAACATAAAAAATCATGCGTTTTCTATTTTGTTAGGATTGATATTCTTTTTATTCTCATTTGTAAAAATGTATGCATATGCAGATGGTATAGTATTGTTCGGATTGGTACAGAGTATAGCTTTTATGAAAAACAGTTATTTTACTGAATCTATAGTTTGTTTTATAGCTATCCATTATTCTATTGGAATTATTTATTTGGTTAATTGCTTTTTTAAGAAAAAAAGGATAGTACCAGGAAATACTATTCCAATGCTTCCGTTTGTTACAATAGTTTTTTATATGTGGATGATAGTTAATTGTTTGTTTTACTGAGGGGGATGATATGGAAAGAAATTATGATGATTATATTTATGTAGATAGTGAATATATGAAATGTGTATATGAAAGTATTGCAGTAAATTTAAGGAAGGAAAGGGAGAAACAAGGGTTAAGCGTAATAGATTTAGAGAAAATTAGCGGGATAGATAGATCTGCAATATATAAAATGGAAAGTAATAAGAGGAGATTTGGTTTGGAAAATCTTATAAAAATTTGTTTTGCGCTGAAGATTAAATTAAGTGATTTATATAAAGATTTGTAAAGGAGGATTTTATGAGATGCGTATTTTACAATATTTATGGAGTGTCAAAAATATTTTTTATCTGTTTATTTATAGTTATGTCAACTTCATCAGTAATTCAAGCTGATAACCCTAAAGTTGATTTAAATGTAAATTCTATTTCTGACAGTTATAATGCATATGGTGGTGTAAGTATAGATGTAAATTTTGAAAATGTGAATGATGTAGATTATATTTATGAAATAAAGAGAAGTTCCGACTATTTATATTGGCAAAATATAGGATTAGGATTTAATTATAATAATAAATATAAGAAAATATATCCACAAAAAATAAGTGTCTTAAATGTATATCCAGATAATGATAGTTTTTCGATATCTGAAGAGTTAAAAAAAGAATATTCGAATGAAACAATAGAAAATATGAAAAAAATATATTCTGTTCCAAGCGGTACATATACATATTTAAATAACAATTCAGTTAATCTTCCGCGTTCTGCGTCTCTAAAAATTTGGATGGAAGGAGGAACTTATAGAGAGGGATCAGATTTATATACTTATAATGATTTGTCATATTATAACGGAGAAAAAATGATTGAGGTAACACCAATGTCAATGAAGGAGTTTAACAGTTTAAGTACTTTAAAATCCAAGTTGAGTAATTTTGATACAGTGTTTTTTGGTACATGGGATGCTAATGCATGGAATGATTTGAGTCAAAGTGCTTATAAAACTGTAAAAGAATATATAGAAAGTGGAAATGGTGTAATATTTGGTCATGATACTATTGCATATGAAATATTGCCGCAGGGAGTTTTTTCAGGGAGGTTTGAACATGAAAATATGTGTAAGTTGTACAGTTTGGCAGGGTTTAAAACAATTCCAAAGAAATATGCAGGTGCTTCACTGATAAAGAAAAATGCCAATGGTTTAACTCTTCCATTAAAATATCAGATTTGGGGAGGTAATGAAAAAAATGATTCTGTTGCTGTTAAATTTTCTAAATCAAAGAGAGCTGAAGATTGTTCGCTTACAACATTTCCATATGATTTATTAGGTGTAAATGGCAAACCTCGTATATTAAATGTACCACAGACACATACATCATGGATGGGATTATTATCAGAAAAGAACAATATAGTATCTTTTGTCAATAATGATTATAGTATTCTGCCCGATAATACTAGAAATGCTTATGGGAAACAACCTGAATTGTCTTATAATTGGTATTTGGGAAGCGTTAGTTCAAGCTATGCATGTTATTCAATTCAAACAGGGCATAAAAGAAATAAATCATTAGAGGATGAAAGAAAGTTGATTGCAAATGTGTTATGTAGTTCCTATAGAACTGAAAAGGTAGGAAGTATTGGTACAAGTGGAAAAACAAAGGTTGATACTTCAGCACAGGATAAGGCTGCGCCGAAAGTATATAAACCGGAAATTATTGTAAATGGTGACAATAAATATAAAATAATATTTTCCGGTGAAGATGAGGGGAGCTTTTATTTTTATTATTGTAAGTTATATTCGCCTAATGGAGTTTATTTGGCACAATCAGATGACAAAAGTATAAAAGTTACAACAGGAATTAAAGACTATTACTATATTATTGATAATCGTGCAGATAACTATGATTTTAATATTGAAAGTTCTAACAGAGTAATTGATAGTGAAAATAAAACAGGAATAGATGTTTCTGTTAAAAATATATCAAATAGTTTTCTTCATATTAAAGCAATGGACTTTGCAGGAAATGTAAGTTCTCCTATAGTTATTGATCTTAAAGAGGAGATTATAAGTGGTTTGTATCCCGTGGAGGTTAAAACTAATGAAAAAAGGTATTTATATCAAGCTCAGGATAAGGCAGGAATAAGACATTATTATGTGAATTCTAACAGTGAGTTTACTTTGGAAGGTGGATGCTTTATAAGTCCTATTGCTACTGCATCAATGCAGCCCTATCAAAATTATCTGGGCAGTTATTGTATTGTAACAAAGCTAGATGAGAAAATAGGAGAAAATAAATATACATTTAATGAAAATAAAAAATATAACAGCTTGATTAAAATATTGACAGAAAAACAGGTTAGAAGTGACAAGTCAAGAAAGCTAACATATTCTGTTAAAGCTAAATTTGAGAATGGCAGTGAAGGCAAAAGTAATTATATAAATCCTGCAGGTATAATTTTCAAAAATGGTAAATATGAGAGGGTAAGTTCTGGGCTTAAAGATCAGATTATTATAAGCTGTGACGGCAGGGGGCCGGAAGTTAAGTATGAAAACTATAAAATTTGGTATAATTCCGAAGATTATTTAAAACCATTTAGACTAAACATAATATGTAAAGATTCAGGCTCTGGTTTAAAAAAGTGTGATATCACTTTAAAGAAAAATGAAAATAATCAATGGTATATCTTGGATAAGAAATCAGATAGTAAAGAAACTAATATATATGATTTTTTTTCATATGCAAAGGAAGGGCAATTTCAATATATTTTAAATGCTTATGATAATGTCGATAATATTACATCTGTGAAAATTACTTTTGGAGTTGATAAAACTGCACCAGAAGTCAATAATGTTCAGGAATGTTATGGATGGACAAATCAAAATGTAAATATAAATTTTGTAGGTAAGGATGATTTAAGCGGAGTTAAATCAATGCAGTTGTGCGATGAATATGGAAATATTATAAAAATAGTAAGTGGAAGTAATATTCAGTACACTTTTACAGAGCAGCAGGATAAAAAGTATTTTATTGTTGCTGAAGATATAGCAGGTAATGTATCTGAGAAATATTGTTTTAATGTAAAGATAGATAAGAGTAAGCCTGAAATAAGTGCAGAAGGATTATCTGATGAGAAAAAAACGGAAGAAGGAGGAAATGAATTTTTTTATTTACCAATTAATTCATTAAATATTACAGCAAAAGATAAGAATGAAAATGGTATTTGTTCAGGGATAGAGACACTTACATTGAAAAATGATAAAAATCAAGTTATATTGCGTGTTGAAAATGATAAAGAAAAAATAAAACAAAATAGTCAATTAATGATGTTTTACGAAGTTATAAATGCTCAGGAAAGTGATTTTTATTCAATAATAGCTGTAGATTCAGCCAAAAATATAAGAAAAATCTATGTCGTCCCTCAAATATGTATGACAAATAGAATAAGAAGGTTTGTATTACATGAAAATTTTGATGAAAAATATGGTTATTATAGAGTATATGAGTAGATTATGCAAACAACAAAGTTTTTAAAAATATATTGCAATTATTTAGAAATGTTTAATCTTGACAGAAATGCAGAACTCACTTTACAATACAAAGTATACCCGTAGGGTGGCAAAGTGTAAAACAACCCCCTATGGGTAAAGATACAATTCAGTAGTTTCGCAATTGATATCTAAATTTTTGTGTTAATGAAAATAATGATTACAGGTGATTTTATAATGGATTTAAATAAAAGTGTTGAGCAAAGTATAAGAAAGAAATTCCATAAATGTATATGGAGTAAGTTTACAAAAGCTATAAATACATATGAATTAATTAAAGAAGGGGATTGTATAGCTGTATGTATATCTGGCGGGAAGGATTCTATGTTGATGGCAAAATTGTTTCAGGAGTTAAAATTTCACAATAAGTTTGATTTTACTGTTAAATTTATTGTGATGGATCCTGGCTACAGTTCTATAAATCGTAAAAATATAGAAAACAACTCAGAAAAACTAAATATACCAATTGATATATTTGAAGCTGATATTTTTAATTCAGTATATAAAATAGAAAAATCGCCATGTTATCTATGTGCAAGGATGCGTAGAGGTTATCTGTACAATTATGCAAAAGAATCTGGCTGCAACAAAATTGCTTTGGGTCATCATTTTGATGATGTGATAGAGACAATATTGATGGGTATGTTATATGGTGCACAGGTACAAACTATGATGCCAAAGCTTCACAGTACTAATTTTGACGGCATGGAACTTATACGTCCTCTTTATTTAGTGAGAGAGGAAGATATTAAGGCTTGGAGAGATTTTAATGGACTACAATTTTTGCAGTGTGCATGTCGTTTTACAGAAAATTGTACAATAGATAATAAAGAAAGTGAGTCAAAAAGATTAGAGATAAAAAATTTGATAAAAGAACTAAAAGAAGTAAATCCATTTGTCGAGAGCAATATTTTCAGAAGTGTTGAAAATGTTAATTTAAGTACTGTGATTGCTTATAAAAAGAATGGTAAAAGACATCATTTTTTAGATGAATATTAAGTTTAAAATGTTCGGTTTTCAAAATATTAACATTATATAAATGTATAAAACATTGTAAAACAGAAAATATTACTGCTAAAAAGTACATTTATATTTTTTATAATGTAAATGTGAGAAAGAGTGGGTGGTATGTTAGATGTTTTAATTATTGGAAGCGGTCCTGCAGGTTTGAGTGCGGCTATTTATGCTAAGAGGGCAAATTTAAATGTATTAGTCGTTGAAAAAGAGGTTTATGGTGCGGGACAGATTTCATATAGTAATTGTGTAGACAATTACCTTGGTTTTGATGGTGTATCGGGGTTTGATTTGGGAGAAAAATTTAGAGAGCATGTTAAAAATTTTGGTGTTGAATTTCATAAAGGTGAAGTTGTAGATATTAGAAAAGAGAATAAAAAATGGAATGTTGTATTTAAAAATGGAGAAGAATATGAAACTTTAACAGTTATTTTTGCGGGAGGCTGTAAAAATCGTTCACTTGGTATTCAGGGGGAAGAAAAGCTAATTGGAAGTGGTATTTCTTATTGTGCATTATGTGATGGCGCATTTTTTAAGAATAAGAATGTTGCTGTTGTTGGAGGTGGAGATACAGCGCTTGATGATGCAATGTATTTGTCAGAAATGTGCAGTACAGTTTTCTTAATTCATAGGAGTGATAAGTTTCGAGGTTCTGCTAATACATTAAAAAAACTAAAGTTAAAAGAAAATGTTATAATAAAAACAAATGTTACAGTTAATCAGCTTGTTGGAGTTAATAAATTGGAAGGAGTTATTTTAAATAATGGAGAAGAAATAAAAATAGATGGATTATTTCTTGCAATTGGAATGATTCCTCAAACCGATATATTAAAAAATTTAGGAATATTGGATAAAAATGGTTATATAATTGCAGATGAAGATTGCTGCACATCAGAAAATGGTTTATTTGTTGCAGGTGATGTTAGAACAAAAAAATTAAGACAGGTTGTTACAGCAGTTTCAGATGGTGCAAATTCAGTATATTCTGTAGTTGATTATCTTAATATTTTTTCTTGACAATTTAATTTTTGTGTTTTACAATATATAAAACAATCAGGGGTGCTTATTTGCTGAGAAAGATTGATATATGTATGTTAATCTTAACCCTTAAACCTGAAACGGATAATGCCGGCGTAGGGAGATTATACCTTGTGATAATGTGCTAAGAATTTTTTATGTTATAAAGCATGTGGTATAAAATAATAATTTTGCTTTATAATTTAAAATATTTATTTATTATTGTAGATATCTTTATATACAAATTAAGCACAGCTCATACAATATGTATTACATGTGATATAATTTTTAATCCTGCGTAATTTACGCAGGATTTTTTTGTATATGGGAATAAATATTGTCAGTATAGCGGACAAATGTTTAGAGTGAGTGCAGGTGAGAAGAAGTCTAAGAACATGAACTAAGCTATAACTGATAGGGTAACTGTATGTACTATTCAGTGACAAAATTATTTAGTGGTCATTACATCCATTTATGGATGATGATATAAAAATTTGTCAATAGATCAGCAGATAGATTGATAAATTTCAAATAATATAATAGGAGGAATATAAAATGAACGCAAGTGTTGCAATTCAAGTTTTACCAAAAACAGATTCAGAAGATGAGTTAATTAGAATAGTGGATGAGGTTATTGCTTTCATTAAAAGCAAAGGCCTAAACTGTTCAGTTGGTCCTTTTGAGACAACTATTGAAGGGGATTATGATGAACTTATGGACATAATTAAAGAGTGTCAGCATGTTGCTGTAAAAGCAGGAGCAGAAGAAGTTTCTGCTTATGTAAAGGTAGTATATAAGCCAGAGGGAGATGTTCTTACAATTGAGAAAAAAATTACTAAGCATCATCAGTAAGATTATTCCTGCCTTTGTCATAATTTTTCTTTTGATAGTTTGGCAGATTGTATCAGAATATGAGGTTATACCAAAATATATGCTTCCATCTCCGATTGATGTAATAATAGCATTTAGAAAAGATTTGTCTTTGTTGATGGATCATGCAGTTATTACTTTACAAGAAGCATTTATAGGTTTATTTTTTGGTGTGTTTCTTGGAATCGTTATTGCTGTTTTAATGGATGCATGTGATTTTCTGTATAAGGCTATATATCCATTAATAGTAATAACACAGACTATTCCAACAATTGCAATAGCGCCATTGTTAGTACTGTGGCTTGGGTATGAGATGATGCCTAAAATAGTGCTTATTATAATTACTACATTTTTTCCTGTAGCGGTAGGTATGTTTGATGGTTTAAAGAGTGCTGATACGGATGAGATTAAGATGATGGGTGTTATGGGCGCTTCAAAATTAATGATTTATAGGTATATAAAAATACCTGAATCTATGAGTCATTTTTTTGCTGGACTTAGAGTGTCTGTTGCTTATGCTGTAGTAGGTGCAGTTATTTCTGAATGGCTTGGCGGATATAAGGGGCTAGGAGTTTATATGACACGAGTAAAAAAATCATATGATTTTGATAAAATGTTTGCTGTTATTTTCCTAATATCAGCACTTAGTCTTTTGTTAATGGGAGCTGTAAATATAATTCAAAAAATAAGTATGCCTTGGGAAAAAGTTGCTGATAAAAATAAATCAGAGTAACAAATTGTGTAATAAATTGATTTATATTGTACTGTAATTTGATAAAAACGTAAATTTTTAAGGAGAATGACAAAGATGAAAAAGAAAAAAATATTGTCATGTATTTTAGTTATATCTATTTGTCTTGGTATTGCAGGATGCAGCAGTAAATCAAATAATAATGGGAAAAAAGGAAATGAAAAAGAAAAGATAACAGTTGTTCTTGACTGGACACCAAATACTAACCATACAGGCTTGTATATAGCATTGGAAAAAGGTTACTTTGAGGATGAGGGTATATATGTAGAAGTGAAAGAACCACCTGAGGATGGGGCTGCAATTTTAGTGGCATCAGGAAAGGCACAGTTTGGTTATGCTTTTCAGGAATACTTGGCGCCTGCTTTTAAACCTGGTGAGGAAATGGGTATAACAGCTGTATCATCAATTATTCAACATAATACATCAGGTCTTGTATCCCTTAAAGATAAGAGTATTGAAACACCAGCAGATTTAGAAAATCATTCTTATGCGAGCTGGGATATGGACATAGAAAAGGCAATATTAAAGTATTTAATGGAGAAATATAATGCTGATTATAGTAAACTGGAAATTATTCCAAATACGATAAGTGACGCTCCTACTGCTTTAAAGACTAATCAGACAGATACGATTTGGATTTATCACGCTTGGGATGGAATTGCAGCTGAAGTTCAGGGCTTGGAGACTAATTTTATTGATTTTGGTGAGATTGATGAAAATCTTGATTTTTACAGTCCGGTTTTAATCGCTAATAATGATTATCTTGAAAATAATGAAGAAGACGCAAAAGCTTTTATGAGAGCATTTAAAAGAGGGTATGAATATGCAATAGAACATCCTCAAGAGGCGGCTGAAATTTTATACAGATTAGTTCCTGAGCTGGATAAAGAAATTATAGAAAAGAGTCAGCTTTGGCTGGCTGATAAGTATCAGGATGACGCACCATATTGGGGGTATATTGATAATGATAGGTGGGATGGATTTTATAAATGGCTTTATGATACTGAAGTGATAGATTATAAAATAGAAGCAGGAATAGGTTTTAGCAATAAGTATATTGAGGCAGAGTAAAGTGAAATTGTTAGAGACAAAAAACATAACAAAACAATTGGATAACAGAAATATTATTCAAGATGTTAATTTATATTTGAATAAGGGTGAAATTATTTCACTGTTAGGTGTTAGTGGTGTAGGGAAGACAACATTGTTTAATATTATTGCAGGTATATTAAAGCCTGATAGAGGAGAAGTTTTGCTAAATGGTGATATTATAAACGGAAAATCAGGAAATGTAAGTTATATGCTTCAAAAGGATATGCTTTTAGCACATTTAAGTGTCTTAGATAATGTTGCTCTGCCATTGTTTGTTCGTGGTATTAGCCATAAGGAAGCAAGAAAAAGAGCAAAAGAGCTTCTACCCTTTTTTGGACTAGATGGATTTGAGAAGAAATATCCTGCTCAGCTTTCAGGCGGGATGAGACAGAGAGCTGCATTTCTTAGAACATATCTTTTTTCCGATGAAGTTGCATTGCTGGACGAGCCTTTCAGTGCGCTAGATGCAATTACAAAACAAGATATGCATAAATGGTATATTCAAATAATGAAACAGATAAAATTGTCAACAATTTTTATTACTCATGATATTGATGAGGCAATTTTGTTGTCAGATCGTATATATATTATGGCTGGAAAACCTGGTACTCTCGTTAAAGAGATAATTATTGATCATCAACAAATTGAAAGAGAAGATTTTAATCTCACTGTAGAATTTCTTTATTATAAAAAGGAAATACTTCAATTATTAGGTACTAATTAATATGTAAATTAGTTTAGACACATAAAGTTCACAATAATTGTTAGCACTCACTCTTGACGAGTGCTAACAATTGTGCTATAACATAATCATAACAAATAAACATTTTACAGCATCATACATATCTGTATAATGCAGATATTAATTGAAAAGGAGAGATGATTTATGTTGATGCCTAGTATTTTTGGAGATACTTTATTAGATGATTTTTTTGGATTTCCGGTAAAAGAGAATTATAAAAGGCCGAGCAATGTAAATGGACTGATGCAGACAGATGTTAAAGAAACTGCACATGGATATGAAGTTACTATGAACCTTCCGGGATTTAAGAAAGAAAATGTTAGAGCTGAACTTAAAGAAGGATATTTAGTAGTTACAGCAGCGACAAGTTCTTCAACTGATGAAAAAAATGAAGGCGGAAAGTATATACGCAGAGAAAGATATAGTGGAACATGCAGCAGAAGCTTTTTCATAGGTGAAGATGTGGAGCAGGAAGATATAAAAGCTAAGTTCCAAGATGGAATCTTGACTCTTAATGTTCCTAAAAAAGAAGAGAAACCTAAAGTAGAAGAATCAAAATATATTGCAATAGAAGGCTGATAATAAAAGAATTATTATATTTGATGTTTTCAGTAAGAACAGCACAGTTTTTTGATGATAATTACAAATTGCCGTAACGGCAAAATATAATATCACATTTATTGGGCATATTAATTTTTATGGGGCTGTCGGGAAATGCTACTGTTTACTCAATATATTGTTTAATTCGTTTGAGAATGCAACAATATATTGCAGATAAACTACATTTTCCGACAGCCCCTTTTTTGTCTATAATGTTATTAATTTTTAATAAATATAAACACTAATAGATATATATTCAGTTAAATGGTAACTGAGGCACGATAATGAAACTTGGTTTAACAGGTGAGTTTATTATAGCTTTAATAATAAGTATTATTTTTATTCTATATTAGATAGTTTATCAACGGTAAGAGAAACGTTTGGCAAAAAGAAAATATCTTTGCCATTATTGCATTCATACATAAAGTCGTTCAAGGGTTTGCTTGTATAATTTGAAAAATCTCCATATATAGCAAATTTGATGCCATAATTAACAAATTTTTGCAATATTTCTCCTGCTAAACAGGTGCTTAATATAAAGAAGTCGTCTATGATTGCTTCTTTATTTACTGCAATATTTGTACAGCCAGTTTCATATTTTACAGTCATAATTAGGTCCAAAGAAGATTGAACATCTGTAATTAGTATCTTTTCACTATATATAACAGCTATATTGGTATTGTTTTTGTTTATTATTTCGGTTTTCATTTTTATCAGTCTCCTATTATTCATATAAATTGTTAATTAATTTGTCGGTCATAAAATCAAAGGTTTTGAAATGATTGTGTGGCAGAAATTCCTTATTTTTGATATTCATTATTAGAGAATAAATAACTGACAGTGCCATATCTGAATCTACTTTTAATTTCAAATGTGGTTGATTCAAAAAAAGTTGTTGGCACATTTTATTGGATGTCTCAATTTTTTTTGCTTGTTCCTCTGATAGTTTGTTCATTAAAATGGTAAAGTCTGTACTATCTGAATTGTATAAAAAATTATTCTCATAATATTCCCTATAAATGAATTTTAAAGCTTTTGCAACACCATATTTATTTTTTTCAGTTGTAATAATTTTAGAGGCAGCATCACAGATTTGTTGTTGAACTGAGCATAAAACTTCACAAAAGAGAGCTTCTTTTGATTCGTAGAAAAGATAAAAAGCTCCTTTAGATATACCGACATTTTTACAAAGTTCGTCAACACTTGTTTTCTTATAGCCATATTGAGTCCAGTGCTGTTTACAAGAATCTTGTAAATGCTTTCTAATATTCTCTTTTTCTTTTTCTGAAAAACTTCTTGCCATAAATTGTCATCTCCTCATTTGTGACTTAAAAGTCTGTTTTAGTCATATATACAATAATACTAATAATTGAAAAAGTCAAGCATAAATTATTTCATGTGTTTAACTGTAAAAGGGTTTTGCTAATAATAATAGAAATAATTTAAATTAGGTCTTGACAAAAGACAGTGCATAACAGATAGTATATTTACAGTACACCAAAAGACATACATTAAAAATGAGATATTATTATATTAAATAAGATTATTATGTGAATATAGGATAATGTATTGATAATAAATGAAAGAATTTAGGAGGATATTCTTGATGAGGAAGAGAAGGCGGTTATTACAAGAGATTGTATATGTTCTAATTATGTTGGCAGCTATTATTGTATTATTTCATTGGTACGCAGCACAGAATAGTAAGCGTATGGAAGATAGAAACAAAAATTATGCTGAAGATTCTGCTAAAATGAAAGCCGAGCATATAGATAAAGAGTTTGATAATGCTCTTGATCTGATAAATGCTTATTCGTACTTTTTGGGAGAGAGTCTTAACGGACCTACACTTACTGTTGATATATTAAATAAGATAGAAGAAAAAACATTGTTTGATAAGTTAAGGTTTACCGATTTAAATGGTAATAACTATTCTTCTGATGGTCAAGTTTCCGATGCTTCTGACCGAGATTACTATATTTATGGCAAGGAGGGAAAGAGTGGAATATCAGTAATATTTAATTCGAGGTTAACTGATGAGACAATGGTAGGATTTTACTCTCCTCTGCGCTATAAGGGAGAAATTATCGGTGTGCTTAGAGGTGCGTATCTTGATGAAGAATATTTGCAGGATATGCTTGCGACTACATATTTTGGTGAACAGGCGGATGTGTTTTTATGTATGCCTGATGGGAAAGTTATCGCCAGTTCTGATGATAAAAAATACAATAAAAATATAATTGATACATTATATGAATCAAAAGTTATTGATAAAGATACAGCTGCCGACGCAAAAGAAATTTTTGATAATGGAGGAGAGGGAGCTTTTATTTGCGATCATAATTATAAAACTGATAATATTTGTGTAATGTATCTTCCAAAAAGTGATTTTGTACTTGTACAGGTATTTCCAAAGTGTGTTACACAGAAAATGATAAAAGCAGAAAATCTTATAGGAATTAAATTAGAATCTATGATGATTGGATTGTTTGTTATCTACATTATTACGTTAATTGTTCGTGCGGAGAGGGAAAAGAAACGTTTAGAGAATGAAAATCAGGAAATGGGATATATTATTGATGGTGTAAATACATTGTTTTCAAGATTTGCAATGGTTGATTTAGAAACTGATAGATATAAATATCTTATGGGTACAAAACCTAAAGATAGCGGAATTTCAGTTAATGGAAATTACAAAGATCTAACAGATTATATTTGTTCGCTTATATTAGATAAAAAAGATCGTGAGGAATTTGCTTTATGTATAGATAAAAATTCTATAATTAATGCGATGAATGACCATAATGATCTGCGTTTTGAATTTCATGTACTTCAGGGTGGGAATAAAGAATGGGAGCATCTAAATGTTATCTGTCTTGAAAGAAAGAACGGCAAAGCCAGTAAGGTTTTGTTCATAAGACAGAATATAACAGAGATAAAAGAAAAAGAATTGCAGATACAGGCCAATATGGCTTTGGCTGATCGTAAGGAAAGGCAGTATCGGATTGCAATTACATCTAATGCCTTGTGTACATTTGAGTTTAACTTGACTAAAGATGTTATAGATAATGATATAATACGTGAAATAGATGGACGTAAAATATCTATGATAAAGAAAATGAATCTTGAACTGCCATGTAAGGCTTCAGATTATTTTGAGCGTTTGAAGCAGTTTGTTTTGGAGGAGTCGTTAGATGAATATAGTGTAGTAGTAAATGTAGAGAATTTAAAAACTCGTTTTGAGCAGGGAGATGCAGAAGTTGTTGCTGAATACTGGGAACAAGATGAAGAAAGCGAGAAAATTTGTGTTAGACAGTCATTTATAATGACTAATGATAAAGATACTAATGATATTATGGTAATGGTTGTAACAAAAGAGATAACTGGAAGTGTTAAGAAGCAGATGGAGCAGACACAGGCGTTGCATGATGCGCTGATGCAGGCTCAGCATGCTAATAAATCAAAGACAACTTTCCTCTCTAATATGTCTCATGATATTCGGACTCCTATGAATGCAATTATAGGTTTTACTACTATTGCAGTTACACATATTGATAATAAAGAACAAGTAATAAGCAGTCTGCAGAAAGTTCTTTCTTCAAGTAATCATCTTCTCAGTCTTATTAATGATATATTGGATATGAGCAGAATAGAAAGTGGAAAGGTACAGATTAAAGAACAGGAATGTAATATTGCCGAGATTATGCATAATCTTGTTAATATTATTCAGCCGCAGGTTAAAGCAAAACAGTTAAAATTGTTTATAGATACTTTTGATGTTGAAAATGAAGATGTTATAGCCGATGCATTAAAATTAAATCAAGTATTTATTAATTTGCTTAGCAATGCAGTTAAATATACTCCGGCAGGAGGAAATATATCCTTTAGAATAATACAGAAAAAAGTTCCTCATCATGGGTATGGAGATTATATTTTTATTATTGAAGATAATGGAATTGGTATGTCACCTGAATTTGTTGAGCATATATTTGAGCCGTTTGAACGTGAGGCTACTGCCACCCAATCGGGTATTCAAGGAACTGGATTGGGTATGGCTATAACGAGAAATATTGTTGAGATGATGAACGGTAATATAAGTGTAAAGAGTGAGATAGGAAAGGGAAGTACATTTACCGTAGAGCTGACGCTTAAATTGCAGGATGTTGAAAAGGATGCTGGTCAGATAAAAGAATTGGATGGTTTGAGGGCCTTAGTAGTAGACGATGATTTTCGCGCCTGTGACAGTGTATGTAAAATGCTTAAACAGATAGGTATGCGTTCAGAGTGGACGACATCGGGAAGAGAAGCTGTTTATCGTGCTGAGATTGCATATGAAGACGGTGATGTTTTCCATACATATATAATCGATTGGCAGATGCCGGAGATAAGTGGTATTGAAACTGCAAGGAGGATTCGCAGTGTAGTAGGTAAAGATGTTCCTATTATTATACTTACAGCATATGATTGGTCTGATATTGAGGAAGAGGCAAGAAAGGCTGGGGTAACAGCTTTTTGTGCTAAACCAATATTTATGTCAAATTTAAAAACTGCACTGTTGGTAGCAAATGATCTTGTTGATGAGACAGAAAATGTTGCTGTTTGGACATTGGCTGACTTTAGCGGAAAACGTGTATTGCTTGTGGAAGATATTGAGTTGAATCGTGAGATTGCAGAGGTTATACTGACTGAGGCAGGATTTGTTGTTGAAACAGCTCCTGATGGTACGGATGCTGTGGATATGGTAAAAAATTCTCAGGAAAACTATTATGATTTAGTTTTAATGGATGTGCAGATGCCTATAATGAATGGATACGAGGCTACAAGAGCAATTAGATTGCTTCATAGAAATGATGTTAAGACATTGCCGATTATCGCCATGACTGCAAATGCTTTAGAGGAAGATAAAGAGGCAGCGTTCAAAAATGGAATGAACGCTCATATATCAAAGCCACTTGATATAGAAATATTTATTAAAGTTTTAAACCATATTCTTAATTAAAAATTATACCTTTTATTTATCAAATATTTAGAGGAGAAGATATAAATGAATAATATATTAAATAATAAAATATTTTTATATATTACTGAGTTTTTTGCGGGAATGTCAGTGATGGCAGTTGAGCTGGGTGCAAGTAGGTTACTTGCACCTTATTTCAGTTCTTCGCAGATTGTATGGACTATCATTATCGGTACTATCATGATTGCCATGGCCCTTGGAAATATTTTCGGAGGGAGAAGCGCAGATAAAAATCCTAATCCAGATAAGCTCTATATTCGTATTCTAATAGCTGCTGTTTGGATAGCCGCGATACCTGCAGTTGGAAAATATATTATTATGGGAATATCAGCGCTGCTTATTTTTACAGTAAATAATAATTTTCTGATTATAGCTGCTTTTACATCTTGTATGATAATTTTTGTATTTCCACTTTTTTTGCTTGGTACAGTGACCCCTTCATTGGCAAAATATTGTGTCGGCAGTTTAGAAGAGAGTGGAAAAATAGTAGGAAATTTGGGAGCATTTAATACAGTAGGAAGTATTATTGGAACATTTTTGCCAACATTTGTTACGATTCCGACAGTGGGAACATCTGTTACTTTTTTGATTTTTGCAGCAATATTGATATTTATATCTGCAATATATTTTGTTAATAGAAAAACAGCAAAGAGTAAAGTTGCTGTTTCAGCAGTATGTTTTTTGTTATCTTTTATAATAGGATATAAAGATAACTTTGCATTTTGGGAAGATAACCTGAAGTATGAGGGGGAGTCAGTCTATAATTATCTTCAGGTAAAAGAGAATGATAGTAATGTTATTTTGTCAACAAATGTTTTATTTGGTGTTCAGTCTGTGTATATGAAAGATGGTGGTTTGACAGGAATGTATTATGATTATGCTTTGGCTGCACCGCTTATGACAGGCAGTTTTGATAAAGAAGAATTGGAGATGCTTATTCTTGGAATGGGTACAGGAACATATGGAACACAATGCAGAAAGTTCTATGGAAATATGAATATTGAAGGTGTAGAGATTGATGAGAAAATAACTTATTTATCACGAGAATATTTTATGCTGCCAGAAGATATTAGCGTTACTACTTATGACGGGAGAGCATTTTTAAATGCCAGCGATAAAAAATATGATATTATAATGGTTGATGCATATCAGGATATAACAATACCTTTTCAGATGTCTTCTATTGAATTCTTTCAATTAGTAAAAGAACATTTAACAGAAGATGGAGTAATGGTAGTTAATATGAATATGCGTGGCAGTGAAGACGGCAGTATAAATCAGTATCTCTCTGATACTATAGCGTCTGTATTTGACGAGGTGTACACAGTTGATGTGAATGGTTCAACTAACCGAGAACTTTTTGCTTCATCTAATTCAGCATTTATTGAAAATTTAAAAATAAATAAAGAAAATATTGATGATACACATTTATATTATATGATGCAAAATATATTAGATAATTTAGAGAAATATAATGCAGGTAAATTGGTTTTAACTGATGATAAAGCGCCAGTTGAACTTCTTGGTATTAAAGTGATTGATGAACTAATAAAAGAGGAAGTATTATATTATAAAGATATATTTAAGAAAGAAGGATTAGAAGGGCTGTTGGAATATTTGTAATGTTTAGAAGATATTAACTATAAAAGCCGCTGTGACAGTCTAGAAAAATACTCAATTAAAAGTGCACAGCAAGAATTTAATTTATAGTTTTGGGGCATGTATTACATTGACAATGAGATGTGTGTATGTTATTATTTACTTAGTATTACTAAGTGTTATGCAATAATTATCAATTAGACAATTAGTAATGTGATTTTAACTTACAAAAGCTTGTAAAAGTTTTTAATTGTTTATTCCCACGGTTAATGAGGAAAATATACATTCATGGATCGATATTTGACGAATTCTGTGAGGATCTAATACTCCGCAGCTTGATGCATTGCAGGATATATACTTTGTCAGCTTGCTGTGAGGGATTTGATTTGGAGGTGAAGAATTGAATGTTAAATATGAAAGGCAGATGAAAAAAGGTATTCTAGAAATTCTAGTTCTTAAATTGCTGGATAGTGAGGAGAAATATGGTTATCAGCTTATAAGTGAACTGGCGGATAGAAGCGAGGGTATGTTTAGTGTTAAAGAGGGGACTCTTTATCCTATTTTATATCGACTTGAGGATGAGGGTCTAGTTGTAAATTATTGGAGTGAGCCAAAAGGAAGGGAACTTTCTAAAAAATACTACAGTATAACTGAAGAAGGTCGTGCCACTCTTGCGGAAGCAATTAAGCTATGGGAAAAATTTTCAGAAAATGTAAATAAGATATTATTAAATAACTAATTTATTTTCAATAACATTTTATAATGATCGCCGTAATTCATTATCATTTGATATAATTTAATAAAAAAGGAGTGAATAATTATGACTTTAAATAGTTATGTAAACAAAATTGCAAGACATTTATTATGTAATTCTGATAAGAAAAAGGAAATTATTAAACAGATTAAGTCAGATATTGAAATTAAGGTAGATGGAGGATTAAGTCCAGATATAGTTTTCAAGCAGATGGGAAGTCCAAAAGATGTTGCTGCAGAATTTAATGATAATTTTGATGAGAATGAGAAGAAAAAAATAAAGAGAAAGAAAAGATTAATTATAATAGCATGTGCAGTTGCAGTTGTTGTTTTCTTTGCAGTTGTGTTATATTGGATGTTTCCAAAGTCAGAATATATAGAAAATTCTGATATTTTTACAGAGGCAGAAGTTAAAACAAAGTCAGAATATATAATTGATGCATTGAATGATAAAGAATATAAGGTAATTGAAAACAACATGGCTGAAGATTTAAAAAGTGTATTAAACGCGAGTCAATTAGAGAAGGCTGCCAATGATTTTTGTGAAGATTACGGGGAATTTAAGTCTTTTGGAAAGTGTTATATGGCTGAGATAAATCAGCGTGGACAGAAGTTTGCTATTGCACAGTTAAATGTTTCATATGAAAATATAAGCGTTACATATACATTAACTTTTGATGATAAAATGAAGCTCGCTGGTTTTTACATAAAATAATTAATAATTTATTGCCGTATTTTGTAATTTAACGTTTTAAAGATATTGACTTTTAATTAAAAATATCTTAAATTAGTATAAAGTATGTATAACTAAAAATCTTATAATTGAGATTTACACATAATTATTTACTTTTTCAATAAATACATTATATTATAAAAAAGTCTAACTAATTATAAGACAGATGACTTTGATATGATTTTAGGAGTTTCAAATTATGAAATATAAACTGGCAATTTTTGATTTGGATGGAACAATATTAAATACGCTTGAGGACTTGGCCGACAGTACTAATTATGCTTTGACTAAGTATGGCTTTCCTGCAAGAAGTGTTGCAGAAGTAAGGGACTTTGTTGGTAATGGAATTGGCAAACTTATTGAAAGAGCAGTTCCTAATGGTACAGAAGAAGATATAGTATATGAAGTGCTTGAATCTTTTAAAATATATTATAATATACACTGTACTGATAAGACAAAGCCATATGACGGTATTAAGAGTTTTATAAAGTATATTAGAAATGAAGGATGCCTTACAGCAGTAGTGTCTAACAAAGCTGATTTTGCAGTACAAGAGTTATGTATTAATTATTTTACAAACTGTTTTGATTTTATTGTTGGAGAGAGGGAAGGTATTGGGCGAAAGCCTAACCCTGATAGTATATTTGAAGTTCTTGATAAGCTGAAAATTAAAAAAGAAGATTCAGTATATATTGGAGATTCAGATATTGATATTGCAACTGCCGCCAATGCCGGAATTGATATAATATCTGTTGATTGGGGGTTTCGGAGCCGAGATTTTCTTCAAGATAATGGAGCGGTTACAATTGTCAGCAATACAGAACAATTAAAAGAAGAATTTGGAATATGTCCAAAGGTAAAGAGGTGATAATTGTGAAAGATAGTAAAATTAAAACATTTATACATGATGATAAAACATATTTTGTTTTTCCTTCAATTTTGTTAATTGCTTTTATAATATCCTGCTTTTTTCCTTCATCAGTTTTTGCAGATGTGAAGACATCTGGGCGCATTTGGATTGCAGGGGATTCTATAGCTGCTGATCACAGTTATGAAAAAGAAGAAGACTATGCTGATTTTGTACATGGATGGGGTGAAGTTTTAGAAAATTATCTGACAGATAATGTACAGGTTTTTAATAAAGCGATTTCTGGACAAAGTGCAAAATATTTTGTAGAAGAAAATAATTATAAGGATATAATGTCGGGTATCAGTGAAGGAGATATACTGCTTATACAATTTGGACATAATGATTATAAAAGTGATGGTTCAAATCACTATTCGCTTCCTACTACTACAGAAGGATCATATAAATGGTACTTAAAAAACTATTATATTGATCCAGCTCTTAATGCCGGTGCAATACCAGTTTTATGTACTTCAGTTGTATGTTGTGAATTTGTAGATGGAATTGTAAGAGAAAATCAGCCCCAGAGTCTTTTTGCCGGAGCTATGAGAGAGCTTTACAATGAGTACAGAGATGCTGGTATAAATATTGGATTGATTGATACATATGAATTGACCCAGACTATGTTAAATGCATACAGTTCAAGTGCGTCTTCATTTTATGCCGTAAAGTATGACAGGAGCGGCGGGACTGCTGGAAACAGATCTACCAGTCTGGATCATGTACATTTTTCGTTAAAAGGTGCTAAGATGACTGCTGGTATGATAGCGGAAAATTTATTTTTGCTTTATCCTGATTTTAATAGATTTAATCGGCAGAATATTATAGACGGCGGTGATGGAACAGAAGGCAATCCATATGAGATAAGTTCTTTTTCACAGATATATCGAATATTGCGTGATAATAAAATGAATAAAGAAAATATATTTTATAAGTTGACAAAAGATTTAGATCCTGTAATACAGAATAAAGAGTGTAAAGATATTTTATATGCGAATATTGATTTTGGAGGGCATACTATAAAGAATGCAGTTGGTCGTGTTCAAAGCTCATTGTTTGATAAAAATTATGGTATAATTTCTAATTTATCACTTTCATATTCAATAAATCATACTTGTGAAGATATACAGTATCCATTAGTTAATGAAAACTATGGTGTTATAAGAAACTGCACAGCATCGGGATACATATGGTATGATTGTTTTCTGAAAAATAGAGAAGAGTGGAACTGTGGTATATTTGCCGGAGTAAATCGTGTTTCTGGTGAGATTTATAATTGCAGCAGCAATATAAATATGACTGTAAATACAGATATTCCTAGGACTATAGTTGGAGGCATAACAGGTAAAAATGAAGGAAGCATATATAAATGTGAGAACAATGGAAAGTTAAAGCTGGATATGACTGAATACTCACTTAATAATAATAAGGTTCATGAAATTGTACATTGTATATGTTCTGGTATAGCGGGAATATCCAGTTATTCATCAAAGATTACTGATTGTAAATCAATACTATTGCCTACAGTTATGACAACTCTTAAGTCAGATAAGCAAATAGTTTTGTCAGATTTAAATTTTATAAATGAGAGTGCAGTTACTGAAATTAACGATAAAAAAGGAGATATTGATTTAGATGGAGAAGTTTCACTTTCTGATGCAACTGAGATATTGAAGTATGCTTTAAATATTGCGGAACCGGATAAGAAAAAGTTTTTTATTGCTGACATAAATTCAGATGGTGAAATTAATTTAACTGATGCGAATAGTGCATTGCAATTAGCCCTTGGTATAATTTGAGACTGTAATAAATAATATAAAAGCTTTTGCATACAGTTTATACTGCAGCAAAAGCTTTTTTATGTAAAAAAATCCTAGAACAACCAAGTTATAAATTAATTATACCAAGTATTTGTAATAAATGCAATAAAAATATTTAAATTATATTGACTTTTTTGTAAGATAATTATATATTTGGGTTAAAGTATAGTAAGTATAAAGGAGTTAGAAAATGAGTGTTTATAATATTGTATTTAGTCCTACGGGAGGAACTAAGAGGGTTGCAGAAATATTTTTAAAATCATTTTGCACTGAAAGTACATATATTGATTTGTGTGATAGAACTATAGATTTTTCTGGATTTTTATTTGATAAAGATAGTACATGTATAATTTCTGTACCTTCTTATGGGGGCAGGGTTCCTGAAACTGCAATATCCCGCTTGCGTCAAATGAAGGGAAATAAAGCCAATGCAATTTTAATTGTGGTGTACGGCAATAGAGCTTATGAAGATACTTTTGTGGAATTGCAGGATTCATTAGAAGAGTGTGGATTTTTGTGTATAGCAGCTATTGCGGCGATTGCTGAACATTCAATAATGCATCAATTTGCTGCAGGACGCCCTGATTTGCGTGATGAACAGGAAATATCAAGTTTTGCTGTCTCAGTACATTCTAAAATAGAATCACAGAAATTAGATAAACCTTTAAATCTTCCAGGAAACCGTCCGTACAAAGATTATGGCGGTGTTCCAATGAAACCTAAGGCTGGAAAGAAGTGTAGCCGCTGTGGTATTTGTGCTAAAGAATGTCCTGTGGGGGCGATACAATTTGATAATCCCTCACTCACAGATGATAAAAAATGTATTTCCTGTATGCGCTGTATAGCTGTTTGTCCACAAAATGTACGCAGCATAAATAAGGCGCTTCTTGCGGCAGGAAGTATGAAACTAAAAAAGGCTTGCAGCGGGCATAAAAATAATGAATTATTTTTATAGGTTATTCTCTTCTTAAATAAAATAGCATTTGTTAGGCTTTGATTTTAGTGTTTTAGAATATTGAAAAATTTAATCAATAGTATAGTATTTTTTCAATAAATTATATATAAAATAGGTCTGTTTTTTACAGTATACAAGTATATGATAATGCAAAGATATTAAAACATAAAGAGTAAATGAAAAAAAGGAATTTAATAAATGGAAACAGAAAATACTTTATTGAATAATACATTACAGAGAAGATTTTCATTAAACAGAGATATTATAAAATACATAGCTGTTGCAGCTATGTTCTGTAATCATTTTGCAAATATGTTTTTGCAAAGTGGAACTTATCTATGTGAAATTATGTTGGATATTGGTTATTTTACTGCTATTACAATGTGTTATTTTTTAGCTGAGGGGTATAGGTTTACAAGTTCCAAAAAAAAGTATGCTTTTAGATTATTAATATTTGCTGTAATATCACAAATACCATATTTATTGGCGATTAGATATTTGCAGTTCAATATGCTTTTTACATTGTTGTTTTGTTTTTGCTTTCTATGGTTAAACGATTTAAAGTATAATGGATATAGGAATTATATAAGAAGAGCAGTACAAGTGTTGTTGGTTGTGCTGTGTAAATATAGTGACTGGAGTCTGTTTGCTTTGTTTTTTGTGCTTGTTTTTTCAAAATCTTATTATTATAAATCTGGATTAAGGCAAGCGTATAAAATCAGTATATTAGTTTGGGTAATCTATAATTTTGTATTATATATTCAAATATATAGTATTGTGAAATCACTGATTTTTTCACTTATGACAATAATTGGACCCGGCGCATCAGCAATAGTGATATTATATTTGTACAATGGGAAAAAATCTGAAAATGCGGGAGCGTTTTCAAAATGGTTTTTTTATTTATTTTATCCGCTTCATTTGATATTTTTACTATTCTTAAAATATAATATTTGCTTATAAATATAGTTTGGACTGATTTTTTATAGTTTAAAATATATAGGCTAAGCTGATTTTATTTTTATTATAGTTTTGTTGGTAAAATCTTCTACTTTAATCTGTAAATTATCTTATAAGAAAAAATATGTTAAACTTGTATCATATAATATTTTATTTATTGGGGGATTTTATATGTTTACAAAGGAGAATAACTTTCATAATAGCAGTTTAAGCTATGAGATAATTCCTAAGAGGATCAAGCATTTTAGAATTATGGAAAATTATACGCAGAAGTATGTAGCGGATAAAATTGGTATTTCACGTCAATCATACAATCATTATGAATCTGGCAGAGTTATGCCGGATATAAGCATTCTTTTTTCATTATCAGAACTTTATCAAATACCAATTGATTGTCTTTTTCAGCAGAATTCTCTGCCAAAGAATTCATTTTTCAGCCAGCTTGAGAGAATGTCAGCATACTCAAAAGATTTTATGGATTTTTTTAATAAAAAGGATAATATGATAAAATATCATTCGCTCTCACGAAAGGAGAAGCAGCTTGTATTTTATTTTAAACATCTCAGTGACAACACACAGAAAGATTTTCTTATAACAATCTATATAACTTATCTTCATAAATTATCCCAAAATGCATAATTGAAATGTTGAAAACAAAATTGATTTTTTTTGAAAAGGGATGACATTTTTTACAGTATATGTTATAATTTATAAAAAATAAGTTGATGTAACTTTGTACTGGTAGCTGTACATATTTACTCTGTCGCTGAGCGGCGTTGCAAAATTGAATGCTTCGCTGCTTTTTCGATATGATGTTACAGTAAAATTATAAAGATACATAAACGGAAATGGAGGAAATTATGCATAAAGAAAATTTATCTGCACAGGAGTCATTAACAAAATTAAAGGAGGGTAATGCACGTTATATTGATGCAAAATCCAACCCGGGAGATATCTCATCGTTAATTAGAAAGAGAACATGTGAGGAGGGACAGAGTCCATATGCTATTGTAATTACATGTTCAGATTCAAGAGTTATACCTGAGAGTGTTTTTTCTGCCGGAATAGGAGAGCTTTTTGTTATTCGTGTAGCAGGAAACGTTATGGATAATCATCAGCTTGGAAGTGTTGAATATGCAGCTGATCATCTTGGATGTAAGCTGGTTGTAGTACTTGGTCACAGCCATTGCGGCGCTGTAGGAGCAGCTATTGGAAGTGAACCTTCAGGATATGTTAAGTTTATAACAGATGAGATTCGAACAGCGATTGGTGATGAAAAAGATGAATTGCGCGCAAGTTGTTTAAATGTTGACAGAAGTGTTTCCATTATAAAAGATAAATTAAAATATGATGATAAGGATGAAAATGGAGTAAAGGTTTGTGGCGCTATTTATCATATAGACAGTGGTAAGGTGGAATTTTTAGATTAATGTCTAAAGTAAAATTATCAGACCATTTTTCATATAAAAAACTGCTTGCATTTGTTTTGCCGAGCGTTGTTATGATGTTAGTAACTTCAATTTACAGTGTTGTTGACGGATTTTTTATATCTAATTTTGTCGGTAAAAATGCTTTTGCTGCATCTAACATGGTATGGCCTTTTCTTATAATCGTGCAGTCCCCCGGTCTTATGCTTGGAACTGGGGGGAGTGCTCTGATTGCTTTTATTTTGGGCCAAGGTAAAAATGAATTTGCAAAGCAGATTTTTTCTATGTTGGTAATTGTTATTGCAGCTATTGGGCTTTTAGTGTCAATTGCTGGTTTTTTGTTTCTCGAGGATGTATTGATTCTTCTGGGAGCTGGGGACGAGCTTATAAATGACGGTATGGTATATGGAAGGATTATGCTTGGAGCAAATGTTTTTGCGGTATTGCAAAATGGTTACCAAAGCTTCCTTATTACTGCTGACAAGCCTTCTCTTGGATTAAAAGTGTCAGTTGTTGCAGGTATTGCCAATATGTTGTTGGATTTTCTGTTTGTTTATCTGTTTAAATGGGGAGTGGCGGGAGCTGCTTCTGCTACGGCTGTAAGTCTTTTTTTTGGAGGTATGCTTCCATCATTATATTTTGCACGCCAAAACAGCAGTCGTTTATCATTTATTAAACCAAAGTGGGATTTAAGGTCATTTGCAAAGTCATGTACAAATGGTTCGTCAGAGATGATGTCAAATATATCTGGATCAGTTGTAGGTATGTTATATAATTATCAATTGCTTAGGTTAGCTTCGGAAAATGGCGTTGCGGCTTATGGAGCTATTATGTATGTGTCATTTCTTTTTATGGCAGTGTTTTTTGGATATGCTATGGGTTCAACATCTATTGTAGGATATAACTTTGGAGCGTCAAATCTTACAGAGTTAAAAAATGTGTTAAAGAAAAGTCTTATAATTACAACTGTTGTAGGAATAATAATGATGGTTTTGGCAATTGGGCTTTCGCCTTTGATTGCAAAAATTTATGTCGGATATGACAGAGAACTTTTTGAACTTACAAGAAGAGGTCTTTGTATTTATAGTTTTGCATTTTTGTTATGTGGGTATAATATATTTGGTTCTGCGTTTTTTACTGGGCTTGGGAATGGTGTTGTGTCAGCGCTTTTGTCATTTTTAAGGACTTTTGTACTTCAAATTATTGCCATACTTGTTTTGCCGGTAATCTTTGGTATTGACGGAATATGGCTTGCTGTTGTATTTTCAGAAGGCGCGACCCTTGTAATTACATTTTCGATGATGATTATAAACCGTAAAAAGTATTCCTATTAATTTAGCAGATTTTTGTGGGAGGAATTTTATGAAATGGGATAAATATACTATAAAGACAATAACTGAAGCAGAAGATATAATAAGTGCTGTTCTTGGGGATATAGGTGTTGAGGGGATTCAAATTGAGGATAAAGTTCCTCTTTCACAGGAAGATAAAGAAAAGATGTATATTGATATACTTCCTGTTCTTCCAGAAGATGACGGTATTGCATTTATAAGTTTTTTTCTTGAAAATGGAAAAGACAATTCTGAGATGTTATCTGAAGTTCGTAATGAACTGGATCAATTGAGAAATTTTATGGATATAGGCGAGGGTACAATTGACGAAAGTGTAACTGAAGATATTGACTGGATAAATAATTGGAAAGAATACTTTAAACCATTTTCAGTTGACAATATATATATTAAACCTACATGGGAAAAAATTACAGACGATGCAAATGGTAAAGAAATTATAGAGATTGATCCTGGTACAGCATTTGGTACAGGAAAGCATGAGACTACACAGCTCTGTATAAGGCTGCTAAGGAAGTATATTGATGGAAGAATGAAGATTTTAGATGTTGGATGCGGCAGCGGAATCTTGTCAATTGTCGCTCTCAAGGAGGGGGCGGAGTATGTTGATGGTGTTGATGTAGATGAAAATGCTGTTCAAGTTTCTTTTGACAATGCCAAAATTAATGGTTTGAGAGAAGGACAGTATAATTTTGCTGTAGGAAATTTAATAACAGAAGAGACACTCCAAAAGGAATATTGTAAGGAAAAATATGATATCGTTGTAGCTAATATTCTGGCGGATATAATAATTCCGCTTGCGCCGGTAATTCCTTCATGTTTAAAGAAGGACGGGATATTTATCTCGTCAGGAATAATTTATACAAAAGAGGAGGAAGTGTCAGAAGCGCTTAAAGTAAACGGTTTTAAAATTATAGAAGTAAAAAGTCAAGGAGATTGGCGTGCTATTGCAGCAAGAAAATAGGTGTGATTATGTATCATTTTTTTATTCAGGCGAAACAGATTAAAGATGGCAGGGTTTATTTGGAAGGCAAAGATGTCAATCATATTATCAATGTTTTAAGAATGAAGACTGGAGATAAAATTTCATTAACTGATGAGGACGGGGTTTGTTATACGTGCAGTATCGTTCTGTTTGATAAGGAAATAATTCAGCTTGAAATTTTAGAAATAAAAGATGTGTCGCATGAACTTCCTGCTAAAGTTACTTTGTTTCAGGGGCTTCCGAAAGGAGATAAGTTTGAGACAATTGTGCAGAAAGCTGTCGAGCTTGGAGTTTATCAGATAGTTCCGGTAATAACTAATAGATGTATTGTAAAATTGGATGAAAAGAAGAAAAAAAATAAAATAACAAGATGGAATACTATTGCAGAGAGTGCTGCAAAGCAGTCTAAGAGAACTTATATTCCAAAGGTATGTGATGTAATTGATTTTAGTATGGCAGTAGATATGGCGAAACGATTTGATGAAGTTTGTATTCCTTATGAACAGGCAGAGGGAATGAGTAGCACAAAAGATTTTTTATGTAGATTAAAACCGGATATGAATATTGCTTTTTATATCGGACCTGAGGGCGGTTTTGAAGAGTATGAGATAAATAAGGCGCAAGAAGCAGGAATAAAACCAGTTTCACTTGGTAAAAGGGTACTTCGTACTGAGACAGCAGGCATGGCGCTTATGTCTATGATTATGCTCACATATGAATGCCAGTCATCTGATAAAGAACAAGATTAATATTTGGAGGACAGTATGGAGGTTTATTTAGATAATTCATCTACAACAAAATGCAGAGAGTGTGTTGCAGAATTGATGGTTAAGGTTATGGTGGAAGATTATGGCAATCCCTCTTCAATGCATCAAAAAGGAGTAGATGCGGAGAAATACATTGTAGATGCAGGAAAAATTATTGCTAAAGAGTTAAAAGTTAATCAAAAAGAGATTCTTTTTACTTCAGGAGGAACTGAATCAAACAATATTGCACTTATTGGCACAGCCTATGCCAATAAGAGGAAAGGCAGACATATTATCACAACTAAAATTGAACATCCGTCAGTAAAAAATGTAATGTTGTACTTGGAACAGCAAGGGTATGAAATTACATGGCTTTCAGTTGATGAAAACGGACATATATCATTTGATGAATTGGAGAAATCTGTTAGAGAAGATACAGTATTAGTTTCAATAATGCATGTTAATAATGAAATCGGCTCTGTACAGCAGTTAGAGAAAATTGCTAAGATTATAAAGAGTATTAATAAAGATACTTACTTCCATTCAGACTGTGTTCAGAGCGTAGGTAAATTTAGGTTATATCCTAAAAAAATCGGGGTTGATTTGTTGTCAGCAAGTGCCCATAAGTTTCATGGGCCTAAAGGCATTGGTTTTTTATACATAGGAGATAATGTAAAAATACAGCCGGTTATGTTTGGGGGAGGTCAGCAGAAAAATATAAGGTCAGGAACAGAAAATGTTTCTGCAATAGCTGGTATGTCAGAAGCGTTTAAATTGTGTTATGACAATTTTGACGAAAAGATGGAAAAGTTAAGTCAGTTAAGGGATTATTTTGTCTGTGAGCTGGAGCAGATTGAAAATGTAAAAGTACATTGTACAAAAGACAGTATGCCTGCTTCTTATATTGTAAGTGCTAGTTTTATTGGAGTAAGGAGTGAGGTAATGCTGCATACATTGGAAAACAGCGGAATTTATGTGTCGGCTGGTTCAGCATGTTCATCTCATAAAAGGGCTGATAGTGATACGCTGAAAGCTATAGGTCTTTCTCAACAGGAAATGCAAAGTAATATAAGGTTTAGTTTTGATACAGATACGACAAAAGAGGAGCTTGAATATTGTATTGATGAGATTAAGAAAAATCTGCCAATACTAAGAAAATACCAACCACATTAAGAAATATAATGTTAATCGGTACAAGGAGTGGAAATTGTGGGACTTATTAAATATAAAGATAAGGAAGCAATGAAGCAATATATGCAGCACTATATCAATACGATGAATGAGATTGTGCAGTGTGCAGTATGTCAGTTTACTATAGAAGAGCATCCAAAACTTATATATGCAAATGATAAGTCATTTGACATTATCGGCTATACAAGAGATGAGTTTGAAGAATTATTTAATAATGAGCTGTTAGGCATAGTTCATGAATATGATTATGATAGAGTAGTACAGTTCATTTTTGATATTATGCTTTTTGATTCGCGAAAAGAATTCGATGTGAGGATAAAACGCAAAGATGGTCAGGTTAGATGGGTGTCCTGCAGTGTGAAGAGAACAGTAAATGCTGATGCAGTAACTGTTTCATTAGCAAGTATAGAAGATATAACTGAGAAAATTAATTACCGTAAGCGTATTGATGAGTTGTCAGAAAATGTTATGTGCGGACTGGCAAGGATTAGTCTTTTGGAAGATAATATTGAGGTGGAGTTTGCAAATTCGATATTTTATAATATGTTTAGCAGTGACGAAAAATTAAGGGAGAAATTATTAGCTAATGCTGCTTTTAAAAATAAAATATATAATCCTATTTTTCGGGATGGACTGCCATGTCCGATGAAAGAAACATTTGAATTTTATCATCATTTTGGAAAAAATGAGATATGTTGTATTAAATTTACAAGTAATTATGTGGGAGTGGATTTTGAAAAACCTGTATATTTGTGTACGTTTGAAGATATAACAGATGAAAAAAGAGCAAAGAGCGGCCTTAATGAACTTTTATCAAAGCTTTCAGGAGGAATTGTCTCAGTTATATTTGATGATATGGCGTCTTGTGAAACGGTTTCTGCGTCTTTCAGGAAATTATTTGATATTTCGGATTACAGATTATCAGGCGGTTTTTATTCTCTTTTTTTAGAGGAAGAGAGAAAAAAAATAAAAGAAGATTTATATTATATAACCATGAATAGAGATTCTTTTGAATTTACCGGACATATAGAAGCTGCTGAAAAGGGGCTGCAGAAAGTAAAGGTTTGCGGCTTTTTTCATGGAGAGAGATGGGGATATCCTTATTATGAATGTTATGTTTTTAAATGTGACGGAAATGTTTTTTTTGAAAATGGTAGTTCAGATGAGAAGATAAAGGACAGTTTTAAGCTGGATGAGCTGACAGGGTTTTACAGCAGACAGTACATAGGAGATATTATAGATACTAAATTGTCAAAATCTTTTTCGGCACAGGATGGGTTGTTTTGTGTTGTTATTTTGCAGAATTTTGCTGAGATAAATGAGAGATATGGTTATTTGTTCGGAGATAATCTTCTTGCAGATATAGCAAGGCTAATCAGAAGTGTTTTTGGTGATAAAGCAATTATCGGCAGAACCGGAGGAGTAGAATTTTCGCTGTTTATAAAGGATGAAACAAAAGAGACTTTCTCAAAAATGTGTGATAGACTGTGCAAAAATATAACAAATGTTTTTATTGGTGAGGATGATAATATAGTAATTCGATGTAAAATTGGAATTACATTTATAGAGGAAGATGATTTCTATCAGAATATGTATAATCGTTCCCATATAGTTTTACACCGGCTTTTGCATGATAAAAAGAATAAATATTGTGCCGATTATCTATTTGAGGAAGACGCGGAAATAGATATAGAGAAAATAACTGACAGTGAAAAATATTTGATTGTAGAAGAAAATGTAGAGTTTGCTAATCGTTCTAAAAAAACAGATGAGGCGGAGCGTTACATAAATGAATTTATGTCAAGAATGTCGCATGAGATAAGGACTCCGATGAATGCGATAAGCGGAATGGCCGACATGTTAATGGCAAGCGGTCTTAGCGGAATGAATTTAGAATATGTAAATATGATAAAATCTGCATCAAATAATCTAATTAGTATTGTTGATGATATTTTAGATATTTCTAAAATAGAGACAGGACAGATAGATATTGTTTCTGAGAATTATGAGATAAAGACAATGATTGAAGATATGTCAGCCTTGATTAATGGAAAACTTGACAGGGAAGATATTTCATTTGTTGTCTATGTCAATCCGAACTTACCTAAAGTACTCTATGGGGATGAGAAGCATATAAAACAGATTATGATGAATATTTTATCAAACGCCGTTAAGTTTACGAGAAAAGGTTTTATCAGACTTTCAGTTGACTATACACCATGTGGAGATGATGAAATTGAGCTCTGTATATCGGTAAAGGACAGCGGTATTGGTATTGATAAAAAAGATCAAAATAAGTTATTTACGATTTTTTCACAGGTTGACAGCGTAAAGAATAGGAAAGCTGACGGTGTGGGTTTAGGTCTTGCAATAGCAAAGCAGGTTGCGGAACATATGGGAGGCACAATTTTAGTGGAGAGCGAAGCAGGGATTGGATCTAAATTTTCACTTGTTTTAAAGCAGACTGTTATAGATCGTGGAAAGATTATTAATGTTCCTGATACAGATAAATATTCTTTTCTTTTATTTGAGAGAGATAAATATTATAGAGAAGAATTGAAA
>CATJTQ010000108.1 GCA_949743325.1 uncultured Lachnospiraceae bacterium
AACAGAACCGCCAAAGAAGACGTTAGATGCAGAAAAAACAGAACCGCCAAAGAAGACGTTAGATGCAGTAAATACAGAACCGCCAAAGAAAACAGAAAATGCAGTTGAGACAGCCCCGCCAAAGGGGACAGCAGATCCAGACAAGACTGAGCTTCCGGATGAGACAGATGCTCCGATTGAGACAGCAGAACCTGAAAAAACTCCTGATTTCAGTAATCCATCAGATAATGATAAGCCTCATAAAGATTATACAGTAACATACTATATACCTAAAATTGCAGAGACTTACTATGAAAATGCGGGCGATAATTATGAACACGCGAATATAAAAGATGTAAAGGCTGATATATATTTAGTTCATAAAGTTTCTGCCAATACTTTGCTTGCAGTACCGCCTGTTCCTGAGTGTTCTGATAAGAAGCTTAAATTTGAAGGATGGTACTGTGAAGATGGAACACGTTTTGATTACTCAGAGAGAGTTAATAGAGATATTAACCTTTATCCTGTTTGGGTAAATGAGGATGGGAAAAAATATTATCCTGTAATTATGCGTTCAAAAGAGATGGGATTAGAGTTAATAGCTTCTGTTAAAGAGGGAACTTTAGTGTATGAAACTCCTGAACGTTCCGGCTATAAATTAGTAGGTTGGGAAAAGCCTGATGGAAGTTTGTGGGGAAATGTTACTGAGAAAGTTGATGGTGTAGAAGTTCTCAATGCGGTATGGGAAAACAGAATTTCACTATTATGTAAGGTTGTATTTCAAACTCCGGCAGGTGATATAGTTGATGTGGCTCAAGTAGTATTTGCCACAAATTGCAGCGGTCCAAAAAGACCGATATCTGATGGGGTTGAGCTGCCTGATGGAGTAAATGAGAAAACCAAAGTTTCGGACTGGGTACACAAAGGGGTGTCTTACAAAGATAAAAAAATAACAAGTAATATAACATTTATTGCTGTTTGGGAAGAAAATTATAATGAGTAATTTAAAAGATTTAATTAAGAAGAGAAAAAATATTTTAATAAGTATTGCGGGAATGTTGGTATCTAGTTTAATAATGTTATTAGCCCCTTCTAATAAAATGGAAACCTATTTTTCAGATATGCTCTATATTCATGAGAAACCTGTAGATAATAAGATTAAAATAATAGGTATCGATGAGAAGTCATTACGGGAAATGGGACCTTTTCAGACATGGACCAGACAGCAGGCGGCAGATTTGCTTAATGTGTTTGACAAAGATAACAAACCTGCGGTAGTGGCATTTGATATCAATTATTTTGGAAATATGGATGAAGAAGGTGATGCAGCTTTGGTTAAGGCTGCATCACAATTCGAACATGTTGTAATGGCATCATATTTTGAGTTTTCTTCTAAACTAGAAGAATCTGATGACGGTAATTTGTATATGAATACAATGCATGTAGAGCAGCTTGAGATGCCATATAATGAACTGAAAAAAGTAACTGCGCATGGTTTTACAAATGTACTTCAGGATAATGATAACTATGTTCGTCGTTCTTTGTTGAAAGAATCAGAGAACGATATTGAAGAGTATAATTTTGCATATGCAATTTACAGTGAATATCAGGATTTTTTGGGTAAAGAGAAAAAAGTGCCGAATACAAAAGATGGTGTATATGGTTTTGACTATACTGCAAGACCTGGAGCTTACGAAGTTTATTCATATACTGATGTAGTAAATGGTAATGTTGATACGAAGGTATTTAAGGATAGTATTGTTTTTGTTGGGGCTTACTGTGCAGGTATGATGGATCAATATATGGTTCCGGTTGCCAAGAGCACTGTAATGAATGGGGTAGAAGTTCAGGCAAATCATCTGAATGCTTTGCTGTCAAACAGGACATATGTAATGTATGACAAGTCGTTAGAGATAGTAATTGTTATGATTTTGATAGGAATATTTATTTATATTGTTCTTCATGCCCGAATAATATATTCTTCAATAATGTTGTTATTATTGGAGATATTTTTATTGGGTGGATCTTTTATATCATATAATAAAGGTATGTATTTTCATAGTTTTTATCCGTTTATTTTTTTGATTTTAATTTATGTATGTAAGATTGTCGGATCTTTTATTGAGGAGAGAATTCGTAGAAAAGGTATATTAAAGGTGTTTAGAAAATATATGGCGCCTCAGATAGTTGATGAATTAAGTAAAGATAGAAATTTTAAGATTGAGTTAGGCGGCAGAAGCTGCGATATTGCAGTACTTTTTGTGGATATTAGAGGTTTTACTACATTGTCAGAAACGCTGACACCAGAAGTTGTTGTAGCAGTATTAAATGATTATTTAAAGGCAGTTACAGAGGCTGTGTTTAAGCATGGGGGAATGATTGATAAATTTATTGGGGATGCTGTTATGGCGGTATATAACGCGCCGTTAGATTTGGAAAATTACCATAAAAAAGCAGTACTTACTGGTATTGATATAGTTAAAGGAATAGATGCATTGAATATATCTTTAAAAGAGCGTTATGGTATAACAATTGGATGTGGTGTTGGAGTTCACTGCGGTAGGGCGGTAGTAGGAAATATTGGAAGTGACTATCGTATGGATTATACTGCAATTGGAGATACAGTAAATATTTCAGAGCGGTTAGAGGGAATTGCTAAAGCAGGTGAAGTACTAATTAGTCGTGAAGTTAAGAATGAACTTAAGGATGAATTTAAAGTTGTTCCAATAGGAGAACAAAGTTTAAAAGGTAAACACGATAAGATAGAAGTTTATCGTATGGAGGGTTTATATGGAACAGATGGAAATTGACAAAATACTTGAAATGGGAGTACAGCTTTCAGCAGAACGAAATTATAATGAGTTATTGTCAAAAATTATTGATTGCGCGATGGAGATTACTAAGTGTGATGGCGGGACTTTGTATCTGTATGAAGAAGATTGCCTTAATTTTTCTGTAATGAAAACAAAATCTCTTGGAATTAACAGTAAAAATATGGATGAAGTTTCCTATCCTCCTGTTAAAATGGATCCTAAAAATGTGTGTGCATGCTGTGCTATAAGACGAACGCTGTTAAATATTGAAAATGTATATGAATGTGAGGATTTTGATTTCAGTGGACCGCGAGAATATGATAAGTTGACAAAATATCATACTCAATCTATGCTTGTTTTTCCATTACTAAATCACGAGGGAAATCTTGTAGGTGTTGTACAGCTGATAAATGCAATGGATAGTGCAGGTGAAGTTATTCCTTTTGACAAATCTTATGAGATGGTATTGCGTTCTCTTGGATCTCAGGCTGCAATAACTGTATCTAATATGAAATATGTTTCGGAAATTGAAAATCTTATGATGTCAATTACTCAGGTTTTTACTGATGCGATAGATACGCGGATTCCATACAATTATTATCATTCCAGAAATGTTTATTTTTATGTTGAGAATTTTATTGAGTATATTAATAGTGAATATGAGAAAGGAAATACTGAATATCACGTTAAGTTTGAAAATATAAATGAAATGCTTATGGCAGCGCTTATGCATGATATAGGTAAGTTGGTAATTCCCAACAGTGTTATAAATAAAAATACTCGTCTTGGCGAAAAATTTTCATGTGTGTTGGAAAGATTTGATTATATGATCGCACTATATCATATAGATTATCTTAAAGGAAGGCTTGACAAAGACAGCTGGATAAATTTAAAAAATTATTTATATGACGCTAAAATCAGAATTGAGGATATAAATCGGAAGGCAGATTTAAATGATGAGGATATTGAATTTGTAAAGGAACTGGCTTCAAAAATATATATTAATTCAAATGGAATGAATATAAAGCTTATAAATCTTGATGAGTTAGAATGCCTTACTATAAAATATGGTAATTTGACAAAGGACGAGAGAGAGATTATTTGTTCTCATGTAGAATATACAAAGAGATATTTAAGTAAAATGAATTTTGGAAAGAGATATCCTCATATAATTAAATGGGCGGGAGATCATCATGAGAGATTAGACGGCAGCGGATATCCATTAGGTTTAAAGGGAGATGAAATTTGTTTTGAGTCAAGAGTTTTGTCTGTTGTTGATGTTTTTGAAGCATTGACATCTTCGGATCGTCCATATAAAAAGTCTATGGTTGATAATAAGGCCATTGAAGTATTAAAAGATATGGGGAAAAATGGCAAATTGGACAATGATGTAATTGATTTGTTTGAGAGATCACTTCAGGCTGATAGTTTTAAGACGAAATTGTATAGACAAGGGACATAGCAAATTATATACAAAGAGTGTAAAACATAAATATTAGTTTTTGTGTTAGAAAACTTGAAATAAATTATCTGAAAAGAGATGAAATAATGCTGGAAATTATACCTGATTCAAAAGAAATAGAAGATTATGTAAAATTAGCTGATGATAATTCATTTGCTTTTGAATATAATGATTTTTTTAGACCAAATATTCTTGATAATAGAGACGAGATTGACAGGTTGGTTAATCTTTATTTATCTCTTGGCAGGAATACTTGTAATGATACTTTTCACGGAGCATTTTATGATGTTATCTATTTTAGCAGTGATATGAAGATAAGGGAGGTTGCTGTCAGCAGAATGGTTCAGTCTGTTGAGACAGCAGAGAGATTATCGTGTAAAGGCATTGTTTTTCATACAAATTTTAATCCGGCATTCTTGAGAAATAATGAATATGAAAAACAATGGATTGAGAGTACGGTTTCAGTAGTTAAGAGTTTAGTTAGAGAGAGCAGTAATGTAGATATATATTTTGAAAATATGTTTGACACATCACCTGAGCAGTTGAGGAAAGTAGCAGATTGTCTGTCTGATGAAAAACGTTTTGGAATATGTCTTGATATAGCGCATATGATGTTAGGAGAAACTGAGATTGAAATATGGTTTGAAAAGTTGCATCCATTTATAAAACATTTTCATTTTAATGATTGTTACCTTAAATATGATGAGCATTTACCTGTAGGCTCAGGAAAAATTGATTGGAATGGTGTGTTTTCTTTAATAGATAAATATAGTCTTTCTAATACAAGTCAGCTTTTGGAAGTTAATGGGAGAGAGGCAATAAATAAGAGTTATGAATTTATACGCCAACTGAACAAAAGATGATTAAGCAAGGTGTGTAGTACATAAATTAAGGAAGGTTATATGTAATGATAAAAAGAATCAAATGGTTAGGTTTGCTCATAATATTTGTTTTAATCATATTGGGCTGTTCTTCTGATTCTGATTATAATTTATTTTCAAATGATAAAACAGAGATGATATCATTTGTATCAAAATTGCACAATGGAGATGCGAAATTTTTAGATTGCAATATATTGACAAGTATAAATGGCAAAATGGCTCTATATAATTTGGAAGGAAAATTGTGTGATACTTATGAAAATGTTAAAGCGAGTTGGATTTCCGTATGTCCAGGAGAAAGAGTCATTGCATATTCTAATGGTGATAAAAATATTGGAATAGCAAAACTTGATAGGCAATATAAATTGATTTCCAATAATATTGTTTTAAAATGTGAAAATTTGCATATAGATCCCGCTATTATTAAGGTGAACAACTGTTATTATATGACTGTGACAGAAGTTGAGGGTACAGTTAATAATGCAGATGAAACTAAAGAAAATGGTAAGTATACGATTCATTTTTATAAATCAGAAGACTTATTAAAATGGACTTTTGTCAGTGATGTGTCAAGTTGCTATAATAATTTGGAGGATGTGGATATACTTTTTGAAGACAACTCTTTTTATATTTGTTATGAAAAAGAGGAAGTTGATAAAGGTGTATCTTCTATATGCATTGTAAAATCACTAGATTCAGAGGGAAAGAACTGGTTTGCGCCAAAAGAATTGCTCAGTGCAGACAG
The DNA here is from genome assembly GCA_949743325.1 of uncultured Lachnospiraceae bacterium. Lineage (GTDB taxonomy): Bacteria > Bacillota > Clostridia > Lachnospirales > Lachnospiraceae > CAJJNI01. The sequence continues at coordinate 5,881 of CATJTQ010000108.1, forward strand.
TGATCATGAACCAGCTACAATTGAGAAACTTAAAGATGGAAGTTTTAAATTATATTATAGTTGTGATAAAGATTATATCGGCGCTTCATACAGTGGAGCTAAAATGTATTTTGCTGTGTTTGACAGAAACTTTGATTTAATTTATAAGGATATCGAAGTTTCAACTGATACAGGAAAAGGTATTTTATTGTATGATACTAAGAAGGTAAATGGAAAGGAATTATTTTTATTTGCAAAAGATTATTTATCAGATTGTGATATGGTAATAGAAGGAAGAAAGACAGAAGAAGATTAGTTACTATAATTTTTTAGGCTGTTACAAAACAATATCAAATAAAGTATATGGTTGTATTTGATTTAATATTTAAACTATATATTTTGTTTGATGTGCGTTTTGTAACAGTTTTTTTTGTATATTTAACTTTCTTTCACATACTTTTCACCTAGATTTTACGAACTTGTCGCCTATAAGCCATTTTATTATAACAAAGATTTATTATTATATAATCAAATAAATTGTGGGTAAGGAGTAATGCACTAAATAAATAGGAGGAATTATATGTCAGATAACAACACATTTAAACGTATAGAAAAAAAATATTTACTTGACAAGGATAAGTATATACAGTTAATTGATAGGCTTAACCCTTATATTCAGTTAGATGAATATGGGCTTCATACCATATGTAATGTATATTTTGATACAGAAAATTTTGATTTAATTAGGAGATCAATAGATAAACCTGTCTATAAAGAAAAATTAAGACTTAGAAGTTATGGAGTTCCCAAAAAAGACAGCCAGGTGTTTTTAGAGATTAAGAAAAAATATAGAGGAGTAGTTTATAAGAGAAGAGTTTCGCTTACTTTGGAAGAGGCTGAAAGTTATTTATCTAATAAATGTGAATTGTCAGAAGGACAGATTGAGAAGGAGATTGATTATTTTGTAAAGTTTTATAAACCAATACCCAAAATATATATAGCATATGATAGAATGGCTTATTTTGGGAAAAAAGAGAGTAATCTAAGGATTACATTTGATGAAAATATTAGAAGCAGGGAAGATTTTTTGGAATTAAAATATGGTGATGCTGGAAAACTGCTGCTTGATAAAGGGAACAAGCTTATGGAAATTAAGGTATCAGGAGCCATTCCATTTGAGATATCAAGAGTTTTGTCAGAACTTGAGATTTTTCCTGTTTCGTTTTCAAAGTACGGTAATGTATATAAGAATAAGCTATATTCGGCAAAACTCAATACCGACTGTACAATAGAAGATAAGATTGATTATATTTTTGATGGAAATATAGCATAGAAGTATTATCAGTAAAAAATTTATTTTTATGTAAACTATTATATTAAATATGTATTTTAGTTTACAAGTATATTATTGTGAAAAGGAGATTTTGTATGTTTACAAGTATTTTTAATTCGGCACAAGCCGCATCATATTCAGCGGAGGAAATAATTTTTTGCAGTGCTGCCTCACTTGTTTTAGGGGCAATTGTGGCTTTTGTTTTTCATCTGACTGGAGAAAAATCAAGTGGTTATAAGACTTCATTAATAATATTGCCTCTTATTGTTCAGGCAGTAATAATGATGGTAAATGGAAATCTGGGAACAAGTGTGGCGGTGCTCGGAGCATTTAGTTTGGTTAGATTTCGTTCACAGCCAGGAAATTCAAAAGAAATATGTGGAGTGTTTTTTGCTATGGCTATAGGACTTGCCAATGCAATGGGGTGTATTGGATTTGCAGCATTGCTTACAGTTGCAGTCGGAATAGTATACTTATTAGCCGAGAAATTTATTGGTATATTTAAAAAATATGATAGGCAGCTTAAAATATTAATACCTGAAAATTTGGATTACACATCAATTTTTGACGATATTTTTCAATGTTATACAGAAAAAAATGATCTTATAAATGTAAAGACTACTAATATGGGAAGTATGTTTGAACTGTATTATATGATAAATACAAAAGCTAATATTAATGAAAAGAAAATGATTGATGAGATTCGCTGTAAAAATGGAAATTTAACAGTGATGTTAAGCAGAAATATCGGACAGGATGAGTTATTGTAAAACAACGTAAAATTGGAGATGGTATTATGAATAAAAAGTTATATACTTTTAGTATAGTCTTAGTTATGATTGTAAGTACAATATTGTCAGGATGTGCAAAAAAACAAGATAAGGAAGATATAGTAGAAAATGAAAGCGTTTCAGAAGTGTCGACATTAACAATTGAGGATTTAATGCTAACGGCAAATAATAATTCAGAAGCAGCAAAAAGTCTGGCTTCATCAATAAAAATTACGGAGTTTGATAATTTAAATGCGGACTGTAAAATTAATTTTGAAAATGACAAGGCATCAGTTGATGGGCAGGGAGCTCAGTTTTTAAATGGTGTATTATCTATAAAGGCTGCCGGAACATATGAGATAAGCGGAAATTTATCTGGAAGAATTGAAGTAGATACGTCTGATAAGGATTGTGTAAATATTATATTAAATAATCTTAATGTTGAATGTAGTAACTATGCTCCTTTTACTGTGTGGAATTCTGAAAAGACAGTTATTTACATAAAAGATGGAACGGAAAATATATTTACTGACAGTGAAGAGTATACAACAATTTCAGGAACTACGGTTGATGATACTCCTACTGCTGCTATATATAGTAAAGATGATATACAGTTTATGGGTTCTGGTAAGCTTATAGTAAATGCTTTATGCAATGATGGTATTACAGGGAAAAATGATGTTATATTTGATGGTGCTCAATATGAGATTTTTTCTAAAGATGATGGTATTGTTGGAAAAGACAGTGTAGTAGTCAGAGAGGGTGAATTTACCATTAATGCGGGAGGAGACGGTATTAAGTCAACTGAAAGTACGGAAGAAGAGAAGGGATTTATTAGTATTGAAGACGGAGAATTTAATATAATTTCACAAAATGATGGTATTCAGGCTGAAAGTTATTGCTATATAACAGGTGGAAAGTTTTGTATAGAAACAAAGGCAGAGTTATCTGATAATATTGAAGAAAATGAGAGTGCTAAAGGAATAAAAGCGGAAAAAGATGTAACAATTGACGGCGGTGAATTTAAGATAAACAGTACAGATGATGCGCTTCACAGTAATGATACATTAACAATTGAAAAAGGTAATTTTATAATTTCAACAGGTGACGACGGATTGCATTCAGATAATATTTTAGTAATAAATGGAGGTGAAATAAAAATATCAGAAAGTTATGAGGGGATAGAAGCAGAAAATATTATTATAACAGATGGAGAAATAGATATAACAGCAACAGATGATGGAATAAATGCAGCTAATGGAGAATCGTCCGAAGGTAATAGTTTTAGGATGAATGGAGGAAAGATAAATGATGCGGAGCAACCGCAGATTCCTAATAAATCTGAAATGGCGGGCGAGAATAGACCACAGATGCCGGATGAATCAGAAATGACAGACGGAGACAGACCGCAGATGCCAGATAAATCGGAAATGGCAGGCGGAGGCAGACCACAGATGCCAGATGAATCAGAAATGACAGGTGAAGACAGACCACAGATGCCAGATGAATCAGAAATGACAGGTGAAGACAGACCACAAATGCCGGATGAATCGGAAATGACAGGTGAAGGCAGAGCAAGTAGAGAAAAAGTAGAAGGTCATATGATGGATAGCGAGAGCTCAAGTGCGATTTATATTGAGGGGGGAAATATCTATGTAAATGCAGATGGAGATGGAATTGATTCAAATGGCACTGTGTTAATTAAAGGAGGCGCAGTGTATGTGGACGGACCTACAGGTGATGGAGATGGTTTTTTTGACTATGATAGTTCTTTTGAAGTGATGGGAGGAACAGTAGTTGGTGCAGGTAGTTCTGGAATGATGCAGTCTTTTTCTGATACATCACAGCAGCCAGGATTTGCAGTAGTGTTTGAAAGTACTTACAGTGAAAATTCAACGGTGACGGTACGAGATAGTGATGGAAATGAAATAATTTCATATTCTCCGTCGAAGAAATTTAAGGCTATTGCAATTTCAACAGACAAATTAAAAGTCTCAGAAAGTTATGACGTATATGTGAATAATCAAAAATGCAAGACAATAGAGTTATCATCAATAAGTGTTATAGATGGCAGTAATACTAGAAGAGGAGGTTATAAATAAGTTCTATACTTTGAATTTAAGATTAAAAGATATGCCTGTTTTTCAATTTTGTTATATACATTATTAAGAAAATAGAGTATAATACCAATTAGATTTATGAAATTCTATTACATATAATAATTTATAAAATAATGAGGAAGGCATACTATGAGTGAAAAAATCAAATTAAACTTTGACTACTATCCATTAGTAGTTGGACAGATTGACAAATATACTTTTAGTGATTGGAAAATTGAAGGTGGAAATGTTAAGCTTGAAGCAGATCTTTCTTATGATAATTATAAAATCAGTGATATTTCATGGTCATCTTCAAATGTAGAAGTAGCTACAGTTGAGCAGGGCAAAGTTCATGCATTGACTACTGGAATAACAGTTATTAGTGCAGAATTGCCAAATGGTGATTGTGCAAAGTGTATAATTCAGGTTATTGATAATCCTGGTAGATTGACTTGTCAATATGTAACACTAAATACAAATAGGTTAGTCCTTAATAAGACAGAAGGTGCCGTTTTGTATCCTTATATAATGCCAGCTGATTATTTTAAGGATAGCAGACTGGATAATTCTTTTACTTGGGAAAGCTCAGATGAAAGTATAGCAATTGTTAATTCAAATGGAAGAATTTATGCAAAAGATGAAGGAAAGGTAATAATTACAGCTACCAGCAACGATGTGGGAAGAAAAGTAACCTGTGAGGTTTGTGTAGTTTCTAAAACAGGAGAGCAAAGAGCCAAAGAACTTTTTGAAGATATGGATGGAGGTAATTTTACTCTTACAGCAGGAGATAAAATTGAACTGAAGCTTCCTGAAATAATTAATGATCAACAAGTAAGCTGGTGCTCTGAAAATGAGGCGATAGCATCAGTTGATGATACTGGAAAAGTTACTACTTACGCGTCAGGAAATATAAATATATGGGCAACCATTATAAATGGCGGTTTTAGAGTAAAATATGATTTGAAAATTAATAAGCTGCCGATTAAAGAGGCAAGTAAGGTTGTTTTTAGCAAAAATGAACTTCATCTTGCTATTGGTGAACAGGCAAAAGTATATGCTGCCGTGCTGCCGGCGTTGCTTTTAGAAAAAAAACTGTTGTGGCGCAGTGCTGATGAGAGTATTTTAAAAATTGTAGACCAGAAAATTAATTTGTCTGGACTTGATGAGATAACTGTTGAGGCAGTTGGAGAGGGAAAAACGATTTTAACGGGTGCTTTAGAAGGACAGTCAGGTTCATGCAATATAATTGTACAAAAAGTACCAAAAAATATAGAGATGCTGCTTCTACCAGAGGAGAAGGAAATTGAACCTGAGGAAATTATAAGGCTTAATCCTGCAGTTAATAAAGATGCAACAGATGATGATATTATTTGGTTTAGCGATAATAAATCTGTATGTACAATTGACAGAGACGGGGTTATAAAAGGTTATACATGTGGTGAGGCAAGTGTATACTGTGTTGCCAAAAGCAGTCTTAGTGTGCTTGCGCAATACAAAATAGATTTAATAATGGAAGATGATAATGTCAGAGATGATGAGGCTGCATTAAGAGAACTTCATGAAGTTTTAGATACGACAGTGTTTGATATGTGCAATATTACTGTTAAAACTGAAAATGATTATATTTATAATCTTCATGTTCCCAGAGAAGGTGTTACAGATAACAGCATACTTTTATTGTGGAATAGAAAGAGTTTAGGTTATTTAACTGATTTTAAGGAGTACAGAATATATGATAATGATATTTTTGTTACTGCTACTAATAAAATTGGTTATACAGTTAAGAATCTTAAACCTAATAGTGAGCATACATTTGAAGTAAAGGCTGTTAATAAGAATGGGGATGTAATTGGAACGAGATTTATATCATCCAGAACTAACAGTATAAGTTGTATATTAGATGTAACAAAACCTCCATATAATGCTGTTGGAAATGGAAAGTGCCTTGATACAATAGCGATTCAGAGAGCTATTGATGATTGCCCTAAGGGAGGGGCAGTTTATCTGCCTGAAGGATATGTTTTCCATTCTGGAGCTCTATTTTTAAAGAGTGATATGACTTTTGAAGTAGATGGAATTTTGTTTGGAAGTTCTAATCCTGAGGATTATCCGAAGATTGTATGCAGGTGGGAAGGCCGGAGAAAGTTAAAGCTTACAAAAGAAAATTACAGAGCTACATATCCAGTGTATAAAAGAAATGTATATGCACATGCAAGTTTGATAAATGTAGGCGTGTATGATGAGGGAGAACCTGGAAAATTAAGTATATGTAATACTAAAAATGTTAAGATACTTGGTAAAGGTATGATAAATGGAAATGGTTTTTCTCTTGCTCATAATGAGGGACCATGCTGGTACGTTAATCGAAAAGGGCTTCCTGTGCCGCAATCTCCTAAAACTGATCAAAATGTTAGAGGAAGGGTAATTGCCATATATAATACTAGAGAAGCATATATTTCAGATGTAACAGTTGCTTATGGTCCTGCCTGGACAATACATCCAGTATTTAGTGATAAAGTGACAATCAATAATGTCAAAGTGATTTCTATGGGAAATGGACGCACTGGCGTTATGGAAGGCATGTTAATCCTAAATGGAGATGGAATTGATCCTGATTCATCAACAAATGTAAATATTGTTGACTGTTATTTTACCGTAGGCGATGATGCAGTTGCAATTAAATCAGGGCGTAACCGACAAGGAAATGAGCTTGATAAACCAAGTGCATATATTAGAATATCTGATTGCAAATGTATAGATTCCAAAGGTTCATTCTGCATAGGAAGTGAACAATCAGGAGGAGTACATGATGTATTGTTTGAAAATTTATATGTCGAAAATATTATGCATTTTGGATTATGGATAAAATCTGCTCCAAGCAGAGGCGGATTGGTGGAAAATATTATATTTAAAGACTGTATTTTAAAAAATACAGGCGGTGCTGTTCAGATTGAGTATGCACATGGTGGTAATGATGATCCAGCGGAGGTATTACCTGTTACTAGAAAAGTAAAATACGAAAATATAAATTTCTTGGCTAAACATAAGTTTGGTGTAAGAATTATGGGTCATGAAGACAGTCCTATTTATGATGTTTCCTTTAAAAACTGTCATTTTGGAGAAGATTTTCTAGCGAAAAAGGATGGTAAGTTTGTATTGAAAAACTGTAATAAAATAGATGTGTCGGGTATTCATTTACCTGATCAATATAAATGGGAGTAGTGAAAATGTTTGATACAATTGAAGAGGAGCTGCGGTCAAAGTATAGAGGTGTTAAAAAGTACTATTTTACATTTATAAAATGGTTTATTTTAAGTGTAATTATAGGGATTATATGTGGTTTAATAGGCACATTTTTCTTCTTCTGTGTTTCAGGTGTTACAAAAGTGAGACAAATGTTTCCATGGCTTATATATTTACTTCCTTTTGCGGGTTTGTTAATTGTATTTTCATACCGTGTATTGGGCGTGAAAAATGATAAGGGAACTAATCTTGTTATAAAATCTATTCGTTCAAAAGATATAGTTCCGATTAAAATGGTATTTTTAATATTTACAAGTACCTCAATAACACATTTATTTGGAGGATCTGCAGGGCGTGAAGGGGCTGCGCTTCAAATTGGAGGAGGTATAGGCACTGAAATCGGTAAGATATTCAAACTTGACGATAGGGGGCTTCATGTGCTTACTATGTGCGGGATGAGCGCTGTGTTTAGCGCATTGTTTGGCACGCCTCTTACTGCAACGATATTCAGTATGGAAGTAATAAGTGTTGGTCTTATGCATTATTCAGCATTAGTTCCATGTCTGTTCTCTTCAATATTAGCCTATGAGATTGCAACTTATCTCGGTGTAGAATTTGAAGCATTTAAAATAGCGCAACTTCCTCAAGAGACTCTATTTACATATGGAAAAGTTATAATAATAGGTCTTTGCTGTGCAATGGTTGGGGTGATTTTTTGTCTTATAATGCATAAATCTTCTAAGTATATTAAAGCTCGCATTCAGAATCAATATTTGCTTGCATTTATGGGTGGTATAGCAGTTATTATTCTTACTTTAATTGTGGGCAATCAGGATTATAACGGTGCTGGTACTTTCATTATTGAGAGAGCTATAGAAGGTGAGGCTCAGTGGTATTCGTTTATTTTGAAAATAATTTTTACAGCGGTTACATTAAGCTGCGGTTTTAAAGGCGGAGAAATTGTTCCAACATTCTTTATAGGAGCAACATTCGGATGTGTGTTGGGTCCGCTTGTCGGTCTGCCTGCTTCTTTTAGTGCAGCGTTGTGCCTTGTCGGAATGTTTTGTGCAGTAGTCAATTGTCCAGTAGCAAGCCTTCTGTTAAGCGTCGAGCTTTTTGGTGCCAATCGTATAGTTTTGTTTGCGATAGTATGTGCGGTAAGCTATATGATGAGCGGAACTTACAGTTTGTATTCAAGTCAGAAAATAATGTATTCAAAGCTTGAGCCAGAATATATAAATAGAAATGCAAAGTAATCTGCTATAGATATATTGTAAATTAATATAGGAGAAGCGTATGAGTATAATAACAAATTTGACTAGAATGTGGTTGACCCGCTCTTGCAAACCGTTTATATTTAAAAATGATTATGATCAACATCTGCCGTATGCTGACTGTGATAATTTGGGATTATATGTACATATTCCATTTTGTAAAAGTATTTGCAATTTCTGTCCGTATTGCAAAATCAAATATTCTAAAGAATTGTGTGACAGGTATATAGATGCTCTGATTAGAGAAATTCATATTGTCGGTGGTCAGTACAGAGGTAAAAAGAAATCTACAAGTTTATATTTTGGAGGAGGGACACCAGCGCTTGCATCTAATCGTCTTAAAGAGATTATTGATGCTGTTCAAGAGCATTTTGTAATTACTGAGGGGATAGGAGTTGAGCTTCACCCTGATAATGTAGTACCATCTGTGCTTCATACGTTGAGGGAAGCCGGAGTAACAAAAATAAGTATTGGTATACAGTCATTTCAGAAAAATTTTCAGGAGATTTTAGGAAGAACAGATATTAAAATACAGAAGCTTAAAGAGATATTATATGAAGTCTCATTTGAAACTGTGTCCATGGATTTAATTTTTGCTCTGCCGGGACAAACTTTTGATTCTATAAAATCTGATATTGAAACAGCTTTTCAAATTGGTGCAAATCATGTGGCAATTTACCCGTTTATTGATTTTACTTTTACATCCAGTACAGTAACGACGATGCCGAAAAAAGAGAAGAAGGCTCTTTTAGATGCAGTTACAAATTATTGTGCGGAGAAGGGATATACTCGAAATTCTATTTGGACGTTCTCAGACAGCCAACATGCAAAATATTCTTCGATGACTAGAGATAATTTTTTGGGTTTTGGGTGTTCTGCAACAACGTTACTAAAAGATCAATTTAAGATTAATACATTTTCAGTGGAAGAATATTGTGGAAGAATTGATGAAAAGATGCTTCCTACTTCGTTGACGCTTCGTTTTACTTTGCGCCAGCGGATGGTTTATTATTTGTTTTGGACGGCATATAGTACACAAGTAAACGAATTCGAATTTAAGAAATTTTTTGGAATTTCATTAAAAAAAATGTATGGAATAGAGTTAAAAATTGCAAAATGGCTTGGTTTTATTACCGAGCAGGATGGTGTTTATAGTATGACTTTAAAAGGTGCTTTTTATTATCACTATTATGAAAATTTTTACACGCTTGCATACATTGATAAAATGTGGAGAATTATGAAAAATGAAGCGTTTCCTCAGATGATAGAACTATAGTTAAAGAAAAATGAATAGTATTTAAATATAATTTAAATTTATAATATAATTAAGGGACTTGTCTGAAAATCAAGATTCAGAAACAGTCCCTTTTCTATATTACTATATTTCACCTAACAGGTATTTTATAAATTTGATTGCATTATCCTGTTTATCTGTTGATAAGCAGACTGATAATATAGGTTCAAATTCGAAAGCTTCTTCGGTGTTAAGAATTTCACTGTTAATAAGACTTAAGCCATATGCAGTCATCTCTCCAGTTTCCGGATTTTCTGCCTCAATAAAATAATCTTTATATTTTTCGCACAAGTCTTGTGGGAGTATTTCTTTTAAATCTTTATAAGCGCCTTGTGATGAACAAAATTCAAAGTTTGATTTGTCGCTTACAACAACGTCAATAGTTTTTGATGCGAAAAGGGCGGTAAGTTTTTGGCTGCTCTGCATAGCTGCGCTGCTGGGATTTTTTCTGTCAATATAAAGAGAACAGTCTAGCGTTATACGCTTATTTTTCATATCAATTTGAGCAGAATCAGTGTAATCATCCATAATAGAAGTATATTCCTGTCCTTTTATATTTGTGTTTAAAAATACTGAATAAAGAACGCAGTCTTTGCTGTTCTCTATAATGTTAGGTATTGTGACAACTAATAACGTTATTGCAAGCGCGGCGCCGATTATATACCATTTGTAATAATCCCATATATACCCTGCCTTATCCGGTAGAGACAGATCTTTAAATTTATGTTGTTTTTCCAAGATCGGCGAGTTTTCTTGTTTTTCTTCATTTAGTGATATTTTCATTGTAACTCCTTTCATATTATATAGGCATAAGTAAATTACTTAACTATTTAGATAGTAATTAAAATTTATTATAACATAAATTTTAATGTAGAATATGTTTTTTTTATTAATTAAATAGAAATCTATTTTATTTTTTTATTAAAAATGATATTATGTTAGAAATACATATCGGCTAAGCTGATAAATAACGGAGGTGTTTTAGTTTGAGTGACGGTTATGTGGAAATTTTAGTAAAAAAACAGCCAAAACCTTGGTATGCTTTAATAAAGGGACTGTTTATTTTTGCTACTGTTTTTGTGTTGGTAGTTTTAGGATTAATGCAGGTAAATGTTTTGTTTATAGTGCTTGGAGCTTTGCTTGGCGTTGCCTCTTATTTCGTTTTTCAGGAATTAGATTTGGAGTATGAGTATTTGTATGTAAACGGAGAATTATCAGTTGATAAAATTATGGGAAGGACGAGCAGAAAAAAATGCATTGATTTAACGCTTGATAGAGTTGAGATGATTGCTCCATTAAAATCATGGCATCTAAGTGATTTTGAAAAACAGAAGTTAGCAGTGCTGGATTATTCGTCAGGAAATGAAAAGGCTGATATATATGTGATTTATTTCCGCGGAGATAAAGGGCTTACAAAATTATTATTTGAGCCGAATGCAAATATGCTTGAAGGTATGCGGCAGATGGCGCCGCGAAAAGTGTTTTTTGAGTAAAACAAAGTTTTATATTCAATGTGAAAAAGTTTTTATTAACTATTTCGCATTGAATTTTTTTGCTCAAATTGCATTTAAAGTAACAAAACAGTTGAAAAAACTGCTTATAATAAGTATAATGTAAGGGGAAACAAAAGATATATAATGAAAATATGAGGACAGAGTTATTGAGTGAACATGAAGCAAAAGAATTTCTTGAGCTTAAAGAACTGTCAGAGCACTGCCAGCAAAAAGATTTTCTTGAAATGCTAAAGCGTTCCATATATACAAAAGGAATGATAACAGATATTCCAAGTCATGTAAATGAAAGGGATGTATCCAATGTTGAAATGCAGGTTTTTGCACAAAACTTTATCTGCCAGAGAATGGAAATATATGCTGCGGAATATATAATAAGCCAGTATACAAAAGAAAAAGAAAAAAACAAAAATTTATCAGGTTTTAATGGAAGGATAGATGCACAAAATATAGGTGATGTCTATATGTGTGCATTGATGAAAGAAAGTCCAAAGCTATTTAAGGATAATCCAGATTTTCTGCACAGAAGCAGAACAATAACAGATAGTGGAATTGAAATACCAGACATAAGCCATATAGTATATGATGAACTTGATAAGGCAAAAAAACTGTATTTAAATAAAGGATATACAAAGAAAAACAGAGAAGCCTGTTTTCTGATGGCATTTATAGCAGATGTAAACATGCCGCAGATAAGGAGAGAAGCCGAGCAGATACCGTTTTATAAATCAATACTTGGAGACATAAGAACTATGGGATATGACAGGAAGGAGATGCTTAGTATGTTGGCAGAAAAATATGCAGATTTGGCAATGGATTTGTATAAGTTACAATGGATGGAAGAGGGAAGAGAAGAAGGAATAGAAAAAGGAAGAGAAGAAGGAAAGTATAATGCAGTAGATGTTATGGTAAGGGATTTTGGTATAGATACAGAAAAAGCATGTAATTCTATTGGAATAGATTATGAAAGATACATGAAATATAAACAGCTTCAGGAAATGGAAAGTTTATCTAAAACAGTTAAGGAGCAAACCGTGTCAGGCCGTCCAGTAAAGAAAAGATAAAAATTAAATATAATTAAAATGATAAATATAAGGCTTATACAGAAATGTATGGGTCTTTTTATTGTTAGGCTTTAGCCTGTCTCACATTTAGAACAAATTAATCCTTAGACGTATTCAAAAAGGATAAAATATTGTCATTCGTTAAAATATACAAAAATTTATATGCAAAAATATTTAAAAATAACAAAAACAATAAATAGCTGAAAAACATTTATATTAATTGTTGACATTTTTATTTTAAATTAACTTAGCATTGACATTATATCATTCTTTTGATAGAATTCTTAGCAATACATAAAAGATAAAATATAAAAAGGAGTGGTTAGAAAAATGGGTACAATTATAGGTGAAGGTATTACATTTGATGATGTGTTATTAGTTCCGTCATATTCAGAGGTAATCCCAAATCAGGTTGATTTATCTACTAACCTGACAAAGAAAATTCGTTTAAGTATTCCAATGATGAGTGCCGGAATGGACACTGTTACAGAGTATCGTATGGCAATAGCGATGGCCAGACAGGGTGGGATTGGTATTATTCATAAGAATATGTCTGTTGAAGAGCAGGCGGATGAAGTAGATAAAGTAAAACGTTCAGAAAATGGCGTTATTACAGACCCGTTTTTCTTGTCTCCGGACCATACTTTAGAAGATGCCAATAATTTAATGGCAAAGTTTAGAATTTCTGGTGTTCCTATCACAGAAGGAAGAAAATTAGTAGGTATTATTACAAACCGCGATTTGAAATTTGAGAAAGATTTTACAAAAAAAATAAAAGAATCGATGACAAGTGAAAACCTTATTACTGCTATGGAAGGTATTACCCTCGAAGAGGCTCAGGAGATTTTAGCAAAGGCAAGGAAGGAAAAGCTTCCTATTGTCGATAAGGATTTTAACTTAAAAGGATTAATAACGATTAAAGATATAGAAAAGCAGATAAAGTATCCTAATTCAGCAAAAGATGAACAGGGTCGTCTTCTCTGCGGTGCTGCAGTTGGTGTAACTGCAAATGTATTAGATAGAATTGACGCGCTTGTCAATGCCAAAGTTGATGTAGTTGTAGTTGATTCTGCACATGGTCATTCTGCTAATGTTATTAAAACAGTTAAAATGATTAAAGAGTCTTATCCTGATTTACAGGTTATAGCCGGAAATGTGGCAACAGGTGAGGCTGCAAAATCGCTTATTGAAGCGGGTGTTGATGCGGTTAAAGTAGGAATTGGACCAGGGTCAATCTGTACAACTCGAGTAGTAGCCGGGATCGGAGTGCCGCAGATAACTGCTATTATGAATTGTTATGAAGTAGCTAAAAAATACAATGTTCCTATAATTGCGGATGGTGGAATAAAGTATTCAGGAGATATGACTAAAGCAATTGCGGCTGGTGCTAATGTTTGTATGATGGGAAGTATTTTTGCCGGATGTGATGAAAGTCCGGGAACATTTGAGTTGTATCAGGGAAGAAAATATAAGGTATACCGCGGGATGGGTTCAATATCTGCGATGGAGAATGGAAGTAAAGATCGTTATTTCCAGGAAAATGCAAAGAAGCTTGTTCCAGAAGGAGTAGAGGGACGAGTTGCTTATAAAGGAACAGTAGAAGATACAGTGTTCCAGTTGATGGGAGGACTTCGCTCTGGTATGGGTTACTGTGGTACAGAATCAATAGAGGATTTAAAAGAAAAAGGTAAGTTTGTCAAAATTTCTGCAGCCTCACTAAAAGAGAGTCACCCACACGATATTCATATTACTAAAGAGGCACCTAATTACAGTGTAGCAGATAATTAAAATTATATGGACGATAAAGATAAAAATAAAAGAAGAAAAAGATGGATAAAGAAACATAGAGGTTTTATTTTATCTGGATTTGTTTTATGTTTAATTACAGCGACGGTACTCATAAGTTTTTGCATAAAAAAAACTTGTGAGTATGTAAAGATAAATAATAAATCAAAAACAAACAGTGAAAATCCTATATCAAGACCAGATTTAGATGTGGAATTACTTACAATAAATGAATATTCACGACCAGGAACGACTTTAGAAGAAGTAAAGGGTATAGTAGTACATTATACGGCAAATCCCAAAAGTACTGCAATACAAAATAGGAATTATTTTGAAGGTTTGAAGGATTCTGGTGCTGCTAAGGCAAGCAGTCATTTTGTTATAGGTCTTGACGGTGAGATAGTGCAGTGTATCCCCAGTTCTGAGATATCGTATGCTTCAAACGAAAGAAATGTTGATACACTCTCAATAGAATGCTGTCATTCAGATGAGACAGGAAAATTTAATAAACATACATATAAGTCGCTTGTACATTTGACAGCATGGCTTTGTTGTGAATTTAATATTTCTCCTGATGATATAATAAGACACTATGATGTTACAGGAAAGAGTTGTCCTAAGTATTATGTTGAGCATGAAAAGGAATGGAAGAGATATATAAAAGATGTCAAGGCTTATATAAATTCATCAGCTTTATAATAGGCAATAGTATATGTCTATTGGCTTATCAAATAAACAGTTAAAAATATAAGAAAATGCAAGTAAGACAGATGATCGCGGCTGTACAGTTTACTGTACAGGTGAGGAAAGTCCGGGCTTCACAGGGCAGGATGCCGGATAACATCCGGTGGAGGCGACTCCAAGGAAAGTGCAACAGAAATGTACCGCCGCATTTTGCGGTAAGGGTGGAAGGGCAGTGTAAGAGACTACCGCTTGTATGGTAACATACAGGGCATATGTAAACCCCATCCGAAGCAAGACCATAGAAAAACTATAGATTGGCCCGATCTGTTTTTCGGTGGGTCGCTAGATTCTGTCGGCGACGTCAGAAGTAGATAGATGATCATCCAACGACATAACCCGGCTTATAGTCTTGCTTGCTTTTAATTATATAAGTTCAATACTAATTAAATGTTAAAGATTTACAAAATCAAATAAAAATAAAATAATTGGAAAAAAATGCTTGACTTTTTTTTGTTATAGTGTTAATATATGTATTGTGTTTGGAACACATGCGCGAGTGGCTCAGTTGGTGGAGCACGACCTTGCCAAGGTCGGGGTCGCGGGTTCGAGTCCCGTCTCGCGCTTTTTGTATTTATTAGGTTAGGTTGAAGACATTGAGTAATCAAATGTCTTTTTTGTTATATACAAATACTTTGATTTATTTAACAGATAAAAAGAGCTATTGTTTTCTGCAGTAAAGAATAATTTAGATTTTAATTAAAATATGAGGGGAGAATAAATGGATGAATGATGAATTTTCAGATGATTTTCTAAAAGACAATCGTATTCGAATGGATTGGAAACTTGTTCGTTGGGGCATTGCAATGGCATTTAATATTGATAAAATTTCGTTATTGGGATGGAGTATAATGTATCTATTAAGCGCTGTTTTACCTACAATTTTTATTTCAATGGTAAGTCGTATTGTTGACAGTATTCAGCACAGTGTTCAAAATGGCAGTTCTCTAAATTCTATTGCTGTTGTTATGGTTGCATTAGTATCAATTATGTTTGTAAATAATTTGTTTTCTAAAATTCCAATTTTTATGTGGTATAAGCTTGAGAAAAAATATTCAATCGGTATGCAGAGAAAAATGTGTGATTTTATGAAAAAAGTTCCTGTGCGTTATTTTGATGATGCGCGCACAGCTAAGGTTATGCAGCTTGCCCAGTCGAGTGAGCGTACATTGGGATTATTTATTGCAGATTTCTTTATTGTTGTAGCATGTGTGATTGAATTAGCCAGTTTAATTGTACTGGCATGTGCAACTTCATACATATTGCTTATTGTAATGGTCGTTTTTTTAGCGATTGTTATTCCATTTGGTGTGTCAAATGCAAAACGTTCTTGGAATACATGGGTGAAACAGTCGGATAATGAGAATATTGCACAATATTATCAAAATCTTGTATTTAAAGACTATTTTGTCAAAGAGACACGTATTCTTCAGATGAAAGATATGATAGAGAGAAAGTGGCGTCAATATAAAAGACCGATAGTTGAGGCTGATATTGAAAATGGCAAAAAAGAGAATTTTTGCTGGTCGGTTGTAGAGTTGTTTTTGAATATTACACGTTTTGCTATGCTTTTGGCCGGAATTTTTATGTTAAGAAAAGGACTATTAACATTGGGAAGTTTAACTTTGTTTGTGTCTGTTTTTGATCGTATGGGAAATCAGAGTCTTAATATGGGATATGTAATAATGAATGTTTACAGGAAGAGCTGTCAGTTAAAATTTAAAAAGCTTATGTTTGATTTGGATTTTTCTGGTAAACGTCCGCTTCCTGATGGTGAGCTGCCGCAGCCTAATAAGGCTGAAAAGGGTGAAGCTCCGATTGTATTTGAATGTCAAAACATAAGTTTTTCATATGGTGATGAAGCGAAAGATGTGTTGAAAAATGTGTCGCTTAAAATCCACAAAGGTGATACTGTTGCGCTTGTAGGTGAGAACGGGGCAGGAAAGAGCACTCTTATCAAATTGCTCTTAGGTCTGTATGATCCAAACAGCGGAGAGCTGTTTTTTGAGGGGAAAAATTATCGTGACCTTGAAATGTCAGAAATATCAGAAAAGATTGGTGTAGTATTTCAGGATTTTGTAAATTTTGAATTGATGGTAAGAGAGAATATTGCATTTGGAGACATTTCAAAAGTTGATGATGATGGTCTTATATTAGATGCAATTGAGAAGGGTGATGCAGTTAAGGTTGTCAGTAAAATGCCGAAAGGAATTAATACATATATGGGGCGTTGGTATGAGAAGGATGGAGTGCGTATGTCGGGCGGTGAATGGCAGAGAATTGCAATGTCGCGTGCATATATAAGCAATCGTGATATTTTGATAATGGATGAACCTGCTGCTAAACTTGATCCTATTGCTGAGATGGAACAGTTTAATAGAATCAAGAATTCGCTAAAGGAACGCACATCAATATTGATAAGTCATAGAATTGGCTTTGCGCGTCTTGCCGATAAAATTATTGTGTTGCAGGAGGGACAGGTTGCAGAGCAGGGTTCTCATGATCAATTGATGGAGAAAAAAGGTGTTTATTTTGATATGTTTTCTAATCAGGCGGAATGGTATCAGAAGGAGGCGTAGAGAGTGGAAGAGAACGAAGAGAAGAGAAAACGTTCCCCGATATTAAAAACTATTCAGCGCGCGGTGCGGCTTGTATTTCATGCAGGACAATCAAAACAGTTGATTTTTACATCAATTTGGATTTTGTGTGGAATGGTAACTAGTTTTACTGCTGTTTTTAACGGAAAGTTTTTAACTGCAGCGGCAGAATTGTTAACAGGTAAGGATGGCGCATTAAAGACGGCACTCTTTTGGCTGTTAATTTGGGGAAGTATAGAAATTACAATTAGTCTTATAAATATATTTTCTGACCGTGTTTTGTCAAAAATGTGGAGTGAGTTTTCATATTTTGTAGAAGAAGAAGTAATTCACAAAACTTTGAGAATTAGAATCTCATATTTTGACGACCGTGAGGCTAACAAGAAGATCCATTTTGTAAAAAATGGGTTTACGGGAAAGATTTCAAATGTTGTATCCTCAGCTCTAAACGTTTTAAGATATTTATTGCAGTTTATTACATCATTGTTTATTATATTAAATGTTAATTGGAAGATTGCAGTTATTGTAGTTATTACTACAATTCCAGCTGTATGGATAAGTCAGAGGCAGACTGAGGAGATGTATAAGCTAAATCAGTGGAATTCTTTAGAAGGGCAGATGCAAAGATACCTTGCTTTAGTTTTGACTAAGCGTAAATATGTTAAAGAAATGCGCTTTTATAATCTTTATGATTATATGGAGGAAAAGTATGATAAGTCTATAGAGGCAGTTTATAAAACGCAGATGAAAGTTACAAAGAAGTTTTTTGGATTAGGACTTGTTTCTAGCTTTTTACAATTCTTGGCAATTGCTGTATCACTGTTTATGATTACTATACAAATTTTTGATGGTTCAGTGCAGATAGGTGCTTTTATACTTATCTATAACTCTGTTAATAATATGCAGGTTGCGATGACTAATATGTTTGATAGATTTGATGTTATAAGTGACCAGGGACGCTATCTGGAAGATTATGAGACAATTATGGGATATGAGGAAGAATTCTCAGAAGAAAGTAAAGATTCTAAATTAGAAACTTATAATAGGGTCAATAAAAAAGATAATGATATTGTAATTAAATTTGAGAATGTTTCGTTTACATATCCAGGTTCAGACAGAGAAATAATAAAGAATCTTAATCTTACTATCCGTCAGGGTGAAAAGATTGCAATTATTGGTGAAAATGGTTCAGGAAAAAGTACTTTTGTCTCGCTTTTAACAGGGTTGTATATGCCAAATAAGGGACGGATATTAGTGAATGATCAGGATATAACTGATAATCTTGATTTTTTACGCAGTAAATTATCATGTACAATGCAGGATTTTTTACAGTATAATGCAACAATAGCAGATAATGTCCGTATTGGTGATATTGAGAATGAACACAGTGATGAAGATATTGTGGAAGCTCTTAAGAAGGCTGATTTGTATGATTTTGTACAGACACTTGATAATAAGGAAAATACATATTTAGGAAATTTGCATCCGGGAAGTATTGATTTATCCGGTGGTCAGTGGCAAAAACTTGCAATGGCCCGCAATCTCATCAAGGCTGATGCTAGAATAATGATTATGGATGAGCCTACAGCGGCTTTAGATCCTATTGCAGAGTCAAGATTATATGAGGAATTTTCAAATCTTACACAAGATAGGACAGTGATTTTAATTTCTCATCGTCTTGGCGCCACGCGTCTTGCTGACCGGATTCTTGTATTTGATGACGGTAGGATTGTTGAGGATGGAAATCATGAACAGTTGATTAGTATGGGAAAATTGTATAATAGTATGTATAACGCCCAGGCACAGTGGTATGTAAGTTAATTGAATAAATGATTAACAAAAAAGTTTTTAGATGCAATATTTATAACAAAAAGGATAGTATAAAAATAAAATTATCAGATATTCGTATTTATTCTTGTGGACAATTCGTCAAATAGTCATGCAGGTGGCTGTTTGACGAATGCCTTGAGACAAATACAAAAATGATATTTAATTGTGTAAAAAAATGAGAAAAATTAGTAAAAATACTTGACATTTTATTTTTATTATGATAATATACTTCTTGTGTTTGAAACACATGCGCGAGTGGCTCAGTTGGTGGAGCACGACCTTGCCAAGGTCGGGGTCGCGGGTTCGAGTCCCGTCTCGCGCTTTTAATATTTGTAGAAATAAGT
>CATJTQ010000109.1 GCA_949743325.1 uncultured Lachnospiraceae bacterium
GGCGATGTTTATTTTCAGCAGAGGGAATATAGGCTTGCGCATAAATGCTTTGACAAAGCAAGAGGCAATATGACCGGCGAGGGCTATGGCAATCCTTTTATAATGCTGCGTTTGGGTGAGTGCTGCCTTGAAATTGGCGACGATAAAAATGCGCTGGAATATCTGCTGCGAGCCTATATGTTTGAGGGTAAGGAGATTTTTGCACCAGATGATGATGGCGAAGATGACGGAGCCAAATATTTTGAGTTTTTAAGGACGCACATTGATTTGGGGTTAGAGAATGATTGAGCAGTTATATTAGAATTTTTTTAATAAATGGTGGTTAAAAATCCAAAGTTTAGGGGTTCAATGAACCCCCAAATGGCTGATAAATTGCCAATAATCAGCTATATGGCTGGGTGTTTGGAGGTTTAGGGGTTCGATGAACCCGTTGAATGCTGCAATTTTGTTTAATAAGATGATGTGCAACATAATTATATATGTAAATTTTATGCAGGCATACAGGGAAGTTTATTAAAACTAAATTTGATTGTTAAATTAGCGAAATGTGGGTGAATGAATGCGCATACATTTCGCTTTTTTATGTTTTTTTGGCAGAAAGTTGAGCCAAAGATGCGCATTGATTCACCTTGGAATGTTGAAAGTTTTGTTTGGGAACAGGCATTTTGACAGGATTTTAAGCAATATTACGGTCATATATTGATGTGGTTTTGTTTGGGAAAGCTCTATATATGGTATGGCAGTTTGGTGTTGGTGAGGAATGCTGAGGGATAATCTATAGAGTGAGCTGGGATTTAGGCCTGCCAAGGCAGGGCAAGCATAGCAAAAATGTACATTTATACTGCTTTTTGGGAAATCCCCAATCCCCAGATTCCGCCTTTATGGGCGGGGAATAATAAAGAAACGAAAAAGGGTGATAAAATGAATAAAGAGAAAAAACATCATTTACATATTGAACTAACAGAACAGCAGTATGAATTACGGAAGAATAATTGTAAGGCTAGTGGTTTATCTATGCGATTGTATCTTGCCAGATTGCTTGAGGGGGTACCGATAAAATCAAGGCCGAGTGCAGAAATTAGAGAGCTTCGAACTTAAGTTCATAAGATAGGCTTAAATATTAATCAGATTGCTCGCAGTATCAATGCGGGACAGGACTCGCCGGAATTGGCGCAAAGGGCATTATTTCTGCTGGGTAAGGTGTATGAGATGATGTATGAGATAGCTAAACATAGGTAAAATACAGATATTCTTTGTTTTGTAATACAAAAAAGATAATATCTGTTGTATTTTGTTACCTATTGTGTTATACTACATTGTGTATAATTATATCTAATATAGTATAACTTGGTTTTTTCTAGTCGAATTGTGCAAGTTAAATATTTGCTCATACTTAAAATATACTTTGTTATATATTGAACTTTATGGGTGGTAATATGGCGTTGAAAATTCCTTGGGAGCAGGAAGAAGCAGTAATATTACTGGATGCTCTTTTAAAAGTGAGAAACGGTGATATAACTCGTAAAGAAGCTGTCGCTAATGTGTCTAATGAGTTACGCCAAAGAGCCATAAATAAGGGAATTAAAATAGATGATATTTTTCGTAATATAAATGGCATTGGTTTGCAGATGTCTTTCATGGAATATATTATAACTGATGGAAAGCAAGGAATGCCTCAAGCATCTAAACTGTTTAAGGAAACAATTAAATTATATAATGAAAAGAAAAATGAATTTGAAAAAATCTTAATCGAGGCGAAGCAAAATTTAAGTTCCGATTCTAATAATGAACACAATATAAAAAATGTTAAAACTTTAGCCAGCAAACAAAAATTGTCTGGAGAAAATATAAAGGCTAGACGTATGGCTTTTAAAAATTGGTTGAAAAGTAATTGCTCATCTGAGTCTAGTATATCCAATTATGCATTTGCATTAAATGCTGCATTTGTTTTAGAACAGTGTGGGGCATTAGCGATGCGGCTTTCTTTGGTGGACAGAAATTTGTTTTTTATTGAAGATATTGATGAATTACGAAATATCAGAACAGGCTTGTTAATAAATCAGATAAAAGATAAACCAAGTGATAAATTTATCTCTGTTTTAAATAAGTATATTGAATTTTGTAATGGTGGAGAACCTGAATATTTTGAAAAAATAAATCTTGCTGAGCAAACAGATCACATTGATGGTACAATATTAGAGGAAAATAAAAAAACAATATATGATAATAATACGCAGTTGGCTTCTGAATTGCAAGAGCCTGTAACTGAACAGGCGCAGGTTGAATATGAGGAAGAAATAGAACAACAAAATATTAATGATCTTCAAACTGATAATAATATTTTGGATATTGTGGAATCAGATTACAATGTGCCTGAAGAAAATGACTTTGGCTTTGAAATAATTCTTAAAGAAGATTTTCCTAATGGTTTTAGAATGAATTCTGCCATTGACAAGAATCGTTTCAGAAAGTTTTTTTCTGAACGTTTTGCTTCGGATTTGCTAGAATCAGATGAATATATAGTTGAACAACTTGAGAAAATTGGTGTGCAGCGAGAAGGACGCATTTTTATTAAAAATGATTCAGAACAACAGAAAATAATTCATTGTATTATTGATGATTTGACTAAGGCGTTTGATGATGGTGCAACTTGTGTATATATTGAAGCAATTTGGAAGCGTTATCAAAATTCTTTATCTGATAATCTTTGTATATATAATATTGAAGCGCTGACGGATTTGTTAAAAAAGGAATTGCAAGATAAATATTCTTTCTTTTATAACAAATATTTCTGTGTTTATAATAGACAAGCGGATACTTATCAAGATGTATTGAACTGTTTAAAAAAATATAGTGTACCTGTATCATATGAAACTTTATTTGAAAATCTTTGGTATTTGCCATCAGATAAAATTAAACAGATTTTAGCGTCAAATAAAATTTTTGTTTGTACTTCAAGAGGACACTATTTTTATGCTCCTAATTTACCTGTTAGTTATGGAGAACTGGAGCAGATTTCGGATATTATTTCTGCTGAATTAACTAACAGAAGTTATATCAGTGATGTAGAAATGTACAGTCTGCTGCAAGAAAAATGTCCTATGGTGTTAATTAACACAGAGGAATTCTCGATGCCAGCCTTACGTAATGTTTTAGGATATTTGTTAAGTGATACATTTTCATTCAATGGTAAAATAATAACCTTAAAAGATAAGCAGATTAGTTTATCGGATGTGTTTGCAGAGTTCTGTCATTTACATAAAATGCTAACTTTAAGTGAAATAAAAGATTTTGCACAGGAACTGGATACAACTATTAATTGGAATATATGGAATACAATTAGGCAAAATATGGTGCGTATTTCTGAAACAGAGTTTGTGCAATTTGATAATGTGAATTTTGATGTATCACTAATTGATAAAATGTTAGAATCAATTTGTCAACATGAGTATGTGCCAATTCAAAGTGTTGGCTTATTTATGCATTTTCCAGCCATTGGTATACAATGGAATAGCTATGTTTTAGAAAGCTATGTTTATGTTTTGAGTAAAAGTTTTTGTCTAATTAATGCTGGTTTTGTTGAGCATGGTTGCTATGGCGCTATTGTACGTAAAAACTCTATATTTGTTGACTATCAAAAATTAGTTGTTGATGCACTGGCTCATTCTCAACAATGGAATACAAGCAAAGAGGCTTTAGAGTTTTTAATTCAAGAGGGTTATCAATCTAGTCGACGTTTTTCTAATATTGATAATGTTATAAAAGAGGCTAAACTTTTGCGTGAGCAATTAAACAAGTCTAAGGAATGAGGATAAATTCGTGTACAAATATACTTGGGATGAAGAAACTGGCGGTTTGCTTTTGCTTCCTGAAATATCAAGATTTAGCAATGAACCACGACCAGTTTACTACAAAGAATTAGATGCTTTGGGATTTGATAAATTTTGGAACTATCCCAAAGATGATAAATTGCCTTTAATGTGGGCTGAAGCTAATAATTATATTTATAAAGGACAAATAGTTGCCAAGACTAAGGGAGGTGCCTTATATACTTCACCTGAAATAATACTTTTAGATAAGCCTGAACCTGATGGTATTGAATTGAAATTTGTAGATATTGACAGAATGATTGAAAAAAATAGAATAATTATGGAGGAATTAGTTCAGGAAACTATTCAGAAAGTTTATAATACCTATAAAAAATATAAAAATAAGGTTGATGTGTTTTATGTTGCTTTTAGTGGTGGTAAGGATAGCGTTGTTGCTCTTGATATAGTGCAACGTGCTTTGCCGCATGATGATTTTATAGTATTGTTTGCTGATACTCAAATGGAATTTATAGATACATATAATGTTGTAAATCAAATTGAATTTTGGTGTCAAATAAATTGTATACAATTTTTTACTGTCAAGTCGCAATATAATCCGAATTACACCTGGAATCTTATTGGACCTCCTGCTCAAAAGATGCGTTGGTGCTGTGGTGTACATAAAACTGTGCCACAAATATTATTTTTGCGAACATTAACAAATAAATTAAATTTTAGGGGTATGGCTTTAATGGGAGTACGTTCTGATGAAAGTGTAACTCGAGGACGATACAACGAATTAAATTATTCTACAAAGCATAAGGGACAGTATGATTTTTATCCGATATTTAATTGGAGTTCAGCGGAGTTATTTATATATATTTTTCAAAATAAGCTAATTATTAACGAAACATATAAATCTGGCAATAGTCGTGCTGGTTGCTTGGTTTGCCCAATGGAGGCTTCAAAAAACACTTGGTTTAAGGAGCAATTGTATAAGGGGAGGGCACATGATTGTCGTACAACTACATTTTTTAATAAAATAATCATAGAACAAACAGTTGCATCAAATTTAGACCAAGAGCACCTTAAAGAATTTATGAATATTGGAGTTTGGAAGTCTAGGCATAATGGTAGTAAATTATTAACACAACACAGTATTTTTCATGAAGAAAAAATTGATAATAATGTAATGATAACATTAGATTATATATCTGTAGACTGGAGAGAATGGCTAAAAACTATAGGTCAACTAAATTTTTTATCAAATAATATTGTTAAAATTTTTATTGATTCAAATTGTTATATTTTGGAGTATGATTATGCAAATCAAAAGCATATTTTTACAGTTAGAAATATTGGACACACACAGAAAGATATATATTTTATTTCGTGGTTAAAAATTATTCTAAAAAAATCAGCGTATTGTATTAAATGTCAGATATGTGAAGCAAATTGTCCTAATGGATATATTCATATGAGTGGCAATAAATTTTACATTGATGATAAATGTACAAAATGCAAACAATGTTATGATGTTAATGGTGGATGTGTAGTGGCTGCTTCACAATATATACCAAAGGGGGTAAATAAAATGAATGGTAGCATTGATCAGTATAAAAATATGGGAATTAGATATTCTTGGGTTGTTGAATACTTGGAGAAAGGTGATGACTTTTGGAGTGATAACAACTTGGGAAGTGAAATGCAAAAGTCGTTAAAAAGGTTCTTAGGTCATGCTGGAATTTCTGAAAAAAATACTATAACTATATTCGGGAAGGTAATTTTTTCATTAAAGCATAATTCAACAATTATCTGGGCGCTTATGCTTTGTAACTTAGTTTATACATCGCAGTTTAATTGGTGGGTAATGAATATACAACAAAACAGAATATATTTACAAGAAGAATTGAACGAAATGCTTAAAGATACACTTACTGATAATCAAAGAAAGAATGTTTTATCTGGATTTAAAAATATTTTCTTTACTAATAATATATTAAGTCAGGAAATTGGTTTTGGTATAGTTACTGTTCTGGAAAAAGAACGAAATTCTTTTTTGGTTGATGCTAAAAGAAAACCTTGGGATAACCCCGACCCACGTGTTATTTTATATTCATTGTATAAGTTTGCCGAGGCTTGTGGGGATTACTATCAATTTTCCTTGTCAACTTTGCTTGATGATACTATTGAGCGTGATGGAGTTAGCCCTACTCGCATTTTTGGCTTAAACCGAGAAACAATGGTGCCAATTTTGAATGGGCTTGCTGTTAATTACCCGGAATTTATTTCAGCAAGTTTTTCTCTTGGTTTGGAAACTATTGATTTGTATGCAGATAAAACTGCTCAAGATGTACTGACATTATTTTAAAAGAGGTGTCAAAATGAATCACGAAACATATCAAGATTATTTTAACATTGATCCTAAATATTATGCGGCTGTTACAGCTGACTTAATTAAAAGCGGTAAGGTTAAATGGACAGCCTTTTATCCACATGAAACTTTTGTGCGTTTACTTGAAAAAACGCATATTATGTTATCTGGCAAGGATTCTCGCTCACTTTGGGTTGAAGGTGCCTATGGAACGGGTAAATCTCACGCAGCTTTAACTGTTAAATCTTTGTTGGAAGCTAGCGATGATGAAATACAAGCTTATTTTGATGATTATGGTTTAAATAAGGATTTATGTCAGCAGCTTATCACTGATAAAAATAATGGTAAACTAATTACCATTCATCGTATTGGGACAGCTTCTATTCGTTCTGATCAGGATTTAATTTTGGCAATACAAGATAGTGTGATTGATGCGTTACATAAGCATGGCATTGAGAACCGTGGTGAAGCCTCGTTAAAAGATGCCGCACTTAAATGGTTTGATGAAAAGGAAGCTAATCGAACTTATTTTGACAGCCTAATAAAAGAAGAAAAGTATATGTGGGAGTTTGGTGGCAAAACAGTTTTGGAGGTTATCGACACCTTAAAAAATGGTAATGCTGATGTTGTTGCTAAATTAATGCGTAATATATTGCGTGTGGCAGAGGATAATGGCATAACAGCTTTGCGTTTGGACGTTCCCGCTTTGTGTGAATGGATTAAAAGCGTTATTGATGATAATGATATTTCGGCTATTTTATTTGTTTGGGATGAATTTACATAATATTTTATTAATAATCAGAATTCGCTTACAGGCTTTCAGGGATTAGCTGAAGTTAGTCAATCTCATCCCTTTTATTTTTTGATTGTAACGCATGAAAGTCAATCTTTGATTGAAGATAAAGATAAGCGAAAGAAAATTCTGGATCGTTTTGTAGGTGGTGGTACAGTACGCATTGAAATGCCAGAAAATATGGCTTTCCGTTTAATGTCTAAGGCAATGAAAACAACGTCTGACCCTGTGCTGTTGCCTAAATGGCAGGAATACAAAGCAGATTTAAATGATAATTTAACAGATGTGCGCAATAATATTACTTCACACGCTAAAAAAAATGCAACTATGGGTCAGAAAACTGTAATATCTGATGAGGAATTACAGAATATTGTACCCATTCATCCTTATGCAGCACTTTTGTTGAAGCATATGTCAGTTGCTTTTAATTCAAATGCTAGAAGTATGTTTGACTTTATTATTAGTAATGACATGACAGAGGCTAAAGGGTTTAAGTGGTTTATTAGTAATTATGGGCCTCTTGATGACCCAAATTTGTTAACAGTGGATATGCTATGGGACTTCTTTAATGGTAAAGATCAAACAGGGCTTAATGATGATGTTAGGGTTATTCTGGATTCATTTGGTTTGCTAAAAGCTGGAAGCTTAACACCTGAACAAGTGCGTGTATTTAAAACTATATTGCTGTTGGAAGCTATATCAGTTAGAGTGAATAGTGTGGAATTGTTGCGGCCAAATGAGCAGAACATTGATTTAGCCTTTTTAGGTACAGATTGGAATAAAGGAAAAGCTCGCAGTATTGCAGCAGGTCTTTGTCAACAGGGATTGCTATTTGAAAAGCCAGTTGGCAATGGTATGAAAGAGTATACAGTAGCAAATAATGGCGGTAACAAAGCTAAAATTGAACAATATAAGGAAGAAATACGAAAAAGCACGAGGACTTTAGATTTAGTTGTATCTGCAGATTTGTTAAGCGCTTTGCAACTGACGGATTCTATACGAGGCCGTTATATAATGGAAGCTGCTTCATCTGCAAATTTCACACAGGCTAGTAATAAATTTAATTCTGTTAACAAACCTAATAGATTTAAGATACTTGTTACCTTTGCATTGAATGATAACGAATCTGCAAAACTTAAAGAGCTTAACAACAAAGCCATTCTGCAATCAGATAATGAGCTGTATTATATTGAATGTTTAACACAAATGGGTAATGATTTATATGAGCAATATGTTGAAAATATGGCTTATAGCAAAAATTATGCTCAAAATGATAAACAACGTGCAGTTGGTTTTGAAAATCAGGCTCGGAAGTGTCTGATTGAATGGCAGCAAAAAATTGTCAATGGTGCTTTTATGTTGTATACGCTTGATAATAAAAGTGGTATTCGTTTGGCAAATTTTCAAGCATTACAAGAAGAACTACAGAAAATCAATCGGCAAAAATATCCATATAGCCTTGAACAATACAATTTGACAAGTACGATGTTTACCAAAGGGCCACTTGCTCAGGGGGCAGAGTGTGGTATCAATCAGGAGTTAAAGCAGTCTTTTAAATCATCTAATGTTAATACGAGCTTGTCTACTGCTTTGGCTGGTGCTTGGCAAGTAGAAAAATATTGGGAGGATTCGACAAAACAAAGCTTGCCTATTGTACATATAAAAAATGAAGTTGAGCGTCTTGTGCAGGATGGTTTTAATAAAGGTTCTGGACGAGTTAGCGTTCTATCTATTTTTGAGGCTCTGGAACAGCCTAAATATGGTTTTATGCCCAATAATGTTGCAGCTTTCATATTAGGCTTTGTTTTGAAAGAGTATGCAACTTCGGATTATTATTGGAGTAATGGTTCTAATAGCGATGTGATGAGTCCTGATAAGATGAAAGCAATGATTGCCAATGCAATCAATCAAAAGGTATCACCATCAGCTAAATATAAAGAAGAATACATTGTTGCGATGAGTGTTGAACAAAGGGCATTTTTGCAATGTGCAGCCAATGTTTTCCAGATTCCAACAACTCAATGTGATTCAGTAGAAAGAGCCAGAGATCAGATAAGAATTAAAATGAAGGGCTTGATGTTTCCTATCTGGTGTTTAAAATACATTTTAGATTCCTCAACCTTGCAATCATCAAAAGAGCATATATCTAAAATAATTGATGCGTATTGTGGAATTGCTAATACCGCCAATGGTTATAGAGATACTGAAAGCGAGTTGGCGGAAGATATAGGAAAACTCGTTTGTGAACATCCATCTATAACGCAGGATTTGGTTAATTTATTTACAAATGAAAACTGTCGTAAAGGCATGTTGGCATATATTGATATTTTTCAAGGAGGTATATTGCCTAAACTAGCTGCAGAGATCAATGATAACGGTATTTATTTAGATGAAGTAAAACGAAAATTTAATGCTGATGCAGCAAACTGGGTTTGGAGTTCAGATACTGCAGATGAAAAAATTTCTGATGTAATTTTGGAATATCATATTATTGCTGAAAGTAATAAAAGTTTGCCAATAAAGAGTAATACTCTGAATGATATAGTAAGAGAATGGAATAAGCGTACTAATAATATTAAAATGCCGTATGATGAATTACACAAATATACTGGGGATTTCAGCGGTTTTTTGAAACAGTTATATTATATAAAACAGTCTGGTCAAATTCAGGAACAAAATAAGCCTAAATTTTATGAGTTACTTGTAACACAGCGTGAGAATTTTGATTGTTTTTACAAAGAGCAGCTACCTTATTTTAAACAGCTAGCAAAAGGTTTTATTGATGATTTAGATGAAGAAACTATTGCCGATTTTTATACTAAATTACCATCAGGTCAATTTACAAAATCAATTAGTGAATATTATCAGTTTTTAGAAAATCAACTTGATATTTATAAAAAAGGGTTGGTTAAAGAGCGTTTGAAAACATTATGGCTAGATAGGACGTGTACTAAAGATCCTGAGGATTGGTCAGAGCGTTACGAAACTCCAATTTTGTGTATGTTTGATGATTCAGAGCGTGGCGAAGCTAAAACAATATTTGATATAGTGTTGGCTTATTCTTCGTCTGACGCTGATTTGCAGAAGGCTATAGATTATTTGAAAAGGGCAACATTTTATGAACGCTTAAATAATCCTACTGAGCGTGACCGTTGTTTTAATGAACGGATTATTGGTGAATATTCAGTTATGTTAAAGTCCGTTGATGAGGTACGCAAAAATTTATTATCATATATTCCTGATAAACCATATAACTGGATGGATAATTCTGCTGTGCAAAACCGTTTACGTATGTTGGCTGAAAAACAGTATAAATTAAATGGTTATGAACAGGCGCAAGCTGTTATTGACCATATGGATGCGGAACAATTGCGTCATTATTTGAATGAGTTAATATCTGATAACCTTACTGTTGGTTTGGAAATTTTGAAAAACAGCTAAGGAGATATTATGAATTGTAATAATATAAACGAATGTTTTGAACAAATTAATGCTTATTTTCAGGCCGAAAAACTTGGCTTACCATTAATTGTTAATGCTGAAAATGATAATGATTATCGAGAAATTATTCAGCTTTTGGAAGCAGACCATACCAAAAAGAAAATATATGTATCAAACTATTGTTTCCCTAATGGTTTACCAGATGTTGATTCAGCGCTTGCTCAATTTTCTGATGATAAAAATGTTTTTATAGGTTTAGCTCAAGCGCTAATGTTTAGAAGTGCTAAAGATTTGGCAATTAAACTTGATGAAGTGTTGAGTTTATCAATTAGTGGATATGCGTTGATTATATTATATCGTTGCGAGCAGGTTTTACAGGATATTATGCGAAAAAGTAAAGATGAGCGTTTATCAGATCGCATAGCATTTGTTTTAGGAGATAAGTCTGCTTTGCCACAAATCAAATTCATCAATAATGAAGTTGAAGCATCTGGTTATAATGTTTTTTCTAAGTTTAGTGACATACTGTCTGCTTTAGAACATATGCAGATAGATGGAGATACTTTATTCCTTTTAACTTCATTTTCACCCGATGTTTTTAGAAATTCTCTTTATCCAATATCAATAGCGCCTGATATTTATACAAGGTTGACAAAAAAATATTCAGATATTGCTAGTGCTGTTGATAAAAGCTATGCTACTTCTGAGCAATGGTGTTGGTTGGAGAAAAAAATGCACTCACATAATAGTTTCTCTGAACTTGTGTGTGCGAACTTTGGTAGCATTCATAATTTATCAATACATCTTATGGATATATTCGATAAAAATGATAAAAATCTACAATGGCTACATTGGTTGGCAATGAAGGTATTTGGTGAAAGTAATAATAAATATTTGACTTTAGCACTACGCAACTGTAATAATTTTGAAGATTTTAAAATTCATCTTTATTTAGATTTAATTGACGTGGATATTGATGATGCTGATTTTGAAAAGTTATATCTCGAACGAAAGCGACTCTTGGCAATTATGCCTGAAAATATATCATTGGTAAAGAAATATTGTGATCGCTTAGGGCGTTATCAAAAAAATGCTATATTATATTTAACAGATAATACAGATATAGAAAAACACGAATTTTTGCAGTGTCTTAGCATATATGATTATACGGAAAGTGAGTTAAATCAGGCTATTCAGAGATTATCTAAGCCTTTGACTTTATATATGCAACCATTTGTTTTTGATAATATTAATACTCGCTTATCTGATAAGGATGACTATTTAAGACCAGAGCTAACGAGGTATTTTCATAATTATAAAATACAGAAGTTAACAAATCGTTTGCAGTCTGGTTTTGTGGCTCAGGTCCAAAAATATGCATTAGATCGACCTTATAATAAATTGCAATCACGAAGTAGTATTATTTCACATATGGATAGAAAAGGTGCACAAGTATTCTTTTTTGATGCGTTAGGTGTTGAGTATCTATCTTTTATATTGGCAAAATGCAAAGAATATGATTTAGTTTATGAGCTTTCTATTGGTCGTTGTGAGTTGCCATCAATTACAACAAAAAACAAGGAATTTTTGCAATATTTTGCAGAAAATGCCTGTAACAAAATTGATGGCTTGGATGAATTGAAACACCATAGTGAAGTTTTCGATTATGAAAAATGTAAGTTACCGTTACACTTGTTTGTTGAACTGGATATAATCGATGAAGAGTTGCGTAAAATTCAATCTCAGCTTGTTCAGGGAACAATAGAAAGGGCTATTATAGTAGCAGATCATGGGGCTAGTAGATTGGCGGTGCTTTATGGCAAGGAAAATGAAGCTTTGCCTAAAATATCTGATGGTACAGAGCATAGTGGTCGTTGTTGTTTAGCTGAAAAAGATCCTGGTATAGAATACGCTGCCTATGATGATGGTTATGTTA
>CATJTQ010000110.1 GCA_949743325.1 uncultured Lachnospiraceae bacterium
ATATTGATGCTGCACTGCTTACAATTTTAGAAGATACCCTTGAATATTTAAAATCAATTAACGGTAATATAGATCCTCTCACACAGAAAACCTATAAATTTTATAAGAAAGGAAATTAATATGTTAAGTTCAAAGGAAATGGCAAAGACAGCCATTGAAGCTTTAGAGGAAAAAAAGGCAATTGATATAAGAATTATTGATATTTCAGAAGTGTCTACAATTGCCGATTATTTTATAATCGGTGAGGGTTCTAATAGAAATCAGGTTCAGGCAATTGCAGATGAGGTAGAGGAGAGATTTGAAAAGGCAGAAATAGAGCCAAAACAGATTGAAGGCTATCCTACTGCAAATTGGATATTAATGGATTATCGAGATGTGATAGTTCATATTTTTGATTCAGAAAACAGACAGTTCTATGATCTTGAAAGAATATGGAAAGATGGTAAGGAAATTAATTTAGATTCAATATAATAAGCTCTTCAATGTTTTTGTTTTGTAAGGTATACTTGTTTAATTTGGCAGATTATGTTATTTTATAAGTGTAATATTAAATTAAGAAGGAGGTTTATATGAAAAGAAATTTTAAAAGTAAATTTATTGCATTTTCATTACTTTCAGTCATGAGTGTATCTATTCTTTTGTCAGGATGTGGTACAGATAAGGGTAACAATAAAGAAAATTCCGGCGGTAGTAATGGCAGTGACAAGGAGACTGCAAAAGAGTCTAAAGGATGGGATTTAGCAGATTCTATAGTGGAGGATGTTAAAAAGAATGAGCCAAAATTTGATGATTATGAGGTTTCAATTGTAGATTTTGGTGCGGAAATAAAAACTGAAAAAATTACTGATAAAAATGCTGAGGCAGAGCTTGCCAAGAAAAACGGAGAGGCTATTAAAAAGGCTATAGAAGATGTCAGCAGCCACACAGGAGATGGTGGAAAGGTAGGAGGAAAAGTTGTAATACCAAAAGGATATGTGTACACAGGCGCTATTCATTTGGAGGATAATGTAAATCTTCATTTTGAAGATGATTCTTACCTTATGTTTACAACAGATTATTCACAGTATGAGAATGTTTTAACACGTTGGGAAGGTGTTGTATGTTATAATTATTCACCTATGATTTATGCTTATCAGAAAAAGAATATTGCAATAACAGGAAATGGCATAGTTGATGCTCAGGCAACGAAAGAGGAGTATTGGCTGCCATGGAAAAATAATAAATATCTTCCAAATGAGACTCAAGATAATGACCGTAAAATGTTGTTTAAGATGGGCGAGGACGGCACTGATGTAGAATCAAGAGTATTCGGTGAAGGTCATTATTTAAGGCCGTCATTTGTTCAGCCATATGAATGTGAGAATGTGTTGATTGAAGGAATAACAGTTAATAATGCTCCGTTTTGGATGGTTCATCCTGTAATGTCTAATTATGTGACGGTTCGTGACGTAACTGTGGAGAGCAATGGATACAATAATGATGGAATTAATCCTGACAGCTGTAAAAACGTTGTTATTGAGGATTGTACATTTAAAACAGGAGATGACTGCGTTGCGGTTAAGAGTGGTCGAAACAATGATGCCAGGACTTTAGCAATTCCATGTGAAAATATTGTTGTGCAGAATAATACTTATGTAACAGGAAAAGGTGCATGTGTTACAATTGGAAGTGAAATGTCAGGTGATATTCGTAATGTCTTTTATCGTGATAATAAGAGTGAGTCAACTGTAGAACACCTTCAGGCAATTAGTGTAAAAACAAATGGTGACCGCGGAGGAACTGTAGAAGGAATTTATATTAAGGGTATAGAAGCTGCAAACACAGAGGACAGAGCTGTTCTTATTACTATGTATTATGAAGAGGGAGATACTGAAGTTACAACTCCTGTAATTAAGGATATTTTTATTGAAGATTGTGATTTTAAGTGCGAAAAACCAGAAAGTGAAAAAGATATAATTTCAATATGGGGATATGCTCGTTCGCTTGTATCAAATGTTCAATTTAAAGATTGTACTTTTGAGGGATGCGACTATCCGCTTAATATCCATAATGTAGAAGGTTTATCATTTGAAAATTGTACTGTAAACGGAAGTAAGCTCCCAGAAGGAGAGTTTATACCTGAAGAAAATATTGCGCTTATAAATCCTCAGATTAAGGGTGGTTCTATTTCATTTGGATATACATGCGGAGCAAATGAAGAAGATATCTCCACAAAGTTTGTAGTTTCTGATACAGAAGATGGAGAATACACAGATGTAGCAAATACATCTGAAAAAGAGCAGTTTTTTAACAGTCTTTCTACAAGTGGTTCAGAAGTAAAACTTACTAAGATTGATATGACAAAGTATTATAAATTTATTGTTGAAGTAAACGGAACTAAATGGGAGAGTGAAGTATTTCACTTAGACTAATCTACTGTGAATTTTAATTAGAAAACTTTATTTTAATGAATACTAGCATAAAGGTCTATTATAAATCCCATTGTTATTTATGGCGTATATAACTTGTTTGTAAAGGTGTATGGAAAATTTGAAACCATACACCTTTATTTTTGCTGGAAGCGATGTAAGCAGTTAGCGCAGCCATTAAAAAATAGAAAGCCAGCTTTCTATTTTTTAATGGCTGTCGCGAGGGTAAAAGAATATCCGTCGCTTGTAAGATAGTATTGACTAATTCATTTTTCTAAATACACCAAATGGTTTTCCTAATATTTGTACATCTTCTACGATAATAGGTTCCATAGAATCATTTTCAGGCTGTAGTCTTATATGATCTTCTTCTTTATAAAATGTCTTAACAGTTGCTGAATCTTCAACTAAAGCAACTATAATCTCTCCGTTTTCAGCAGTATTGGTCTGTTCTACAAAAATCAAATCACCATCTAAAATACCTGCATTAATCATGCTCTCACCTTTTATTTTCAGTACAAATGCATCACTGTTTGGAACGAATTCAGTAGGTACTGGGAAATAATCTTCAATATTCTCTTGGGCGAGAATAGGTGTACCAGCGGCAACTGTACCTATGATTGGCAGGCTTGATATTTCTCTTCTTGTCAGGTTAAAATCGCTATCTGTTATCTCAATTGCACGAGGCTTTGTTGGATCTCTGTGAATATATCCGTTCTTTTCCAATGTTTCTAAATGAGCATGTACAGAAGAAGTAGACTTAAGGCCAACAGCGTTGCATATTTCTCTAACTGAAGGCGGATAGCCTCTTGACAATATTTCTTCTTTTATATATTGAAGAATAATACGTTGTTTTTCAGTGATTTTTCCTTTTGCCATAATATATCCCTCCTTATAATTAACAAGTATTATATTACCGAACACTTGTATCATTGACATTATAGCATACTATTTATAAAAATGCAAACAAATGTTCATTTATTTTTATAGTTTACATAATTTAATTATGTAAACTATAAAAAATACAAACATATTTTCGAAAAATATATTGACAAACATACTTTCGGGTGATAATATTAGAACAAATATTCGGGGAACGTGTTTTCGAGGAGTGATTGAGATGAATGTTAATAATTATAGAAGAAGAAAAGTATTATATATTTGTATAATTTTTTTATCTGTTGTTTGTGTAATTTTAATAGTAAATAATAGTTCATATGCCGCCGTTGAAAATTCTGAACGTACATTGTGTTATAGGGCAATATTAGTTGAGCAGGGAGATAGTTTATGGAGTATAGCCAGAGAAAATATTACAGAGGAGTGGAAAAGTATCAATGAATATGTTGAGGTAATTAAAAGATTTAATACCTTAGATGGTGAAAATATTTTTGCAGGATCTTATATATCTATTCCATATTATGAATTTTTAGAATAATAATAGATAAGCTTATTGTACAGTCATTGACTTTATAACTTATTTTCTGTATAATTTTACTTGTAATTTTCTGGAAAGTTATCTTAATGTGTTATCTTTGTTATAATTGAAATAATTTAACAATTATTTTTGTTAATATTTAGAGAATTGATTATAAAGCAAATTATATGGAAAAAATTGTAATGAGTGAATGTAGAAGAGAGGTAGAAGTATGAAATACAGGTGGGATATTAAGTATTTATATTGGGGAATGACAGCTTTTATTGTACTGGCATTGTCTATTTTGTTTCATAACAGCATATCTAAGATTAGTTCTATTTTTAGTTCAGTAGGATATTTTTTAAATATTTTAAAACCTGTTATATATGGTATTGTTATAGCGTATCTGCTTACTCCTATTGTTAATTTCCTGGAAAAAAAACTATTATATAAATTATATGATAAGTTGTCGTTCGATTTATCGGACAAGTTGAAAAAATTTTCAAGAGGTTTCTCTGTATTTATTGCTTTGGCATTGCTGTTATTGATGATATATGGTTTGTTATATATGCTTATCCCGCAGTTGATTGATAGTATTTCTACATTTGTAATAAGTGCACCGTCATATTTAGATAATTTTCAGGATTTTGTACTTGATATTATGAAAAATAATCCAACTTTAGAAGAGTACTTTGTAACTGCATCCGAATATTTTGTTGATTTTTTAAACGATTTACTTCCTCAGGTAAAAGTATTTTTATCACAGTTATCTTCAGGAATTTTTGATTTTTTTGTAGTGATAAAAAATGTTGTAATTGGTTTTATAATCTCAATCTATATTATGAATAGTAAAGAAGTGTTTACGGGTCAGGCTAAAAAGCTGATTTATGCTTTATTTAAGCCAAGAAGAGCGAATTTTTATATAGAATCATGCCGGTTTGTTCACAAGAAATTTATTGGATTTATATTAGGTAAAATAATTGATTCAATTATTATAGGAATAATTTGTTATATCGTTACATCAATTATGAAGACTCCATATAATGTGCTTATAAGTGTTATAATTGGAGTGACAAATGTAATACCTTTTTTTGGACCATACATTGGTGCAGTTCCAAGCGCTTTTCTTATTTTGCTTGTAAATCCAATACAGGCCATATATTTTGTAATATTTATAATAATTCTACAGACTTTTGATGGAAATATCCTTGGACCTAGAATATTAAGTGAATCAACAGATTTGTCAAGTTTCTGGATTATATTTGCAATTTTGTTAATGGGCGGATTGTTTGGAATAATAGGAATGTTTATTGGTGTGCCTCTTTTTGCTGTAATATATGCGGCAATAGCAGGTTATATAAATAATCTGTTAAGGCTGAAGAAAATGCCAACAAATCATGAAGATTATTTATATTTAGATCATATTGAGCTTGGGCATGGCGCAGAAAAATATGGTGAATTTGTTTATCATAATACTGAAGAAAATATCAATAGCACTGTGGCAGATAAAGAAAAAAATAAAAGTAGCGCTGTAAACTTGGCAGCATTTAAAGATAGAGTTACAGATTTTTTAAAGAACAGAAAAAATAAGTAAAATATTTACAAGCAGACTTTTTAGAGGATATATTAAATTTATATATACAATGATAAAGGAGGCTATATATAAAATAAATTTGTAAATAAACTATAATTATTTCAATTAATAGAAAAGAGATTAACTATAAATAAAAATATTTTATTAAATTTTGAGGTGTATTAGAAATGAAAGCTGTAATACAGAGAGTAAAGCACGCTTCGGTAGAGGTTGACAAAGATGTGATAGGAAAAATTAATAATGGTTTTTTAATTTTTCTTGGTGTATGTAATGAAGATACTGTTGTTGAAGCAGATAAACTGCTTGCAAAAATTATCGCTCTAAGAATTTTTAAAGATGATAATGATAAGACTAATTTATCTCTTAAAGATGTTAATGGAGAGCTTTTAATAATCTCTCAATTTACATTGTATGCTGATTGTCGTAAAGGCAATCGACCAAGTTTTATTAATGCAGGAAACCCAGAACACGCTAATAATTTATATGAATATTTTATTGAGTCTGCGAAAAAAGAAAATTTGGTTGTGCAGACTGGCAGTTTTGGAGCTGAGATGAAAGTTGATTTGTGTAATGATGGACCGTTTACGGTTGTGTTGGATTGTGTAGATGGAAAGATTGTATAGCAAAGTTATTTTATTATTGTAATAACAGAAGTGTTAAATGTTTTATTAGTTTTATAACAAACCTATAACGTCGCAAAATCCCGATTTTACGTCATCATGGGTTGAAAATAAGGAGAAAATAACATGCCAACTAAAACATATAAAGAAATGAATGATATTGAAAATATACGAAAACTACGGGAAGTTTTAAAAACTCTTCCCAAGTTCTGCAAATCATATTTTATTTCATTAGAGACTACTAAAAGTACACGTACAAGATTATCATATGCCTATGATCTATCTATATTTTTTGAATTTTTAAATCAGAGCAACCCATATTATGCCAAAATGAATATGTATGATATCGCTGATCCTTCATTGCTGCTTGATCAGATTACAAGAACCGATATTGAGGAATATATGTCATTTTTGCAGGATTATGACAAGAACGGCGTCAACAGGTCAAATAAGGATTCTGGTATTTTAAGAAAACTTGCAGCACTTAGGTCTATGTATTTATATTATTTTACTAATGAAATGATAAGGACTAATGCACCCTCTCAAGTTAGTGTACCAAAACGTCATTATAAAAATATAATAAGACTTGATGTTGATGAGATTGCAATGCTGCTTGATTATGTTGAGAGCGGTGAAAAATTAACTGCTTCACAAAAGCGTACATTTGAAAAGACAAAGCTTAGAGATATTGCTATTCTGACGTTATTATTAGGTACTGGGATACGTGTTTCAGAGTGTGTTGGACTTGACTTAAAAGATGTTGATTTTAATAATAATTGTATTAAAGTAATACGAAAAGGCGGTAATGAAGATATTGTATATTTTAGTTATGAGGTTGCCGAGGCATTGAGCAATTATATGGAAATAGACAGAAATAATATCTTGCCTCTTGATGGACATGAGGAGGCATTATTTATTTCACTGAAAAAACAGCGAATGTCAGTTCGTTCTGTTGAGCGAATGGTAAAAAAATATTCTTCACAAGTAACTACTGTTAAGAATATTACGCCTCATAAGCTTAGAAGTACATATGGTACTACACTCTATAATGAGACAGGTGATATTTATCTTGTGGCAGAAGTTTTGGGACATAAGGATGTTAATACAACTCAGAAACACTATGCTGCCTCATCTGAGGATAGAAAACGAAAAGCAGCCAATATTGTACGCCTGCGTGAGAAATAATAGTTAGACTTTTTAATAGATTTATTTGGGGTCATTATTTATTCCAGTCAGCAATAAGGGGGCTGTCGGGAAACGGTACTTGCAAACATATATTGTTACATTCTCAAATGTTTAAAACATATATTAAGCAACTGCTTCCATTTTACGACAGTCCCGGATTGCTGTTAAATCAAATCTTCTGAAGTTTTAGTGTGTATAGTAAGTTTGATTTCATATCAGTTACGGCGTATTTGACTTGAGTTTAAATATTCCATTTTCTTGTTGCCAAATTCTATAATTAAATCTACTGCATTGTCTATACCAATTACAGAACTGTCTATACAAAATTGGTAACTTTTTGCATCGCCCCATTTTTTGTTAGAATAGTAATTATAGTAACTGGATCTTCTTTTATCAGTCTTTAATACAAGGTCTGTTGCTTTAGCCATAGATAAATTATTAAGTTTTGATATACGCTCTGCTCTCACTTTTATATCACCGTGTACAAAAATGCTTACGCAATTTTTTAAATCTTCCAGTGCGTAATCTGCACATCTGCCAACAATTACACAAGGTCCTTGTTCAGCGAGTTTTTTAATTGAGTCAAACTGTGCTAGAAATACTTTGTGGTTAATTGGGATATCCATGTATGATGATGAAGAATATCCTAATGAATATGTGTCCATTACAAGTGAATAGAGGAAACTGTTAGTAGGTTTTTCATCATGATTTTCAAAAAGCTCCTGACAAAGTCCGCTGTCCTTTGCGGCAAGTTCTAACAATTCTCTGTCATAACATTTAATACCTAGTTTTTCAGCAAGTTTAATACCAATCTCTTTACCACCGCTGCCAAATTGACGTCCAATTGTATAAATTATGTTTTGTTTCATACTAAAACCCCTTTCATAATATTTTTATTCCTGCAAGATAATAGCTATGCAGCTGAATATACGTTGTATTTAGCAAAATTATTCATGCTCTTTGTTACGTATTGCTTTTATTGCTGTTGATATTTTAATTGGGTTACCATAACGCAGTGTTCCCATTCTATAAATTTTAGCTCCAAGAATTCCTACTAAAACAGTAGAGATTACTAATATTATAAAGGAGACAATTATTTCCCACAATGCAACTTCACCCATTGCCACTCTTATATACATAGCAGAATATGAGCTGACTGGCAGGAAAGAGGCAACTTTCATAGCTATACCGTCAATATTGCTCATTTGAAATAATACAAGAAAGTACACAATCATAATTACCATCTGAAGACTTCCGGCACTCTTATTAATATCTTCTGTCTTAGAAACTAAAGCTCCCATTGCGCCATAGAGGAATGCATAGAATATAAAACCTGTAATTCCAAAAATGGCGAAGACGAATAGAACTTTTGCATCTATTTTTAGAAGCATATCAAGAGCATGTCCCCAAGCATTCTCATTTATTTTATAACTGCCAAGTGCAGCGAACATAATAATGCCTATCTGCAGAAAAGAGGCCACTGTTCCCGCAAATACTTTACCAAATAATAGGGAATTGGTGTTAGTGCTTGTAACTAAGACTTCAATAGAACGGTTGCTTTTCTCATTAGTAACTGCAGTTGCGATAAGTACTCCATAGAGAATTATTAACATAAACACTATGATTACAAGAGCATAACAATACCAATAACTTTCAGCAGCATCTTTACCTAAAATATTGTCATTGTGTAAAATTTCTATATTTATTAATGGCTGTACAAGTTCATAATCAATATTGTTGTTATCACAATAATTTTGTCTATAAATATTTTTCATTATTTCTTCAATAATCGGAGTGTCAGAATCAAACATTGGTTTATTATATACATAATAATCATAGTCTGTCAGTGAAGTAATAACATATCCTGCTTTATATTCATCTTTTTCAACAGTTTTCTTTACCTCATCTTCAGACTTAGCTTCTTTCCACTTTATATCAGCTTCTTTAAACTGCGAATTTAGTTCTTCTTCAGTTGGAAACATTGAAGTTTTGTCATAAAAAATATAAGTATTTCCGCTCTCTTCTTCATTATTATCCTCTACATCATTTTCAGATCCGCTCTCAGTTTTACTTGTTGTATCAGACGAGTCACCTAAACCTAAATCAGCAAAGTTAGGCAAAAACATTACAACAACTATAAGTAGAGTAATAATTGCAGTTGATATAATATAACTCTTGCTCTCTATAAAGTTTGATAATTCAAATTTAAAAACATTAAAGAAATTTTTCATTATTCGTCACCTGCCTTAGCTACAAAGATATCATTTAATGATGGTTTATAGTTTTCAAAATGTTCAATATTTATATTGTTATCAATTAATTTTTGAAGTAAATCTGATTTTGATATATTATCTTTTAAAGAAACAATTACATATTCTTTCTTTATTCCAGTAACAGTTACTTCTTCTGAAAGATTATTGCATAAGTATTCGTTTAATTGCTGTACAGACATATTTTCTGAATTAATTACAATTTGATTATGTCCAAACTCCTGTTTGATTTTTGAAAGTTCACCCTCTAATACAATATCTCCATGATTTATAATAGCGATATTCTCACAGAACTCTTCAACATAGCTCATTTGATGACTTGAGAAAATTACAATACGATCGTCTTCAATCAAAGACTGAACAATTTCTTTTAAAATTTGTGAATTTACAGGGTCGAGACCACTAAAAGGTTCATCAAGAATTACTATATCTGGTTCAGATACAAGAGTTGAAGCTAATTGAACTTTTTGCTGATTACCTTTTGACAAAGTTTCAAGTTTTTTATCAGCATATTCTTCCACTTCGAGACGCTTTAACCATTTAAGGGAATTTTCTTTAGCAGTGTTTTTAGGTACGCCTCTAAGTAGTGCTAAGTAAATCATTTGATCTATAACTTTCTTTTTGGGATAAAGTCCCCTTTCTTCAGGCAGGTAACCTATTTTATGCTCTTTTTGGTTAAATGTTTTTCCATCTAACAGAATCTCACCTGAATTAGCATGAAAAACATCCATTAAAATTCTTATTGTTGTTGTTTTCCCTGCTCCATTTCTGCCTAAAAGTCCTAGTGCTTTACCACTTTCAACTTGAAATGAAATACCATGCAGTACTTCTTTTTCACTAAAAGTTTTGTGTAAGTTTTTTACTTCCAGTTTCATGTTTTACTCTCCTTTTTGAAAAAATATTTATTTAAACTGACTTGATAATTTCAGCCAGAGATTTTTTTTGTTTCTTTCTTGTGAGCTCAACAATACCAAGTTTTGTAATATCAATAAAATCTGTTTTAACAGAATCTTTTTTTATTTCAGCAGTGAGTACTTCAATTAATTTTTTTTTGTATTCTTTATTTTCCATTGATATAAAATCTATCAATATCATTCCTGATAAATTTCTTAGAATAAGTTGATTAGCAAGTTCTTTAGCAGCTTCTATATTAGTTTTTAGAAAATTTTCTTCCTTGTCTTTTCTTTTTCCATCAAATTTTCCTGTATTGACATCTACTACTACCATTGCTTCAGTCTGTTCAATAATTAAATAGCCGCCTGATTTTAGCCATACTCGTTTTTTTGTCGCCGCTTCTATTTGGTTATGGAGATTATACAAATTGTACAGCGGAAGCAAGTTGTCATTGTACAGGCAAAGCTTGTCCAAATCCTCAGGCTGCTTCTCTTGGAGATATTCTTTTATTTCTTCATAGAGGATAATATCATCGGTTAAAATCTCGTCAAGATTTTCCATATAGCAGTTTTTTATCGCAACTATATATTCAGGCAG
This sequence comes from uncultured Lachnospiraceae bacterium, assembly GCA_949743325.1. GTDB lineage: Bacteria > Bacillota > Clostridia > Lachnospirales > Lachnospiraceae > CAJJNI01. The sequence goes on from CATJTQ010000110.1 coordinate 10,983, forward strand.
TGTTTCATAAATTTTCGAATAACATGTTCTGTGAATACCATTATAAATTACTTTTTCAGCCATTTTTTTTAAAATTTTAAGTTCAGCTGACATCTGTGCTTGTGAAGCTTCCTTTGCGTTTGTTCTTATAATAATTCCAAAATCAAAATTATCAAAATTACTCAATTCACTATGTACAAATGTTTTTAATTCTTCCGCTTTCTTTTTATTGATTTTTTGAGAGATACCAATACACTTGTTACTACTTGAGATAACAAAATATTTTCCAGTAAAACTTAGATTGCTTGATACGACAGCAGCCTTACTTTTAGAGCAGTCTTTGACAATTTGTACAAGAAGTTCATCTCCTGCTACTATCGGTTTTTTTTCGCTGTTTTTATTTAAAAAAATGGGAGATTCTAAATCAGATAACGGCAAATAGCAAACGATTCCGTTAGTAATTTCCACAAATGCAGCTTGTATATTTTTTAAAACATTTTTTACTTTGCCAACGAAAATATCACCGAGCTGGTATTGTTTGTCAGTATGAATATCTATTTTCGTTACTTTTAAATCATCGCAAGTGGCGGCAACTTTAATTTCACTGTTATTAAAAGGCATTTTTGTAATTATAAGCTTCTTCATAATACTTCTTCTCCTGTCAAAGAAAGTGGTAGAAGTCTATTATCTTGATCAATAGTATAAAGTTCCTGCCTTTTAATTAAAAATGCAAATTTGGGCATACTTTGACCAATAAACTTATATAATGCCTCTAATACAAGGTCAGGTTTGATATTGTCAACGCTGCCGGCCTTCAAGCGCATAAAAATTCCATTTTCTGAAAAATTCATCTTAAATATCAATGGTTTAATATCAATCTCCCGTTCACTCTTTTTAGTTTGTTTTATTATCATAATTTTTTGCTGACTATAAAAATTATCAAGTATTTCTGAAAAATTATCAGGAATAGTATAACCCTCTCTCAATAAAAGTATATAATCTGCAGCTTCAACTAGTGACATTGCTTTTTTTGTTTCGTCAGGCAGTTTTTTATATGATAAAATTTGTACTCCATCTGCCATCTGCTCATTTAATAGTTTTATTGATTGCTCAGAGGATAGTGAAGAGTTAACTTGAATATCAAAATACTCCCCTTCACTCTCAACGCCTACACCCAGCGGAAGTGCAAATGACATAATAGGGTGAGGACTGAACCCCGCAGTGTAGGAAATATCAATTCCAGCCCTTCTAATAGCCCTTTGAAAATATCTCATTGTATCTAAATGTCCTACAAACTTCATAGCTCCTGTTTTGTTGAATTTAATTCTTACTTTCAAAGCAGACGCCTCCTTTAAATACTGCTGCTCCACATCCAGAGCATTTAGAACGGCAATTTTCAGTTATAATTTCATTGTTTGCTTTTTGCCATTCTTCTTTTAAAAACTCTTTTGTTACTCCTATATCAATAAAATCCCAAGGAAATATTTCATCTAATGAACGTTCTCTAAATATATAAAAATCCATGTCAATGCCTTCTTCTTCAAAAGCGGCAGTCCATTTGCCAAAATCAAAAAATTCTGACCATGCATCATATATACATCCTTTTTTATATGCATTTAAAATGACTTGTCCAACTTTTCTGTCTCCTCTTGCAAGAACGCCTTCCAAAATTGTCGTATCAGCATCATGATAATTGTATTTAAGACTTTTTTTATTTAATTGTATTTTAAATTCATCATTAACCATATATGCTTTCTGTAAAAATTCATCGCGTCGATTCATTTTAGCCCATTGAAATGCAGTAAATGGTTTGGGAACGAAAAATGATGAGCTGGCGACAATCTGGCATTTACCTTTTCTCTTGTCTTTTGGAATTTCATAGTATTTCTTTGCAATCTTTTCGGACAGCCATGCTATTCCTTTTATATCATCTTCAGTCTCTGTTGGAAGTCCAAGCATAAAATATAGTTTAACCCTTGTCCAACCCCCGTCAAAAGCTTTTGATGCGCCATCAATAATATCATCTTCAGTCAGACCTTTATTAATAACATTTCTAAGGCGTTGTGACCCAGCTTCAGGCGCAAATGTTAAGCTGCTTTTTTTAATATCTTGAACTTTGCTCATAACATCAAGAGAAAAGGCATCGATACGCAATGAAGGAAGTGAAATATTTACCCCCTTTGTTTTAAAATCTGAAATTAGATATGTTATAAGTTCATTTAGAGATGAGTAATCGCTCGAGCTTAAAGAACTTAAAGAAATTTCTTCAAAGCCTGTATTATTAATAAGTTCTTGTGCATATTTTTTTAATATACTTACATCACGTTCTCTTGTCGGGCGGTAGATTGTTCCTGCTTGACAGAAACGGCAGCCGCGTATACAGCCACGTTGAATTTCAAGCACAACTCTATCCTGTACAGCTTGTATATATGGAACAACAGGTTTTGTAGGATAGTAAGTGTCAGTCACATTCATAACTACCTGTTTTTTTATTGTGGATGGAATTGAATTATCTATAGGCACAAAGCTATCAATTGTGCCGTCTTTTTTGTATTTAACAGTATACAAAGAAGGTACATATATGCCAGGAATTTGAGAAGCTTTTTTTAAGAAAGCTTTTCTGTCATTATTTTTTTCTGATGATTTCCATTCTTTATAACAATCCATCAATTCAAAATATACTGTCTCGCCCTCGCCTATATAGAACAGATCAAAAAAATCAGCCAAGGGCTCAGGATTGTATGTGCATGGACCGCCTCCTATAACAAAGGGATCGTTAATGGTTCTATTTTTTGTTAAAAGTGGGATATGGCTTAAATCTAAAATTTGTAAAATGTTTGTGTAACACATTTCATATTGAATTGTTATTCCAAGAAAATCAAAATCTTTAATAGGAGATTGGGTTTCCAATGAAAATAAAGGTATATTTTTATCACGCAATATTTTGTCTAAATCAACCCATGGAGAATATACTCTTTCACAGTAAATATCTTCACGCTCATTTAGCATGGCATATAAAATCTGAATTCCAAGATGCGACATACCAATCTCATATACATCTGGAAAACACATTGCAAATCGTATACTGACAGATGATAAGTCTTTTTTTACACTATTTATTTCATTACCGATATATCTTGCCGATTTATCAATACTTAAAAGTATTTCATCTGGTAGTGCCAGCTTATTCATTTTTTGTCCTCCAATTTTTTTGATAAAAGCTGCTTAATTGTATTGTCAACTTTTTCTTGTAAGATATCATTATTAATTTCTTCTTTTTTTAATTCACTGCTGAATGTTGCAATAGTTTCATTCAATTCAGCATTCTCTTGCTTTTTACATAAATTAAAACCAAGAAAGATCATTGTGCAAATAATACACTTAAATATAAAAGTTTTAATTATTTTAGTTATGTATAATAAGTTATCTCCAACAATATCGTCGCTCTCACTAGAAATATTAGAAGAAAAAGATTCTACAGAATCACTATTTCTTCTTCTCTCAGGAATTGTATGTAAATATGCAGCGTTTTTTTCACAATTCTCCTTCATTTCTTTTAATAGATAGAGTCTCTCTTCAATTGTCATATTTCCCATATATTTACAGCCTGTTTTTTTTATATTATATGTATATAAAAAAAGAATATACCACCTTGTGAAACAACGAAGTTATTTCCACACGTAAGAAGGGGAATGTAATACAATTATTATTTTATATGGTTAAAGAAACAGCTTTTCGCTCCGGTATGACAGGCTGCTCCAATCTGTTCCACTTTGGCAAGTATGGTGTCTAAATCACAGTCAGCCGTAAGAGATTTTACAAATTGAAAATGACCTGACTGCATTCCTTTTATCCATAGTTCGTCACGGCTTCTGCTCCAATATGTCATTTTACCGCTTTCTATTGTTGTCTCATATGATAATTTATTCATGTAGGCAAGCATAAGAACCTCATTTGTAACTTGGTCCTGGACAATAACAGGAACCATGCCGTCAGAGTTCTTTTTTAAGTCTTCCCACTTCAGATTATTTTTCAGCATAGCCTTTTCTCCTTATGTTCTTACAAGCTGCCTTTTGTTGACAAGACGTTTCCGGTAGTTCTCTCATCAAATGTCACCGCTGTATCAAGCGCTTTAGCAAATGCCTTGAACATGGCTTCAATAATATGATGGTTATTTTCCCCGGATAAGACTTTTATATGAAGATTCATTGCTGATGAGTATGATATAGCATAAAAAAACTCTCTAACCATCTCCGTATCCATATATCCAACTTGTGATTTAGTAAATTGGTGGTCAAATGATAAATATGGTCTTCCTGATAAATCTATTGCACACAATACTAAAGTTTCATCCATAGGCAGTATCATACTGCCATAACGCTTTATTCCTCTCTTATCTCCAACAGCTCTTCCAATAGCATTTCCAAGGACAATTCCGCAGTCCTCAATTGTGTGATGACCGTCTACTATTAAATCGCCTTTTACATTTAAGTCTAAATCAAAGAAACCATGTCTTGTAAATCCGTCTAACATATGATCAAAAAAACCAATGCCTGTATCAATACTGGATTTTCCACTGCCGTCAAGTGAGAATTTACACTTGATTTCGGTCTCTTTAGTTTTTCTGTTATATACAGCAGTTCTATTCCTTTTCTTATCCATATGTTTCTCCTTGTAAAGAAAATTTATATATATTTAACGCTCAAACCGTACTTTAATTGAGTTTGCATGAGCAGTGAGCTGTTCAGATTCTGCAAAATCAATTATATCTTGAGATATAGTTTCAAGTGCTTCTCTAGAGTATGATATAATACTTGATTTTTTGATAAAGTCCTCTACAGAGAGCGCAGAGAAAAATTTAGCGGTACCATTAGTCGGAAGCACATGATTAGGTCCGGCAAAATAGTCACCGAGAGGTTCACTGCTGTATGCTCCCAAGAATATTGCACCGGCGTTTCTGATTTTCGTCATTGTCTCAAACGGATCTTTTGTTATAATCTCTAAGTGTTCAGAGGCAATCTCATTTACTGTCTCAATACAGTCGTTCATAGTTTGTCCAATTAATATGTAGCCATAGTTTTCTAATGACTGCTCTAATATCTCTTTTCTGGAAAGTTTATTTACAAATACCTCAATTTCATTTTCTACAGCTTTTGCCAAGTCACGGTCTGTCGTAACTAAAATAGCTGAGGCTAACGGGTCATGTTCTGCCTGTGACAGTAAATCTGCTGCTATAAATCTTGGATTGGCACTTTCATCTGCAAGTATTAAAATTTCACTTGGACCTGCTATAGAATCAATACTGACATGTCCATATACACTTCTTTTTGCAAGCGCAACATAAATATTTCCAGGTCCCACGATTTTATCAACTTTTGGAATTGTGTCTGTACCATATGCTAATGCTGCAATCGCCTGTGCACCGCCTGCTTTATATATTTTATCAATCCCAGCTTCATTTGCAGCAACTAATGTAACTGGATAAATTTTTCCATCTTTTCCAGATGGTGTTGTCATAACAATTTTATCTACGCCTGCTACTTTAGCAGGTATTACATTCATCAACACAGATGAAGGGTATGCAGCTCGCCCGCCGGGAACATATACGCCGACTTTTTCGAGAGCGGTTACTTTCTGTCCCAGTAAAATACCATCTTCAGTATCAAACCAGCTGTTCTGCTTCTGTTTTCTGTGAAATTTCTCTATATTGGATTTAGAACGGCGTATTATTTCAATTAATTTAGAATCTACTTGTTTATACGCCTCATCTATCTCTTCTTGTGTAACTAATATATCTTGTGCAGTAAACTTAACATTGTCAAATTTTTCAGTATATTCCAATAAAGCGTCATCGCCTCTTAACTTAACATCATCGACAATAGCCTGTACTTTATCTGCATATTCCCCATAGTTATTAGGGCTTCTTTTTAACAAATCATTTAGAACATTCTGTTGAGTTTCTTTTGTCAAAAATACAGTTTTCATTTATTTTAATCCCTTCTGATTATACTAGCTTTTAAAATCATTTAAAATAAGTATCTAAATTGTTAGATTTCTATTCTGCTGTATATTTCTTCAATCAAACATTAATTAATAATATTTATACGAATTTGAACAGCCTATAATTTTTCTTTTAAATCACGTATTATTTTAGAAATACGTTCATTTTCCATTTTCATACTTACTTGATTTACGACCATTCTTGCTGAGAGCGGACAAACTTCTTCGAGAACGACAAGGCCGTTTTCTTTTAGTGTTGAACCGGTTTCTACTATATCAACGATAACTTCAGATAATCCCACAATTGGAGCTAACTCAATGGAACCGTTAAGTTTTATTATTTCAACAGTCTGATGTTTCTTATTATGAAAATAGTCTTTAGCAATATTTGGATATTTTGTTGCTACACGAATATGTTCATGATGCTTTAATACCTCTTGCGCTGTCTGCGGACCGCACACACACATGCGGCATTTTCCAAATCCCAAATCCATAACTTCAAATAATTTTCTGCCTTCTTCTAAAATTGTATCTTTGCCGACAATACCAATATCAGCAGCTCCATACTCAACATAAGTTGGTACGTCAGGACCTTTTGAAAGAAAAAATTTAAGCTTAAGCTCTTCATTGACAAAAATTAATTTTCTGGAATCTTTATCTTTCATCTCTTCACATGTGATTCCAATCTGTTCAAATAATTCAAGAGTCTTTTTTGCAAGACGTCCTTTGCCTAATGCAAATGTAATATATTCCATAGTTCCTCCACAGTAATTAAATTGACTTTAATATAAGTTTTATATTATATAAATGGTTTTAGTTCATTAGACACATCTCTAATTTCCATATCACCGGTTACAAGATCATATATATCCAGCGCATTGCCTTCTTTATAATAATACACTTTCTTTGCATTGCTCCGTCTTGCAAATTCAATGTAATCTTCCAATTTATGTTTTTTATCAAAACTAATAAAATCTATATATTCACCTGAATTTCTGTAAATATCTGCCAGAATAATTGCTTCTCTATGGACTTTATGTCTATATATGAAAATACTTTTCTTGCTTCCGCAAGGTATATTGATATTTTGCCTTTTCAATGCAAGGAAAAGTGAATCGAGCATTAGAGAAAAGCCTATTGCCCCTGCATTTTTTCCGAAAAGATTTAATAACGCATCATATCTTCCGCCCTTTACAATAGCCTCTCCTGTTCCTTTAGTAAATGCTCTGAAAATTATTCCTGTATAGTAATTATATTTGCTTAACATTCCAAAATCAAAAGAAACATATTTCTCAAGACGGTACATTTTTAAAATATTATATATTTCTGATAATCGGTCTATAGCTTTGAGAGCTCTTACATTTTTTGTTAGAGTTTTTGCAGTTGTAAGTACTTCTGCTGAACCGAAAAGCTGCGGCAGCTTTAGAAATACATTTCTTAGATTGTCATCTATATCTTGTTGTGCGAGTAATTCCTCCAGACCAAAATAATTTTTTGTTGATATTAATTCTCTTAGTTCAAAAATTGTCATCTCATCAAACTTTGCCTCTTCAAGAAGACCTTTAAAAAATTCCACCTGTCCAATTTCAAGCTGAAAGCTTTCCAACCCCGATTGAAGCAGAAGTTTTATAATAAGAGAGGCCATCTCAGCATCCGCTTCCACACTTACATCATTTATAAGCTCAGCCCCAAGCTGTGTTGTCTCTTTTAACCGTCCTTGATAAACTGCCGTTTCATTGATAAATACATTTCCTGAATAGCAGAATCTAAGCGGCATAGGCTCGTCCATATAATATTTTGCAGCACATCTTGCAATTGAAGGTGTAAAATCAGGGCGAAGAACTAATGTATCTCCCTCACGGTCAAAAAATTTATATAAATCTTTGGAAGGTATTGTGCCCACTTCCTTGGAGAATACGTCAAAATATTCAAATGTGGGAGTGTTTATATCTTCGAAACCATACTTCCTGAAAATATTATGCAGCTCTCCCTGTAAATAAAGTTTCTGTCTGCACTCTGTATTGTAAATATCCCTGACACCCTCAGGTGTATGTAGCAGTTTTGTTTCCATGATATAAATTTCCTCCTAAAAATGACTTAACAAACTATTTTATATTATAAAACTAAAAACAATATCTTACAATAATTATTCTAAAAATTTGTCTCTTTCGTCCAAATCTTGCTGTATTTTTTCTAAGTAATGAACAAATATACTATTTTTGGATACTATTTCATACTGCGTATCAATTTCTTCAAAGCGAAAACTTTTTCTTCCGCCATTTTTCATTCGATTCCAAAATTCAAGCAGTTTTCTTAAAGTTAAATAATAATAAAAATTTCTTGCAGTAAAGTTAATAATAAAAAACGCAATGCCACCCTGCTCTTCGAATTTTTTCATAAAATCAACTTGATGTTCATGTATATTTTGAAGCGGAAATGTATTAGTTTTACATTCCTTAGCATCAAAACAAACAGGAATGCCCTGAACTGCACCTATGTAATCTACAGTGCTTTTCTGTTCAAAATATGCCAAGGTTATATGGCGTGTATCCTGATTAATTTTAACCGGCGTTATCGGAGTTGGAATTTTCTGTATTAGCGCCAGCTTTTCTTCTGCATATTTTTCATTAGTACGATTTATTAAATCTTCTAATGCCGAACCTCTAAGTCCTCTTGAATTCCATGTAGGCATTGTGACAGGCCCTCTCTCTCCAGTATATAATTGAATTGTTTTGGTATTGGCGCGGTAAATACTTTTCCTGAAAGATATGACAGAGGTCCTGAAATTTTTGGTATTTCAAGTCTGTAGCTGTGCAAAAACTGGCTCTTTAGACTGTAAAATCTCTTCCATTCTTTATTTATTTGCGGATTGCCATACTTACCATCACCTATTACTGGGTGCCCTATTGATGACAAATGGGCTCTTATCTGGTGGGACCTTCCTGTTAGTAACTGTATTTCCAATAATGTCTGTTTTCCATTGTTGGCGAGCGCTTTATATTTTGTCTCGATGTATAATGAGGATGGTCTTTCTTCAGAGGATATTGTAACTTTATTGTGATTATCAGATTTAGTTAAATATCCGCTGATTTTTTTCTCACCTTCCATTATACCATCAACTACACACAAATAATATTTATGTACATTACGGTTTTTTAAAATTTGAGACATCTGTTGAAGTCCTGATAATGATTTGCCGCCAATAATAATGCCGCTTGTATTTCTGTCCAAACGATTAACTACTGCAGGGTGGAAAGTTGACAAATCTTTATGTTTAATTTGGCTTGTCTTAATAAGATATGAGGTGAAATATTCAATCATTGATACATCATCATTTTTCGATTTCTGCGAGAGTATTCCAACAGGTTTATTCATTATACAAATATTATCGTCTTCATAAATTACTGTAAATGGTATGTCGGTATGTATTTTATATAAATGATTATCATCTCTAAATTTTTCAATTGTCTCGTCAGCAAGAAAAAATTTTATTTCATCGTCTATCTTTAGTTTTTCATTGCCATTTGCCTTTTTGCCATTTAAAACAATATTTTTCTTTCTTAACATTTTATAAATAAAACTTATAGATGCTTTATTTAAATATTTGCATAAATATTTATCAAAACGCTGACCCGCCTCGTTGGGACCAATTTTCTTTAACTCCATAAATACTCCTTCTTACAGGCAGAAAGATCCAATAATTTCAATTATTCTACTTTCAGAACTGTTAGACTCATCATTATCTCTCTTTAATTGTGACAGACGTTTAACAAATTCTTTTTCCGATTGATAAAATTTTACGTTTACATTGCCCTTGCCGCTGTTGCTCAGTATATTTTTTAAGTACTTTTCCATGTTTTTTGTATCTATTTTTTTATCAGGAGAATACAAATATACAGATTGTTCAAAAACGGCTATACAATCTATAAATGTTATCTTTTCTGATGAACTTATAGGCATATTATATAGGATATGTACATTTTTCTCAAATGGCTGTAATATCTTATGAAAAGATTCCTCTACCTCTTTAAATCTGATATACATAAAAGTATTAACTAAAGATTTTCCAGCAGGGAGAACCCCTAATATTGCTACAACAGTCAGCATATTGTTTCTGGTTTTTGTAGTAATTAATCCAATTATAAATACTGCAAGGACAATTCCAAAAAATGCCGCTGATCTAACTGATGTATATTTTTTTTGCCAGCGAAGGTAATTAAAATCACCTTTTCTTGGTCTGTTTTTCATTGATTATTCCTCATTTCTGAATTTAGTTAATTCCAGCTAGTAAAAATTATAGCAGCTACAGTATTTTTATTTACAGGAAAAATTTTGTAATAAATAATAGAATTCGATGCGGTATCAATTTAGTTGTCATATAAAATGCATTCATCATACTGCCATAAATAGATAATTCTTTTTTTTGAGCAGAATCACGAAGTGCAAGTGAGACAACCTTTTCAGGTTTTGCCATCACAATTCTTTTGTAGAAAGTCTTATTTATATCACAGTTATCCTTTTTAAAAAACTCTGTATCTACAGGTCCAGGGCATACAGCAGTTACATATACTTTTCTGTCTTTTGTCTCCACATTTAAAGCTCTTGAGAAACTCAGCACATAAGATTTTGAGGCAGCATAAACTGCAAATCTTTTTTGTGGAAAGAATGCCGCTGAAGATGCCATGTTAATTATTCTTGCGTTAGTTCCCATATAAGGAAGGCATAAATGTGTAATTTTAGTAAGTGCAGAACAATTTAGATCAACCATGCCAAATACTTCATTTTCTTTTTGTTCTTCAAAATAACCATGAACTCCAAAGCCTGCGGAATTTATAAGAAAACGTATATTAATTTTTTCTGATTTCAACTTTTCTTTTAGTTTATCGTAATCTTTATTATTTTGTAAATCCATAATTATTGGCACTAATTTAACATGGCTTTTTTTTGCAAGAGCGTTAAGTCTATCCTCTCTTCGGGCAATAACCCATATTTCATCAATTTTTGTGCAGTAATCTGGAAGCTGAAGTACAAACTCTTTTCCCATTCCTGAGGATGCGCCTGTAACTATCGCTATATTCTTTCTTTTCATAATTAAATCTCCTTTAGAAACTGGTTTGAATCTATATTAAGAAAAACAACTAAATAAATTTAGATATTTTAATTACATACCATTCATTATATAGGCAAGTAAAGGTATTGTAATAACTGACAGAACCGTGCTGATAAATACATTTTGTGCTGCTGTTGACGCATCATTATCATATTCATTGCACAGCATTATTGTCACTGCTGCACATGGCATTGCAGAAATTATTACGGTTACTCCAAGAATCATGAAATCTTTTATTATTAAATGACCAATCAGCCAAATTACTGCCGGAGGGACAAGTAGTTTAAAGAGACTAAACATATATGCATGTACATTTTGAAAAGTTTTTTTAACAGAATGTGCTGCCAATGAAGAACCAATTACAAGCATAGATAATGGCGTTGTTATATCACCTACACATTGAAGCGTGTCATTTACTACAAACGGAAGTTTTATATTGAATAAAAACATTATAAGCGCTAATGCTGCTGAGATTACACCAGGATTACAAATATTTTTCATTGTTAATCGATGCTTGTCCGAACTGTTTTTTGATAGTAAAAATCCTCCAAGCGAATATATAAGAAGATTGTTTGGAAGATTAAACAGCGCTGCATAAAATACATTGTTAAAGATTGCGTTTACTACGGGGATACCCATAAATGCATTATTTCCAAATATAGTCATAAAACGGTACAAACCAACCTCATTATCTTTCAGCCTGAATATGTATTTGACAAACAGCGATAAAATAATCAAAAATAAATACATACAACATGCTATTAAAAGAACAAACAGTGCGTCTGTCTTTGAGCCTGACAGTTTTTCATCGCTTGCTGAGGCCAGAATCAGTGCCGGAGCTGTTATATTAACTACAAGTGTGGAAAATTTTTTATTAGCTGTCTCATCAATAATACCAAGTCTGCTGGCAGCAAATCCTGCTATCATAATTGCAAACAACATAAACATTTTTTCTATTACTACAGTCATATCAATCATCTTTAGTATCTCCCTCATGCACATTATGTATTTAATTCAAGGCTTACAAATAGTGCACATTCCACTTTTTTCATTATTTCATCATCTAGATGGCACACTTTATCTTTGAGTCGCTGTTTATCAATTGTGCGAAGCTGTTCTAGCAATATTACAGAATCTTTCACCATATCATATTTTTTTGAACTAAGTTCAATATGGGTTGGAAGCTTAGCTTTATTCATTTTTGATGTAATGGCGGCACATATCACGGTAGGAGAGTGTTTATTGCCTATATCGTTTTGTATAATTAAAACCGGTCTTATGCCCCCTTGTTCTGAACCGACAACCGGTCTTAGATCGGCATAGAAGACATCACCTCGTCTGATAATCAATTATTTTCACTCACTTTCGATATTGTTTTATAGTTCCAGTATTACCAATATCTTCAAAGTGTATTCATTATTTTTCAATTATTGAAATAATCATTAGTTTCAATTATAACTCCATTTTCTAAGTAAACTCTCGGTATTCTTTTTCCAAAATTACATACAAATTCGTAGTTGAATCTACCGCACAATTCGCTTAATTGTTCAACGTATATTGATGAGTTTCTGCTCTTCCCTATTAAAACCACTTCATCCATTAAATTTACATTTTTAATATCTGTAACATCAACCATAAACTGATCCATGCAAATTCTTCCAATTATTTGTGCTTTTTGACCATTGATTAACACAAATCCTTTATTAGACAGCAGCCTTGGATATCCGTCACCATATCCTACTGGTATTGTTGCAACTTTAGTTTTTCTTTTTGCTGTGAAAGTTCTTCCATATCCTACTGTAGTACCAGCCTCTATATCTTTTAAATAACATATACAGCTTATAAGGCTAAGCGCAGGTTTTAGCTTTACAGCAGACTTATTTACTTCATCTGAGGGATACATGCCGTATAGACTTATACCGAGTCTTACAAAATCGTAATTTGCACTCATTAAATCTATTGAAGCAGCACTGTTTGAACAATGTTTATATTTAAAAGAAATATTTTTACTTTTACATTTTTCAACAAAACTATTGAAAAGTTCCATTTGGTTGTAAGATATACTTTTATCACGCTCATCGGATGTAGAAAAATGAGTAAACACCCCTTCTAACTCAATATTAGCTAACTTATTAATTTCACAGATAAGCTTTATTGAATTTTCATCAGCTGGAACCCCCAGTCTGCTCATTGATGTGTCAAGTTTAAAATGTAATTTAACTTTTCTATCTAATTTAGTTGCTGTTTCGGATAATATTATTGCAGTATCTATATCATATATAGGCAGATCAATATTGTTAAGAATAATTTCTTCATAATGGTATGGAAATATAACTCCCAAAATTAAAATTTTTTTTGTGATTCCATGTTTTCTCAATATAAGAGCCTCTTCTGCTGTTGCCACTGCAAAACCAACTAAAAAATCCATATTTTCAATTTTTTTTGCAATAGGAACAGCTCCGTGACCATATCCGTCAGTTTTTATTACTGCCATAATCTGTGTTTCTTCTGATATATTTTTTTTAATATTAGTAATGTTATATTCTATTGCGTCTAAATCTATTGCCGCATATACTCTTTTATACTGTTCAGGTATTTGTCTCATCAATAAAATCTCTTCTCCATTAATCTATTAGTGTTCTAAATACAGTGGAAATCTCTTCTATTATATTTCCGGCGGTCATAGAGGTATTGCTGTATTTTAATGCAGCCTCTTCACCTGCCAAGCTATGAATAAGCACACCGCAGTCAGCGGCATCTTTAATAGACATACCATTTGCAAGCAATGCGCTTATTATACCTGTAAGAACATCACCGCTTCCTGCAGTTGACATCCCGTTGCATCCATGAATATTCAGATAATCTGCAAATCCAGGCATTGATACAAATGTTCTGGCATCTTTTAATATACAGCAAATAGCATGTTCTTCTGCAAAGTTTTTTGAAGTTTCTTGTAAATTCCCTTTAATTTCTTTAATTGACTTTCCTGTAAGCCGTGACATTTCTCCTAAGTGAGGAGTAATAATTGTATTTTTATCTATATATTTATATAAATAATTATTTTTTGCCAATATATTTAAGGCGTCAGCATCTAAGACTAATTGTCCTTCATGATATTTAAGTAAAATTTCAAGTAATCGGACAGTAAAGTTGTCTTCTCCAATACCGCAGCCGCAGGCAACAACATTACTGGATTGTATTATTCTTCTTACATCTTCGCTTAAAGCAAGAAAGTTATTTTTGTCGTCTATATTGGAATAAGTGAATAGAACTGCTTCTGGAATTAGTGTCTGTAATATTTGTCTGTTTTCTTCAGAAGTGATAATTCTAACATATCCAGCTCCGCTGCACAGAGCAGCTTTAGCAGATAGATATGCTGCACCTGCCATATTTTTACTTCCGACAAACATAGTAATTTTTCCAAATGTTCCTTTGTTGCTGTTATTTATCCTTTTTGGAAGTTTATTATGTAAATCTTCTTTGCTATATGTGTAGATTTGGGGCTTGTTTTTAAACAGGCTGTGTTTTGTTATTCCGATATCTTTTAATATAATTTCTCCGCAGTAATCAGCTCCGGGATATAGAAATTGACCAGCTTTCCTAAAAGCAAAGGTTATTGTAAAATCTGCTTTAACTGCACATCCCATGATTTTTCCATTATCTGCATTTATTCCAGATGGAATATCTACTGAAAATATTTTACTTTTATATGAGTTATTAATTTTTTCTATAATTTTTCTATAATTTTCTGTAATATCTCTGTTAAGTCCAATTCCAAATATTCCGTCTATAATACAAGAATATGAATTAAAATCAATTTTGTGAATGTCCTGAGCATTTGCAATAATAGGAATTTTATATTTTTTCAATATTTCAAGCTGGAGGGATGTTTGGTTTGCTGTATGTTCTGCGTTGCCAACAAATGCAGCTGTAACGTTATAACCATCAAGATACAGTAATCGAGCTGTTGCAAGTGCGTCTCCGCCATTGTTTCCGCTTCCGGCCACGATTAATATATTATCCGATATTTCTATATGTTTCTTTATCTCTTCAAATGTGGCAGTTGCGGCACGCTCCATCAAACAAATTGAAGGAACTTTAAAATATTCACTTGTAGCGATATCACACGCTTTCATCTCACTTGTTTTTAGAAGGTACTGCATCTGTAAAAGATCCTTTCTTAAGACTATCGTCGGTCTGAAATGATTTATACTTTATATCAAATATTTCTGTAATTTCTGCTCCAAATAAATCATGCATATAACTGTACATGGCAACATTATATTCCTGAAGTTCTTCACGCTCAATCATTGATTGTGTTAGTTTAGCTCTTGTATCCTGAATCCATTCAGTTAATGCAATTATAGTATCATCATTTTCTTTAAAGCGCGTATAAAGAAATTCCATGCAAAGCATCATCAGTCTCTCATTTGCATTCTCAATTCTCTCTGGAAGCGTGTCTAATTCATTTCTGTGAGTTTCCAATTTTTCATTTATTTCTAATATATATTTCTGATTTTTCATCTGCTTTTTAACTAATTCATTATCATTGCTTGTAGCAGCTTCCATATTGTCTACAATTTCTTTCATCAGATTTGTCTTTAAATTTTTGTAGTCTTTTAATTCATTAGTAAGCTGACCTTGCCTCTGCAGCAAATTGTTTAGTTCTTTTTCTGCTTTTTTTATGGAAGAAGTTTTTGCTTCATCAGGAAAAAGCTGATGCCATTTATTATCCAATGTCAGAATTGGAATATTTCTTCCATGTAAAAATGCCTCAATTCTAGAGTTATTGTTTTTTTTTCTTGCCATATTTCTTCCCTCGTTATATTAATTGTAAAACTCCATATTTATCTATTATATTCCATTTTTTATATCACTGCAAGTATAAAACAATGTATTTTATACGTTCACAAAAAAAGTCCCTAAACTGTTTATTTTGAACAGACTTAGGGACTTTAATTTAATTTTCTTCAAATATGTTAAGTGCCATCTTAAGCGAGATAGTACAATCACTAAGCGTAATTTTACCATCTTTATCTAAATCAGCTAATTCAATTTCAAAATCATATAAATCGCTAATATTAAGAGCTGCTTTTAATAAAATGGTTGTATCTTCAACTGTAATTTCTGAATCTCCGTTTAAATCACCTGGTATATCATTTTTAAATTGCTGATAATCGAACCAATAGTAACCAGGCAATAAGACTTCATTAAGTATATCTTCGGGAATATGTCTTTTGGCTTCCGCTTTTGTAATCATATTATTTATCAAATTTACACCAGGTTCAGAAGGAAGACATGGACCGTGATTTACTTTAGGTACTCTTGGAAAATCAAAATTTTCAGGAATTTTCTGAATTTTATTACCGTCTAAAGTTAATCCTTTTAATGTATGTCTGCCGGAAAGCGGTGAGATATCTGCTATTAAATTATCTGAAAGAATTATATACTCTAAACTGCCACAGTGTTCTAAAGGTGAAATATCCGTTATTTCATTATTATTTAAATGTACTCTTTTTAAATTTTTACATGAACTTAAGGCAGATATATCCGTTATATTATTACTTCCTAAATATAACTCATAAAGAGAATCAAGCTGTGACTCTCCTGAAAAAGTTTGAATTTTATTATTACAAGCGCTAAATAAACCGAGATTATTCAGTTTCAGTATTGGTGAAATATCTGAAACTTCGTTATTATTTATATTAAACTCTTGAAGGTTTGAAAGATTTACTGCTGCTGAAATTTCATTAATTTTATTATCATCTAATGATAAATATTCTAAATTAGTAAGTAATGAAAGCGGAGCAATATTTATTACTCTATTGTTATTTAGTGATAAATATTTTAAGTTATTAAGTGACTTAAGATAAGTAATATTTACTAAATCATTTTCATTTAATGATAAATACTCTAAATTAGTAAGTGATGCAAGCGGAGAAATATCATCTAAATTATTTGCATTCAATTCTAATTTTGTAAGGTTATTAAGATTAGCCAGAGAATCAATATTTGCCATTGAGCAGTTAGCTATACTTAATTCTTTTAAGTTATTAAGATCAGCCAGTGAATCAATATTTCTCATTGAGCATCTAGTTATACTTAATTTTTTTAAGTTTGTAAAATTAGCCAAAGAAGAAAAATCAAGTATATCTAATTTATATAACGTTAATCCTTCTATATTAGAAAGTTTACAAAATTTTTGAAATTGTGCTTCAGTTAATTTATGTCCGCCTAATTGCAAATTTTTAATATTATCCAATGTTATTATTTTATCCACTTGATTATCAGTTAATTTGACTGAATAAAGTGATAATGTATCCATATTTTTTAATGCGCAAATTTCTTCTGTCTGTGCATCCGTAAGCTGTATAGTCGAAAGACTGAGCATTTCAAGGTTTTTTAAATATGAAATTCCGGTTATATCAAAATCATAGTCTTCTGATATAAATAATTCTTTAATCTGTTCAGCTTCGGATACCTGAAGTACCCCATCCCTATTTAAATCATTTAATTTTAATATTTCATTGTAAAATATACTGTCTGGAATACCATTGCTATCATTTGATATAACTGGATCTGTGCTGCTTTCAGCAAAAATTACATTAGTAGTTCCTGATAAAACCTGACATGTCATAATCGCAAATACCAGAATTTTCTTCGCTATTTTCTTCATAATATCCCCTCTCTCTGCTATATTTTGATTTGTCTAAACCATCACAAATACATTTATGGATTGATGAATATAATTGTGTATATCTTTCTTTAATTGTTTGGTTAGGTCTTGGTATTTTTTCATTCATTTTACTTAAAAAATGATCATATTTCACAGAATTTGCTTGTTGGCTTAACTGGCTATTTGTAGAATTTTTTGTATAATAAGTATCATAGACACGGCTCATATTTATCCAATTGCTTCCTGATAAATTTAACAATATATATGTCAGCCCATCATTTGAGAAAAATGGTTTAGAGCTACCTAAAGTATTTATATATGATTGATTAGCTACACTACAGTAAAAATTTTCTATTTCTTCATAATTAGTTGCATACATTTCTTGACCATTAAAATTTCCTAAATATACTTTAATTTTATTTTCATACATGCTAAATAAATATGCCATTTTAAAATTTGCAGACAATTCGTCATGAAAAACCCATTCGTCTTTTATATCAAATGCATGCCCCATCTCATGTAAAATACAAAAATTCCAGTCGCCGGTATCGTTTATCTGCGTTAATATTTCAGAAACATAGTTAGCATTAATATAAATAGTATCATGATTTCCGTATGTCCATGCAACGGCATCCTCATAATAATTTGGCTGGTACTTATTTACGGACTTAATATGTATTTTTTCATTTTCATTTGCAGGGACACCGCCTACCAATTTTTTATAACCTTCATATGCTAAATCCATATTTTGAATCCACTTATTAAAATTGTCGATTGATATATTATTTTTTAAATATAAATTTGTATCTAAATCACAAATTATATGTTCGCTTTCCTTTTCGTACTGTTTTATAAGTTCCCAATTTGAATTCTTATCATTAGTGTATGTATAAGAATATACATTTGATACATTATTGTTAAGAACAGTAATAGCCTTGCTGCAATTAGATATCTGTGAAACTATACGATACGAACCGTCTGAATTAAGAAGAAATTTCCAATTCTGTCCTTCTGAACTCTGCCCGTCTTCACAGCCAATACCCCCTCCTTCAGGAGCGTAACCATAATCCCATCCGGTAACTGATATACTTTTATTTAAATTTGAATACGGTGCAATATCATAATAGCCTTCATTATCACCTTTAAGTCTAAATACCTGGTTTTTGTAATTATTAGGGTTATAGTCTTCAAGTTTGACAGAAGACCCATCAACTGTTAAATATTTACCAGTTTTTTTATTTCTAATCAAATAAGGACTATTGTCTACTAAAGCTTCCAAATACCACTTACCGTCAGGATTTGATGTATAATCATACTGAAAAATATTTGTGCCTGGGTCTTTAAGCGCTCCCAATACAGTAAGAACTTTTGTATCTCCTGAGCATTTTGAAGCTGCTCTGAATGTTCCCTCTCTGTCGTTATTGCTGATAAATTTCCATCGCTGGGCATCTGTGTTATTATTGTTATATATCTGAACATTTGCACTGTTGTTTTGTGACGCCCCGTCGACATCTACAACTATTGATAGCGCTGCTTTGTCTAATTTGATATTATAGTAACCAGATGCATTATTATCTTTAGTAACATTAAAAATTTGTGTATTTTCTATTTCATTAAAACGAAGTCCCATCTGTAAAATATTTGCTCCGCTTGTTGTACCGTCGCAAGTCATATAAAGATTGCTATTATAATTTCTAAATAAATACCTACCCTCAGGTATTTCATCAGCAAAAACATAGACAACTGATAACATACAAAGTATTATTGTAAATAAAAATACTTTAAATAATTTGTTCCCTCTCATAAATTCCTCCTAGTTTTTTCTCATAAAAGTTTTTCTGACTTAAGAAATAGATTTGAATTTATCCCCTCCTTTATAAAATATTGTTTGTAATCATCTATTTCTTATTTTTATTATAACAAATTATCTAAAGATATGCAAATAGGCTTCCGTTAATACAGCGGAAGCCTTAAACTTAGAGGGTTTAAAAAACTTATATATATTGACAAATTAATATATTTTAAGATGTGGGATTATATTAAAATAATTTATATTAATCTATTCCTAATGCCATTCTTAAGATAATCTGTGCATCTTCTTTATCAACAACACCATTATTATTCATATCGCCGATTTTTGTCTCTAAATCAGTTAATATGATATAACCATTTGCAGCGTTATTTGCAATTTCAGCATCTGCTAAAGTGATTTTACCATCCATATTAAGGTCGCCTTTAATATAGTAACGAGCAGAATAAGTACTGTCACTCTGAACAGCAGCAGCTTCTGTTGTAGTTCCTAAGAAGCTGACAAAACCTACAGCCATCAATGTACAAGTTACAGCTAAACCTTTAATAATTTTTTTCATTTGAAAGTCTCCCCTTCTATTTTTAGATTTAATAAGTTTTACTATGTAATATGTTTATTACTTTTCTAATTACTGTTTACTTAGTCTGAAAAAACAATCCCTCTGATATAAAAAGATTTAATCTTATTTAGTATGGCAAATTTTAAGTAATCATATTTATTATTTTTTTATATAGTTTAAAAATTACTTTATTAGTTTTTATCTATTTTTAAAGCTATTCTTAAAATTTTCTGAGCGTCTTCATGGTCAACAACACCGTTATTGTTCATATCGCCGATTTTTGTCTCTAAATCAGTTAATATTATTGATCCATTAGCAGCTTTTAATGCAATTTGAGCGTCTTCCAAATCAATTATACCATCCATATTAATATCACCTTTAATATAATAGCGAGCAGAATGTCCAGCTTCATTCTGAACAGCAGCAGCTTCTGTTGTAGTTCCTAAGAAGCTGACAAAACCTACAGCCATTAATGTACAAGTTACAGCTAGACCTTTAATAATTTTTTTCATTTGAATGTCTCCCCTTTTATTTTTAATTGTTATTTTTTTATAGAAAATAAAAAAATTATAAAAACTAAACCACTTAAAAATAGACCTCATTAATGATATAAGTAAAAGTAATTTGATTTATTTATCTAAATTTTTTTTGGAAATGATTTATTTAGACGTATTATTAGATCATTTATTTTTGCCATAAATGGATAATTTTTCTGAATTTTCCGATTATCAGATGAATGCCAAGATGTGTTCATAATAATAAATTAACTATAAAAAATTGTTAAATATATTTTAAGACCAAGTAAAAATTCTTTATAGTTTATTATGAAAAAAGATCCCCCTCCTTTTTTATATAATATAACTAAATGTAATTATTGTCAATACGCATAAATTATTTTATATTTTTTTCTTGTAAATTAAAATTCCCCCAAATTAATTGAGGGAATTTTATAAATTTTATATAATTCTTATATTGATAAATTTAGTTTTTTATTAAAAGAGATTTTCCGGTCATAGCTTTTGGCTGTTCCATATCCATTAACTCTAGCAGAGTAGGAATTATATCAGCTAAACAACCGCCTTCTCTCAATGTATAAGATTTATCTGCGTTGATTAAAATAAATGGTACAGGATTAATAGTATGTGCAGTAAAACTGCCTCCGTTTACATCATCAATTAATTGTTCTGCATTACCGTGGTCGGCACATAAGAACATTTGACCATCTACTTCTTTTATAGCTTCTACTGCTTTGCCTACGCATTCATCTACAGCTTCTACTGCTTTAATAGCGGCATCAATTACGCCTGTGTGTCCGACCATATCGGGGTTTGCGAAATTAATTATTATTACATCATATTTATCTGATTTTATAGCTTCTACTAATTTATCGCACACTTCATATGCACTCATTTCAGGCTGCAAATCATAAGTTGCAACTTTTGGAGAGTTTACAAGAATTCTGTCTTCTCCTTCATTTGGTTCTTCAACGCCTCCATTAAAGAAAAATGTTACATGCGCATATTTTTCTGTCTCTGCAATACGAGCCTGTGTTTTTCCACATTTAGCAAGATATTCTCCAAATGTGTCCACAAGCTTTATTTTTTCAAACGCTATAAATTTATTAGGAATTGTTATATCGTATTCTGTAAAACATACAAATGTTGTCTTAATTCTCTCTCCACGTTCAAATCCATTGAATTCATCAGCGCAGAAAGCTCGTGTAATTTCTCTTGCTCTGTCAGGTCGGAAATTAAAAAATATTACAGAGTCATTATTTTTTACAGTGGCAACTGGTTTTCCATCTTCTTCAATAACGGTTGGTATAACAAATTCATCTGTTTTATCATCGGCATATGAATCATTTATTGCACATTTAGGACATGCAGCCTTATTGCCTTCCCCTTTTACGATAGCTTTATATGCCTGTTCAACACGATCCCAGCGGTTATCTCTATCCATCGCATAATATCTGCCGCTTATAGTTGCTATTTTTCCAACTCCTATTTCAGACATTTTATCCATCAATTCCAAAATATAATTTTTTCCCGATGAAGGAGGTGTGTCGCGTCCATCTAAGAAACAATGTACAAATACGTTTTCTATTCCGTTTCTTTTTGCAAGTTCAAGAAGACCATACAGGTGTGTATTGTGACTGTGTACACCTCCGTCAGAAAGAAGGCCGAACAGATGAAGTGATGAATTATTTTTCTTTACATTTTCTACAGCTTTTAGTAAGTTTTCATTTTTAAAGAAATCGCCATCTTCAATCTCCTTAGTAATTCTTGTAAGTTCCTGATAGACAATTCTTCCTGCACCCATATTAAGATGTCCTACTTCTGAGTTGCCCATCTGTCCTTCTGGAAGACCAACAGCCATTCCGCTTGCGTTACCTTTTACAAAAGGGTATTCTTTCATAAGTTGTTTTACAACTGGTGTCTTACCTAAAGCAATGGCATTGCCAACAGTTTTATCGTTTAATCCATAGCCATCAAGAATCATTAAAACGGTAGGTTTTTTACTCATTTTATTATTTTCCTTTCAAAATTCATTTTTTTATACCTATTTACTTGAAAGGAGGCTACCAATTGATAGCCTCAAATATGAATAATAAAAATATCTGTCCCATACAGCTTAATATGGGTATATTTTACTTATAGTTTACTATTTTTCCAAAATCAGGTTTTAATGATGCACCGCCTACAAGGCCGCCGTCAATATCCGGTTTTGAAAATAATTCTGCAGCATTACAAGCGTTTACAGAACCGCCATACTGAATACGAATTGCTTCTGCTGTTGCATCATCATATACTTCTTTTATACATTCTCTAATTGCAGCACAAACTTCTTCCGCTTGATCAGATGTTGCTGTTTCACCTGTTCCGATTGCCCATATCGGTTCATAAGCGATAACAGCTTTTTTTGCATCATCAGAAGTGACATTCTGAAATGCAATCTTTATCTGCATACGAATCCAGTCAATGTAAATACCTTGCTTTCTTTGTGTTAAAGATTCACCACAGCATATTATAGGTGTAATTCCATGTTCAAATGCTTTTAAGACTTTTTTATTTACTGTCTCATCTGTCTCTGCAAAGTATTCTCTTCTCTCTGAATGTCCGATAACAACATATTTAACACCAGCATCTGTAAGCATTTCTGGTGAAATTTCACCTGTATATGCACCTTTTTCCTCAAAATACATATTCTCTGCGCCTATCTCAATATTACTGCCTTTTGCTGCTTCCATTGCCGGAATAATATCAATGGCAGGAACACAAAATACTACATCTGCTTCATCATTTGCTACTAATGGTTTTAATTCGTTTACTAAAGCAACTGCCTGACTTGGAGTCATATTCATTTTCCAGTTGCCGGCGATAATTTTTTTTCTTGACATTTTAACTCTCCTTGTTATCTCTCTGTTTAAATAAAGGCTCGCTTTTACAAGTTTTACACTGTGTAGATTTTTACTGTGCTCACCTGCACAGCTCAACTAAGTTCAAGCTTCGTCTACGACTCGCTTTCACTAAGGTTCGCTGCGAAGCTTCGCACTAAATTCAAGCTTCGCCTTTGGCTCGCTTTCATTAAGTGCTCACCTTTCGTTAGCGGCAGCTACGCCTGGAAGGTTTTTTCCTTCTAAGAATTCTAGTGAAGCACCGCCTCCGGTGGAGATATGTGACATTTTATCTCCGAATCCTAATTGATTTACTGCAGCAGCTGAGTCACCGCCGCCAATTATTGTTGTTGCATCTGTCTGAGCAAGACTTTTTGCAACTGCGATTGTTCCTTTTGCGAGTATTGGGTTTTCAAATACGCCCATTGGTCCGTTCCATACTACTGTTTTTGCTGATTTGACTGCGTCTGCAAATAGTTCGCAAGTTTTTGAGCCAATGTCCAAGCCCTCCATATCAGCAGGAATTTTATCAGAATCGACTTCTTTTACTTCTATTTCAGCATCAATAGGATTTGGGAATCCAGCAGCTATTGTTGTATCTATTGGAAGTAATAATTTCTTTCCAAGCTTTTCTGCTTTTTCCATCATTTCTTTACAATAATCTATTTTCTCATTGTCAACTAATGAGTTTCCTACTTCGTAACCTTTGGCTTTTAAAAATGTAAATGCCATACCGCCGCCGATAATTAATGTATCACATTTTTCAAGCAAATTATTTATTACATTTAATTTATCTGCTACTTTTGCTCCGCCTAAAATTGATACAAAAGGACGTACAGGATTTTCAACTGCATTTCCTAAGAAATCAATTTCCTTTTGCATTAAGTAACCTACAACAGCAGTGTCAACTAACTGTGCTACGCCGACATTTGAACAGTGAGCACGGTGAGCTGTACCAAATGCGTCATTTACAAAAACATCACAAATTGATGCTAAATCTTTTGAGAATGCTTCGCCATTCTTTGTCTCTTCAGCTCTGTAACGAGTATTTTCAAGAAGAATTACTTCTCCGTCTTTCATTGCCTCTACAGCTGCCTTTGCATTTGGTCCGACAACTTCATTGTCTGCTGCAAATTTAACTTCCTGTCCTAAAAGTTCTGTAAGCCTTTTTGCTACAGGCGCCAAAGACAATTCTGGTTTTGGCTCTCCTTTTGGTTTTCCAAGATGTGAGCAAAGTATTACTTTTCCTCCATCAGCAATCAATTTTTTTATTGTAGGAAGAGCAGCTACAAGACGGTTTTCGTCAGTGATCTTTCCGTCTTTTAAAGGTACGTTAAAATCACATCTGCAAAGAACTCTCTTTCCTGATACATTGATATCATCAACTGATTTTTTGTTTAATCCCATTGTATTAAACCTCCTGAAATATAATTTTTACACAATGATAAAATTTACAGAAGAGTATTTTAAAATTTCTGTAAATGATAAACGGACCCGGTCCTATAGTCTGCCGCTACAAAACCGGACCCGCATTGAGTCTTTTAAGTTATTAATCTAATTTAAAAGATTAAGCTAATTCTGAGAAGTATTTAATTGTACGAACCATCTGGCTTGTATAACTGTTCTCATTATCATACCAAGAAACAACTTGTACTTCGTATAAGTCGTCTCCGATTGGAGCAACCATTGTCTGTGTTGCATCGAATAATGAACCAAATCTCATACCTACAATATCTGAAGAAACAATTTCATCTTCATTGTAACCAAAAGATTCATTTGCTGCAGCTTTCATAGCTGCATTTATGCCTTCTATTGTTACATCTTTTCCTTTAACAACTGCTGTAAGGATTGTTGTAGAACCTGTAGGAGTTGGAACACGCTGAGCTGAACCGATTAATTTACCGTTAAGTTCAGGAATAACAAGTCCGATAGCTTTAGCAGCACCTGTACTGTTTGGAACGATATTAACTGCTGCAGCACGTGATCTTCTGAGATCTCCTTTTCTCTGTGGTCCGTCAAGTGTCATCTGGTCGCCTGTGTAAGCATGGATTGTACACATAATACCTGACTGTACTGCTGCATATTTATTAAGAGCATCTGCCATAGGAGCAAGACAGTTAGTTGTACATGAAGCTGCTGAAATAATTGTGTCAGAAGCTTTTAATGTCTGATGATTTGTGTTGTAAACGATTGTTGGAAGATCATTTCCTGCTGGAGCAGAAATAACAACCTTACGAGCACCGGCATTGATATGAGCCTGTGCTTTCTCTTTAGAAGTGTAGAATCCTGAACACTCTAATACAACGTCTACATTTAATTCACCCCAAGGACAGTTGTTAGCATCTGGGAAAGCATAGATTTTGATTTCTTTTCCATCAACTGTAATTGAATCTTCACTTGAAGATACTTTATCAGCTTTATCATATTTACCCTGTGATGAGTCATATTTCAAAAGGTGAGCAAGCATCTTAGGACTTGTCAAATCGTTGATTGCTACTACTTCATATCCCTCTGCTCCAAACATCTGTCTGAATGCAAGACGTCCGATACGTCCAAAACCATTAATTGCTACTTTTACTGCCATGTTTAAAAATTCCTCCTAGTGTTTAAATTTGTTAATGTTTTAAAACATTGACTTATTAGTATTTTAACCAAAATATACCAAAAGTTCAAGCCTATTTTTTGATTTATTACAGTTTTTTAATATTTATACCTATATAAATCTATAGATACTACTACGTTTTAATATTATTGTCATATAAAAGTAAAAATATGTGATTAAATATAATTGTTTTTTATAAAAAATAACTATTCTCAGCTAAAAATTAAAAAATGATTATTTTAATAACGATAAAAATAATGTTGGAATATCTCTTTTTAACTTTTTAGCTCTCTCTTTTAAATTCATTTTATTTTTCCCCAAATTATTATTAATAAAAAATCAAAAAATTTTGTTTACCAGATATAGTCCTTCTAAGTAAATGATATCCTATTGTCATTAGTCCAAATGACATGTGCTTCCTTACATGTATGTTAATATTATTTTACAGTTTTAAACTTATTAGACAGCATAAAATATTTGATTAACAAATGCAACAATAAATTTATAAATATATGAAAATATAAAATTTAATAAGATAATTGCAAAACGGCAGTATTCCTATTTTATATACAATACAAAAAGAGTTTTGTTGACGCAAATTTAACAGACTGATATAATTATTTCAAAATATTAAAATTTAAGGAGCAAAAATTATGTTGTCTGATTTTCATTTACACACCAATTTTTCAACTGATTGTGATTCAGAGCCTGAATCTATGATTGAGAATGCTATAAGTATTGGTATGAAACATATGTGTATTACGGATCATTATGACTATGATTACCCTGATGAAGATTTATCTTTTTTAATTGATTTTGAGAAATATTTTAATACTTTAAACATGCTGAGGGAAAAATATTTAAATAAAATAGACTTGAGAATAGGCGTTGAGCTTGGTCTGCAGCCTCATATAACTGAACATTTGTATGAGATTACAAAAAAATATGATTTTGATTTTATTATTGGTTCTTCACATGTAGTAAATAGATGTGATCCATATTATCCTTCTTATTTTGAAGGAAAAGATGAATCCACTGCATACAATGAGTATTTTAATTCAATTGATGATAATCTGACACATTTCCAAAATATAGACGTTTATGGACATATAGATTATATAGTCCGTTATGGTCCTAATAAGAATAAAAATTATAGTTACAGCATTTACAAAGATATTCTTGATACAGCTCTTAAATCATGTATAGAACATGGTGTAGGAATTGAATTAAATACAGGAGGTTTGGCATATGGACTTGGACATCCTAACCCTGAAGAAAATGTTATACGAAGATATAGAGAACTTGGCGGCGAGATAATTACTGTAGGTTCAGACGCTCATACACCAGAGAGAATTGGACATGAATTTTCTAAAGCTGAGGAAATTTTAAAAAGGAGTGGTTTTAAATATTATTCAATATTTAAAGACAGAAAAGTTGAATTTATAAAAATATAGAATTTTCTTAATTATAATTAATTATTGTTCATTTAGATTATAAATTTTAAAAATGGGAGCATTACATTACATTCTATTTTTTAAGTATTTGAATGTATTAGTAATACTCTCATTTTGCTTTTTTTTAAAAAAACAGATGAGACAGTAATATATACAATTCACTGCCCCGATTGTTTTGGCATTATCTATTTTCTCTATGCTTATTTTTACAGATTATTTAAAACAAAATTGTTTATCTTTTTCTAAGATTAAACGCAGCATATTTTATTTTTTGCACTACATGCTCTATTTCAGAAATTGTGTTTTCTGCACCTAATGTTATTCTTATGGTACTTAACGCATCTTCATTGGACAGTCCGATTGCCGTAAGAACATGTGAGGCGCTGCTGCTGTCAGAGTGGCAGGCACTACCTGCTGAAATACATATGTCATCCATTGCTAAAAGTCCAATTAATGCCTGTGCATTGGCACCTTTGACAGTACAGTTAATATTATTAGCAAGTTTATTGCTGCTGCCGTTTATTGTTATATCAGGAATTTCACGAATTAATAGCCGAGTCATATAATTGTTAAGATAAAGTTCTCTTTTGTTGTGCTCAGCCATTTTTTCGCATGAGGTTGATGCTGCTATTTTAAAACCTGCGATAGCAGCTACGTTTTCTGTTCCTGCACGTTTTTGCCTTTCCTGCCCTCCTCCATGGATAAATGAATCAAAGTTGATATTTTCATTGACATATAAAAAGCCAATTCCTTTTGGTCCATTACATTTATGAGCACTTACAGACATAAGATCTATTCCTGATTTTTGAACGTCAATTGGGATATGTCCGTAAGCCTGAACCGCGTCAGTATGGAATAAGGCATGGTGACGGTGAGTTATTTCTGATATTTTTTCTATAGGTTCTATAGTGCCTATTTCATTGTTTGCTGTCATTATTGATACAAGTACTGTATTTTTTGTGAAAGCTTTTTCTAAATAATCTAAATTAATTGTTCCATCTCCTTTTACAGGAACATAAGTAATATGACAACCTTTTCTTTCAAGAAATCGGCATGTGTTGAGTATGGCTGAGTGCTCTATTGCGGATGTAATTATATGAGGCATATTTTTTCCGCATGATGTGAAAATTCCTTGAATAGCCCAGTTGTCCGCCTCGCTTCCTCCAGATGTAAAATATATTTCTGACGGTTTTGCATTTATAGTATTAGCTATTGTATATCTAGCACTTTCTATTGCTGCTTTAGATTTTGCAGCAAAAGGATAATTGCTTGATGGATTGCCGTATTCAGATAATTCATATTGTCTCATATATGCGGCTGCTTTTGGTAATAGCATGGTAGTTGCCGCATGATCCATATAAATCAAAATAATCTCCTCACTTTCGTTCTGAATCTATTATATTCTCATATATAATTATAAAAATGGTTTATCGGTGATTATATGAGTCGAAAAAATACAATTATTAAAGGAACATTTTTGCTGACGCTTACAGGATTGCTCACTAAAGTAATAGGTTTCTATTATAGAATATTCCTTAATAATAAAATTGGTGCAGAAGGTATGGGAATTTATCAGTTGATTTTTCCTGTATATATTATGTGTTTTTCGTTCTGTTGTGTAGGAATTCAGACTTCACTTTCAAGAATTGTTGCAACACAGCAGCGTAATCCGGAAAATGCTGCCAGAGTTTTATACACTGCCTTATCAAGTTCATGCTTTCTGGCTGGAGTAATGATGGTTATGTGTTATTTTAAAGCAGATTTTATTGCTGCTAATATTATAAAGGATGAAAGGTGCGCGCCACTAATTCAAGTATTAAGCTATAGTTTTATTCCTGCAAGTATACATTCTTGTATAAGCGGATATTATTATGGAATGAAGAAAACAGCTGTTCCTTCAATTAGTCAGCTTGGGGAACAGATTGTACGCGTTGGCGGAGTTTATTTAATATTTGAGATAGTTTCGGTAAATTATATTTATTTGGATAAGATAGAAAAAATTTCCTTAGTAGTATGGGGACTTTTTATAGGTGAGATTGCATCGGCTATAATTTCTATAACCGCTTTTCTTGCTTCTCGATTTATTAATAAAAATATTCATAAGAAGAAAGAAAAGGCAAGTATTGGAATAAAAAGAATTTTTAAAGATTTGTTTATGCAGGCAATACCTTTAACGCTTAACAGATTAAGTACAAATTTCTTACAAAGTGCGGAGGCAGTAATATTTCCATTGGCATTATGCCGCAGCGGTGCATCCAAAGAAGAGGCGTTAGCTGTCTTTGGAATATTTACCGGAATGGCTTTGCCGCTAATTATGTTTCCATCAGCACTTACTAATTCATTATCAGTGCTGCTTGTATCTGATGTTGCAGAATCAAACGAATGTAACAGACAAAAACAAATATCAAAAACTATTGAGTATACAATAAGGTTCACTTTATTTCTGGGAATTTTCTGTAATGGATATTTTCTTGTTAATGGTTGTGAGATAGGTCAATTTTTATTTGGCTCTAATACTGCCGGAGAATACATAACATTATTAAGTTTTATTTGCCCATTTTTTTACTTGTCTTCAACTTTAGGAAGTATACTTCATGGATTGAAAAAAACAGTTGAATTTTTTCTATTTAATATATCAACTATAATTTTAAGATTGCTGTTTTTATGGTTTCTCATTCCCTTATTTGGTATAAAAGTGTATATATTGGGTTTTCTTATAAGTCAGATTATACTTTCTGTATTGATTATATGTTGTTTATATAAAAATGTAAAATTTAATTTTAATATAGCAAAATGGATGATACCTCCAATTAAGTGCTGCATTTATTCATATGTATTAATTAAAGTACTCTCATTCGCATTGACAACTGCTGATATTAAACAGCCTATTATGATATTCTGCTTGGAAAGCGCTGTCTATTGTTTGCCTTTTATTGCACAGCTTGGCAGGTCCTCAAAGTCGCTGAAAAGTATATCTTGATTCAGAAGCTTGGAATAATCTGTAATGTAAATATCTGCTTCGGCTTTTAATTGTTCGCGCTGACGAACGGATGATTCATCTTCCATGATTACTGTAAAAAATCCTGCGCTCTGAGCACTTTTCATACCATGATATATATCTTCAAAAACTACACATTCGGATGGTTTAAGCGACAGGCGATTAGCCGCTTCTATATAAATATCAGGCTTGTTTTTGCCGCAGCCTATCTCACCTGACGTAACTATTTTATTAAAATATGATGTTAGTTTTAAGTTTTCAAATGTTGCCAGATAGAGGGCTTCATCTGATGACGTTGCCACTGCCATTGGAATATTTTTAGATTTTAAATACTCTAAATATTCTAATGCATGTGGCTTTAAACCTACATCATGTCCATAAGCATATATTGCCATATCAAACCATTCTTTTATAATTTCTTCTTTAGTCTCATTAAAGCCGAAGCGCTCTATTGTAAACAATGCCGCCTCGTCAAAATTAAGAGATATTATTTTGTCAAGATAGTCTAAAGGCACTTCCAAGCCTCTTTTACTTAAAAACTCTATATCTATATTTCTCCATACATGCATTGACTCAAATAAAGTACCATCCAAATCAAAAATAGCTCCTTTAAAACTCATATTATATCTCCCTTTTTTTTCGAGCAATTAGCAAATTAAATATTTATTGATACAGCAGACGCATTATAAATTATTTTTGTTCATGGGCAGAAATTACAGCCTTTTTCATTGATCTGACATACTCTCTTACTGGTTCAATACTATTTTTGCCATATTCAGCAATAATTTTTACTATTGCACTTTCGACAATGACACCATCTGAAACTTGGCTCATTTTTTCAGCTTGTTCTGGTGATGATATACCAAATCCTACTGTGCATGGAATATCTGATACAGATTTTATTTTTTTAATAAGTTCTTCAATTCCTGTATTGAGTTCTTTGCACACATTTGCTGCTCCAATTGATGACACACAATAAAGAAATCCTTCTGCTTCCTGTACGATTTTTATAATTCTTTCTTGAGATGTTGGTGAGATAAAAGATATTAAATTCACGCCAAACTTTCTACAAAAAGGCAGCAGCTCATCTTTCTCATCATAAGGCAAATCTGGTACTATTATACCATCAATGCCTGTTTCGTGGCAAGCGTTCATAAATTTTTCTTTTCCATATGAATATATAGGGTTTAAGTATGTCATGAAGATTAGAGGGATTTTTACATTTTCCCTCACTTCTTTTACCATTTCAAATAAATCATCTATTTTACATCCCCATGACAGTGCTCTTAAATCTGCTGCCTGTACTACAGGACCTTCAGCTATTGGGTCAGAAAATGGTATGCCAATTTCTATTAAATCAGCACCTCCCTCTTCCATAGCGTATATAAGTTTTTTTGTAGTTTCTATATCGGGGTCTCCGCCGGTTATAAATCCAATAAATGCAGGACCATTTTTAAATGCATTTTCTATTCTATTCATATAAATTCACTCCTTTATATCTTGCGATTGCGGCAACATCTTTATCTCCGCGTCCAGAAACATTGACAACAATAATTTTATCTTTTTCCATTGTTGGTGCAAGTTTTTTTGCATAAGCAATAGCATGTGAACTTTCAATTGCTGGTATAATTCCCTCAGTCCTTGAGAGATATTCAAAGGCATCAACTGCTTCTACATCTGTAATAGGGACGTATTGTGCTCTGCCTGTATCATTCAGCATAGCGTGTTCAGGTCCTATACCAGGATAATCTAATCCGGCAGAGATGGAATATACAGGTGCAATCTGACCGTCTGAATTTTGACAGAATACAGATTTCATACCATGAAATATACCAATACTTCCATTTGCTACTGTGGCTGCATTTTTAGGATTATCAACGCCAAGACCTGCTGCCTCGCATCCGATTAACTCTACAGATTTATCGTCAATAAATTCATGAAAAGCTCCAATTGCATTGCTTCCGCCGCCCACACACGCAATTACTGCGTCAGGCAGTTTTCCTTCCCTTTGTAATATTTGATCTTTTATTTCTTTTCCGATAATTTTTTGGAAATCACGGACTATTGTTGGAAAGGGGTGCGGTCCCATAACTGATCCAAGCAAATACAGCGTGTCATCCATACGTTTTGTCCATTCACGCATTGCCTCATTTACGGCGTCTTTTAGTGTCATTGTACCGCTCGTAACAGTATGTACTTTAGCACCCAGAAGTTCCATGCGAAATACATTAAGCGCCTGTCGCTCTGTATCCTCTTTTCCCATAAAAATCTCACATTCCATATCCATTAACGCTGCCCCGGTAGCTGTCGCCACACCGTGCTGTCCGGCTCCTGTCTCGGCAATTACTCTCTTCTTTCCCATTCTTTTTGCCAAAAGCATCTGACCTAGAACATTATTTATTTTGTGAGAACCTGTATGATTTAAATCCTCTCTCTTTAAGTATATTTTTGCACCGCCTAAATCTTTAGTCATTTTTTCTGCATAGTATAACATTGATGGTCTTCCGGCATAGTTTTTATATAAATCATCTAACTCTTGTACAAAATCCGGATCGTTTTTGTAATGTGTGTATGCTTCCTCAAGCTCTTCAATTGCTGTCATCAGTATTTCGGGTACATACTGACCTCCATAATTTCCAAATCTTCCTCTGCTCATTTGCTATATCCTCGTATTATATAGTAGTAGTGTTTATAGTCCCTCTCCAAGGACTGTATGCTATACTGTTTGGAGATACTGTGGATTGGTTGTTTTTTCCTACCACC
>CATJTQ010000111.1 GCA_949743325.1 uncultured Lachnospiraceae bacterium
AATAGCTGTCGAAGCCCTGAGCCTTAATTTCATCAATGGTCAAATCTTTGGTTAGCTGGAATACAATGGCGCTAATCATTTCCATATGTGCCAACTCTTCTGTACCAATATCTGTTAGCAGGCCGGCCACATCACGATAAGGAACGCTATAGCGTTGGGATAAATAACGCAAGGAGGCAGCAAGCTCACCATCAGGGCCGCCAAACACCAATAAGGTATAATAAGTTATTTCAAAAAAATACTTAATTCATCGTGCGGTTTTTTTCGATAGGTTATCTTTTCAAAAACGCCAGATAACAGTTTGTTTTTAGTTGGTAAATCTGCTTGAGATTGAATCATGTCTTTAATATCTGCAATTTTGATAGTTGTTACTGGTGCTGGTTCAGCCTGAGCCATTTCCTTTTTTAAAGTGGCTTGTAATGAATTGATTTGAGTCTGTAATTTAGTTTTATTCTGACCATATTCTTCTAAAGTATCAATACCAACTAAATAAGCTTCTTTGGCCTTTTGTAAAATGCTTTCTAATTTGTTGATTTCCTGCTTTATTGCAGCACTTTCAACGCTTGACTGTTTCTTTTCATTTTTGATATACAGGTACTGATCGTTTTGGGCCATACGGTCAAGTTCGTCAAGTATCATTGTCTCAAGTTTGCTTGCGGTGATGAAACAAGAGTAACTGCATTTACCATGACCATAGCTATGGCACTGAAAGCCTTTATGTATATTAGAATACACCAGGGTGGAATCGCAGTTAGCGCAACGTACCAAACCACATAGATAATGTTTTTTGCTCTCGGTAGGGCGGTCATGGGGTTTGCGCGTTGCCTTGGCTGTGTGGTATTTATCATTTACCTTTTGCCATAATTCCTCAGAAATGATTGGCTCATGCTCTCCTTTTACAATAATAGTGTCGGGGCTGTCGTATATGCGGCGGCTGACGGTTTTTTTTGGCGTCCAGCGGAGGTAGCCTTTGTAAACGGGATTATTGATCATATACTCTATTTGACGATTTTCAAACATATTGCCTCGCTTGGTGCGTATGCCTAGATTATTTAGGTGCCGAGCTATGGCAAAAAGCGAGCTGCCAGACAGGTACATATTGAAAACCATACGTACATACGGAGCCTCCTGCTGGTTGATGGTATAGGTTTGGTTGGGTAATTTATCATAACCAAAAGAGGGGATTGCCTGGATACCGCCGGTGAGGGCCTTTTGGGTCATCCCCCGGATAACCTCTTCGCCTAAATTTATCGAATAATATTCGTCCATAGCCTCAATCATAGCCTCGATAAGGATTGACATTTTGTCATCGCCGATATTTTCGGAGATTGACACCACCTCAATGCCGAGTTTGCGCAGCATTGACTTGTAGACAACGGCATCCTCACGGTTGCGGGCGAAACGGGAGAATTTCCAAAGTAGGATTACATCAAATGGCCGAGGCTTAATTTTGGCAGCGCCTATCATATGGTTAAATTCCGGTCGTTTTGCTGTGTTGCGACCACTGATACCTTCGTCCATATAAATATGGTTGGGGTCAAGAAAAAGGTCATGACTAGCGGCATATTTGCGGATCTCCCTAAGCTGGGCGTCGGGGCTGTATTCCAGCTGATCGTCGGTTGACACACGTATATAACAAGCAGCATTCTTCATAGTGCAAAAATCCCCTCCAAAAATTTAATCAGATAAATTTTTGCTCCTTGTCCTGGGTGTAACCAGGGTAGGGAGCTTTTTTGTTTGAGCGGTTAGTTGATTATCGTTCATAATGCGACCATAAGCTAACGATTTTAATCTTTTTTTCCACTTCAAAGACTTCATAAACTAAACGATGTTGAATATTAATGCGGCGGGAATATAAGCCTCGCAAATTGCCAACCAATTTTTCATAGCTTGGCGGTGTTTGATAAGGGTTTTCTTTTATTACTTCAAGTAATGCTTTTAATTTGTTTTCTAAGTGTGCAGCTTTTAACTTTGGCAAATCGTTAAGCGCAGTTTTGGTATATAAAATATCATACATCTGGCTGCCACTCCTAAAGATCAACTTCACTTTCAGGAACACAATCAGAAAGTGGAGTTGCTTTTCCGGCTAACAATTTTTCTTCCATTTCTGGTATAGATGTTAAATATAAGGTTTCAATTAAGCTGCGATAATCATCTTCACTTAAAATAATGGCGTTGCCAATATCAGTGCTGACGGTTAAAGGTTCATTAAATTTAATGGTTTGTTCTAACATAGATACAATGTTATTGCTAAATGTTGCAATGTTTATATTTGTCATTTTTTCATACCTCCTAGTTTTATTAGCTCCTTGTTCTGGTGCCAGCCAGGGCAGGGGGCTTTTTTATTTGGAAATTAAAATTTATAGTTAATGCCGCTTTGTTTTAAAATTGCGTTTGCTGTGTGGCGAGATTTTATTTTTGTATCAACGGTTACGGAGCGTTGAGTTATTGGACTATACCAAATGTCGTGGTCGCCTTTGCCGCGGCGCAGGAATGTGCAGCCGTATTGCGTTAGAATATTGCGCACTTTCTTTTCATATTCGGCCATTATAAAACAATCCTTTCGTGGCGTTC
>CATJTQ010000112.1 GCA_949743325.1 uncultured Lachnospiraceae bacterium
ATATGTAAAATTTCTGATAATACAATACATTTATCTTCATCTGATAATTTTATAAAATTATCTCTCTTGGCAGTCAATGTCTTCTCTTGTGCTCCAAGTTTGATTTTATATATTGAATTTCTTAACTTATCCACAAAAACATCATACATTCTTATTAAATCATCCTGTTGTATTTCATCATTTTTTACAAGCTTTAACTCCTTATTTTCAGTCCTTCTTAAAACAAATTTAATTATCTTCTTTAATACAGCCACTTCTTCCGCCGATAAAAGCAACTGATTGGCACACTTAAATAATAATTGATCTCCTGATCTTCCTGACAAATACATATAAAATCCATCTACTTTAAACAATGTATCAATCTTAATCATCGGCAACAATATTTGCGGGTTGATCAATGCTTGTTCTTTAATAAAATATTGTTTTGCATATTCTTCGTTCTTCTCAATCTGACTGCACAAATACAGCGGCACGAACTCTATTGTCCTTATCTTATTTCCTTTTTTATCCTCGGATTCGACAAGCATAAAATATGTTCCAGACGCTTTGTTGTAGGCGCCGTATTTTTTAATATCACACAATCTATTGTCGCTGCTCTTAATAGGCACCTGTCCCTTTCCCTTCTTCATCAGCTGCTGGTCAAACAATTTACCCTTAGCTTTATAAGAACGTCTTGTCACTAAAATATTATTTTTATCTATCCACTTTCTGACAGTACCTATCGTTCCCGCATCCCCGGCGCGCCACGCAGTCTCTCCGTTGCGTGCAATATCTTTATCAGATGTGAAAAGTCTTTTAATGTTGTAACTTCTGCCAGGATTTTTCTCTATAAACCATGCCGGATCACGCGTAAACTTTGTATAATATACATTGCCGACAACTATATTCAAATATGCGTCTTTAGCATGATGCAAATCATTCATTTCTCTAACTTTCAGCAATTTAAAATCCTGACGAAACTGTGAAGTGATTTTAGCTTTTACATATACTATCTCTGTATCCGGCAAAATCTGTTTTAATATTGAGGCAATCGCTTTTGTCCCCTGTCTGGTCTCAACCAACTGTCTCTGAATAAATCCTGCCAGTTCAGCTGGATCAAACTCCGTCGCTCTTACAAGACGCTTGTATTTTTCCTTAGAAATAAAATCTCCGTCAAGAAGCGACTTCCAAAATGACTTCATATTTTCGCGAATTTTACCGTCTATCGGATAAATGTCGGTCTTATCTGCATTGTATGTTTTCTTTACTAATACCCTGTTATCTATGCTGTCATCCATTACCTTTGACTGAGGATAAATATGGTCAATATCATATTTTCTATTATCCCAAAGCTCCTGCAAGTCAATAGGCTCCCCAGAATACATACAGCGGCCTTTTTGAGTATAATACAGATAGAGCTTATCCCCTCTAAAATTATGCTCTTGAGTATTTTGCAATTCCTGAAGCCAATCTCGCTCCTCTTCTTTGCATTTCTTATATAAATCCACAAGCTTCTGCTTTCGTGATGTTGTTCTGGCACTTTTTTGCTTCTCACGCGCCATCTCAACAAATATTCTCTCAGGCGCACCAGACATCACTTTGCACAGCTCTTTTACAATCTGTAGCGTCTGCCAAATCTGCCGCTTTACTGCCGGTGATACAGCCAATTCTTCAACTATAGAGAAAGAAATATTATCAGCACCTCTTGTTTCAGTTTCAGCAGCGATTATATCAGCAAATTGATATTTCGAACTTAGCAGCTGCATAAGATTATCATTTGTCTCCCAAAGAGCCTGAATAATACTCCAAACTTCCCCTGTTCCCGGAGCCAAAGCTGCAATTCCCTCTAAAAATTTACTTGACAAACGTCCCCATCCTTTATATGAAAGCGTACATAATCCCTTTATCTGCTTTTCTGTCAATTTAGGATACATTATGGATAATCTACGTCCTAACAGCTTTTTATCTTCTCCGAACAGCGTTATATTTAAAATTATATTCTCTTTATCCAAATCAGACAATTTACATTCTGTCAACTTCTCTTTTAAATCATGATACGCAGTAAGTGAACCTTTAAAATCACCGTCAATTCCGGTAATTTCTAAATTATTAATATCTTTTGCAGCTATAATTCCCTCTGTTTTAAGATAATTCTTTAATTTCTTCTGAGTTACCCTTCTGCTGTGCATAAATAAATCCATATATATCTTCTGCTTTAATTCAACCGATATTGGCTCACCGTTTAAGCAAAGATTATTCAACTCATTTAATACCACAAACTTACTGTACAAAATAGAATTTTGAGGAAGCACATCTTCTTGAACCAGATAAGTGCATTTATTTGTCATTCTTCGGATAAATTTTTCCGCACTGGCCTCAATATCAACTATCTGTTCAAAGTTCCATGGATAAATTTTTTCATCACACTTTCTTACCATCCAATTTGTTGTGTTGTCTCCCTTGCGAATACCATTTAATGGTCCAACATAATATGGCAGCCTGAATGTAAAAATTTGGCGAATCTTATCCCCATACTCCTTTAGAAGAGGAATCCTGTCCTCTAAATTTGCAATAATTTGATTTAACTCATATAAATGTACCTGATATGGAATAACGCTGTTATCCTTGCTCACCTGTC
Organism: uncultured Lachnospiraceae bacterium; assembly: GCA_949743325.1. Taxonomy (GTDB): domain Bacteria; phylum Bacillota; class Clostridia; order Lachnospirales; family Lachnospiraceae; genus CAJJNI01. The sequence continues at coordinate 2,618 of CATJTQ010000112.1, forward strand.
TTGGTAAAAATGTCTCTTTCTCTATTTCTTTACTAATATAATTATTGGTCTCACTGTCAGCAATTTTTTTTACAACATTCTTTTTAAGAAAATCATAAAACTCTTTCTGACTGCATTGTTTAGATTTTAAAGCTGTCTTTTTACCATTAACTTTTGTCATTCCAATATAAGCACAATAATTATTAACTTTTTCCTCAGAATTAACAAAAAGTTTCTTATAATCATTATGCTCAAGATTATCCTTAACCAATTTTTTTAAACATACAAGATCACTGTGATGCTTCTCATATAAAGCTGTCTTAGCTTCAGAAACAGATTGGTAATCTCCCAATATATCCGCGAGTACAGCCCAATCATAGACTGTCTTTGCCTGTTCAATAATTACATATTTCTCACCTAAGATATTTTCAACCGCCGCCGCATCTTCATCATATGAATTGTCTGAAAAAGCAATTTTCGGTTTATCACAATTATCTAATTCCTTGTCTGAGAAAATATCGCTTAATTTAACCTTGCCTCCTGCAATAATATTTAAAATTGCCTTCTCACATAAAGTTTTTGCGCCCAATAATTTTATTAACTTCGTCTTCTTAGCAGTTTTAGTATTATTTTTATTTTTCAGAATCTCCTCTACCTGACCCAGCTTATCATCCTCTATATCGAGAGAAAAATCTAACTCCTCATCTTTAATCTTACTTATAAACTGCATAAATGTATATTTAAAATCTTTAACATTTTCAATACTGCCTGAAAAAAGAAAATGTCCCCTATGTTTCATAAAATGATGTATTGCCAAATATACTAGCCTGATGTCAGGAGTTTTATCAGTATGCATAAGCCACTTACGCAAATGATAAATTGTTGGGAACTGTTTATAATACTCTTTATCTGTATAATCAGAATCTATAAATAACGAATAAGGTAATTCAGGACATCTGCCTTCCGAATCCCTCTTATCCTCAGGCACATACCTGCTCTCCTTCATACGCAGAAAAAATCCATCGTCAATTTTTTCTATCTCTTCAGCAAATATCATACGAAGCAGTTCAATTCTCCAATTTCTGCGGGCCAAACGCCTTCTTGATGTTCTAAATGTACGCCTCTCTTCTGCTGTTTTAGCGCTCTCAAATAAACGTACCCCCCAAAGTGATTTACCATGGGCTCTCACAATTTCATACTTATTATCAGTAACTGCCCAGCCAATAGAAGCTGTTCCTAAATCCAATCCAAGAAAATAATTATTCATCTCTTTCGCCCCTCTTTTGTTTTCTTTACATTTTACCATAAACATACAATATTAGATTTGTTGAATTTTCCATAATATTCATCCTATAAAAAAAGTCTGCTTTCAGACTCATTTTTGAACAAAAAATTCTGAAAGCAGACTTTCTTCACACACTGTGAACCACCTAAATGGCGATTTGAATAAATTTTTATTTGAACTTATGATGTAAAAATTTAGTATACCCAAAGAACAAATTGTAATACATGTTCTCTGTTATGTAAAACTATAGTATGGTACTAAACTTGTTTTTATTCTACACTTTGTTATAGATAATGTCAACACTCATTTATAAGATTTTATTTTCAAAAAATTCATCTATATTTTTCTTAATCTCCTCATCAGGCATTGTCTTTAGAAGGTATCCCTCCGGCTTTAGAGACATTACTTTTTTTACGCTGTCCTTATCGCCTCTGCCTGTCAAAAATATAACCGGAATATCAGCAATATCCTTATCTGACCTTATCATTTCTAATGTCTGTCTGCCGTCACACACAGGCATCTCATAATCTAACAGAATCAAGTCAGGACGATTTACAACAATTTTCTTTATCGCAGATATACTAGAAGTAGCTTTAATAAGTTCATAATTTGCTTCGAACAAACTGCTCATTCTACCCAACATAAATTCTGAATCATCGACAATAAGAATCTTCGGCTTTTGTCCTGCCTGTTCCTCATCTTCTCTAACTAAATATTCATTTATTCTGTCTATAACATTATTATGATCAATTGCAGATTTAACACCGCTGCGTACAGAATCTGCCGCAACAACGCTGAAAGCAAAATATCCCTCCCCAGTGTCAAACAGTAGACTGTAATAAGGCTGCTCCCTCTCAAATGAATTTAAAAGCTGTTCATGAGTCAAAAGACATTCCGTATCCAAAGTCATTGACCCTGTATTAGGAAATCCTTCCTTTATTTTGTCCAACAATTGACGTGAAATATATCTAATAACATTAAGCACCATATCATCAACTTTAGGATATTCTACATTAAGTATTCCGCTAACTATGTTAAGCAATAGCTGTTCTTCAAATACAAGCGTTACTTCCCACTTTTCTTTCTGCTGTCCACGGTAAAAGAAACGGCAGCATACCATTTTACCAAAATTTTCACCTTCATACTGTTCACTAATCATTCTTGCATTAAGATGAAACATCTCCTTAATAAGCTGTATTATTGTAGATTCTAAAGCATCCTTTTCCTTTTCATGAGGAAGATCTATCCACTTGCTGCTCTCCTTTCCTACAATAGCCATGTCTTCTGTACGAGTATGAGAAACTACCCATCCAATACAGACACCCAGAAAATGCCGGACAGATTCTTCTGAATAATTTGTCCTATCAAGCTCTTCTTCAAGAGCCGGCAGCGTCTTATCTCTAAAACTATCATGCAGCTGTTTATGTATCTCATATTCACTATAATTTATATTCTGCATATACTCTTCTTCGTGTTCAAAATGTTCAGTGGTATGATTTTTCAAGTATTTTACACCTTCACGGCACACCCACTCACTTTTCTCTTCATTTTCGCTTATCCTAAGCAGTTTATTCATTGTCGAAAAAAGTAACTTATGCTCTTTATCAATAAAATCAACACCAATTTTGTATCTGTCATTCCATTCAATATGATTCATGTCACTTCTCCTTTTTTAATATTTTTCTGCCTTTCATTATTAAGAAAATTATACTTTTTATCATTATAATTTCTGTAATAAAAAATGTCAATCAGTGTTGCCAGCGAAAAAAATCTATTTTAGATAATTATTTATAACGCTATAATAAACATTAATCTAATATTAAAAAATGTTCAAAACATACATATCAAATATAAATAAAACTCTCTGGAAAAAATTATCAATATTGATTGTTATTTTTTATGATAGCAACAGCATATTGTTAAAAAAAAATGTAAATTTTTGAAAAATTAAAAAAAGTTGTTGCAAAAATGAATAAAAATTCCTATTATAGTATATGTAAGTTATTATAGCGTCTGAGAAACTTATTTACATTTCGGAATATCTACACAGATATTTACATTTATCAGAAAAAAGAGGATAATAATATGAAGCATGAAAGTAAAAAAACATCAATTATTAAAGCGGTTTCTGAATTAAAGGATGCAAATTACTCCAAAACTCCGGAATTAGAGAATATTTACAAGCGTCTTTTTAACGGCAGAAAAAAATTTGCAGAAATATTCGAAAAAAATATTAAAGCAGTTATGCAAATAAGCTCTCTCGATTTAACAATGCATCATCAAACAGAAAAAATTGACGAAATCGCTCAAAGTGTTGCCAATGCCACAGAAGCTATTTTCGGCAACTCTGAAAATTTTAACGATATGTCCAGCAACCAGCACGAAGAACTGACTAATACTATTATACAGGCATCGACACAGACTGACGAAATATACAAGAAAATTGAAACCAGTCAAGACGAACTTACTAATATTAAAGATCTGTCTTCACAAACTATTGAAGTCTCTCAAACAATGCAGACTGACTTACATGACTTATCAGAAGTAATCGACGAAATGAACAATATGATTGCCAGTATAGATTCTATTTCCTTCCAGACAAATATACTTGCCCTTAATGCATCAATTGAAGCTGCAAGAGCAGGTACTGCCGGAAGAGGCTTTGCTGTAGTGGCAACAGAAATACATACTCTTGCAGCACAGACAAGAGAGATGACAAAGAAGATTGACGACCTTGTTGAGGCAATTAGATGCGCCTCTAAAAAAAGCATTACAAGCGCATCAACTACAATAGAATCACTGAACTCCATGACTAGTAAAATAGAAAATATATGGTCTTTAAATGCTGAAAATAAGGAACATGTTGCAACCGTAAATGGTTCCATGAGTTCAATAACAGCATTAAGTGAAGAAATAACAAGCACAATGTCTGAAATGGAAGATCATTTAAGAAACAGCACAGATTTTATGAAAAATGTCAGCATTGAATTACAACAGGCAACAGAACCTGTAGTTGAAATAGAAAAGACGCTAGATGATACAATAAAGCTTATGGGTTCTATGGGAGATGACCCATTCTACCATATTGAAAACAATGAATTTGCAGGATATGTTAGAAATGCTATTACAGCTCATCGCAATTGGCTCAACACGCTTGAAAAAATTGTTATTAGCAAAACTCTTTCACCATTACAGCTTGATTCATCAAAATGCGGTTTTGGGCATTTCTATAATGCAGTTACACCAAAAGTACCTGAAATGCTTCCAATATGGATTAATTTAGGTGCAAAACATAAACGATTCCATGAATATGGAGCTGAAATAGTCAGCGCTATAAAACAATCGGAATTTGCCAGAGCAGAACAGCTGTACAACGAAGCAGAAAATTTCTCAAAAGAACTTATTGCAGACTTAAACAAACTTATCAGTTTTGCATAACTTAAAAAATACTACAAACGGATGCGCTATTACACATATTAAGCGCATCCGTATTGTTTTACTAAAGTATTAATATTTTATTTTTCTTTGCATCCTTCCCAATTAAACATAACATTATTAAAAATCTTTTTCTCCAAATCTTCACTTCGAATAAAGAAATTACTTATACCACAATACTCTTCATTATAATAATAAGAATCCTTTAAATAATGTACATCAAATTGAAATAAAAGTCTGTCATACTGTTGCAGCGCTTGATTATGTTTTCTAGGATCATTGTGAGCAAAATCAGGATAACCCAGAATCCAATGTCCTCCGTTTGATATCTTTCTTTCAAGCTGATACCGTTCATCCTGATTTAAAATATGATTATATGGATTTCTTATACCGCTTAAATCAATACCAAACTCTTCTTCAATAATATTTTTAAATAAGGTTTTAAAGCGATAATCTTCAATACCCATACAAATTATCTTTTCTTCTACATTAAATGTCCGTTCCTCTGATACAGGAGTATGTTCTATAAACTCCGCGCTTGTACTGTCAGGAACACCATAAGACAACAAATCTTCTCTTGTTATGCTATAGTCAATTCTATCATGATAAATAATTCTATACTTATCCTGATTATCTGCTGCCCCAAATCCTCTGCTGAAAATATTCTCCGCATCTCCAAAGAATTGTATCATTCCGCCTCCGGAAATTAATTGTTCCATTGGATCTCTTTCTAAATTAATTTGCGCCAGCAACAGTAGTTTATTGCCCTCAGAATCCACAGGATATTGTTTTTTTAAATCCCAGTATGGCAGACCGCCGAATTTACTGTCAAAGAGTTCTGGTTTTCTATTTTCATCAACTTCAAGATTATATGCTGTCATTGCAGTTCTATCTTGGAAAGCCTTATAAATTTTATTAATATTCTTAAACAATACCCAATCTGATAAGGTATATTTATCCTCAGATAAAATAATAACATTAATCTGCAGACATGCTTTTAGTTTGTCACCATATTTACCATAATCCATATACCAATTCAATATTTCATCCAAATCATTTTCTATATGCGAACCGCTTATATCATTATCATCCCAAATTTTCCATACTATCTTATTATTATCAGATAAACATACGGCTTCCTCAATCCAATCTTCACTATAAAACATTTTTGACTTATCATACAGATTTAGAGAATATACATTGTTTTTCTCACATTCGAAAACAAAATGGAGCATATGCAGTTTAACCTTATCAGAAGAGAGTATATTATCAAGCCATGATGCAAATTCAATCATCATCTCTGCTTTTGTAAATTTAACAAATAAATCCGCATTTGTCATACAGCTGCTGTATACTGACTTCTTAAAATCTTTCTCACTATAACAGTACTCCAGTTTATTATTAAAACGAGAAATACTCAGATAACCTTCATATATCTCAACTTCCATCACATTAGTAAAATCAAAAACTTTGCCTAGGAGTGAAACGAAATTATCTGCGCGATTCATATGAAAGGCGTCATATTGATAATATGTACCGCTCTCACCAATTGCAAACGGTTCTGGTACAAATTGTTCTTTAGGTGTGTAAAGTGAACCCCAGCCAAAATTGCCTACAATCCAGTGCTTTTCCTTAACCTTTTTATCTAATTGGTTTACACGGAAATTATATGACACGCCAAACTCCGGATTATGCTGACTCGGTCTAAAAACATATGGATATATAGAACAATAAAATACTCTCTCATTTAACTTCTCATCCCCAAATCTAAGTACACAATAACTCTCTGTTAAATACCTACCTTCATTAATCAGAAATTTTTTCAAAGCAGGACTTATCTCGTCTTTATTCCATGGATATAATGATTTAATCTCTATTGTCTCGTTATTATTGCGATACTGAACATATTGTTTTAATGATTCAAAAATTATCTCCGCCTTCTTCTCATTATCCATCCCCTCTAAAGAAACAGATGTGATCGACACAGGCTGCGGTCTATAGAGATCATTTAAAGTATTTTTAACATATTTTTTTCTATCATCAATTGACATTTGCATTGCATCTTTAAAAATATCGTCTGCATTAAGCAAATGCCAGCCAAATTGTTTCTGTTCAAACAACAATACGGATTTAGCAGTAATAACTGCACGAAGACAATAGTCTTCCTGTTCAACATAATATACTGCCAAGATATCTACATTTTCATTGTTTACAAATTCGGCTTCATTATCTGGCAATTGTTTTTCACCAACAGGGGACATTTTGCGGTAAAACTTAGAATTACTGTCATAATCTGATATCTGCTCAAGTTCTTCTTTTCCTTCTGCCAGAATCAACGCAATTGTTGAAATTGTCAATGGATTGACAGGAAGTTTTAAAAGCCATTGTTCAATTATTTGTTTTGCAGTTACATAATCATCTTCTGAAATTGAAGTTATTGCTAACAGAAAGAAAAACTGCTCTGTCTTTTCAATTTTCTTAGACATATCAATTAATTCAGTAAATGTATAAATTGGCTTAAACACTTGAATACCATCAACAAAATATAGACAATAGTGAAAATGGAACTCAACTTTCATTATTTTATTATTGGGCAAAACAAATTCAACAGCAGGCGGTTCAGATAGTCTAACTGCCTCTTTATCAAAACCAGTAAAAATCTTTCTCCACCTTAACGACGGATAATATAAATAATCAACATAAGATGAAAGATAACAACTGCTTCCTAATGAATAATCAGCATTTCTTCCATTAATACCTATATCCGCATTGCGGAAACCATATCCTACCATCAAATAATAGAGCCAAAACTCCCTGTTATCATCACTAATATCACTAACGCTTGTCTTATCAAAAACAAGGCTCTCCAATCCATCAATTTCATGTATCTTTTTATTAAATGCCAGCGACTGAATCAGACTTTCTATAAGTCTTATTACTTTATCATAATCCTCAAACTCTCCCTCTTCAGAATAGAACTCAATAAGCCTTTCCGCCAGTGTTTGAGGAACAACCTTTCTATTGTGCAGCTGCAGATAAATTTTCTCAAACAACTCAGAATCATATTTAATTTTATTCCATTCAGACCGGTTAAATAAATCAAGAACACTTTTTTTGGTAATTTCAGTATCAGTGTAAATTCCCTTATCATAATCACTGTGGTTATCTGAAACAATCTTTATTAATACACGATACCAATCGCTGATCATCTGTTTTTTACTATGAGAACCAAATAACTCATCCTCAACCGAAGGATGTTTTGCAATAATAGCTTGTTTTAATGGTCCGAAAATCTTTTTGCTGCTTGAACGATCTACATTCCTTAAATCATATTCCTTATACATATATTCCAAAATACAGTTAGGCACAGTTTCATTCTTAATCCAGAATGTATAAAGATGTATCAGACATACACTTCTAGTTTCTTCATATATTTCATGATTTCCTCTGCCCTTTAGTTCATACAAATAATTTCCACGACCACACATTAGAATCCATTCCCAGTTTTGCTTATCTTTTTCCGTAAGACTATTTTTCTTATTTAAATTCTTTAATCTCAAATAATCGAAAAAAGAACGCTGACGAACAAGATTTTCAGGTTTGTTAAATATACGAATCGGAAAAGACTCCCTTCTGTACTGCATCTTCCATAATGATGCCGCACACTCCCTTGCATAAAAACTGTCACCTACATTAACTTGAAAAATATTATTTGAATTATAAATTCCCTCAGGTATTAAAGCATAGGCTATGGCAAGCTCTATTAAAAAATTAGACGGAAGCGCATAGATATCATAGTTTCCTTCCATATTCCATTTAGATAAGTATTGCATTATTCCTTTGGCAAATTCATCATCATACTGTTCAGATAAAAATTCTTCTGACAAAAAAAATTCCTGCCAAACATTGGCTCTTGGTACTTTTCCGGTTTCCTTTGCTTTATCAAATATATCTATTAACTTTTTAAGAGCTCCCTTTTCAAGACTTTCCTGAACTTTCCGCTCTTCCTCCTGCTGCAGCTGCAAAAGCAGAGAAGCAGAAGAATTATCAAGTTTATCATCATTAATATCATTATCATTATTTTGTTCTAAATTTTCTTTGTTCCCTCCCCAATCTTCAGAATAATTATTTATTTCCTCTGATACAGCATCAGTGCTTTCAAAGGATATTTCCTCTGCAATATTTGGTTTATTTTTCGTCCTGCTGCTGTCTGACGCATACTTTAGAGCGTCCTGATAAGCCTTATTTAGCGCTGCAAAAGCGTCTGAATCTTCCTCAGGATGATACTGTTTTGACTGAGCCGCATAAGCTGAACGTATCTCTCTGCGGTTATCCGTTGGCTTAATATTAAGAATTTCCCAACAATTACTCATCTATATCCTCCAAATCGTAATCTTCGTAATCTAACGGTTTAAATAGCAATTCTTCCTCATTATTTTGATATTTTTCAATTTGTTCAAGCCGTTGATTAACTTCATCAATCGTCCGTTTTACGATATGCTGTCTGTTGCTGCGCAGACCATCGGTAAATCTTTCTATAAGAAAACCTATTTGTGTACGTTTTTCACCAAGGCTGTTCTCATAATGTTCTATAAGCCTAGTCAGAATTTTTTGATTTTCTTCTCTCTGAATAGGAGGTATTAACAGTTGTTTCATTTCTTCCCTATATCGCTCCAGCTCTGACTTACTAATATTCTGATTTGCAAGTAGAATATGATTGCGTACATTTTGTGAATTAACTACCTCTACAAATAATATTCCATTTATATCATATGTAAAATATACTTCAATCCCTTCTTGACCTGCAGGTTTTGGAACAACCGGTATCCTTATTTCACCGAGAAAAAGATTATCTTTTGCATAATATTCTTCTCCTTGATATATACGAACAATAATTTCATTCTGATAATCACCGAGCGTAACAAGACGCTGACATTTTGACGATGGCAATGTAGAATTACGCTCAATCATTGGCAGCATATAACCCTGCATACTTGTCTCCTTATGCCAACATTCAACTCCCAATGTAAACGGACATACATCTGTTAACAATATATCCTTTATATCCTCATTCCTTGTACGAATTCCAGAATAAACACCTGCTCCCATTGCGACCACTTTATCTGTCTCTCCAAGAACAATAGGCTCCTTTCCCATTAATTCAGCTAAAAAACGTCTTACAACACTTAACCTTGAAGAACCGCCAACCATAATTAAATCATCTAAATCTGATGCTTTAATTCCTGCATCTTTTAAAATATGTATAAATAATTTTCTTATTTTTACAAATAACGGCATACAGATTTTAAATAATATATCATCATCAATATATACTTTATACTCTATTTCACCTGCTCTAAAATTAATTTCTGCACCATTTTCTGTTTCTAATCTCTGTTTCGCATCCTCCGCCTTTTTCTGCAATTCTGCCTTTTCGTGTATTTGCAGTAAATCCCAATTAAGTCCATTCTCCTCACAAAAGTACTTTACAATAAGATTATCAATATCATCTCCGCCTAAATAGTTATCTCCCGCTACTGCAACAATTTCTATTATATTGTCAAAACATTCTACATATGATAAATCTAAAGTACCGCCTCCAAAGTCAAAAACCAGCAGGCTCATATCCCTTTCGCCGTAATTCATGCGATATGCAAGCGCCGCCGCGGAAGGCTCATTAATCAGCCTCTCTACATGAAGTCCCGCAATTCTTGCCGCATTCTTCGTATCACTTCGCTGTTTGTCATTAAAGTATGCTGGAACTGTAATTATAGCCTCCTCCACATCTTCTCTCAAAACAGCTTCCGCATTTCTTTTTATCCTTTCCAATACCATTGCAGACAACTCCATTGGAGAATATGAACTGTCCCCAAGCATATATTTTTTTTCTGTCCCCATAAATCTCTTAAAAGATGCAACTGTATCTTTACTATTAGTAAGCAGTCTTATCTTTGCCTGCTGCCCCACAACCAAGCCTTCATTTTCCACATAGCTAACAACACTGGGAAATAGCACCTGATTATTCTCATCATGTATCAGTTTAACTTCTCCTTCTTTCCAATAAGCCGCCAAACTGTTTGTTGTCCCTAAATCAATACCAATGACCGCCATAAAGATACCTCCTAAAAACTATATATTAGAATTTTTCATCATTTCTATAAGAATATCTTTTTTTCCACATTCAGGACAAGTATATGTCCCATAATAATATGGTATTTTCCATTCATCTTCTATACCGAGCTGATGAACAAAATTTGAAAACCAGACATATGTATCATCAAAACTTTTTCCATCCCATTTTCCAATAACTGATTCCGCCGGCTGTATTTTTTCTTTCATCAGTTCCTCATTATAAAAACCATCTTCCATATCATCATCATAATAATCACACTCAGTACAACATACCGGCGTCTGCTCCCAAACCCCTATTGCAAGTCCAAATGCTGCTCCCGGATCTCCAAAAATTGCCAGCAGCGCAGTTGCAAAATATAATAAATCCCCCTTCTTTTCCTCTTTTATCTGATCTAAATGCTGCTCTATAAATTCTTTTGTCTTTTCCCGTAAAATATCCTTGCTCATTTTATAACTTTCCAGTATCTCTTTTGGAATATCCGCTTCTTTTGGCTGATTATATTCTGGTATATCTGTAGATAAAATCATCCCTGCCTGCAATATTATCATCATCTGCCAATGAAAATTCTGCTCCTTAATTTTCTTTTCCAACAATAATACAAGATACGGCATCGCAAGATATGTAGCATCATAAAATGACAGCTGATGTGATAAATTTTCACACAAATTATCAAAATTTATCCGCTCATCATCCTTGTCCTCAAAATCAAGCCGGATTATCTTACCCATTTCAGGAATTAGGTCTTTTGGACAGAACAAAAACGCAACATCTTCTCTTATATCTCCATAAGCCCCTCTATATTCTTCCCATAACGGAGACTCGAAAGAAACAGGTTTAAGCTTGTCACGAAGTTCTTGTACCTCTGTAAGAGATTTTTCAATTTCTGCCTTCCACATATCAGATAACTCTTTATCTGTCATTGAATTCAACTTTTCTTTATTATTTGTCATAATATCCTCCTTACAAATTATTTTTTTAATTATAACTCTTAAATCTCTATTTGTGCATTTATTTTTTGATTAATTTTATATTAGTTGTTACTGTCATTGTTGTCAAACAATTTGTAGTTGCAACAACGAACTATAACATACGAAACTGCAAATAAAAAAACTAATTATACATAATTTTTTAAACATTTAATTATGAATGAAACCAGATAAGGATAAAACCCAAAATTGCGTTTAAGGCAGCAGACACAACAATGTGGAGTAAATATCTTATTTGGAGGAATTACAAAATGG
>CATJTQ010000113.1 GCA_949743325.1 uncultured Lachnospiraceae bacterium
AGAGAATATTGAAAACATGGAGGTATAATTATGGTAGTACAACACAATATGCAGGCAGCTAATGCCAACAGAATGTTAGGAATCACAGTTGACAGTATTTCAAAGAGCACAGAGAAATTATCATCAGGTTACAGAATTAACCGTGCTGCTGATGATGCAGCTGGTCTTTCTATCTCTGAAAAAATGAGAAAACAGATCAGAGGTCTTACTCAGGCTTCTACTAACGCTCAGGATGGTATCTCTGCAGTTCAGACTGCTGAAGGCGCTTTGACAGAAGTTCACTCAATGTTACAGAGAATGAATGAACTTGCAGTTCAGTCTGCTAACGGAACTAACTCAGAGACTGACCGTTCAGCTATCCAGGCTGAGATTGAGCAGCTTACAACTGAAATAGACCGTGTATCAGAAACAACTAAATTTAATGAGACTTACCTTCTTAAAGGTGATGCTGCAGGAAATAAATCTATAGCATTCAGCTACACAGATGAAGCTGAAGGTGCTGTTCTTGCTGAAGGTAAAGAGTTATATTATAAAGATGCTAATGGAAACTTTGCTAAAGTTGCTGAAGGCGCTGTTTTAAATTCAGCTTCAACTTACTACAGTGTATCAGATGATGGAAAGAAGCTTGTTGGTACTGCTTTCAGTCAAGCTAGTGATTTTGTTGATACAAGTGCAACAGCTATATTTACATCAACAGCTGTAGATAATATATTCAGCTATGATAGTGCAACAGGTATTTATAAGACTGTAAATGTTGGTGATTCTTTTGATAGTACTGAAACATATTACAAATTATCAGAGCAGGCAGATTTAGGTGTTATCGAATACACAGCAACATCTATTACTCCTACACAGACTACTAATGGTTATGAGCTTCAGGAAGATGCTTATGATTCAACAGGAGCTCTTCATTTAGCAGGTACTTATGTTACTGATAGTGCTAACTACAGTAAATATTATCAGACATCACTTGATTCATATGATACAGCTAAATTTGAGTCAATCGATGATTTTGATGACTATGCAGACAGCAACAGTATGCGTTTCAAAGATGCCAACGGCAATGAGATA
>CATJTQ010000114.1 GCA_949743325.1 uncultured Lachnospiraceae bacterium
CAGTTGGAACAGGAACCTTGCGAGATAAAAGGAATCAGGGAGGAAATCGTCTATGGAAAGGGCATACAGACTGGGGGAAGTGGAAGAAATCCTTGCGGAGATGGAACAGCTTGCAGAAGTGCCGGACGACATCATGGAAAGCGATGAGGATTACCAGATCGTCATAAGCGGATGGTGGGTGCATATCCCCGAACTGGGACTGAACCTGCATGAAGGAGTTTTTTGCAATTTTGAAGAGGAAGAAGGCGGCTATTTGCCGGACTTTGCAGTTACCGTCGTGAAAGAGGAAGGGCAGGAGCGGGAAGAATGGATTTACTATGAACAGGACGGTTTTCTGATAACCCTTGCGAATTACCTGCATGGGAAAACAGATTTGGGGCATTTGGAACAATTATTCTGTTTTATCCGTATGCCGGATGGAAGCCTGCCAACGGAAGAATGAAATTGCCTGACACTTTTATAGTGGAGCGCAGTTCAGATAACAAAAAATATTTTATTGTCCAAAAGGACAGAAAGAGAGGAACTTATGGAGTATTCAATTCAATTAAACGCAGTAAACAAACCGGAGAAGAGTGTGAGGGCATTTGCAACCGTCGTGTTCGGTGACAGCTTTAAGGTTACGAATGTTGCAGTGCTTGAGGGCAGCAAGGGTACTTTTGTATCCATGCCCAGTTTCCGTACAAAGGAGAGGGACGAATACAACAACCCGGTCTATAAGGATGTGTGCAACCCGATCACAAAGGAGTTCCGTGAGGAACTGTACGGAGACATCTTAAAGCTCTATGACGAAATGGAGCAGACAGGAAAGGCAGAGGTCAAAAAGGAGGTCACTGATCCGGATGAGCCGGACTTTACGGTAAGGGTAACGCCTTTTGAGCGTGAGGGCAGCAACATGGTAGGTCTTGCGAATATCGTGCTGAATGAAAGTTTTGCAATAGGCAATGTGAGCGTGGTGCAGGGCAAGAACGGAATGTTTGTGGCAATGCCGTCCTATAAGGCAGGCAACAAGTACAGGGATGTATGTTTCCCAATCACAAAGGAGTTCCGGGAGAAGGTCAACAATGCGGTGCTTGAAACTTACCAGCAGGCAAAGGAGCAGGCGTTGCAGGAGGGACAGGAACGTGCCACACAGCAGATGCAGACCGATGACAGGGGTTTTATGAAGTGCAGTGGGGAGCCGCTGCCATTCCGCTAAGCAATACCAATAATTAGAAAGGGCAGGGCGGGTAACCGCCCTGTGGAAAAAGTAAAAAATGAACAGTAAGCTACACAAAATTGTTTTTTGAACAGTTAGGTGGCAGTATGAGCAAAATAAAGATATACGATTACAAATATTTTTATAATTTTGCATAATATATGGGATTAGTAGTGGCATATTTTGTAATTATATGGTAAAATATTCCATATTCTAATAAACTATTAAAAATAGCAAGGTTTGTCAAAATTTATAATGCTTTTTGAAACTATGTTATAAATCAAATTCATAGTTAATTATGGATAATGCAATAAATAGTGCACAATAGATATAATGACATCAATGATGAATTTATTTAGAATATAATGAGGAGAATTAATATGGCGAGTTGGATTACCCATTTAAGAATTGCCAATGAGCTTTTAGAGATAATAGGTGATTTGCCACAAATAGATTTTGTAATAGGAAATATTGCACCTGATTCAGGAGTTCCAATTGTTGGTAAGGATGAGTTTGATCCTCCGGTTTATATAACACATTGGAAAGTAGGTGGAAATTCTAGTAAAATTAATGCAGAAAAGTTTTTGGGAACATATTTTGCTTACAATTGCAATAATAAAGAAAAGTCTTTTTATTTGGGATATTATGTTCATCTGTTGACAGATTATGTTTGGGTAGAATACATATATCCAAAACTCAAAATGCAATTTACATATGAATACGAAAATGATCCTAATTTTATGCAAAAAGTTAAAAAAGATATGTTTGAGATTGATTGTATATATCTAAATAGATGCTCTGATTTTCGAGCATATTCTATTTTTACCAAAGTATCAAAATTTCCTAATATTTTTTTGGATTATTTTTCAGCAGAGGCGTTTGAGAAGAAAATTGAAATAATACGAAAATATTATGAAGATTTCACAGGTAAGTTATCAAATAAGTTTCTATACTTAGGGGATGATCAAGTTAATGATTTTATATATAAGGCAGTAGGGGAAATACAACCAAAATTGAAAGCTATTTTGAAAGGGGATACGAAAGATGCAACTAGAGAGTCAAGAAGAAATTGAATCGGTTATTACAAAGTGTGTGTTAGAGTTATGTGAAATTAATAATATAAATCCTAAATTAAATTTAGTAAGTGATTTATATATGGATTCTTTGGATTTAGTATATTTAGCAGCTGCTCTTGAAGAAATTTTTGGAATAAGGATAGAGGATTGGGAGATAGCCAATTCAGCTTTTTTTAGTAATATTGAGTTAATTGCAAAGTTTATAATTCAAAAGAAAGAAGTGTGATGTAAATGCAAAATGTATTTTTGGTTCAACATGTTTTAAAAAATATGGCTGAAGATAGAGTGTTTTGTAATAAACAATTTATTGTAGATGGTGATAAAATTTGCACATATTATGAATTTTACAATAGAAGTTTGTCTTTATCTTATTATATATCAAAAAAGATAGAAATATCTAAAGGAGATAGGGTTCTCGTGCTGATTGATAATAGTCTGGAATTTTATGTGTCATTTTTGGCTATACTTTTATTAGGAGGTGTTGCTGTGCCACTTTCAAATAAAAGTTCTTATGATAGAATATATGAAATTGTCATAGATTGTAGCCCTTCTCTTGTGATATGTGCATCAAATAGATTAGTTGATGAATGTGCAAGAATAAAGGAAAAAACACCTGTAATTAATGTTAAAGATGTGCCTCTGAAGGAAGAAGTGGATGATGCATATATTAATAATTGTTTAATTGATAGTGATTTGGCTATGATAATATATACATCAGGTAGTACCGGAAAAAGAAAAGGAATTGTTTGTTCGCATTTGAATATTATATCAGCTTTAAAGTCAATTTCTTCATACCTTGAACTTAAAGAAACGGATGTAGTGCTTAATGCCTTACCGCCATTTTTCGACTATGGACTTTACCAGTTTTTACTATGTTCATTTTGCGGAGCAAAATTAGTATTGGAGCGCAATTTTATTTTTGCGGATTCTATTGTAAAATCTATAATTGATAATAAGGTAACCGTTATACCACTTATGCCTACAATTGCTTCTTCACTTTGTGAATATATTTCTAAAACAGACTATAAATTATATTCTTTTGAGATGGTGAGGATGTTAACTTCAACAGGAGCTAGATTATACAAATCACAAATTGATAATTTAAAAAAGATTTTTAAAAAAGCTAAAATTTTTTCGATGTATGGAATGACAGAATGTAAACGAGTATCATATTTGAATCCAGATTTAATAGAACAAAAACCAGATTCAGTTGGGAAACCAATGCCAAATGTAGATATTGACATTGTTGACGATTTTGGAAATAGTGTCGGTTATGGACAAGTAGGAACGTTAATTGTGCGAGGAAGTAATGTTTGCATGGGATATTGGAATGATACAGAGCTTACTGAAAAAGTATTTATTTCAAATCAATTTAACCAGAAAATGCTGGTTACAAACGATTTGTTTTATAGAGATAAAGATGGGGAATTGTACTTTGTTGGGAGGAAGGATGATATAGTTAAGTGTAATGGTTTTCGTATTAGTTTGCAAGAAATTTCACATCTTATAATGGACATTTCAGATGTGAAAGAGACATTCATTGAGGCTAAAGATGATGAAAAATTAGGAAAAAAATTAACCGCTTATATTGTATTGCATGAAGGTTCGGCTTTAACTGTTCGTCAGATTAGAAATAAATTATTAAATATTCTTGAAAATAGTGCATTGTGTCCACATGAATTTGTGATTGTAGATTCTTTGCAGGTAAGCGAAAATGGTAAGATTTCTTGTTTTTATAAAAATTAATTAGGAGGTTTTTTAATGTTCATCGAAAAATTAAAAAATTTAGAAAATGAAAAGATACTTATTTATGTAAACAAACCGGAATTACAAACTAAAATTCCTTTGGTTATTTTATTACATGGATTTACTAGTAAAGGAAACAATTCTACAAATAAATGTCTTGTAGAATTATTGGGGAAATTTAATATTGCAACAATTTGTGTAGATTTGTCAGGGCATGGTGATAGTGGTGGATTTATTGAAGATCAAACGGTTTCCAAAGCGGAAAGTGAAATTGAAATTGTATATGAGTGGGCATATAATCAGAATTGGGTTGATATAACGAAAATATCGATACTTGGAAATAGCTTTAGTGGGAATGCAGCGATTTTATTTGCGGCAAAAAGAAATTGCTTATGTTCTCTAGTTTTGAAATCGCCTATTACTGATTATTATGATGTTCGCTTGAGGCAAATTGGCGAAGAAAAAATGAAAAAGTGGAAAAATGAAGGGAAAATAATACTTCCCGATGGAACCCCTAGTAATTATTCATTTATTTCTGATTTGAAAAATTTTGATACTTACAATGATATAAGAAGAATAAAGTGTCCAATTTTTGTTGTTCAAGGTGATAATGATGAAGATATACCTATAGAACATGTTTTAAAATTGGAGCAAAGTCTTGATCCGAACAAAGATTTTATTGAAATAATAAAAGGAGCTAATCATGGTTATACAGATCAGAACCATTTTGCTAAAATGCTTGAATTAATAGTGAATTTTTTGAAAAAAAATTTATTAGAATAATAAAAGGAAATAATTTTATGTTGAATTTACTGTCTTACCTTTTTTGGGACTAATGAGTAAGCAGGAAGAATTTAATAATATATCTTTGGATATGTGTGATAGTTTGCATTTTTTGCATTCTATCACATTTCCATGTATAAAAATGTGGATAAAATTCAAAATCAATTAATCTGATTAAAGTATTTACATTAAATGAATATCGTATTTTTATTTTACATATTAGTGGATTTACGCATTATTTTTATTAATTTTTTAGTGATAAACTCTTTGTTAAATGGAAGATAAATATTTCGAAGAATAAAGGTATATTAAAAACTTAAAAAGAACATTAGGATCATAGACAAGCAAATGGCTCCAATGAATTATTCAATAAATGAAATATAGGGCTATTGTGGAGGTGTTTATAAAAGTGGCTAAAGATGAGGAGGAGAAATTAGAGTGGAATTAAAGTACGAGCTTTTTTCAAAATTTGATAATTATGTTGAATACTGGACTAAGGATAGAGAAGTATGGGATATTCTTATTGAACTGGAAGATATTATTAAAAAAATTGAAATTTGTAATAGAATAGATGCAACAGCAAAGATTCATCCAACAGCAATTATCAAAAATAGCATAATAGGAAAGAATGTTGAAATTTATGAAGGAGTAACTATTCGTGACTCTATAGTTCTTGATAAAACAGTAGTCGGTCATTGTTCTGAAATCGCAAGATCTGTGTTGCTTAAAGAATGTTTTATTCCAAGATTTAATTATGTAGGAGGTAGTTTTTTAGGTGAAGGTGTCAGACTAGGAGGAAATACTGCGTTAGCGACAAAAAGGCATGATGATAGGTTTATAAAGTTGCATTGGAACAAACAAATCATAGAAACAAATAAGTGGAAATTTGGATCTATTGTAGGTGATAATTCAATTCTGGCATATTCAGTACATGTTAATCCTGGAACAGTTATTGGGGCCAATTCGATTATATATCCTTATGTTGATGCTGGAGGTTTTATACCTTCAGAAACAATGGTTTCTATTCAACAAAAGATTAAACGTATAAAAAAAAGAAACTTGCCAGATATTGAATCATTTATGGAGGACATATGATGTTTATATGGAATATTCTTGTTGCTTTTATTAACTATGTAGGACCAAACCTTGCTTGGGACAGTGTAAAAGAAGCTGGTAAGATTGTTTGGAAGGAAAAAGAAAAATTTCAAAATTTACTATATGATTCGTTAGTTAAAGCTATAGAGGAACATTCTAAACATTATGATAATACAGCATCACAAATGACACACTTATTATTAAAGAAAATTAAACATAATAAGACTTTGTATTTGAATTGGATCGAATCAGTTTCATATGACGATTTGGGAGTGTTTATAAATAACTTGAAAAATAAAAATTTTCAAAAAGAACTTTCACAAGAATTAATTAATATTTATGAAATTGATTATACAGAAAATTTTGACAATTTACCTAATATTATAGATGATGTGTTTTCGTATTACAGAATTTCGGTAATAAATAATATTATAAAAAGTAAAAAAGCAGATGAACTTGTTTTACTACAAGTTTTAAAGATAGATGAGATAATTGAAAATATTGAGACAATACATAGTCAAACATCAATCATACCCGAAATAAAAAGGGAATTAGAGGAATTAAATGTAGTTATTCCTGACCTAAAAGATAAAATTGAACGAAGTATAATAAATGTATCGGATAAAGTAGTTGATGAAAAAAAACAGAATCTAATATTTAAAGTACGAGAGATTTTTGAATCAAGGCAATTTAATTGTACAAAAATAGAAAATCAAGAATTTTTAGCACAATCCAAAAATTTTTTTGGCTTTGAAATTTTTGTTAAGTGTCCATATTGTAAAGGGAGCAGTGAGCTAATAAAATCTGTCCAGGATTTTATTATATCAAAAGTAGGAAATTTAGGAATTATTATTTTAGATAATGATCAATACGAGATAATTATTGCAAATGGTATTACAGAACAAAAATATATAAAAATTTTGACTTTTGATGATTTAATACTAAAACATACATTTTTATTTGAATATGTTGAAACTGTTTTATCTAAACTTGAGATACCACAATTTTTTATAGAAAAATTCAAAGGTATTGCCAATGGCACAATTGTTGATATGATTAATTATATTGATTTACTTATTAATAATGATACAGTACAGAAAATAGCTTTATTAGGTGATTATGGAACAGGAAAAACCACATTTTGTTATTTTTATGTTCATCATTGTTTTGAGGCTTATAAGAATAGTAAATCAATGCGCTTACCTATATATCTTCATATGAAAAAATTTTCAAAGCATTCTAGCCTATTTGAGTTAGTGTTGGAGGAAATAAACAAAAAAGTTTTTACCATATCAGAGTATGAGATACATGAGTTAATGAGGTGTGGTAAAATATTAATAATTGTTGATGGGATAGAATTAGTGCAGTCAGATATTTCGTTTGAAACATTGATTAGATTGGTAGATGCTCTTGGAGAGTTTTCTTCAAGTAAGGTGCTATTGATAGCAAGAACACATTATTTTATAAACAATTTACAACTAAAAAGAATAAAGGAGTATCAAATAGTGTATCTGAAGAATTGGTCTTTAATGGAATATGAAAGTTATCTGACTGAAAGATATAAAGCTAAATGGAAAGATATTGCATATAAAATTTTTAACTCATTTCATCTTTATGAAATATTTCAAACACCTCTTTTTGCAACAGAATTATGTAATATTATTGATAAAGGAGTGGGGAGCCATTTTGATATTTTTAATGAATTAACTAATTCTTGGGTGGAAAAAAATTATTATTCTTATTATTTAGATACAGAAACTAAATTAGATATTATAGAAAGAATTGCTTGTTCTCTTTATTTCGGCGAGTCTTTGGAGTTTTCACAAAAAGATATCTTGCACGTAATTGAAAATGTTGATGTTCAGACAGAAAAAATTAATGAGTACAAGAAAGATATATTGACATCTTCATTTTTTATAAGGGATAAAAATGATAAATATAGATTTAGCCATTATTCGATTTTAGAATTTTTTGTGTCGAAGGCGTTAAAAAAAGAGATTAATGATTTTATGAAGTATTCACGCTATCCTTATTATTTTATGCAAAAAAAATTAACTCGAGGAATTTATCAATTTTTGTCAGAATCAATTTGTAAAAAGGAATCATTAATTGAGTTAGTTAATATGACTAAAAATAAAACTTTTGAAGAAATGGCTTATGTCGGTTCAAACTGTATTTCAATCTTAAGGTGTATGAATGCTGAATTGATTAATAGTGATTTTTCATATTGCGTGTTAGTTGATGCAGATTTTCGTAACATGAATTTAAGTGGATCTTCTTTTTATGGGGCTAATTTGTTTACTTCAAATTTTGATAATTGTATTTTGGATGATACTAACTTTTTAGAAACTAATTTAGGTTTTTCTAGTATTAAAAATTATTCTGGTATTTTTGATTTTCTGGTAATTGATTCATCTAAATTGTATTTGGCAACAATGGAAAATACTATTGTTTTATATGATATTAAAAATAATACTGTACAAGATTTTTTTAGTATACACAATGATAGTATTTGGGCTTTATGTGAAATGCAAGATAGTCCATGGTTTTTTTCGGGTGGGCGTGATCATCGTTTAATTATGTGGAACAAAAATGGTGAGTTAATAAGAATATTTGATGGACATACGGATAATATATGGAAAATTTGTGTTTCTTCCGATAATGCTTACATTGCGTCTTGTAGTTCAGATAAAACAATTAAAATATGGAACATAGGCTCAAGTTCTGCATTATTGACATTGAAATCTCATACAGACGTTGTACGAGATATAACTTTTTTAGATGATTTTCATATTTATAGTTGTAGTATTGATAAACAAGTAATTTGTTGGAATTTGAGGAAACAAGATAAAGAGGCAGTATATAAGTGTCCTAATGAATTGCGTTGTATAACGCCGATAGATAAAGGTATTGCAGTAGGAGATGATTGCGGGAATATTTATTTCTTTGATACAAAATTAAATTTTTTGTATTCCCAAAAAATTCATGATGTTGAAATACGTTCGATTTGCTATGAAACAACGAAAAATTGTATTATTAGTGGAGATAGTTCAGGGCAAATTTCTATTTATTTTTTTGAAAAAAAGGTTCTAAAAAAATTTGATCCATTTGGTCATTTTATAAATCGTATACGAGTATTTGAAAACTATATATACTGTGTAGATTTTGATGGTATGATAAGTATACATTCTTTTGAAGGAGATATAATTTATTCTGTTAATGTGAATAGATTAGTTTATAAAACTTATAACAAATTTTCTTGTTCTAGGATGAAAATTTCTCCTAATGTTGAATTGTCGGAGTCAAGAAAAAAATATTTGGTTGACTTAGGAGCAGAGATTATTGAATAAAGTCTTACAATTAATTTAAAGGTATATATTATTAATTTATTTATAGATAAACAATACGGATATGGTGTATAAGTATTTAATGTGTAGGATGATTTATGATAAACATTGTGACGTGATGGCAATGGTTTTTGAAAAAAGCTCATATGCGATGTATCAGCCTGAAAAATAGTGCACAGATGAAAATATAGGCAAGATGTTTATCGAACAACATTTAGGAAAAAAGGGGTTCAAGAAAGAATTATTTGAAAAAAGTGAAGAAATGCATAGAGGAAGATGATATAAGATTTCTCCAAATTTTTGAAAAGTTAATAAAGAGCGTTTTGATATAAAAAAGTTCTTTTGAAATTGCATCTCTCAAAGAACTTTTTATTTTACTTGACTTATAAATCTTACGGGTGTAATATTTTAGTGGCGCATATCATATTTTTTTAATCTTAAATCTTACATAAGTAATATTTGAGGGCGAAATTTCTTGCAAAAATAGTTTCAATTTGGAGGGTAAGTCATGGAGAAAAGGAATCGCAAACACAGAAGAAAGAGAAGCAGAAAGGTTTTGTGGATCATTATAGGCATTACGACGGCAGCTATATTTGGCATGGCAGC
>CATJTQ010000115.1 GCA_949743325.1 uncultured Lachnospiraceae bacterium
TAATAACTATAATTATACAACTTTTCATTGCATAATCATACAGCTAATTTAGGATGATAGGCATCTTTAACTAACCTAAATTTATTATACAAGGAGGATAAACCGTTGAGCGAGTATAATATTGTTGCCCAAATGCCGGAAAGCACTGTTGTAGCCGAATATATACCAGAAACAATCCGTTCCGACTCATATCAAAGCGAAGCCGATTTAGAACGAGAATTTATTCGTTTGCTGACAACACAGGGCTATGAATATTTAACCATACATAACGAAAAAATGTTAAAAGCCAATCTGCGCCAGCAGTTGGAAATCTTAAATAATTATGTTTTTTCAGATAATGAATGGAAGCAATTCTTTTCGGATTGTATTGCTAATACCAACGAGGGAATAGTAGAAAAGACTCGTAAAATCCAAACCGACCATGTCCAAATTCTGCGCCGAGATGATGGCACAACTAAAAATATTTATTTGTTGGATAAAAAGTGCATACATAACAACCGTTTGCAGGTTATAAATCAATATGTGGAAAATGCTGGAACAAATAAATCTCGCTATGACGTTACCATTTTAGTGAACGGTTTGCCGCTGGTTCATGTAGAATTAAAACGCCGGGGCGTGGCTATTCGGGAGGCGTTTAACCAAATCAGGCGCTATCAGAGGGACAGCTTTTGGGCAGCAAGCGGTTTATATGAGTATGTACAGATTTTTGTCATATCCAACGGTACGCATACCAAATATTATTCCAACACCACACGCAACAGTCATATTAAGGAGTTGGGCGAAAGCGGCAGAAAAAGGAGCAAAAAGACTAGCAATAGCTTTGAATTTACTTCCTGCTGGGCAGATGCAAATAACAAAATAATTTCCGACTTGGTTGATTTTACCAAAACCTTTTTTACCAAGCATACTATTTTGAATATATTAACAAAGTACTGCGTGTTTACAACGCAAAATCTGCTTTTGGTAATGCGTCCATATCAGATTGCAGCAACCGAGCGCATTTTGAACCGCATTGAAGTTTCTTATAACTATAAAAAGCTTGGCACTTTAGAAGCTGGCGGCTATATCTGGCATACAACAGGCAGCGGCAAAACCCTGACTTCATTTAAAACAGCGCAGCTGGCTTCCGCCCTGCCGTATGTTGACAAGGTGCTTTTTGTGGTTGACCGCAAGGATTTAGATTATCAAACTATGCGTGAATATGATAGCTTTGAAAAGGGAGCGGCCAACAGCAACACATCTACACGCATTTTAAAGAAACAACTTGAAGATGAAAACGCTAATATCATCATCACAACTATTCAAAAGTTGGATAATTTTATTCGCAAAAATAAAAATCACGCAGTATTCCAAAAACATGTGGTAATTATTTTTGACGAATGTCATCGCAGCCAATTTGGTGATATGCACATCGCCATTACCAGAGCGTTTAAAAAGTATCATTTGTTTGGCTTTACCGGCACACCGATTTTTGCAGTCAATGCTTCCAGCGGAAACAAACCAACCTTAAAAACCACGCCCCAGGCGTTTGGTGATAAATTACATACTTATACCATTGTGGACGCTATCAATGACGCTAATGTTCTGCCGTTTCGTATTGACTATATTAACACGATTAAACAAAAAGATAATCTGCCAGACAAAGACGTTACGGCCATCAACCGGGAAAAAGCCTTGTTGGCTCCAGAGCGTATTAGTGAAATTGTGAGTTATATTCTATCGCATTTCGACCAAAAGACCAAACGCAATAGCTATTATTCTCTTAATGGTCAACGCTTGGCCGGCTTTAATTCGATTTTTGCAGTTAGCTCCATACCGGCGGCAATGAAATACTATACTGAGTTCCAAAAGCAGCTTACTGAAAGCGGACGTAAACTGACTATTGCCACAATCTTCAGTTATAACAACAATGAAGATGATGATATTCTTGCTGATGAGGATTTTGATACAAACACGCTGGATAAAACCTCTCGTGATTTTTTAGAAGCAGCAATACAGGATTATAACACTGAATTTAACACTGCTTTTGATACCTCAGTTGATAAGTTTCAGAACTATTACAAAGATTTATCCCAGCGTATGAAAAATCGTGAAATTGATTTATTGATTGTAGTCAATATGTTTCTCACAGGCTTTGACGCCACAACGCTTAATACGCTTTGGGTGGATAAAAATCTTAAAATGCATGGATTAATTCAAGCCTTTTCACGTACAAACCGTATTCTGAATTCGGTTAAAACCTATGGCAATATTGTTTGTTTTCGTAATTTGCAAAAAGCAACAGATGAAGCCATTGCTCTGTTTGGTGATAAAGAGGCCGGCAGTGTTGTGTTGCTGAAAGATTATAATTCATATTACAATGGTTATGATGAAAATGGACAGCATCATTTTGGCTATACCGAGCTAATTTCCCAACTTATACAAAAATTCCCATTAGGTCAGGATATTGTTGGCGAGCAAAACCAAAAGGACTTTATTAGTTTGTTTAGCGCAATCCTACGGTTAAAAAATATCCTTTCAGCTTTTGATAATTTTACCGGAAATGAAATTTTGCCGATACGTGATATGCAGGATTATCAGAGCATTTATATTGACTTTTATCAGCAAATGAAGCCGGAAAAAACCGAAAAAGAGAATATAAATGATGATATTGTTTTTGAAATTGAATTGATTAGACAGATAGAGATTAATATAGACTACATTCTAATGCTTGTAGCAAAGTTTCATGATAGTAATTGCACTGATAAGAATATTTTGACTACAATAGACAAAGCAATCAATTCAAGTATTCAATTACGCAGTAAAAAAGACCTGATTGAAAATTTTATTCGCACTATCAATACTGATACAAATGTTGACAACGATTGGAAGCAGTTTGTTTTGAAGCAAAAGGAAATGGACTTAGCTACTATCATCAAAGATGAAAAGCTTAAGCCAGAGGAAACAATAAAGTTTATAGGTAATTCTTTTCGTGATGGTTTGTTAAAAACCACAGGTACAGATATAGATAAGATTATGCCACCTGTTTCTCGCTTTGGTGGCAACCGCACTGTAAAAAAACAGGATATTTTAACAAAATTACTAAAGTTTTTTTGAAAAGTATTTAGGGCTTGTTTAATCTGGATAAAGTAAAGACTGGGAATCTTAACAGGTTCTCAGCCTTTTTATAGTGTTATAACAGCAAGAAGTCTTTGTTTGCATTTTTCTATGGATTAATGAAAAACAACCGTATATTCCTCCGCAAAAACATTAAATGTTGCATTGTTTTCTTCAATAATTGCGTTCAGTTCATCATTTAGCTTATCCAGCACATAGTCATTTCGCAATTTAGGTTTATCAATAAGAATCCACTTAAGTTGACTATATGAATATTTAGCAAATGCTATCCACTGAGGATAATTAATAGCTAATGGATTTTGTGTAAAATAAACCTTTCCTGCGTTAACAGCGGTTGCACCTGCATGCCCAATGAAGAGCATAGTGGCCAATTTAGGATGCTTTACACGGTTTAAAGATAGTGGAATAGATTCTCTTATAGAATAACCTTCCTTGATATGTTTTATAGCATAACCCAATCTGACAATAACCTCAACTAGCATTGCTGAGATAGACATTGAACAAAAGTGTATGAAATCATATCCCTCGTAGTACATACCTTGTACAATTTCAGCAATGGTCTGTTCCTCATCGCCAATACTGCCAAATTGAAGTAAATTAAACAATGACATTAACGGCACCGGCAATCCCATTGAGGTTGTTACATCAGACTTCAAATGCATAATTTGTTTTGCTAAAGCTTTGAAAATATCTGCCTCTTTTCGGTCTGCATAATTTTTCATAACCTGTGATACTATTTTGCCGGTTTTATCTATTGTAGTCATTCTGCCAGTTAATATATCTGACACACCAAAAACGAAACCAAGAAGTGGATCGTGTCCTAATTGAAGTAATCTGTGATAATAAGCAGATAAACCTTTAACATAAATTTGTGTATGTCGATTATCTTGAGCATCATAAGGCACCTTACTCACTTTGGAGTTGGCAAGCTTTTGCATTTCCTCTTCTGGAAATTTCTTATCAAAATAATCACGAATATAATTAGAAAGTGGACCTGCTTTTAATCCCGTAGAACTTTTTTCTGGAATACCAACAAGCAAAATATCAACAGTAGCCCCCACAATACTTGCAAGCGCAGAAATTGCAATATCAAAAGCATCTAATTGATGAATAGTATTAAACTCTTGGTTTAGTTGTTGAATAGCCAGTTCATTACTACGCAACTCTTCTTCAGAAAATATTGACTCCAGTTCACAGTTTGTACCCACATGTAGCTCTGCTTCTGCACAAAGTTCTTCCCAGGTTGGAACAACCATAACTTTTTTTACCGGAGAAACCAGCTTTAATTTTTTAAGTGTTTCTGGCTGATAACCAAGACTAGAAAGCAGGGCTTCTGTCTTTGCAATGCATGCATCGGATTCAGAAACAGATGGAAAGTGGATTTCAGCAAGCAATTCCTCTTGATGTTTAAGAACAGAATTCATCTGTTTTTCAAAGTCCGTATATTTAAATTTGCTCATTCTGAAAAACCTTCTTCAGTAATTTTTTTTACTATTTGTTCCAGTAAGTTTACCATTTTATTTGCTTCTTTGGCTTGTTCTGCCTCTGCTTTTAGTACATTGATTTCAGCATTTTGTTTTTGAACGATTTTCTGTTGCTTTATGCAAATTTCTTCAAATACCTTTTGTTCCTTTTCTCGAACAAATCGAATACGTATATTATCACTAATAGACACAAAAGCGATAAATATTAAAACTTCCATTTTATGCTTACAAATAGATTTCATGGCAATTTTAACTGCCTGTACTCGGTTATACATTGAAAACCTCCTTTATGCTATACCTAAATCATGACGCAAATCTTTCACAGCATGCTGAAGCAAAATGTTCAAACTCTGCAAATAATCAAGTCGTTCCTTATTCGCATTAGACTCATCTTTTAATGCTTTGATAATTGCTTCATGACGGGTTAAGGCTTCTTTATACAAACGCTCTTTTTCCTGACGTAGCTGTTTATTCTTAAGATGAGCGGCAATACCAACACCACTAGCAGCAAGTACAGCAACAGGAGCAGCTAACACAAATACACCTGCAACCATACCACCACCAACAACAGCTCCAGCAGTAGCCAATCCAGAAGTAATACCTGCCGCAGAAAGCCCAACAACACCCAAGCCATATAAAGCCGCAAAAGAACCAACACCACCAATACCAGCACCAAGCGCACCTGCTAATACTTCAGGAATGGCACTTTCCTTGATAGTGCGTTTTGGGTCACTCACAGCTATAGCTGCTTCGTTAACCACATTTACAACCTGTTGCAGAGAATCTATGCTTTGAAATACCATCTCTTTTTTCTTTTTTATATATTTTCCCATAGTAGTTTACTCCTTTTTTGTTTTATTTTTGCTTTCATTAATGGACTTAACAAGCCATGTACTAACCGCTGCAATGCCTGCGCCAATGCCAAGTGGACTTAAAACCATTCCTGCGCCAATAATAGCAGCTACAGCGCTCATCCATTCTTTTGATACATTTGCTCTGGATGCTGTACCAGCCAAAATAGATGGTGCCATCAAGTTGGCTTTGGCCAGAAGTTCATTGCGGCTTTCCTTGCTATATTTTTCAGTATTATCAACGAGAACATCCAACAATATCTTTAACATTCCAGTTTCGTCGGGTGCCTTTATCATCTCTGCATCAAGTACACTGCGCATAGCAATATATTGTGTTTTAGTCAGTTTACTTCGGCCGCTTTCTATGTTATTAATGGTTTGACGAGTTACTCCAATTCTGTCACCAAACTCCTCAGCAGTCCAGCCAACAGTCCTGCGTATTAAAAGCAAATTTTCTTGCATACGAATAATTTCTTCCATATATCCACACCTCCTGTATAAATTATAACCCTTGACAAATTTATTGTCAAGGGTTATAATTTATACTTTATTGAACATCATAATTTATTTTTAATAAAAGAATAATCAAAAGTTAGTTCAGTTTTTTATTTATCATCATAATCTGTGAAATCAATAGATGTGAACCATTTAAGTATAGAAATTCAAATCAAGATATAGTAATAGGATTTATCCCTGATTAAGTTTGTTTCTCAAAATTGTAAGTGGACTTTTTCCAGCAAATATTCGCATCGGCTTATTATTGCTCCAATGCAAATGCTCTCTTAGCTTTCTGTTTAATTCATCAATATTGCCAAATTTTTCCCAATCATAAAAATATCTCTGATCATTCCTATGACTGCGTTCTACTTTCCCATTGTGCCAAGGCGTCCTCGGTGGAATTAATTTGTGCTCTATACCGGATTCTGTCAACGCTAA
>CATJTQ010000116.1 GCA_949743325.1 uncultured Lachnospiraceae bacterium
GGTGGTAGGAAAAAACAACCAATCCACAGTATCTCCAAACAGTATAGCATACAGTCCTTGGAGAGGGACTATAAACACTACTACTATATAATACGAGGAAAATCTTTATTATGGATTTATTAATAAGACCAAGAAGGCTTAGAAGTAATGAGAATTTGAGGAAAATGGTAAGGGAGACAAGAGTAGACAAGTCCTCTATTATTTATCCGATGTTTATAATAGAAGGAACCGATATAAAAGAAGAAATTTATTCTATGCCAGGACAGTACAGATACAGTGTTGACAGAATGGGTGAAAAGCTTGAATGTTTATCAGAAGCAGGCGTTGGAGGCGTTATGTTTTTTGGGATTCCAGCAAATAAAGATGAGGTTGGAAGCGGCGCATATGCAGAAGATGGAATTGTTCAGAAAGCGTTTATGGAAGCAAAGAAAAATTTCCCTAACTTATATTTGATCGGCGATGTATGTATGTGCGAATATACTTCTCATGGGCACTGCGGCGTACTATGCGAGCATGATGTGGATAATGACAGAACATTGCAGCTTCTTGCAAGAACAGCATTATCACAAGTGCAGGCAGGCGCTGATATGGTTGCGCCGTCAGATATGATGGATGGAAGGGTTTTGGCTATACGAAGGAAATTAGATGATAATGGATATATTAATATTCCGATAATGTCGTATGCGGTTAAATTTGCTTCATCATACTACGGTCCATTTCGTGATGCGGCAGATTCTGCACCAAAGTTCGGGAATAGAAAGACTTATCAGATGGATTATCACAATCGGCGTGAGTCAATTAAGGAAGCTCTTCTCGATGTGGATGAAGGAGCAGATATTATAATGGTTAAACCTGCGATGGCATATGGGGATTTGATTAGAGATGTCAAAGAGAGGACTAATGTTCCGATAGCGGCTTACAGTGTCAGTGGTGAGTATTCCATGATAAAGACAGCTGCGTCGGCAGGATTTATTGATGAAAAGGCAGTAATGTGTGAGACCGCAGTAGCAGCTTACCGGGCAGGAGCAGATATTTATTTAACATATTTTGCGGAGCAGCTGGCAAAATGCATGGACGAAGGAGTTATAGGATAAATGACAAATAGTAAGAAAACTAAATCAGAACAATTATTTGAGCGGGCAGTTAAAGTTATACCGGGCGGAGTGAATTCGCCTGTAAGGGCGTTTGGTTCTGTGGGAAGTATCCCTAAGTTTATTAAAAGAGCTGATAGCGATAGAATGTGGGATGAGGACGGAAATGAATATATAGATTTTGTATGTTCATGGGGACCGATGATTATGAGCCATAACAGCGAGTTAGTGAGGGAGAGTGTAATTAAAGCTTGCGAAAATGGATTAAGCTTTGGCGCCGCCACAAGAATCGAAGTTGAGATGGCAGAACTTATATGTGATATTGTTCCTTCAATAGACATGGTTAGAATGGTTAATTCAGGAACAGAGGCGGTTATGAGCGCTATCCGTACAGCAAGAGGTTTTACTGGCAGAGATAAGATTATAAAATTTTCCGGCTGTTATCATGGCCATTCGGACTGTCTGCTCGTAAAAGCGGGCTCTGGAGCAATTACGCAGGGAGTGCCGGACAGTCTTGGAGTGCCCAAAGGCTGCACAGCAGATACTTTAACGGCTGAATTCAATTCACTGGAATCTGTTGAAAAAATATTTACCAGTTATCCTAACGATATTGCAGCAGTTATAGTGGAGCCTGTTGCTGCGAACATGGGCGTAGTATTGCCTGAGGATGGCTTTTTAAAAGGTTTGCGTGAAATATGCAGTAAAAATGGTGCGCTTCTTATATTTGATGAGGTTATTACCGGTTTTCGTATGCAGATTGATGGTGCACAGGGATATTTCGGCATAAATCCTGATCTTACTGCATTTGGAAAAATAATAGGCGCTGGAATGCCTGTAGGCGCATACGGCGGCAGACGTGATATTATGGAGATGGTTGCGCCTCTAGGCGGTGTTTATCAGGCAGGAACATTAAGCGGTAATCCTGTTGCTATGGCTGCGGGGTTAGCACAGCTAAAAATACTGCAAAGTCATCCTGAATATTACGCTGAATTGAACGCTAAGGCAGATAAATTTTTTGAGAATTTGAGAAATGTTGTACAAAAGGCTGGACTTAATTATCAGTTAAATCATATTTCTTCTTTAGGCAGCCTGTTTTTTACAGATGAGCCAGTAAATAATTTTATATCCGCCAAAACATCCAATACAAATAAATATGCGGCCTATTGCAATGCAATGTATAATAAAGGTATTTATATCGCTCCATCACAATTTGAAGCTATGTTTGTGTC
Organism: uncultured Lachnospiraceae bacterium; assembly: GCA_949743325.1. Taxonomy (GTDB): domain Bacteria; phylum Bacillota; class Clostridia; order Lachnospirales; family Lachnospiraceae; genus CAJJNI01. The sequence goes on from CATJTQ010000116.1 coordinate 2,321, forward strand.
AATTGCACATAGCGAGGAGAACTTGAATATTGTTATAAATGCAGTTAAAGAAGTGCTGCTATAAAAAGATTATATTATTTTTTATTAATTATTTTTATTTTTCACTTACATTAAAATGTAATTTTGTGCTATAATATTAATGGAAATTAATACTAGGCAAATATATTCTCGTAAACAGCAGTCTAAAAAACTGTTCTTTTGTGGATATTTCGTGGCGGCCGTGAATTTTTTTGATTTTGCAGCTTTGCTGCGCATAACAAGTTTTATGCCTTTGCAGTTTTTTTGCGGGACATTTTACTTTTGCCAATATCTCCGTGTAACTTTAAGTTTGAATGACTAAGTTAGTCTGAAAGGAGTTGTAGTAATGTTTGAAATTGGCTCAGAAGTGATGTATGGTGTAAGTGGTGTCTGTCGGATTGCAGATATTAGAAATGAAAATTTTTCTGATGAAGAGAAATTGTTTTATGTTTTAAATCCTTTAAGTGATTTAGATGCGACAATTTATGTCCCTGTAAATAATCCTAAAAGTGTTTCCAAGATGAGGACAGTTCTTTCACGAACAGAAGTCTATGATCTTATACACAGTATGCCGGGAAGTGAAATTTATAAAGAAAATAACAGCAAAGTGAGAAAAGAGCTTTTTACTAATATACTTAAGAGCGGTGACAGGGAAGACCTTGTAAAACTTATCAAGACAGTATATTTTGAAAAAAAGCAGCGTGAAAAAAATGGCAAGAAAATGTGGGTGTCTGATGAAACTGCTCTTAAAAAGGCAGAAAAAATGCTGTATGAAGAATTTGCAGCTGTTCTTGGTCTGGATTTTGACGACGTTCTGCCATTTATTAAATCTGAGCTGGGTGAGTTGGATTCATAATACTTTTAGTTGTTTTTTTCATCTATTATTTAGATTTGTGTTATTTTAATATTTATAACTATATAAGAATTATTTTAACACAATTATTTTTTAATTATAATTGTTGAAACATGATGAAAATATGCTTGACAAATTTTAGAAAATGAGTATAATATATATTGTTGTTTACTTTTAGCAACAATGTATTATGTGTGTGTAGCTCAGCTGGATAGAGCACTTGGCTACGGACCAAGGTGTCGGGGGTTCGAATCCTCTCACGCACGTTGTTTTTAGAAGACGGAAATACCCATAAAATGGGTATTTCCGTTTTTTCTTTTAATTATTTTAAAGCGGTACATTTTTTGTTACACTCTGTTATGTATTTTTCCTGCATTTATCAGTAGTCACAACGTAAAAATATATTGGAAGCAGTATAATAAATAAGGGGATGCCAGGAGACGAGATCCGTAAACAATATATTGTTATATCCTCAGATATTCAAATTATATATATTGTAGCTTCTGCCGTTTTACGATAGCCCCTTTTAGTCATGAAGCAACAAATAACTCATTTTTTTTCAGACGAAAGATTACATCAGCTTGTTTTGCAAGGTCATTAGAATGAGTTACGATTATTACACACTTGTTCATTTGATGAGCGCATTCCTTTAAAATTTTTGTAATTTCATCAGCGGTATCTTCATCAAGATTACCTGTAGGCTCGTCCGCAAGGATAACGCTTGCGTCAGAAGCTAAAGCACGGGCGATTGCGACTCGCTGCTGTTGTCCTCCTGATAGTTTCAAAACGTTTCGTCTAGCTTCTTCTTTTGTAAGACCTAAACGTTCCAAGATAGGCAGCGGTGTTAGTTTTGATGTCAGAGCCACGTTTTCGGCAGGAGTCATATAATCAATTAGATTGTAACTTTGAAAAATAAACGCTACATTATTTTTTCGATGCCATGCAAGTCCTTTTCTTGATATATCTTCTCCTTGAAAAAGGACTTGTCCGTCAGATGGTTCATCCAATCCTCCAAGCAGGGAAAGCAATGTTGTTTTTCCACATCCTGACGGACCGAGGATTGCATAAATTTTTCCTTTATCAAATTCTGCACAAATGTTTTTAAGGGTTTTTTTGCTTCCGTCATAAGAATAATTAACATTACATATTTTTAAAATACTCATTTACAATTCCTCCTTAACTTATTTTCGTAAGAATATCTTTTGGATGTAAGCGGACAATTGTCCATGATGATGCGATAACTGATACAGCAATTAACAATATGCCTATTAAATATAATGGAAGCATATATGCAGTATCAATGTGTATATTCAGATCGGGTGTTTTCGCAGTAACTTTTGCAATGAAAAATATTGTGAGATTATTTGACAAATAAAAACTTAATGGTACTGATGCTGCAAATGAAATAACAGCCACGAAAAGGGTCTCTGTAAAGATTTGCATAATTATATTATATTTGCTCTTGCCAATAGATAGCAGAACTCCAATTTCCTTTTTGCGCCCTCTAATCCAGATAGACAGGAGAATTGTCAATATTATTACACTGACAATAGCGATAATAATAATTGTAGTATTTACTAATTTTTGCAGAGATGTTAAAGGTGTGGATACAGCGTCTATTTCATCGGTATCAATGGAAAGTTTTAATGTTTTTCCTTTTAATTCAGGCAGAGCAGAAATTTTATTGTATATATTTTGAATATTAACAGGGTCTTTTACATATATAGTTAATTGTGAGTAACCCTCATCATCAATATCTTTAAAAATATCATATACTGAAGCACAATCTAAGTAACCGCAGTTTGCCGGTATCTGATCAACCGTCAAAGCATTTCCTTGAGAACCTTCTGTGCCGTCAAAAATTCCTACAATTTCGAACGACGCTTGAGAATCTGAGTCAAGAGAATACATTTTAACTTTATCTCCAACAGATAATTTATTATAATCGGCAAGTTCTTTTGAAATTAAGCACGCATATTTATCGTTGGGTGTAATATGTCTGCCGCTGACTAATTTATATTTGCCGCTTTGGAAATCTTTACATTTTTCTGATGACAATGTTACAGTATAGCTCGATGATTCTCCATATGGCGTGTAGCTTAATCCATATTCAGCAGGTAAATATTTGAAATTAACGCCTGCACCATAGTAACCGCCTGTCTCCTCAGTATTGTAATACACAACACCGTCAACTTTACTTATTGCATCTACAATATCTTGAGTAATGAAATCTCCATTGTAGCAGTATGTAGTTCCCCATTCGGTTTGTTCGCCGCTTCCCATATGACCTTCTGTGTCAAGATTAAGTTCTAGTTTTCCGCCGATAGATGTTCTTACATTTGCAGTTCCTTTATTAGCTGCATCACGAACAGCAATTCCGGTAAGCATAAAAGCTGCAATAAGAGTCAGTATCAAAAATAATATAAAAGTTTTAAATCGTTGTCTTTTGCAATATAAATATGATCTTATAATAAAACTCATTTTAAATCCTCCTAGCTGATTTTTGATAAAATTTCTTTTGGCCTTAGCCGCATAATTATAATTGATGAAACCAAAGCTGAAGACATAATCACAATTAACTGGCAAAAATATATCAGTAATATTTTTAATCCGCTTAATTTTAGATAGTTTTCTATTTGAAAATCACTGATAAATCCCGATATTAGTGTTTCATCGTTTAATATTTTAGGCTGCAGCCCGCTAAACAGGTTATGTGCTAGCAAATTTGTAATTCCAAATGAAACAATATAAGAGAAAATCAGTGCAATTATAGATACTGATAATATTTGCAGAAGAAATTCTGTTATTATTTGGCTTTTTGATATTCCAATGCTAAGTAAAATTCCCGCTTCCTGCATTCTGCTTCGCATCTGCATTGTTAGGAGTAATGTTAAAACTGCCGCGCTGACAGTTGAAACAAGGATAAGCAGTATTTTTACCAAGTTGCCGAGAGAAAATAGTTGTTCAGCAATTTTAGAATATTGAAAATCATTGGTTCTGATAAAATGTGTCGACCAATCAATAGACTGTAATAATTGAACATTTTGGGTAATATTGTTAAGCTGAGCAGGATCGGCAATATAAAAGTCAATTTCTCCAGTATAGATTCCGATTTCGCTTTCACCCAATTTGTCCAATATATCAAGGCTTGCATATATCTCATTTTCAGAGATTCCCGCTGTTGGTTTCATTGGTGTGTCCTTTATATTTAGCTTATATATTCCTGAAACTTCAACTTGAATATAGGCGGTTTTGATGGGAATTTCATCTATGTATTCTCCGTCGGCTTCGCCTAGGCTGGCATGAGTTAATGTTATTGAGTCGCCAACCGATATATTGTTAGTGCTTGCTAACTTTTCACTGATAAGTATTTTTGCGTTGTCGGACTCATTTATATGTTTTCCTTGAATTAAAATGGCTGTTTCATCAAGAAAGTCGGTTGCAAGTGCAGAAAAACGGAGTGCTGTCACCTTTCCCATATTGTTATCATCATTGTGCTTATCACCTTTAACAAATTGAATTGTATCGCTTTTGGCAAAACCATAATTGATAGGATTGCAATATTTTATCTCGTTTGTATTCATAATCGCGTCTATCTCTTTTTTGGTGATATGAATTTTATTTTCTTTTATCTCGGTTTCGCCGTTTGCATTCACTGACATTTCAGTGTTTGCTCTTATATAGAAGGCAGCTCCAATAGAAGTTCTAATATCTTTTGATAATTTTTGTGACGCATTCAGGACGCCAAAACATGAAATTAAAAATACGGCGACGATAAATATAATCAGAAATAGACTGATCGTTTTTCCCTTTTTGCGTGTTATATAAGTAAAGGTTCTCTGTATAGATGTCATAAAATTTTTTCCATGAGCAAAAAGCCAAACGGTTTCGAGCTAAATATACAGCGGCAGCCGCAGTTAATTATTTGTGTATAGTTTTGCTTCAAAACAATTTTATGATTATATAAGCTTATTGCATAGGATTTTACTCAACTCCTTTCTTTGAGTAAATAATACAGTCTTTTAATTAGTATTAGATTAGATTTTTATAAGGTTTTTGTTTGTTTTATTTTTGCAGCAATTAGATAAATGTTTTGCTTGTATGCAATAAGTTTACGTCAAAAAACTGTTATATTTTTAATTATTACAGAGACCTTAAATAATAAAAAACTGTCGGCGGATGGCTGACAGTTTATGGAGAACAATTCTTATTAGTTTATATAGAGAAAAAATGCTACACCTTTAGCGGTGTTTTTTATACAATAGGATATATTGTGCAAATCAAGTATTGTTTTAACAATATACAATCCCAGACCGCTTCCTCCGGTAGCCTTGCTTCTTGATTTGTCTGCCCGATAAAAAGGCGTAAACATATGAGAAAGTTCAGGTTCTGGAATAAATGTTCCGGTATTTTCTACAACAAACACGTATTTGTCTGCACAATATTGCAGAGAGATGAAAATATTTTCATTACAAGGAGAATGTCTAACCGCATTTCCAATAATATTAGACAGAACTTTATTCCAAAGATTTGGGTTGACAGATAAAATGATATCTGTATTGATATTTTGGTGTATTTGAATATTCTTGTCTTGTGCAAGTGGTAACATCGCCTGTATAATGTAATTTACCGATTGTTTTAGCGAGATACGCTGCAGTGTATCTTGTAAGTTCATATTTTCCATTTTGGATATTGCAATAATTTCTTTGACTAGATGTTCTATATCTTCTGCTGCATTGAGTGCTTCAGGAAGATATTTATCGTGATTTTTATAATCGCCGTACCCAAAAATCATATTTTCAATTTGTCCTTTTAAAATAGTTAAAGGCGTTTTTAACTCATGAGATACTGCAGCAAAAAAGTTTTTGCGCTGTTCTTCTAATGTTTTAAATTTATCTATGTCATCTGTCAGCTGATTATTTGCGTTTGTTAATTCTTTCATAGTTTCCTGGAGCCGCATTGCCATTTTATTCAGGCTGTCTGCAAGAACGCCTATTTCATCATTGCTTTTTATATCACATTTCCAAGTCATATCAAGAGCTGTCATTCGTTTAGAAATCTGACTAATTTTCGCAATGGGTGCAACAATTACCTTGCTGCAGATAAATGCGCTTAAAAAGGATAATACAAAAATAATTACAAGGACGGCAGGTAGAAATTGCAGCATTAGATTTGAGATATTTTCAGAAGTCTCCGATATTGAAGATATGACAAGTGAATATTCTTTTTCGCTATCTATAAAAGTAACAGATGCTGCAATGCTTGATGTTGCAGAAGTAAAATCGCTTAATTGTGCCCCCGCTATATCCCCAAAGCTCAAAGCTCCATTTCCATCACTTAGTTTTGCTGCTGAATTATTTTGAATACAGAAATTGTTGATTTCTCTGACTGCGTCTCCATATCGCATATCACTTATTTTGGCAATAAGATTTTTCGAATTGGTCTCTAAAGTTTTGTTAAATGTAATCTGATATTGTTTAGGCAAAACGGTTAAAATAATACCATAAATTAATATGCTGCAAATTGAAAGAGCTAAAAAAACCCATAAAAACACTTTTATACTTAAGCTGTTTTTAATCTTCTTTCGCAATTCTATATCCCACCCCTCTGACAGTTTCTATATAATCTGAATTCAGTTTTTTTCTTAAATTCATAATATGAAAATTCACGCCTTTTGCATCCCCTACAAAATCATATCCCCAGACAAGGTTAAGAAGATCATCTCTTGTGAAAACGCGTCCTTTGTTTTTTAGAAACAGCAATAATATTTCATATTCGAGATGTGTAAGTGCAACTTCTTGTCCATTAACAGTAACTTTCCGTTCTGTCTGGCTTAATGTAATTTCTTTATAGCATATAATATCAGATAATGTATCAGCAGACGTTCTCCGCAATAGAGCTTCAACACGCTTTAACAGCAGCTTTATGGAAAAGGGCTTTGTTATATAATCATCAGCTAGTTTATCAAAACCCTTTATCTGTGCATCTTCCGAATCAAGTGCGGTTAAAAGGATTATTGGAATTTGCGACTTGTGACGTATCATTTCACATACTGTATATCCATCAATTTTGGGCAGCATTATATCCAATAAAATAAGATCAAAGTTTTCTTTATTAAATTTGTTGATGCCTTCAAGCCCATCTGAAGCGATTGTAACTTTATATCCTGCAAAGGTAAGCGGTTCTGATAATATTTTTTGAATAGCTGTCTCATCTTCAATTATTAATATTCTTTTATACATATATAAACCTCCATACAGAATTATAGCAGTTGTTAATTAGAATTTGATTTGATTTTCAATTTTTATACAAGTTTTTTTATAAATCTTTACATTGATAAGATTAAATGGTACAATCTAAGCGGTGTAAAGATTGGAGGATAGTTAAATGAAAGAAAAGTCATATCATCATGGTGATTTACGGCGTGCTTTAATTGAAACAGGAATAGAGTTCATTAAACAGGAGGGGGAGGAAGCGTTATCTTTGCGCAGAATAGCTGAAATGTGTGGCGTTAGCAATGCGGCACCATACGCTCATTTTAAGACAAAAGATGAATTTATAGTTGCCATGCAGCACTATGTGATGGATTTATTTTCTGCAGCCCTAGAAAAAACATCTATAGAATATAAAGACAGTCCATCCTTGCTTCTTATGCTTGGAAAGACATATGTGATATTTTTTTATCAAAATCCATTTTACTATGATTTTTTGTTTTCACGTAAAAATATTAGCATAAAACTATCTCTTGAAAATGCTGTAACAGACGAAAATACTCCATTAGCTATTTTGCAGAAAACTGCTGCTTCGATTTTTCGTAAAGTAAAACTTCCAGAAAAAGTGATACAGAATAAGATTATTGCAATGTGGGCTTTGGTACATGGGCTAGCTGCCATTGTTACGATGCCTAATATTGAATATGATGATAATTGGGAAACAAGAATAGAGGAAATTATTAAGTCTATAACTATACCTTATCAAACATAGGAGGCAAAAGAATGAATATTATAATACATGATTTAAGCAATGAGCAATTTCATTCACTATTTCCCAAGATAAACGACGATGTTTATATTATTTCCGATTCTGGGTCAATAAGACATTGTATAGGATGCTTTGGCTGCTGGATAAAAACTCCTGGTAATTGTGTATTGAAGGATGGATATGATGACATGGGAGAACTAATTTCTAAGAGCAAGAAAGTAACCGTTATCAGCCAATGTTATTATGGCTGTTACAGTCCGTTTGTGAAAAATGTTTTAGACCGAAGTATTTCTTGGCTGCTTCCATTCTTCAAAATAAGAAATAACGAAACGCATCATAAAAGACGTTATCAAAACAATATGGAGCTTGCAGTACATTTTTATGGCGAAAATATTACTACAGAAGAAAGAGAAACGGCTGAGAAACTGGTAAAAGCAAATTGTGTGAATTTTGATGTAAAAAATTATCATATTTCTTTTTCTAACTCATTAGAAAAATTATACAGGGAGGTAACTGATATATGAAAATTTGCATTATAAACGGAAGTCCCAAAGCTAGTAAAAGTACATCCGAATTGCTTATTGAATATTTACTGACATTTATTAAGGGAAAAAACGTAGTAACATACAACGTGTGTAGGGCTGATTTATCCAAAACGCAGTTTTCACAAATACAAAACAATGATGTACTTATATTTGCATTTCCTCTGTATATTGACAGTTTGAATTCACAATTGCTGCGCTTTCTTATTGAGCTTGAAAGAAGAGGATTCAGTAATAATAATATTACGGTCTATTGTTTGATTAATAATGGATTTTATGAGGGGCGGCAAAATTATATAGCTGCGGATATTATGAAAAATTGGTGTAATGCTGTTGGTCTTACCTATGGTCAAACGCTTGGTATCGGGGCAGGGGAAATGCTTACATTTATTAAAGATGTGCCATTAGGTCATGGACCTAACAAGAGTATTGGAATTGCACTTCAAAAACTGAGCAATAATATATTATCTCTGAATAAGGGCGAAGATTTATTTGTTTCACCGAATTGGCCCAGATTTCTTTGGAAAATAGCCTCTTCTTTGTGCTTCTGGTATCCGCGGGCAAAAGAAAACGGATTAAAAAGAAAAAGATTAAAAGATAAGGTAAACTGAGAAGGTAAGTCAAATGAGTTGATAATCAGCTTATTTTTATTGTGCTGACTGTAAGTAACATGATTTAACATAAGGATCGATGCAGAACTGACAAATATTAACTTGCAAATGAAACAAATATGTAGTAGTGTATATTTAAGGGGGAAAATAAAAGATAAGCAGTAATTTAGCTAGTCAATAATTTATTATAGCAAAAGTCCCCGCAAGTTGTGAGGGGCTTTCTTTATTAAATTATATAAAAGGTAGGTGAATTTATGAATTTAAAGAAAATAATAAGCGGTTTTTCTTGTTTGGTTTTATTAGCTGCTTCAGTTGCAGCGGAGGCCTCTGAAAGAGGGTATCCTTTTACAGATAAATATGATATATATAAATCAAGTCCAGAAATTGATATATATGATAATGGCTGTATTGTCGAAAATGGTATTTTAATTGACTATATAGGAACTAACCCCAAAATGGTTGTGCCTGACGGTGTTGTTGCGATTGAGAGAAAAGAGAACACTGACTGGCAAAATGTAGAGAGCATTGTGGTGCCTGAAAGTGTAATTGAAATTAAAGATTGGACATTTTCAGGCAGCGGCCTGAAAGAAGTTTCAATACCTGAGACAACTAAAATCGGTGATATGGCTTTTTATGGTTGTGAAGATTTGACGGATGAGCAAGGTTTAGTAATAATTAATGGGGTATTACATTATGTTTCATTTTATCTAATAGACAAAGAGACCGGAAAGTTTGAAATGAACAGATTTATCGATGTTCCTGAAGGCGTGACTGAGATTAGAAGAACTTTATTAGACTTTGAGAATTATAGAATAGTAGAAGTCAAACTGCCAAGTACATTAAAAGAAATTGCACCAAAGGCATTTCGTTCTGCTCATAATATCTATTTTAGTGATGGTATTGAATTTATACCTGATTTTGCATTTGGAGAGAATTCTACTATAAAAAAATTCCCAAAAACTCTTAAACATATGGGAGATTTTGAATGTGGTTCGCCGGAAAGAGAATTAGAAATTCCTGACGGATTGGAATATCTCGGTAATGAGTATCATGTTTTATTATATAAACTGGGAAACACGAATGAGTTTTCTGACGCAAAGCTTACAATAAAAGGTTATTCGGGTTCTTATGCAGAGGCGTATTGTAAGAATTCAGAATCCGCCGAGTGTATTGAATTTCAGTCAATAGGGGAGTCTGAGAGTCAGAACGGAGAAGCATATTGGACAAAGGATGATTATGAGTTTATTGGTAATCGTCTTGTTGGATATCGCAATTTTACTGATACATATAATAAGTGTTTTCACGAAAATTCAAGAGAACGTGAACTTATACTGCCGGCAGAGACAGAAATTGTTGGCAGCTATGCGTTTGCCTCAAAGAACTTCCTTGATTATTATATTTATTTGCCTGCTAATGTGACAACTATTGAAAAAAGAGCTTTTAGCAGCAAATGCATTAAACAAGTACATTTTAATTCCGGTTTAAAAAATATTGGAGAGAAAAGTTTCTTTACAAGCGGATTAACAGAGGCGGAGCTTCCTGATGGATTAGAGACTATTGATGGAGGTGCGTTTGAGAATTCACAGAACTTGGAAAAAGTTACTATACCTGCGACAGTTAGGTATATAGGGGAAAATGCTTTTCGGGACTGCAGGAGTCTAAGAAACATTAATATTCCAGATGGAACTATGGTTGGTGTAAGCGCTTTTAAGGGCTGTGATAATCTGGCAGATAGAGACGGTATGGTAATTGTGAATAATATTCTATATGACGCGGCTAAATGTACAGACAGACATCTGACTGTGCCCAAAACTGTAAAATCTATATCTAAGGATGCGTTTAAATGTGTAACTGCGAAATATATTTATGTTCCTGAGGAGGTAACTGAAATTAGCGGCGATGCCTTTTCAGATAATTCAGTTCTTTTTGGACAGCCAGATTCTGCGATTCAGAAAATTGCAAAAGATAATGGGCTTCCTTTTTATGAGGTGCAGGAAGAGAACTTTAATAAGATTGCTCAGCTTATAGAAAAGGGTGTTAATGATCCTTTTGGAGATTTAAACAGTAATGGAAAGGTAGAGTTGGACGACACGCGTGATGTGTTAAAATATGCGCTTAATATCAAAGATAATGAAATTATTAATTACCAAAAATTAGATGTGAATCAGGATGGGAAAGTGGATTTAGATGATGCGGGACTTGCATTAAAGATGGCTCTTGGAATTGAAAAAGAAGTATATTCGGAGTATGTTCCACAA
>CATJTQ010000117.1 GCA_949743325.1 uncultured Lachnospiraceae bacterium
GTCCCAGGTAAATTTCACAACATAGTCCATTGTTTAATGCCTCCTTTTTAATTTAGCTTATTGCCTCTTTGGTTGCCGCCAGGTCAGGGGGCTTTTTTATTTAGAAAACTCTTTTGACATCTTGTCTGGCTCCATACTCAATTTTAATTGTGTAAGGAACAGGCTTTTCATATATGCCCCATTTTGTGTGAATATAATTTTCGGTATCATAATAAATGGGCGTATCTTCAACAATATTATCTTGATTGGGTTCAATATTATTGTCAGATTCTGCTTCAGCTATACGGAGCGATTCTCTGTACTGTTCAGCTTTAGCAATTTCTGTAAAAATAACAGTGGCGTTATGATTTTCAGTTACAACTTTTTCAATTTCAGACAGCGGAATACGGAAAAACTCTTTTCTTTGATTAACCTTATTTACTTCATATTTGCGGAATGTTTTATGTAGTATATTTTCTAATGCTGGAGCGTCCTCGCTAAAAATCATAGCGTGAACATCAAATTCAAAAGGAACTGAGGCACTGCCTAATTCTTTTATTCTATCCATTGGTTCCAAACGCCTTGTCATACCTATTTTGTAAATGCCCTCGCCAAAAGAGCCAATATTGGATATTACATAAACAAAGCCAGCTCTGGTGTTTTGTTCTCTTTGTAGAACTTGTTCACGGTCTGCTTCTAATAAAGCCAATTTATCTTCAAGTTCATGAATTTTATCTATGTAAAGTTGTTTCTCAATATCATTGGCTTTTTGCAAGTATTTCATTAATTTGTTTATTTCATTTTTGAATTGCTTTTCTTCTTTTTCAAGTTTGTTTTTCTCAAACTCTATTTCTCGACGAACTTTTTCTTCTTCCAGCATTTGTTGGCGTATAAGTTTTTGTTCTTCTTTTTCAGCTTCCTTTTTAAGTTGATAACTATAGGTGCAAATTAATTGAGCTAACTTATTTTCCAAAATACTGGGAGTAAGGCAAACCCCATCCACTGCAAAAATTTTATTTAATATTTCATAGCTTTTGGTAATTTTGCCACGCATGCGGTCAATGTTGGAAGATGTTACACTATTTATTATAATTTGAGTTTCAGCGTTAAAGCACCTTAAAATTTGTTTTGTGTTATCGTTTGCGCTTTTGCGTGTTTGTTCAAGAAAAACCTGCACGGCGGCATTAGATTTAATTAATTCTGTTTCAGTTAGTTTAAGCATTGCTAATTCATTTTTATATTGTTCGGATGTGTAGTTTTCATCAATATATATTTGAGAATATCCAACGAGCGTTGTATTTTCCAAAAGCTCAATTTCATTAAGCAGCTCTTGTTTTTTTCGTTCAAGAATATCTAAGTCGCCCTGTTCATTTTCCAGACGCAAGGAGGCCGCTCCGGCTCTATTCTGATAATACTGGTCTGCTTCTGCTTTTTTTTGCTGATAGTATTCATCAGCCTCCTGTTTGTGCTGTTTTGCTTGTTTGGATAATTGACTAAAGTATTTAGTATTAGCAAGTAAATATATTCCGGGGATTAAACAAATTGCAGCAATAGTGATAACAATTAATGAAGATGTTTTGTCCTCCGAAAATAGAATTAAACATAAAAGGGCAGCTCCTAAAAGGCATAATGGAATGCCAAATAATATATTTAAGTACTGTTTTAATTTGTTCATCCAAACATTCTCCTGTTAGAAAGGATTTTTAACGTAAGTCAAAGCTTATGCTATCTTGTCCGGCATAAATAGTAAATACAAGACTTTCTTCACTGGTTGTAACAAGTTCAGGTACATTAAATACAATAACTCCGTTTTTGGTTGTCAGTGGATTCATTGCAGAATCATGTAATTCTGCTTCATATCCTATAAGATTAGTTGCTTGATATTCATATTCATCTGCATAGCAAATTCTAGCTCTAATATCGTCACCGTAACTAAATGAGGGAAGAAACGTTTGGGCTTCCTTACTGGTATTTGTTATTTGCAATGATACAACAGCAAATTTATTCCCCTCATCTGGCGAAAAATAAAAATAATCATTATCTGCAAGCTTGTCTTTGAATGAAAATTCTGTTACAGAGATTTCCCAATCATTAAAAGTTGCTGTATCACCTATTTTAAAGTTCTCTGAAACTTCAACTTCTTGATTTTGTTCTTGTTGCTGATTGTTGTTATCAGTGTTTTGGCTAGTAGATGGAGTGTCACTGTTACCACAAGAGGCTGTAAATAAACATACGACTAGAATAAAAGATAAGGTTGTAAAAATTTTTTTCATTGTTAATTCTCCTTTTTTATTTAACTATCCAATCATCTTGCAGAATACCTAGCACCTTGCCAATACATTTTGAATAATTATCAACGGGAACATCTGGATAATCTGGGTTGGTGCTTTCCAAGTGGTCGCCACGATAGGTTTTTATAAATCGTTCACCTCCAATAATAAAAATTCCAATCTCGCCGGGTTCAATAGTTGGCTGATTGCGTACCAGTACGCGCTGGCCGTCAAAAAATTTTGGTTCCATACTTTTACCGCTAACACGCATAATATAGTGGGCCTTAGAGGTTATTGGATTTGCTTGAATTGCTATCATATCAGCTGTGTCATCATCAGCTAACTGTCCGTAACCTGCGGAGGCAGATTGAATAGGGTCAGGTAAATAAATAATATCACCAGTTAATGGAGCAGAAAGTTCCTCTTTATCTTGTTCTTGGCAGCGTTTATATTCAGTTTCCAATAATCCTGATACCGCCTCCTGACCGTAAGTGTCAAGAGCTCGGTATTTTTTTATGTGAATTATTTCTGCATTTGATGTTAATCTGGTTTGTTTGTTATCTGATGTTATATGTGGATTGTCAGATAGTCCTAATATATAATCTGTGGTTACATTAAACATTTTGGCTATTTGAATAATATAATCATGTCCAGGTTCACGTTCTCCAGTTTCATAATTGGTTATAGTGCGATAAGGTTTGCCTAGTTCATCGGCCAAACGGGTTCTGGTATAACCATTATTTTTGCGGATTTCAATAAGTCTTTCTGAAATGCTCAATTTTGATATGGCCCCCTTCCTTTTATAAATATTATATATGTACCTAGATGAAATGTCAATAAAATTTTACCCGTTTTGGGTAATTAATTTATAAAAGTGTATTGACTTTTGCCCATATCGGGAATATAATTATAATATAAATTTACTCAATTTGGGTAAATATAAAGGGAGGGTAAAAAATGTTTCCAAACATAGATGCTGAACGCGCTAGGCTAGGATTAAGCCGTGTGCAGTTAGCCAAACA
>CATJTQ010000118.1 GCA_949743325.1 uncultured Lachnospiraceae bacterium
AAAAGTCCAGCGGTTTTTTGTCTTTATTTTGAGACTGCTCTTTTTCTGATTTTCTTTTTTCGATAATATCCTTAAACGGTCGGCTCTGCCGTCCGATGTGATCTGTGAGGGGGCGGCTTGCCGACCCCTCGCTTTGTCCTGCTTTCAAATAATATCTGCCTTTTTTTGCCCCTACAGTCCGTCAAACAGCTTGCTTATTGGGTTTCAGATTGAGTTTCTCAAGTCGTTTCCTATGCTTGTCCTCTGCAATTGCTCGGTCAAAATCTTCAAGTTGACGCTTGTAAAAATACTGCTTGGCTTGCTCAATCGGGAGTATCGTGTATAGTAGATTTCCGTTGAGTTTCTTGTTGTCTTTAGTGAAAATGCTGGTCGGTTCTGTGGATATAAGCTCCTTATCAACGAGTAATTGAACATATTTGCTGACCGTGTTTCGGGACATTCTAAGTGCTTTGCCAATGCTCCTATAGCTTGGGTAGCATTGGAACGTTTTCCTGTTCTCACGATAGAGCAAATATGAGTATACTGCTATTTCCCCGTAGGAAAGCCCAAGGCAGAATATCTCATTAGGCAGTGGAAAGTAATCCTTGATCGGATCGCGTTTTGAATATTTCTTGCTCAAATATTATCCTCACTTTCCCATTTTTTCATCTATCCAATGCTGTAATTTCTCTTTGGGAACGACCAACTGAGAACCTATTCTTATTGCAGGAAAGTCCTTTTCATACATCAATTCATAGCTGCTTGATACGGAAACCCCGAGCAGCTTGGCGAGCGTTTCCGCATTTAAGAACAGCGGCAGCTCCTCATAGCTTGTGTATAATGCTTCTTTCAAATTTCTGACCTCCGATAAAATTTTTATGACGGTCAAGAGCAGATTGGTATTTTTTAACCGCTTTTGACCGTCTGCTTTATTTTAGCACACCTCTTGCAAAATTTCAATAGATATGTTATAATTAAACGTAGTTCTCTATTTTTGTTATCTCATTATCTATTTTTTAAAAAAATTTTTCGGAGGTTCTCGTGTTCAATTTCAAGGCTTACTTTTGGGACAATGACGTTTATATAAACGAAAAATTCAAATACAGTTCCAACGAAATTCTCATCGCTTATTTGAATGACAGGCGCGTAAAATATATTTTGGACTCGGATTTTGTAGGCAAACTTAAGAGTTTTAAACTCAGTCTGACCATCTCTCCATATATGGATCACTATATTTTTTCGAGATATAACGACAATGTTTACGCTGCTATGAGTGTGCTTGAAGATATCGATCGAATTATTTTTTCGCTGCCGCCGTTTGATAGAACGTTGGGCTACTCCGTTATAAAGTTAGACGATATCCTGAACGGCTACGACCGCTTTTTCGAGGACGGGCTTGATTCTATGGACTATGCGCTTGGTCGTGTTGATGAGGATTTCACAAACGAATACGGCTACGGCGAGAAAGACGATATCGGGAATTATTTCCTTCGGCTGAACAGATTTGATCTTCGACCACTCAAAAAAGACGACTTGGCAGACGAAGATGTTGCCGATGATCTGCGCGAATTGAACAGTAGTATTGATTCTTTTTTCGATATATACATTGACTTCTTGACCGCATATCTTCAAGTTCATCAGACTTATAAGCCGTTTATCTGTGATTGGCTTAACCGAAATGAGGCATTCCCCACCTCCGACGAGACGGCACGTTACTTCACGGAATATAATCGCTCCAAAGGACTGAATTTTGAACGAATAAAGTGCAGAATGCAATCGTTCGGATACAAATCCATACTTGATGAGAGTGGCAATTCTATTCTCTGTGAGGAGATAAAGTTCACCGATTTAGGCTCTTTTTTATACTATGATTTCTTCCGCGGTATAGCTCAGAACTATCTTCCCAATCGCTGCAAAAACTGCGGGAAGTACTTCTTGATTCGCGGCGGTTGGTATTATACATACTGCGACAACCTGCTTGCCGACGAGTTGGACAAGACCTGCCGGGACATTGGTTCTAAACACCGTTACGCCGAAAAATGCAAGAACGATCCGATTTGGCAAACATACAACCGCGCTTATAAAGCACATTATGCTCGCTATATGAAAAAGAAAATGACGGTTGCGGAGTTCGAGAAGTGGTCACGATTCGCCTCGGATATTCGGGACAAAGCCTTGGCGGGTGATATCTCTTTTGAACAGTACTATGTGGAGATTCGGAAATAAAAAGCTGAGTCGGCAATTCGCCGCCTCAACTATTCATGCGCCTTTTCTTTGTTTAAGGCGGCTCAATTTTTGAATTGCTTATCTCTAAATATACATAATTATATTCATTTAAAGTTATATTGACAGTTTAAGCCGCATTATCCGTTTATTTAGTTTTGGCAATTGTATAATAATTTTTTGTATTCCGTCAAAAGTTAAAGACTTGTTAAGAATTTATATGCTATAATAGGAACATAGAGAAAAACAAACGCCGGAAAAGAGGTATACGCTATGTTTCTGAGGATACTGAAAAAAGACCTTAAACGCAAGAGGACGATGAACATTATTCTGCTGGTATTTATAATACTCGCGACTATGTTCATGTCCTCGGGCGTGAGCAACATTATCACCGCGACGACCGCGCTGGACAGCTATTTTGAAATGGCGGACGTGCCCGATTACTGGGCGATGAGCGAAAACAGATCCATCGACAAGGACATTAACGGAACGCTTGAAAACGCCTCCGCGATAGACGAGTTCCGCATTGAGGAGGCCGTTCGTATGTCCCGATCCAATATTACGCGGGAGGGCGGATCGCTCAACGATTCCAATATCAATCAGGTATTGGTGTTACAGAGCGACAGAGATATGGGGATAAATTATTTTCTCGACGACGGAAGTATTCTTGAAACCGTACCGAAAGGAATGATCTACGCTGTCCGTTACACGGAGAATAACATGGGACTTAAAGCAGGCGACAAGATCACTGTCACAATAGAGGGCGTAAGCCGTGAATTTACCTTTGCGGGCGGCTTCAAGGACGCTGTCTGCGGCACGGAATTGATAGGCATTAAAAGGTTTATTATCAGCGGCGAGGACTTTGACGAATATATGTCCGACGAGACGATAAAAAATACGTACGGCGAGAAATTCTTATACATACACACCGCCGACCTTGACAAGACCCTATCACAGATAGCGGATATATCCGACGATTTTACCTTTTCTGCCGGGACTGAAACACTGAATAAAGCTTATATTTTTGATATGATAATCACGGGTCTTATTCTTGTGGTGAGCATTATTCTTATAATCGTATCCTTTGCGGTGCTGCGGTTCACCATAACCTTTACCCTCTCCGAGGAGTTCCGCGAGATAGGCGTTATGAAAGCAATAGGCATACGGAACATTAAAATTCGGGGACTGTACCTTACAAAATACTTGGCTATTTCCGTTGTCGGAGCGGCGATCGGTCTGGTGTTCAGCTATCCGTTCGGCAAAATGCTTATGAGCCTGTCAATCAATTCGATAATTATAAGCGTCCGAAATACCGTTTTTGTCAACATTATCTGCGCGATTCTGACAGCGGCTGTGATCCTCCTGTTCTGTCTGTGCTGCACCGGCAGGGTGAGCAAAATGTCCCCTATCGACGCTGTAAGAAACGGACAGACGGGGGAACGCTTCCGCAAAAAGAGCGTTATGCGCCTTGGAAGGTCAAAGCTGAGTACGACGGCTTTCCTTGCCGCAAACGATATTGTAAGCAGCCCCAAACGCTACGCCGTCATTATTCTTACATTCTTTCTGTGTACGTCGCTGCTGATAATACTTTCCAACGCCACGTCGTCTCTTAAAAGCGGAAAGCTGCTGAAATATTTCGGTCAGGCGGACTGCCACATCGTCACGGACATCGGCGACGAGGCTATGAAATTCTTGACCGAGGACGGACACGAAAAGGTCAAAATTTATCTTGAGGATATGGAACAGACCCTTGCGGAAAACGGTATGCCCGCTGAATGTATGACGGAATATTATATTTATTCGATGATAAAATACGGCGAATGTGAAAGCAAGACAGCCATGCTTCAGGGCACGGGAACAACACCGGATATGTACGATTATTCAGAGGGCACTCCTCCGCAAAGCAGCGATGAAATTGCAATAACGACCCTTTTGGCAAAAGAGCTGGGTGCGAAAATAGGCGATACCGTTACCGTGCACTACACTACCGGCGAAACGGCGGAGTATATCATAACCGCTCTGTATCAGTCAATGGTAAATCAGGGCATTTCCGTAAGGGTTCATAACGATTGCGATATAAACTATATGACGTCAAGCGGCTCCACCGGCACGCAGATAAAATTTACCGACGACCCCGACGACAAGGAAGTATTACGCAGAATAGAAAAAATCAAGGAGCTTTACCCTGAATTTTCAAGCGTTAAAACAGCGGGCGAGACCGTAAGCGACACCACAGGAGTGGGCGGCGCCATAGACGCGGTGAAAAAAATGTCCATCGTTCTTACAGTAATTTTAGCAGCGCTTATCACCGTGCTTATGGAGCGTTCCTTTATCGCAAAGGAACAGTCGGAGATCGCGCTTATGAAAGCAATAGGCATACGAAACTCCAAAATATACGGACAGCACACGTTAAGATTTTTCATTTCGGCAGCGGCGGCTGTACTTATCGCGGAGTTTTTGGGTATGCCCCTTACAAAGCTTTGCTTCGACCCTATTTTCAGATCAATGGGTCTCGAAATGGGCGTAGAATATGTGCAATCCCCAGTAGAGATATACGCGGTATTTCCCGTTATCGTCCTTGCCGCCACAGTCGTCAGCGCGTTCTTTACCTCGCTGTACACAAAAAAGATCAAATCCTCGGATACCGCAAGCATTGAATAAAGAAAGGAAGAATTATTATGAATATTCTCGAAGTAAAAGACCTTTGCAAAACATATATCGTAAACAAGCGTCAGAACAACGTTTTAAAAAACGTGAATTTCAACGTTGGAGAGGGCGAAATGGTCGCCGTTATGGGACCCTCAGGCTCGGGCAAATCCACTCTGCTTTACACAGTTTCGGGTATGGACGGCATTACCGCGGGCGAAGCGCTGTTCTGCGGAAAGAATATCGCACAAATGGGCGATAGGGAGCTTGCCGACCTGCGTCTTGACGAAATGGGATTTATCTTTCAGCAGATGTATATGTTGAAAAATCTTACCGTTCTGGACAACATCATATTCCCCGCGGTGCAGTCGAAAAAGAACACGGAGAGCCGCAGGCAGACCGAGGAACGCGGCAGAGCGCTTATGCGCAGACTCGGCATTGACGACGTGTGCGGCAACGACATCAACGAGGTGTCGGGCGGACAGCTGCAGAGAGCTTGCATTTGCCGCAGTATGATAAACGAGCCCAAGATGATCTTTGCCGACGAGCCTACGGGCGCTCTCAACCGCTCAAGCTCCGATGAGGTAATGAACGAGCTGCTCTCGCTTAACCGTGACGGTACTACGATCATGTGCGTTACCCATGATCCAAAGGTAGCCGCCAAGTGCAGCAGAGTGCTTTATCTCGTGGACGGCGGTATCGTCGGCGAAAAGGAAACGGGGCATTTTGACGGCGGCGATAAGGTGCTTCGCGACCGTGAAAGAGAACTGAACAACTGGCTTATGGAACAAGGTTGGTAATTAGAAGTAAGAAGTTAAAGAGGTAAGGGGTTAGAGGGTTGCTCTGACCTCTTGCTATATTGCTATAAATATGGTAAAATAATAAACAGGTGGTGATATTATGACCGATATTCTGATAGTGGAAGACGATAAGGAACTGGCGGACTTGCTGAGCGATTTTCTGCGTGAGGAAGGCTATACCGTGTCGAGCGTGGACAGCGGAGAGCGTGCCGTGCAGCTTTTTGAACGATACGGCGCAAGGCTTGTGGTGCTTGACATCAATCTTCCCGATGTGAACGGCTTTGCGGTCTGCTCCAAACTTCGGGAAAACGCTGATACTCCCATACTGATCGTAAGTTCCAGAACGGGCAAGGAGGACATGCTGAACGGCTTTGACCTCGGAGCCGATGATTATATTGAAAAGCCATACGACATTGATATTCTTATCGCCAAGATCAAGGGAATATTCAAACGGCGGTATCAGCGTGATATATTGTCGGCGAACGGCGTGACGCTCAATCTTGCGGATAAAACGGCGGTCATCGACGGAAAGCCTGCGGAACTACCCTCAAAGGAGTTTGATTTGCTGGCGCTTTTAATCGAAAATCAAGGCAAGGCTCTGAAAAAAGAGTACCTGTTCAGCACTGTCTGGGGCAGCGACAGCGATTCGGAGCTGCAAACACTCCATGTGCATATCAACCGTATCCGCCAAAAGCTCGGCGACGATCCTAAGAATGCCAAGCGTTTGGTTACTGTCTGGGGCGTGGGGTATAAGTTCGCATGAAAACTTACAAAAAAATATGTATCGCGGTGATTATAGTATTTCTTTTGCTGACGGCGATTTTGAACATATTTCTTGCGGGAGCGAAAGACACCGGCGACGGTATTTACCGTGTTGAAGCCAAGCGGCTTGCGGATGAGATATCGGAAACTGGAGATTATGACCTTGAAAAATACCCTCACATTACGGGCGTGTTCACGGGCGGCGAGCTCTACCGTTCCAAGGAGCATTATCTTATTATGGAAGCGGGAGGAACGCTTTACCGTGTTGAGTATACCGTCGAAAGCGGACTGCACGGCATTGCGGTGGTAAATTGCGTATTGGGTGCGCTGTTTCTGTTGGTGACAGGGGTTTTGTATTATATCGGGCGGCATATCATAGTGCCGTTCGGCAGGCTGAATGATATTCCCCAGGAACTTGCGCGGGGTAATCTTGCCGTGCCGATTCCCGAAGAAAAAAGCCGTCTTTTCGGCAAATTCACATGGGGAGTGAATCTCCTGCGTGAGAGTATCGAGGACAGCCGCAAAAAGGAGATCGCAATGCAAAGGGAGAAAAAACTCTTGCTGCTCTCACTTTCCCACGACATCAAAACGCCGCTGTCGGCGATCAAGTTGAACGCGAAGGCGCTCGCCAAGGGATTATACAAGGACGAGGAAAAACAGCGTGCCGCCGCCGAGAGCATCAATACCCGCGCGGATGAGATTGAGCGTTTTGTAAGCGAGATCACAAAGGCGGCAAGCGAGGACTTTATGAGCTTTGAGGTCACACCGGGCGAGGAGTTTCTAAGTGTTATCATCACAAAAATAAACGCGAGATACGCTCCCACATTTTCCATGTCGGGAACGGAGTTTATTATCCGGAAATATGACGACTGCATTCTTTCCTGCGACCCCAACCGTCTTGCGGAGTGTTTGCAAAATCTGATTGAAAATGCGATAAAATACGGCGACGGCAGACGAATTGAGCTTAGCTTTGATAAAATGGACGGCTGCGAGCTTATCACGGTATCAAATACGGGCTGCACGCTTGAAACAAAGGAGCTGCCGCAGATATTCGAGAGCTTTCATCGTGGAAACAACGCGGATAGGGTGCAGGGCAACGGGCTTGGACTTTTTATCTGCAAACGGCTGATGTCGCTTATGGGCGGAGAGGTGTACGCGGATATCCGTGACGGGTGCTTTTTTGCGACGCTGGTTGTGAAGTTGGCGTAAAGTAACGGATGCTTGGTTGGGAGCTATTCTTTGTTTTATGCTGCACAATTTTTGACACACAAAATTTGGTGGGTTTCAACAACTGATCGGATTCCATCTCTCAATATTTTCCTATTGGGCGGAGACGATTTTCACGTCTTCGATGCATATACCACCTCCATCCAAGTGGACACGACGATTAAGAGGAAGTTCCTAACATGCTTGCTTTACAAGAACCACTTGCCTAATCAAATTTGCTTTTACACAAATTTGATTGAGTGCCCCCTGTGTGTTTAGTATTTATGCGGTTATTGGAGAAATTTATTATTCTGTTACATTTACACAGTTCAGTTTTTAGACTTGATGGAATATAACCTCCGACCAAAAATTCACGGCGCGACAAATAATTATATTGGAATTTTTACTGTGGAAATATCAACCCCAAAAACTGTATAATAGAAGTAGGAATTTGTCAAAAGCTTTTAAAATCAATTATAACTATGCCATGACATTTCTTTTGTTTTTTAACAAATCTATGGCTTGTCCCAACATCAAATATGCAGGATGTTTGTCAGTCAGTTTCGTCTGCAACCCAATCATACTCATTAACAAATAGTCTAATCTATGTATTTCTAAATCCAACTTGAGTTTTTCATAATATTTTTTTACCACCTCGTTGGGAATCTGTTTATCAGCTATTTTAATATAATAGTTATTATCGCGAACAAATGTGCTGCATATGTATTCATTGTCCGGATGCAGATGTTCGCGTTCATTGCTAGGGACGAAAAAATCCCTCTTGTTATGATTACAATTACCACATGCTAGCACAAGATTATCAATTGAGCCAGCTGCCGCCTTGCTCCCACTGAATTCAGCAGATTTTTGATAAACAAAATGATCAATTTGAAATAGAGACATCGGAATTATATCTATAGAAACTCCGCAATAAGCACATTTACCATTATAGGATTTTACAAATTCCTTCTTAAATTGTCCACCGTTAATGGAAATATATTTATGCATATCTTTCGAACGAGGGTGCCTCTCCTTTACAAGTTTTTCAACGTCCGCTTTTTTTAATTTTAAATCAGAAAACAAAGGATCGTATTTTGTATTTCTGTAATCATTAGACATCTAATTTCACCTCTATCTCCTTAAAAGCTAATATCAAGTCATCTATATCTTTTCTTGTAAGTTCATCATAAACATTCAAACCCTGCAAAGATGAAATTATTTTTTCTTTTAGAACAGGCTCCCAACTCTCGTTTTCTTCCATCTTATTTGCAAGATTTCTAAACATTGAAATATTTTGAATTGCATTATTTATATATAATGGCATAATTTTAGCATAATACTGAGGACCACTAATTTCAGGATCATGCTTATATTTAGAAATAACACCGAATTTAGGATCAGGTTCATTTTGCGTTATAACTATAACCTCAATAAAAGGATAAAACTTCTTTAAAATAAGCTTAAATTCTTCACCTGTAAATTTTGAACCAGAAACAGTTGAATTCTCAAATAATCTCGAGTCAATAATTACAATATTGGCGTGAATTACCCTCGTATCTTGTAGTAAGCTCTCATATCCAGCACTGGTATCAAAAGTGACTTCCTCATATATAGTCACATAATCGCAATTAGAGTATTCTTTATCTAAATACTTACCTAATATTGTATCATGATTATCATCGACATAGACGATATTTATTTTTTCTTTCATGTTCTGCCTCCAATGGTAAATTCAATAGAAAATCCTTCAAGGGAAGTAATGGTTATAATTTCCCCTCCTGACATTGATACCGTATTGTTTACAATCCACATACCTAGCCCATGACCATTTTTTCGGGTGGTTTCATGAACTTCTAATATTCTTCTAGGATTTGTAGAATACTTTTTGTCTAACCCTTTCCCATCATCACTATAAATAAAATGAAGTTTGTCATCCATCTCATCAATTGATATCGAAATATTCAAATGAAGTTTACTATCATTTTGTTGAATACTATTTAAAATTAGATTGTCAAATACGACTTGGAGAATATCCTCAGAAATATTATAACATATATCATCACTTGTAACAATTGACAAGTTGATAAAGGCATAGTCCCTTTCCCAATTTTGTTTAATGTGATTAAGAATATCATATACGCTTTGCCAACTAGCAACGAATTGCTTTTTTTCAATTTCAGAAAGCATCGTATCCATAAATGAAAGAATCTTTTTTGATGCTTTTTGATTAGAGCTAAGAAGGCTTGGAATATTTTTATACGCTTTGGCCGTACGTTCGGGGGCTGTGAGATCTTCCCACATGCCGTACTCTTTTAACGCATCTATAATGTTATCAATGTTAACTGAAATGGAGTTTCTGTCGTTTTTCATTTCATGTGCAATTGATGAAGCTTTTAAGCCGGTTGTTGCAAGAACATTCAGTATACGGACATCATATTTATAACGATTTTCAACATCGGTCTTTTCTCGTTTTGACTCTGCTGTTTGGTTGCGATATTCCTTTATCTCAGCAACTAATTGTCTTGCCTGTTGTTCAGAGAGACGCGATACAGCTTTAGGATTTGACAAAACCATATTTGATATTGGCTTAGACTGTTCTTTAACATCAGTAACGTTTTTAGTATTGATTGCCCTAATTATTTCTTGGCGATATCGTTCAAACTCGTTAATACCGACAAGAATTATTTCACAAAACAATTTAAAAAATATATTTTCATCCAACCCCTGCCTATTTGACAAGTCTTGCAAGTTCCAATTTGTTTCTTTATCAATAATTACCTTTCCAGATAATTGATTTTCACGCACTCTCCATGCTCCTGTTGGATGTGTCGCAGCTGCTGGCGACTTTCTAGATCGCTTATTCAAATTAAGCCAATCCTTTTCTCCCTCAAAAGAAGAAATGCCGAAAGAATTCCTATACAAAACAACACCATTATCTAATGAATTGGGTATAGCTTGGTGCTTGTACAAGAATTTCTCTGTCTCCAATTTTGATGAACTATGATTAAAATAAAAGTCTGCCGAAAAATCACCTAATTCTGTTAAATGTGATAATAATTCCTCATCAGACAAATCCCATTCATTTTTATTCTTAAATTCTTCACATATATTAGTCTCGATTTCATAGCTGTTAATATCAATATTTTCACAGTATTTTTTTGCCTCCTCAATAAATTCATCAGAGAAGACCTTAGTTATAAGGTTATGAGCTTTACTATTATATGAAATAGAAATATTAGATAAGCAATTTATCCCTATTTGGGGAACTGGAAAATATGCCTTAACGTTATCTTCAACTTTAGGATGAGAAACAAGAATTGACATTGAATCATCGTTATACGTTTTAGAAAGATACTTTATAAGACCTTTAACCTTCTTTTCATTCCAACGTTCTCTCAAATTGCTTATTACAATTTTGGTACCATGGTTTTCTAACTCATAGTTCTCCATTAAAGATGATGTTTCCCAATCAGTACTCCATAAAACACCTATAAAATCTTCTTTTTTTGAATAAAATTTAACTTCTCTTCCTAAACGCGCTAGTGCAAATCTTCCAACACCTTTCGAGCCAGCCAAAACCCTTTTGTTATTGTTATCATCTATGACTTCATATTTCTTATCACTTTTTCCGATATGCATCCAATGCTTCTTTATGTCTGCCGAATTCATACCATCACCGTCATCGGTTATAATAAGATCTTGATCAGAAAAACGCAATGTTAGATGCAATGCTTTAGCATCATATGCATTCTTCACCAATTCCAAAACTGCAGATTCATCATTTGTAAAATTCTGAACGCCCAATAATTCAGCGATAGTACGATCTTCAACTATATACTGTAAATACTCCATAACTTACCTCCTTGTGAATCGAAAATTGTTAACATCGTTACAAGTTATTCTAATAGATGTGCCACTAACAGGAATGCCAATTCTTTTCACATAATCCATGAAGTCTTTGCTTCTAAGTATCTGCTCAGCACATTGTAGTGTGTAGTCTTCTCGTAATTGTGTTATGTATATTCCTGAATAGGGGATAGTGTTTTCATCAAGATTATAAACCTCGACTTTATCAGTAACAATTGTTGACATAAGGAGTTTGCAATTGTTTAAATGTGCCAGCGCTTGTGACCGACCATATTCAAACCACAGGGCGCTTTTATCACTATTTCTATTATCAAGTTCCTTTCTATACTTTTGCAGATATAATTCAGTTAACGGATATTGCCCAGAAAACTCTTCTAAAGTAAGATGCGTAAGCTTACCGCAAACATACATATACGGGAATATAATGTATTCATTCCGTCTATATCTTAAAGAACGCGGACTTACTGCTGGTTTTACCATTTCACTCTCGAGTCCAAGCTCATTTTTCTTTTCTTCACTTAAAACGAAGGCTTTATTATAAAGTGTAGCGATTGTAACTGCCGCATTAAAGACATCACCAAATCGTACCTGATTATCGTTCGAAAGATAGTGATTACTAAAAACCCACTTTCCTTCTAACATATTTCTGCTTATGTTATATTCGGTATTGTCTGTCACATTTTTATATCTTATGCACTGCTCATTGCAAGCATTGTCAAACAAAAAAACACTTGTTGAAGTTAATGTTGACTCAAAAATTTTTTGCGATGGATACTCATATATAACTGATATATGCGGTTTTAATAGTTCTCTCAAATTTTCGGCGAAAACATTTTTAAAAATATTACTAGGAACCAACTGCACCATTTTCCCATTTTCTGACAGGCTAAGTGTTCCAAGTTCAATAAAAGCATAACAATAGTCAAACTTTCCTAATTTACACGAAGAAAACTTTGATCTTATCATTTTTTTACTGTCATCATCTATATCTATATATGAAATATACGGGGGGTTTCCTATGACATAATCAAACTTTAAGTCATATTTCATTCTCAAAGCATCAGAATTATGAACATTCCACTTTACAGATGGTAATCCATATTCAGCCGCTATTTTATTCAATGCCGTTTTACATTTTAAAAATTGAGTTTTATCATATTCTATCCCAATAATATCTTCTGATAACCCCTCGGCTATTTTTGCGGATGAAATACCCTGTGAAATGCAGAAATCAATATATCTCTTAACTACCACCTTCAATATATTACCACTTCCAAATGAATTTTCTAGCACCTTTTTTCCCATTAAATCGGTAGAATAATCAATTAAATCCAACATAATTTCAACCATGTTTTCTGGAGTAAATTTTTGGCATTTGTATTTATTTTCCGTGATATCAAATATTTTACTCATAAACATACCTCTATAATAAGATGCATCACATTTCAAGATGCTATACATTGTCATTATAACACATATAGCAAAAAATGTCAACCATAGTTTTAGATTTTTTGTTAAATTTGCCCAATTCAGCGCTTTACTACAAATTTGAGCGAAATTAACAGACAATCAGTTATCATTATAATTAAATTGCTATATTACTAAAAATGCAGTCCTTGCTTTTCTTTGTTTTATGCAGCTCAATTTTTGACTTGATTTTTGTTTTCGCGTATTCTATGATGGCATTAGAAAAAGGTTGGGGGGATGGAGCATCTTGCCGAGTCGACCTCGGCTGACCACATATTTGACCATAGACAGCACCGGAGTACACGGAAACAACGGATACAAGACCGTTGAAGAGGATTTCTTGTGGAGCGGAAACGGCTATAAAAAGCCATTCGCGGCAGAGAGGACAATTTCAGCTCTCTTCGGGACGCAGAGGTCGCGTGTTCAAATCACGTCGTCT
>CATJTQ010000119.1 GCA_949743325.1 uncultured Lachnospiraceae bacterium
AGACATACTCAAACTTATTGATTGTTCAGCCCTTCGCTCCATCCCCATTACAGGGACTTCCTCACTACTATGGCTTCTGCTGACTTCTCACAGTTCGTTATTACTACGGCTAATGAGATCGCCTGTGAGACTTCCCTTGTTAAGGTGCGTACTTTTTCCCTCCATGTGCCTGCCGCATTTACTCGTACTTCCAGCAACTTTTGGACTTTAGTGCATTTTGCCACCTTATCCGTATTTCTGAGCCTTATATGCAGTTTCTGTCCGTCAGGTCAGATGTTTGCTTACATCTTCTTTCAGATTCCGTCTCACGGCGGACACCCTTGCTGTTCGGCTATGTGCTTCGTCGTTGCCTATGTGCACTCGGGACTTTCACCTTTAGAGAACGCCCATGCTGGGCAAACAAAAATAGCCGCCACTACTCACAATAGTGACGGCTTGCATCTTACGAGGTAAAAAGTTATTGTTTGAGGGTAGAGCCGCTTCTGTGGCTTTCCCTTTTCTATTTATAATATAGCATATCCGATAGTTTAGTGCAAGAGGAAAAATGCAGGAACATTTGTTTTGTATATAAAAAGCATATCTTTTAAAAGTCATTTTGGAATCTGCATATTTACCGCCCTTCAGACGAAGCAATAGTTATCTAAGCTTTTTTAGAGATTTCTTTGTGGCAATTATAATGTCAATGATTATTTAATTTTCAGCAAGGTTACAACCTTTTAATAACTTTGATTATACAAAGAGACTGCTTAAAACCATAACTTATGAATTGCTGCAAGACAAAGAAACAAGATTGTATGCCGAATTATCTGAATATGTTATTAAAATTATTTACTCATACTCTTCTATTTTATCAGCAGATATCCATTTCTTTAATATATGTCCTAACTTGTCTGATTCAATTGGCTTTGCCAGAAAATCATCCATTCCTGACTGTAAAAATTGCTGTTCCATACCATTTACAGCATTTGCTGAAAGAGCTATGATTAACAGTTCATTATTACAATAATCATCAATATTACGGATATTCTTCGTAGCTTCAATACCATCCATCTCAGGCATTAAATGATCCATAAATACAATATCATAATCTTTTTCCTTCTTTAAGACATCTATCGCATCCTGACCACAACTTACCTCCGTTGGGACAATATTATACCTCTTTAACATTCCTGCCACAACTTTCAAATTAACTCTATTATCATCTACAACAAGAACTTTAGTATCATTAACCTTAAAGAAAGTCTCTTTCTTACTATATGATCGGCTGTTCTTCTGATTATTAAAATTGCAAGGCTTTTGAACCGCAATTTTCTGTCTGATATAAAAGTGAAAGGTACTTCCATGTTCGTACTCACTCTCCACAAATATTTTCCCATTCATGCCATTGACAAGCATTTTGCAAATAGAAAGACCTAACCCTGTACCTTCAATACCACTGTTCTTTTTCCTGTCAACTTGTTCAAAAGCATTAAATAATTTTCCTATATCTTCTTCTTTTATACCACGACCAGTATCCTTAACATCAAAATGAAGATTACCCATAGCAAAATCTATTGGTTCAAAAAATGATGTAAGAGTGATAGTTCCCGCATCAGTAAATTTTACTGCGTTGTTCATTATATTGATAATTACCTGTTGAATCCTCTCAACATCACCAATTAAAACGCCCGGTATACTGTCATCTATATCCGTAATAAGGCTTATAGGCTTATCCTTAACTCTAGTTCCTATTATATTTATTACATCTCTAACCAATTTATTATAAAGATATTTTTCTTGAACAAAATCCTGCTTTCCCGATTCAATTTTTGAAAAATCCAAGAGATCATTGATAATTGAAAGGAGATGTTTTCCAGCAGTTTTTATAGAATCTACATATTCATATGCCTCAGATGACAAATCCTCATCAGTAAGCAATTCTGCCATACCGCATATTGCATTCATAGGAGTGCGAATTTCATGAGACATATTTGCCAGAAACTCACTTTTTATCTCATTGGCTTTCTCAACTTCAACTACAAGTTCCTCCAGTTCTTCATTATTGTGGGTCAACTGTTTAGCATACTTATATGAAACATTCATCAAAGTTCCACAGGCAACAATAACACATAACACAGCCATAGTTGCATTAACTATTTTAAGTGCATTTAAACATATATTATCATCTAATATAACAACAGGTTTTCCCCAATTAATTATCGCAAGTTCTGTTACATACACTACAACAATAACAACAACAGCAATGTAAATAAATTTATTCTTTCTCTCTTTTCCGGCTTTCAGCACTCTAATGTCATCAATATATTTAGTTAAAAAAGCATATGCCATAATTGCAATGCAATACAAGCTGAAATTTCCTTTACTTCCAATTAAAAATACTGCTACAACCGAATAAAACATTACCTCAGCAGATATCATTATAAACATTTTAATTGGGTAA
Organism: uncultured Lachnospiraceae bacterium; assembly: GCA_949743325.1. Classification (GTDB taxonomy): domain Bacteria; phylum Bacillota; class Clostridia; order Lachnospirales; family Lachnospiraceae; genus CAJJNI01. Next base: position 2,441 of record CATJTQ010000119.1, read on the forward strand.
ACGCCCTTATATGTAAAGAAAATACCAACTATATAAATAATAAAACTAAATATATTTAAGTAAAACAAAATTGGTACTTTAAGGTAATAAAAACATAACATCAAAAAAACATGCACAAGAGTCAGCATTATAAAGATAGTCTGAAGAAATTGATTAAAATTTTCTTCATCTACATTCATTATTTTTAAACCTTTTAACACCCAAACACCTCCATGCAGGACACCCCAATATATATTTGCTGAGCATCTTGACTATTCTGAATTTTTTACAATGTCTTTAATCGTATTATTCAGAGAGAGCATCCTTTCATCAAGCTCTGAAACCATCTGTGCACATTCTTTCAGCTCCTCATAAATATGTGTAGGAGCGCTACCCTCAAATTTATAATAAATTTTATGCTCTAGACTTGCCCAAAAATCCATTGCAATTGTTCTAATCTGTATCTCAACCTTTGTTCTCATCTGTCTGTCAGACAAAAAAACCGGAATACTAACGATCATATGATAACTTTTATAGCCGTTTTTTTTAGGTTTCTTAAAGTAATCTTTTACTGAAATAACTTCAATATCACTCTGGCTTGCTATCATCTCTGCAAGAACCGGAATATCTGACGTGAACGAACATATAATTCTAACGCCTGCTATATCATTAACATATTCTGACATATTTTCAACCGTAGCCTCATGACCGCCCTTTCTAAGTTTTTTTACAATACTTTCCGGAGTCTTAAGACGAGATTTAATATGTTCTATAGGATTATAATGATGCATATGAATAAAACCGTCATTTAATATCTCAAGTTTTGTATTCATTTCTTTCAATGCAGAACTATACTGCAGCATTAATATCTCCCATGTCTCTGCATCATCCTTTAACTTATCTTTTTTCATTGATTCATCCCCTTTAGAAGAACCGTTTTTATAAGTATACCAAAAAACAATTGAAATGTAAAATGTTTTACAAAAAAAGGTATAGTTTTTGATTAACTTATGGTATACTTATACTATATTCAAATATTGTGCAATAAATCGCATGAAATAAAACAGGAGGTATTATAATGGCAAATGTTCTCGACCGCATTATACAAAAAGTTGATATAGATCCGAAAGATAATGACAAAGCTACCAAAGCATACAGTAATATGATGGTTTACCTTCGTGAGCTTAAACTACACAACATAAAAAATCTTGAACTGGCCGAACAGATTTATGCCCTCTCAGAAACTAATGTTGATAAACTTAATGAAATACAGGAAACTAATAATATTAAATTTTCTGAAATACAAGAAGCTAACAGTGAAAAGCTTGAACATATACAACAAGTTAATATAGAAAAACTAAATCAAATACAAGAAGTAAACGTTGAAAAACTTAACGCAATCCATGATATTATATCTGACCGTCTCAATGATGATAACGAAACTGAAAAAGATGCTTTAACAAAAATAAATAGTGCAATAGAAGAATTGCAGCAAAAAGTTTCCGCAGACAGAGATAATGATGTACGTGTATTAAAACGAGAGATGGCTGTTCTTAACAGCAGTATGGAAGAAGCTCTTCAAAACCAAATCAATCAACTTGAGGAAGAATTAAAGAGCACAAAAAAAACTCTATTAATTTACATGCGTGTTATTGTGTGGATTCTAGTTATGTTAATATTTCTAGTTGGAATACAATTTTTACCAATTTTTCATTAGTGGGATAATACAGACAAAAGAATGCTATTAAGCGTTTACTAAATAAAAGGAGAGAAATATTATGAAGATAGAATTTGCTTATTTTCCGGGAGGAGTCCGACGGGCACTGACAATGAGTTTTGATGATGGTAAACTAGCTGATATTCGGCTTGCCGAATTATTTAAGAAATATGGTATAAAGGCTACGTTCCATTATAACAGTGCTAATATAGGCAAAGAAAGTTTTGTATCATCTGATCATATTCGAGAAATTGCTGAATACCATGAAATATCATGTCACGGAGAGACACATGCATTTCTTGATAAAATACCGCAAACCTTTGCAGTTTCAGAAATTCTTGAGGACAAACGCGCTTTAGAGAAAATTACTGGCAATATAATACGAGGAATGTCCTATCCATACGGAACATACACTGACAATGTTCTGAACATGCTGCCTATGCTGGGAATTGAATACAGCAGAACTATTGCCAACACAAACTCGTGTTATTTACCTGAAAACTTTTTAGAATGGCACCCAACATGCCATCAATCCCATGATATTGACAAAATGTGGAATAAACTCATGAAATTCAACAAACATATTCGTCTTCTTTATATATGGGGACACAGTTATGAATTTGATAGAGATAATTCATGGGAACGTATAGAGAATTTTTGTAAAATGGCAGGAGGCAATGAGGAAGTCTGGTATGCAACTAATATTGAAATTAAAGATTATATTACAGCGCTGAGAAATCTTGTATTCTCTGCTGATAAGAAAAATATATATAACCCATCTGCACAAACTGTTTGGTTTGGTGCAAATGGGCAAATATTAAATATTAAAGGCGGGGAAACAATTAAATTGTAACACTAATATTTCATTTTTATAACTGTAAATTTTATTTGATCTCTGTTCGCTTGTATACTTTGTATCATATCGGTTGAAGTATAAGAGATATAATTGCATAAATTGTTACTATAACAACAACTGTTGTCAATACTTTCCCCCAGTTTTACAAACCCGGACTCTTTAATATCTATGTATATTTCTAATAGATGGTCCGGGAATATAAAATTAACTTTATCTGGATGGCATTAATCTTATAATCTTTCCGGCAAAATCATTAAAGTTCTGAGTCTGTAAAATGACCCTCCCTGGACCTGTAAGCTTTGTAAGAAACAGTCCTTCTCCTCCTAAAAAGATATTCTTAATTCCTTTTACTGTCTCGACTTCGTATCTTACACTTTTCTCAAAAGCAACAACATTTCCTGTGTCTACTTTTATAACCTCGCCTGGAGCTAAATCTTTTTCTATTTTGTCTCCATCTATTTCAAGAAAAACCATACCGCTTCCAGAAATATCTTGTAAAATAAAACCTTCTCCGCCAAACAATCCTGCTGAGAATTTTTTTGATAATGTAACACTTAAATTAACACTCTCCTGAGCACACAAAAACGCACCCTTTTGACATATTAAACCGCCTGTCTCACCTACATCTATTGTCAAAATAGCCCCCGGTACGGTTGAGGCAAAAGCTATTGTAGTCCCTGGAGCCTGTGCCTTATAAGTTGTCATAAATAAAGATTCGCCAGAAAACATACGTCCAATACTTTTTCCCAAACCGCCGCGCATATTTGAGCTCATCTCTATACCTTCACTCATCCAAGCCATAGCTCCTGACTGAGTATACATTGACTCCCCAGCCTGATCAAACATTACTTCCACTGCTGGCATAGTCTCTCCTAAAATTCTGTACTTCATAGCATTTCTCCTTTTTTAATTTATTTTAATAGGAAATTATCATTTTCCTATTTAATAATTTACATTTACTAATTATCAAACAATGTAAAAATCTTTCTATAACACCATATTTTGATTAGCAATCAAAAAACTTTCTTATTATAAGTTTACTGATGATATGTCTGAAGAAAATCTTTCAATTTAAGCATCGCTGTTTCTAATACTTCAACCCTAGGAAGGAACACTACCCTGAAATGATCCGGTTCCTTCCAGTTAAAACCGCCGCCATGCACGACAAGTACTTTTTTCTCTTTAAGAAAATCAAGAGCAAACTTTTCATCATCTGTTATATTAAATTTTTTAATGTCTATCTTTGGGAATGCATAAAATCCTGCCTTCGGCTTAACTACACTAATACCGTCAATATCATTTAGCATCTTATATACACAATCTCTCTGTTCGTAGACTCTTCCTCCAGGTATAATATAATCTTTAACACTTTGATAACCTCCGAGAGCAGTCTGGACTATCGACTGTGCAGGAACATTGGAACAGAGCCTCATATTTGACAGCATATTGATTCCTTCTATATAATCTTTAGCAGCCTCTTTATTACCGCTTAATATCATCCAGCCTATTCTATAACCAGCAACCATATGTGATTTTGACAAGCCGCTGAATGTAACACAAAATACGTCTGGAGCAAGTGAAGCAATTGAGACATGTTCTTCGCCATCCATTACAAGCCTGTCATATATTTCATCAGAAAAGATAATAAGATGATTATCTCTAGCAATTTTAACAATTTCCTCCAAAATCTCCTTAGAATATAAAGCACCCGTCGGATTATTCGGGTTTATTATGACAATAGCCTTTGTCCTGTCATTTACTTTACTTTTAATATCTTCTATATCAGGAAACCAATCAGACTGTTCATCACAAATATAATGAACAACTTTTCCTCCTGATAAAGTTGCCGTAGCTGTCCACAGCGGATAATCAGGAGACGGAATAAGTATTTCATCACCCTCATCTAACAATGCCTGCATACATAGATTTATCAGTTCACTTGCACCATTCCCAGTATATATATCATTTATGCCAACATTTTGAATATTTTTAAGCTGTGCATACTGCATTATTGCTTTTCTAGCAGAAAAAAGCCCTCTTGATGCAGAATAACCTTCGCATTCTGTCAGCTGCCTTCTCATATCAAATATAACTTCATCAGGAGCCCTAAAACCAAATGGAGCTGGATTTCCTATATTTAACTTTAAAATTTCCATCCCGGCTTCTTCCATTCGATTTGCTTCCTCAACAACAGGTCCTCTTACATCATATAAAACATTATCAAGTTTCATTGATTTACTGAATTTTCTCATGCCATTACCTCCTATAACATCATCCTTCTTACCCCTGACAATAGCTCTGCTATGTTGTGCAGACATAGGCACGTCTTCTCCAAAAAGCCAAAGTTCATTGACTTCTAGAGCCTTTGCAAGCACAGTTAAAATATCAGTTCTTGGCTGAGTTTTTCCACTCAAATACTGGCTAATATGACTTTTTCCTATCTTTATACCACATGCTTCACCTATAGGTTCACACAATTTTATAATATCAACCTGCTTTAGTCCTCTTATTTCCATAATTTCTTTTAACCGTTCTGCAAACTCTGCCATATTGATACACTCCTTTTCCATCAGCTTATCAACGATAATAGCACAAGTTCAATTTAAGTTCAACACTTTTTGCATCAAGTTCAATAATTTGAACTTGATGCAAAATATTATAGCTGTTACTCACTTAATTTATCACATATTGATTTCACTTATTTTAACACAATAGAAATGTTATATTTTATATATTACATCTGCTTTAACAAATTAACCATCTCAATTGCAGACAAGGCACAATCATATCCCTTATTTCCGGCTTTACTTCCAGCCCTAGCAATTGCCTGCTCAATATTCTCAGTTGTAATAACACCAAACAACACAGGAACGCCTGTCTTTAAACCAACCTGTGCAACACCTTTTGACACTTCATTGCAAACATAATCGTAATGTGTTGTATCTCCACGAATAACTGCACCTACACATATTACGGCGTCATATTTTCCTGATTCAGCCATCTTAGATGCTGTAATAGGTATCTCAAATGCCCCCGGAACCCATGCCGCAGTTATATTCTCTTCCTCAACACCATGACGAACAAGGCCGTCAACTGCTCCTCCCAATAACTTATTGACAATAATTTCATTAAAACGTGACGCAACAATGCCTACCTTCATTCCCTCAACTGCTACAACTTTACCTTCTAATACATTTATTTCTCTCATTTTACTTTCCTCCTATTATTTTAATTTAAAAGTTCAGCTTATACAAAAATTATCATCTACAAAAAACAATCAAATTTACAGTTTTATATTATTAAATATATGACCCATTTTTTCTTTCTTTGTTTTCAAGTACAGCCGGTCAAACGGTTGTGGCGCGATTTCTATAGGCACTCTGTCAGTAATCTCAATTCCAAATCCTGATAATCCATAAACTTTCTCAGGATTGTTTGTGAGAAGCCGCAACGATTTAACCCCTAAGTCTGCTAATATCTGAGCTCCAACCCAATATTCCCGCAAATCTGGCGCAAAACCAAGCCTTACATTAGCCTCAACTGTGTCAGCTCCCTCTTCCTGTAAAACATACGCTTTTAATTTATTTATAAGACCAATACCTCTTCCTTCCTGCCGCATATATAGAACGATACCCCTACCTTCTTCCTGAACAAGCTGCATCGCCTTTTTCAGTTGATTTCCGCAATCACACCTTAACGACCCAAATGTATCACCAGTTAAACATTCTGAATGAACACGGCAAAGAACATCCTTTCCATCACCAATATCACCTTTTACAAGAGCAATATGGTGTTCACCCGTAATATCATTAATAAACCCATGTATAATAAACTCCCCAAATTCTGTAGGCAATTTGGCAGTTACCTCTTTTATAATATGCTTTTCATGTATTCTACAGTAATTTTGTAAATCTTTAATAGTTATAAAAACCAAGTTGTGTTCCTTTGCCAACTGTTTAAGTTTATCAGAACGCATCATTGTTCCATCATCATCCATAACTTCACAACAAACTCCACATTCTTTTAAACCAGCAAGCCTCATAAGATCAGTAGTCGCCTCTGTATGACCATTTCTAACTAAAACTCCCCCATCTCTGGAAATAAGCGGAAATACATGTCCTGGTCTTCTAAAATCTTCTGGTTTAGCATTATCATCGGCACATTTCATCATTGTATATGATCGCTCTGCAGCAGAAATTCCTGTTGTAGTATCTACATGATCAATAGCCACTGTAAAATTAGTTGAATGATTGTCTGTATTGTCTGCAACCATCGGAGGCAATCCTAACTTCATAGCAATTTCCTTACTCATAGGAGTACATATCAGCCCTTTTGCATAACATGCCATAAAATTAATATTTTCCTGTGTTGCAAATTGCGCTGCACAGATGAAATCCCCCTCATTTTCCCTGTCTGGATCATCTGTAACTAAAATTACTTTTCCTTCTTTAAGCGCATTTAACGCCTCATCAATTGTATTATATTTAAATTCCATTTAATTCACCTCGTTTTATGTCAACTATATTATATTTCATAATCTCTTAGCATTTCCATTGTCAGCATACTGTTTTGCTTTTTTTCACCTTCCTTAATAAAAAGCAGTCTCTCAACATACTTACCAACTACATCATTTTCGAGATTAACTTCCTCTCCAACATTTTTATTTAATAATGTAGTCTCACCCGCAGTATGCGGAATAACTGAGACAGAAAAATCCTTATCGCAGACATCTGCAACAGTAAGACTTATACCATCAATTGCAATTGAACCTTTCTGTACGATCAATCCGATTATATCCATATCAGCAGCAATTTTGACCCAAACCGCATTCTCTTCTACATTTTTAGATAAAATATTTCCTACACCATCAATATGACCTGATACTATATGTCCCCCAAATCTTCCCCCTGCCTGCAAAGCTCGTTCAAGATTTACGAAATCTCCATATTTTAGTTTGCCTAAATTACTTCTTCTCGCAGTCTCTGCCATAATATCGGCTGTAAAACAGTCCCTTCCAATTTTAATTACTGTCAGACAAACACCGTTCACACATATACTGTCACCTATTTTAGTATCCTCCAACACCTTAACAGCACGGATGTTAATCTGTCCCGAATTTCCATTAATAGAAAGACTGTTTACTTTGCCAATTTCTTCAACTATTCCAGTAAACATTTACTTCCTCCCAACTTTATATTCTAACAGTATATCCCCATCTATTATACTGCTTTTTTCAAACTCAAGCAATACTGCTTTATTCAAATCAAATATACCTTCTCCCTCCACCGCCGTTAATGCCTCTTTTCCACCGACAATTTTAGGAGCTATAAATATTTTCACTTCATTAACTACTCCGCTTAAGAAAGCGTTATAATTAAGTGTACCGCCGCCTTCTAACATAATACTGTCAATTCCCTTTTCACCCAAAATTTTCATAAGTTTACTTAAATTCACTTTTTCAGATTTACCTGTGGTCACTATTTCTATACCACAGTCTGACAACTGTTCCCATTTATCAACACAATCCTCTTTTGATACAGAACAAGCCACTATTGTTTGATATTTTTTTGCAGTTTTACATATATTACTATCTATTGGAAGATTAAGGTTACTATCACAAATTATTCTTATAGGATTTCTTGCACCTTCAATTCTGGCATTAAGTGTAGGATTATCAGCAAGAACCGTACCTATTCCTACCATAATCCCCATGTATTTACCTCTCATTTTCTGAACTAACTCCCTTGAAGTTTCGTTGCTAATCCATTTTGATTGTTTAGAGGCTGTAGCTATTTTACCATCTGCACTCATAGCAAACTTTGAAACTACATATGGAGTTCGAGTCGTTATATAATGAAAAAAAACTCTATTTAAGCTATCACATTCTTCTCTTAAAAAATCTTCCTCAACTGCTAGTCCTGCATCTCTAAGTATACTTGCGCCTTTACCTGCAACTTTTGGATTTGGATCGCGTGAACCTATCACAACGCGCGTAATCCCACTTTCTATTATACATTCTGTACATGGCGGCGTCTTTCCATAATGGCAGCATGGTTCTAGAGTAACATAAATTGTTGCTCCTTGTGCACTTTCAGTAAGTGAATTAATCGCATTTCTTTCAGCGTGAAATTCACCATATTTTGCATGATACCCTTCCCCAATAATTTTATTCTCTTTGACAATAACAGCGCCAACTAACGGATTAGGATTCGTAAATCCTTCTCCCATCTTAGCCAAATCTATAGCCCTTCTCATATACTCTTTATCATACATCTCTTAGTGTCCTTTCACATTTTGGTATATAACATATTATATCTAATATATTTTACTATTTTTAAACAAATACAATTCCAAAAACAAATTAACACGTAAAAAGTCCCTGCTATAAAATACAGGGACTTAAATGTTTTCTATTTAGTTAAAGAGATGACAAATATTCTCTAAACCAATTCTTCTCACATCCAGACTATAACTGTCGGCTTTGGAATTATTTTATAAAAAATGTCACCAAATCATGCCAAAAGGCTCGCGGGCTTTACCGCCGGTAAGGAATTTCACCTAACCCTGAAGAACAAAATATTTATTTTTTAACATATAATTATAAAATTACTACTTTGTAATTCATTCACTCCTTGACTTTACTCATTTTATTAACTTTATATGCAAATACAAACAAAAATAGCTAATATTTTTTATCAGATAGATTTTTTATAATAATTTATACTTGCGTTCTAATGTTTTAATTATATATTGATTAAAAGAAAACATCAAGCTTTTTTACTAATTATAAACTATTTTTAATATTAAACTAGATATATTATATAAATTATTTTATCTTCAATGTTCTAAGATAATCCTTACTGTCTATTGGAATACGATTACTTTCAATAGCTTTCTGAATTGTTTTATTATGTGTCCAATCATTCATTCTTCTATTTTCAATATATGGCAGCACCTTTTCATATTGTTTAGCTAAAGCAGTTGCAAAAAACCATGCAATCATCATGTTCACATAATATTCATCAGACTGCTTTTCAATAACCCACTCTAAAAATTGTTCCTCAAATAAATCATCTAAATAATACCTCATTAACATACCAATACCATATCTAATTGTATATATCCTATCAGAATTTATCCAAATCCTAATCTGCTTCAATAATTCTTTAGGATATTTTTTAACTATTTTAGGGTTTACTAAATCACAGGTTGCCCAATTATCAATATATGGAAGAAATATATTAAGTTCTGTAATGCATTCATTATAATCTTTTATACCCTCTATCAAAAAACCATGTAAATTATTTTCCTCATAATATTTATGAGGTAAATCTTCCATAAAATTATGTAAACCCAATTTAATACTATTATCAATTTTTGCCTGTTTTAGTAACTCTTTTGCATAAGCTCTAAGAACAGGTGTCCTTACTCCAATGATTATATCTGGAGAGATCGTAGGAATAAGCTTGGAATTAAAATCTCTGTATTCCAAATCCTGCATATCAAATAATTTCTTTATTATATCTTCTGTCATTAGTAAAACTCCTTTTACTTTCTCAAATCTCTCTCATCTTAGGTACAAAAAAGTCCATAAACATAAACGTCTACGGACTAATCAAGCTCCCCGAGTAGGGCTCGAACCTACAACCCCACGGTTAACAGCCGTGTGCTCTACCA
>CATJTQ010000120.1 GCA_949743325.1 uncultured Lachnospiraceae bacterium
AAGGAGATATTATTATGCGGCTTTTATTACACGAATGGAATTCTTTTACGGGATTTGATATAAAACAAGCTTTTAGAGAAGAGGGCATTGATTTTGACACTACATGGCTTAATGCCAGAACAAGGTCTCAGGAAGAAACTATAGAGTTTATGGAGAAATTTGATAAGCTGCTCAAGAATAAAGAATATGATGCAGTTTTTTCTATCAACTTTCAACCTCCTATGGCGGAAGTTTGTCATAATAATAAAGTTATGTACATTGCTTGGACTTATGACAGTCCCGCTCTTTGCGGTTTTGAACATCAGCATTATTTTGATACAAACAGAGTATTTTTATTTGACTCGGCGGAGCTTGCACTTCACAAGAAGATGAACAAGCCACATCTGTACCATTTGAATCTTGCAACTAATGTTAAACGCATGAACAGCATTAAAATGACTCCTATGCAGCAGCTGAGATTCCAATCTGAAATTTCATTTGTCGGTCAGATGTATACTACCGAGCTTCATGATATGATGCAGTCGATGTCCCCTTATGCTGTTGGATTTCTACAGGCTCTTGTTGATATGCAGATGAAGGATTATGACAGTAACCTTATAAGGAATCTTATAACAGATGAGGTGATTGACACCATATCTAATCCTGAGCTTATAGAAAAAATGGAGAAATATAATGAATTTTTTAGCGCTGTTGCCGAAGGGCAGCTCAGACTTGCAGGGTTCAGGTCCTTTTTACAGCGTGCGGTTACAAATAGAGAACGTCTTATGATTTTATCTCTTTTGTCAAAGCATTATTCTGTAAGGCTATTTTCCAGGGACAGGCATGAAGTTTTGGAAAATGTTACTTATGCTGGTGCGGTAGATTACAGGAAGGAAATGCCGCTTATATTTAAAAACAGTAAAATTAATCTTAACATAACAGCCAAAAATATTGAAAATGGTATTCCGCAAAGATGTATTGATGTCTTAGGCTGTCATGGTTTTCTCCTTACAAACTATCAGGAGGATCTGTTTACAGAATTTGAAGAGGAAAAGGATGTTGTCACTTATAAGAGCATGGAGGAGGCTGTTGATAAGGCCGGCTTTTATTTAAAACATGATCAACTGCGCAATGAAATTGCCCATAATGGCTACAAGAAGGTGCGCGACCTTTTCAACTACCATACACAGCTAGCCAAAATATGGAAGATTACAGGTTTAAAGTAGGGAGGACAAACTTATGAAGATTTTTATGATTGACTATGGTGACGAATTGTGCAGTCATGTAGCACAATGTTTTGCCGCCTGCGGGCAGGATATGGTTATGTTTTCTTTTCCTGAGCCTGTTTATACAGATAGTTATGTAATGCTTTCAGAGACTAACCGCAATGCGCTTATAAATGCCCTTAAAAGTTCTGTATTTGACACAGTTTTTAGTATTCAATATCTGCATGAAGTGTCTGTATGTGCAAATGCACTAGGCGTAATATATCTTTCATGGATACTCCATCTTCCAAATCCGGATATATACAGGAGCAGTGTATCAAATCTGTGTAATGCAATATTTGCCTGCGACAGTTATATTGTGGAGCTTATAAGAAGCACAGGTGCGGAAAATGTATTTTATCTGCCTAATGGCGCTTTTTCTGCTGATAAGACTTTATTTGAAGCGACGGGAGAATTTACGGATTACAAGTTTTCATATAAGAGAACTATCAAGGAAAATGATGTAATTAAAATTGATGAAGAAAATATTGAAACGGATAATGTAGCGTCAGAAGCAGGTTCTGTAATGACAGAAGCAGATGATATAATAACGGAAACAGATGCACCGTTATTAGAAGCTAAACTTGATGTAGATAATGATAAAGATAAGGTTGCAGAAAACAATGATAAACCGGGCGAATATGACGCAAG
>CATJTQ010000121.1 GCA_949743325.1 uncultured Lachnospiraceae bacterium
ATACTTCAGGAAGAGATGTCAAATGACACAGCTGCGGCAAATATAATGAAAGACAGTCTTATCAATGTATTCAATCCTGCAACTTACCATATCTCAGATCTTATTTCAGAAATACAGAATGTAGAGAGTGCGCTGGACAAAACTATTTTAAAAGCTCATGATTTAAGCATACAAGCTGATAAAGCAAAAGAAAAATCATTAAAAATAACTAAATCAGTAGCCATTGCAGCAGAGATAGCAAACATAACAAATGAAATAATAACAGACACATTATATAAAATAGATAAGGAGGCATTTTCAAGTCCACTTATACATAATAATATTATTTTGGAAAAAACACTATTTGACAAAAAAAATAAATTACCATCTTTAAGATTCTCGTCATTAAATGATATTCAGTCATTCTCCAAAGGAGGCGTAATAAGACATGACAGCGAAAACACTTTAGCAAAAGCGCTCCCTAACGGTGACGATACAATTGTATTAGCCAAAGAGGGAGAGCGAATACTGACTCCCACACAGAATGAATTTTTTGAGCAACTTGCAAAACAAGCGCCTGCAATGCTTGATATGCTTAAAGCTGAGCCGCATGTTCCGCAGTTTAGTGAACCGGATATCTCCTGGATGAAAAATATTGAACCGCAGAACGTTGTCGTCAAAAATAATATCGGCTCAATGGTAACCGTTAACGGAAATGTTGATAATTATGAGACAGTTAAACTTATTGACAAACGTGTAAAAAGAGCAATAGATAATCTGCAGGAGAGCGCCTACAGAGGATATCAGCGCGGAACTGGGGGCAAAGTTCTGCGGTAAATAAAATAACAAATAATTCCAACTAAATCTGCCAAAAACCATCCTATAGGAACCGCCCACCAAATACCATGGACTCCTATAGGTGGCATGGCAGATAGTGTGTATGCCAGTAAAACACGTGTGCCAAGAGAAATAACCGTCAGTATAAGCGACATTCCAGGACGGTTAAATGCACGATATAATCCATAAAGAATAAATAACCCTCCAATTTCAAAATAAAAAACACTTATAATATGCAAATAAGTCATACCGACAGCAATAATCTCTATTTCTTCTTTATGAATAAATAACAACAGAAGAGGTTTTGAAAATACAAATACGACCGTTGAAATAACTAATGAAAATGCAAACATAATAATTACTGCCGAACGAATACCAGCTTTAATTCGTTTATAATTGCGTGCTCCATAATTCTGTGCAGCATAAGTTGAAAATGCATTTCCAAAATCCTGCAGAGGCATATATGCAAAAGAATCAATTTTAGTTGCCGCGGCAAAAGCAGCCATTACAACAGCCCCAAAACTGTTAACTAAACCCTGAACCATAAGAATGCCGAAATTCATCACCGACTGCTGCATACACGTGAGTATTGAAGCACTGACAATTTCCTTTACCCCGGACAGTTTAATACTCATCTCAGATCGCGAAGGAAAAAAATGCGGACATTTAATCAATGTATATAACATACTGCCAATACCGCAAATCCACTGTGAAATAACCGTAGCTGCCGCTGCACCTTCAACTCCCCATCCAAAAACAATAACAAAAACAAGATCCAAAATAATATTTATAACAGATGATATTCCAAGGAAAGCAAGCGGAATGACCGAATTACCTACTGACCTAAGCAGCGATGCAAAAAAATTATATAAAAAAGTAGCCAAAACTCCAAAAAATATTACGACCAAATACCTTCTCATTATGTAATACACATCTTCAGGAACTGAAAGTAACTTTAAAATTGGGTCAATACAGACAAATATTATTATGTTCATCAGTACAGAAAAAATTGATATAATAACAAACGCAGTCCAAATATTTTCTTTTAAATGTTTCCAGTCTCTCTCACCATAACGTATTGAGAAAACCGCGCCGCTGCCCATACACATTCCAATGAAAACAGAAGTAATAAACGTCATCAGCGCGTACGCCGAACCAACTGCGGCAAGCGCATTTTTACCAAGCACCTGACCGACAATCAACGTATCTACAACATTATATAACTGCTGCAGCAAATTTCCGCATATAAGCGGAAATGCAAAAAGCAGAATATTTTTTGTAACCGGACCTCTTGTTAAATCTAACTGCATTTTTATAATCCTTTCCATAACTGTATTCTTTAATCATATATTATCAAGTATATATAATTAAATGAGGCTGTCACAAAATAACAGCCAGACAATATAAGCTGTTTGTCAACGACAGATAACAACTTATATATTATGTCTGATACTGTTTTTGCAGCAGCCCCATTTTCATCAATAGATAAATTACACTCTGATATTACTATTTCATTCCATTTACCTGTTTATATTTATAAAGCATCTCTGCATGATTCTGCTCCTCAATCTGAATATCGGCAAGCAGTTTACGCAAATCAGAATCTCCTAAATTAAACACATTAGAATTGTACTCTGAAGATACCATTTTCTCAGTTCCAATACAATCTGTTGCCAGGAAACAGTCTGTTTTCTTATCTTCTGATTCCATAACTGAATTATAAACCGCCTTTGGCTGATATTCCTTACCTTCAGAATCATTGCAGTTGCATGACGGAACTTTTCCGCTCAACACCTGTCCCAAAGAATCATAATGCTTCTGCTCTTCTTTCTGAAGTCTTGAAAAAAGATTTTTTAATTCTCCGTCTTTTGCCTGCTCACTGTACTTGCCATACTTTTCAACACAGCTCTTCTCCTGTGTCTGCAGATCTTTAATAACTGTAGTTTCTCTTTCATTCAAAATCATAGCAATTCTCCTTACATAAAATAAATTTGATAGTTAATTTCAAAATTTATTATGCACATCTTTGAATTTTATATGCCATATATTTAATAAAATGGAAACAAAATCTATGAAAATAAAAAACCTTCAAACACATAATTGCTGACATCTATGCCTTTCTTTGTCAGACGAATTATACCTTCACTCGCTGACTCAAGCAAACCAAGTCTCTCAAAACGAGCTATCGGCTCACTATATATTTTATAAATATCAGTCCCAAACCTATCGGCAAATTCATTTATTGATACTCCCTCTATCATGCGCAGTCCAAGAAACATAAATTCCTCCATCTGCATGTTAATATCCAGATTTTCTGTCTCATATTCTCCAAAATCATTTGTTAAATATTTATTTAAATCTCTAGTTCTGTTAAATCTTCTCACTGTTGTGCATCGACCACTATCAATACTACAACTATTATTATTATCAACATCGACAATATGTCGACATATATACGACGACGCACCTAAACCGATACCAATATATTCCCGGCCTCTCCAATAACCAATATTATGAACAGACTCGTAACCTTTTTTAGCATAATTAGAGATCTCATATCTATGATAACCATATCTGTTTAGAATTTCCTCTGTCTGTTCATACATTATCCTTTCGCTCTCCTCATCCGGAAGAAAAAAAGGAGGCTTACCACTGCTCCTAAGCATATCATCTTGGGAATATCTTTCAAAAAAAGGCGTATCTTCCTCAACAATAAGACTGTATGCAGAAATATGTTCTGGATTTAATTGTGCCACAGATATTAATGTCTTTTCATATGTTTCTATAGTCTGCATTGGAAGCGCTGACATAACATCAACATTTATATTATCAAATCCATGTCTTCTAAGCAGTTCATAACAATATACAAAATCACTGTATTTATGAATTCTGCCAAGCAGCTCTAATTCTCTGTTATCAGCAGACTGTAATCCAAGACTAATTCTGTTAATTCCATATTCTTTCATTATTTTAACTTTATCATTATTAAGGGTTCCAGGATTGCATTCCATTGTAATCTCAGCACCATGCCGATCCACTTTCATTTTCTGAAATATACTCTGTAAAGCATAACCCAATCGCTGCAGTTGCTTTTCAGACAGAGAAGACGGTGTACCGCCTCCTATAAAAACAGTATTTACTTCATACTGATTTAACAAATCTGCAGTCACCGTCTTATCTATATCCTTTTCTAACGACACTATATATTTATCTATAACTTGTTTATCTGCCTGCATTGACAAAAAGTCACAGTAAGCGCATTTCTTTATACAGAATGGTATATGAATGTAAATACCAAGAGGGTGCCTTTTTTCTGTCATATTTTTTCCTCCAGTCAAAATACATTGACATATAAGACAAGGTATACCCAAAGGGCATGTATTACACAGAATACACTATTATTGTTTACTCATCATCAAGCTTAAGCACACTCATAAATGCCTTCTGAGGTATTTCTACGCTGCCAATCTGTCTCATTCTCTTCTTTCCTTCCTTCTGTTTCTCAAGAAGCTTCCTCTTTCGCGTAATATCACCGCCATAGCATTTTGCCAATACATCTTTTCTCATCGCCTTAACAGTTTCTCTTGCAATAACTTTGCTTCCGATAGCCGCCTGAATCGGTATCTCAAAAAGATGACGTGGAATCTCATTTTTTAATTTCTCACACATCTTTCTGCCCCTGTCATATGCAGAATCTGAAAATACTATAAATGATAGAGCATCTACCTCTTCTTTATTTATAAGGATATCAAGTTTTACAAGCTCGCTTCTCTCATATCCTTTCATCTCATAGTCAAATGAAGCATATCCTCTGGAACGAGATTTAAGAGCGTCAAAGAAATCATATATTATTTCATTTAACGGCAGATCATATTTAATCAGCGCACGTGTTTCCTCCATATATTCCATACTTATATAAATTCCACGTCTCTCCTGACATAAATCCATTATTGAACCTATATATTCTGATGTAACCATTATCTCTGCGCTTACCATCGGTTCTTCCATATAATCAATTTCTGAAGGGTCTGGGAGATTTGAAGGATTAGTAAGCTCAATCATATCTCCATTTGTCTTATAAACTCGATATACAACTCCTGGAGCTGTCGTCACCAAATCAAGATTATACTCTCTCTCCAGTCTTTCCTGTATAATTTCTAAATGAAGAAGCCCCAAGAAACCGCATCTAAATCCAAAGCCAAGCGCAATTGAGGTTTCCGGCTCGAACTGAAGCGCCGCATCATTAAGCTGCAATTTTTCCAATGCTTCTCTTAAATCCTGATATTTTGCGCCATCAGCTGGATAAAGACCGCAGTAAACCATCGGATTAACTTTTTTATAACCGGGAAGAGGTTCTGCACATGGATTGTCTCTCTCTGTAACCGTATCACCAACTCTCGTATCAGCAACATTTTTAATGCTGGCAGTAATATATCCTACCATTCCCGCTGAAAGTTCATCACAAGGAAGAAACTGCCCAGCTCCGAAATAACCTACTTCAACAACTTCAAACTCTGCTTTTGTAGCCATCAGCTTTATTGCTGTACCCTTTTTTACATGACCTTCCTTTATACGACAGAATATAATAACTCCTTTGTAGGCATCATAAACTGAATCAAATATAAGAGCTTTAAGAGGGGCGTTTCTATCTCCATTAGGAGCTGGTATTTTCTCAACTATCTGTTCTAATACTTCCTCAATATTAATACCATTTTTAGCAGAAATCTGAGGGGCATCCTGTGCCTCTATTCCAATTACATCTTCAATTTCATCTATTACTCTCTGCGGCTGTGCACTCGGAAGATCTATTTTATTTATAACTGGAAACACATCAAGGTCATGGTCAAGAGCCAGATATACATTTGCAAGAGTCTGAGCTTCAATCCCCTGAGCCGCATCTACTACAAGAATTGCACCGTCACATGCCGCCAGACTTCTAGATACCTCATAGTTAAAATCAACATGACCTGGGGTGTCAATCAGATTAAATATATATTCCTGCCCGTCTTTTGCCTTATATACAATTCTGACAGTCTGCGCCTTAATAGTGATTCCCCTCTCCCTCTCCAAGTCCATATTATCGAGAACTTGCGACTGCATCTCACGGCTCGTAAGCAGCCCTGTCTTCTCTATAATTCGGTCGGCAAGAGTGGATTTTCCATGATCTATATGAGCTATAATACAAAAATTTCTAATTTGCTTCTGATTAATTTCAATCAATTCAATAAAACTCCTTTTTTACCTTTTTACATGTGCCAAGCACATTATTTAGGCATAATTCGAAAAACAACTTATATTATGTTTTAGCTTAAGGCTATACATTCTTTACGGTTGCAATATCTACCAAGGTCAAAGTCCTCTCAGCCGCATTTTCTAAACTTGACAGCAGCGCATTGGCAGTATCTAAAGATGTAAACACATTTACACCTGTCTCAATAGCATTACGCCTGATAAGGAAACCATCATGACTTCTGTCATTTCCCTGACTAGGCGTATCAATAACTAAATCAATCTTATGCCCAAGAATTAAGTCCATAAGATTTGGTGATTCCTGCTCTATCTTGTTAGTCTTAACTGCATGAACACCATTTTCATTGAGAACTTTTGCAGTACTTTTCGTCGCATAAATTTTGTACCCTAATGCTTCAAATCTTCTTCCAATATCAACCACGTCTAGTTTATCTGAATCTTTAACAGTAATAATCATTTGTCTGTGCTTTGGAAGATTTATACCTGCTCCTAAAAATGCCTTATAGAGCGCTTCATCAAAATTCTTGGCAATTCCCAGCACCTCCCCGGTAGATTTCATTTCCGGTCCTAAATTAATATCGGCTCCCCGCAGCTTCTCAAAAGAAAATACCGGCATTTTAACTGCTATATAATCAGCCTTTGGCTGCAGTCCAGGCGTATACCCCATTCCTTTAATAGTGTTGCCTATGATTACTTTCGTCGCCAATTTTACAATAGGAATCCCGGTAACTTTGCTAATATAAGGAACTGTACGGCTTGAGCGAGGATTTACCTCAATAACATACACTTCTTCATCACAAACAATAAATTGAATATTTATAAGTCCGACAACATGAAGACTCTTGGCAAGACGTCTTGTATACTCTACAATTACACGCTGTGTTTTCTCTGACAGAGATTGAGCCGGGTACACAGAAATACTGTCTCCCGAATGAACCCCTGCTCTCTCAATATGCTCCATTATACCAGGAATTAAAACATCCTCGCCGTCGCACACTGCATCTACTTCTATTTCTTTGCCAACTAAATACTTATCTACAAGAATCGGATGCTCCTGTGCAATTCTATTGATAATTCCAATAAATTCATCTATATCATTATCAGAGATTGCAATCTGCATTCCCTGTCCGCCCAACACATAAGAAGGACGCACAAGCACCGGATATCCTAACTCTGCCGCCGCCGCTTTTGCCTCTTTAGCAGTAAATACTGTATGTCCCTGAGGACGAGGGATACAACATTCCTCAAGTATTTTATCAAATAACTCTCTGTCTTCCGCCGCATCAACATTTTCTGCCGACGTACCAAAAATCGGAACTCCCATTTTAAGAAGACTTTCTGTTAATTTAATAGCAGTCTGACCGCCAAACTGCACTACCGCCCCATCTGGTTTTTCAATATCGACAATATTTTGTACATCTTCCGCTGTCAGCGGCTCAAAATAAAGTTTGTCAGCAATATCAAAATCCGTACTTACTGTCTCAGGATTATTGTTCACAATAATTGTCTCAAAACCTTCTTTACTAAACGCCCATGTACTGTGGACAGAACAATAGTCAAACTCTATTCCCTGTCCAATTCTTATTGGTCCTGAGCCTAAGACAAGCACTTTCTTCCTGTCATTTGTCAATGCCGCCTCATTCACGCTGCCAAATACTGAATAGTAATATGGTGTTGTAGCTGCGAATTCTGCAGCGCAGGTATCTACCATTTTAAATGCTGCCATAATTCCATATTTTCGGCGCAGATTATGAATTTCTTCCTCACTCTTTTTAGTAAGCTCAGCAATAACTTTATCAGGAAATTCAATTCTCTTTGCCTCAGCCAGCAGCTCTTTAGTAAGCGGCTGAGTCTTTAATGTCTCTTCCATCTCAACAAGAATTGCCAGCTTATCTATAAACCAATTATCTATCTTAGTAATTCTATTTATCTCATCATATGAAGTGCCTCTGCGAATAGCCTCTGCAATAACAAAAATCCTTCTGTCATCCACACGCCTCAGTGCATCTTCCAGCTCATCGTCAGGTATATCAGAAAAGTCATATGACATAAGACTGTCAACATGCTGTTCAAGAGAACGGAGCGCCTTCATTAAAGCTCCCTCAAAATTATCACAGATACTCATAACTTCTCCGGTCGCTTTCATCTGTGTTGTCAAAGTTCTCTTTGCCTGAATAAATTTATCAAACGGCAGACGCGGTATTTTTACTACGCAATAATCAAGCGCAGGCTCAAAACTTGCATAAGTCTTTCCTGTAATAGCATTTTTAATCTCATCAAGCGTATAGCCAAGAGCAATCTTCGCCGCCACTTTAGCTATAGGATATCCCGTTGCCTTAGACGCCAATGCAGAAGATCGGCTGACACGAGGATTTACCTCTATAACACAGTACTCAAAACTATCTGGTTTCAGAGCATATTGAACATTGCATCCGCCTGTTATTCCAAGTTCATTTATAATATTAAGCGCAGAGCTTCTAAGCATTTGATATTCTTTATCTCCCAATGTCTGAGATGGAGCAACCACAATACTGTCACCAGTATGCACACCTACCGGATCTATATTTTCCATATTACAAACTGTAATACAGTTTCCGTTACTATCGCGCATTACCTCATACTCAATCTCTTTCCAACCGGCAATACATCTCTCAACAAGCACTTCTCCGACCCGGCTTAACCGCAGGCCGTTTGACAATATATCTACAAGTTCCTGCTCATTATGTGCAATACCTCCGCCGCTTCCTCCAAGCGTGTACGCCGGACGCAGTACTACAGGATAGCCGATAGTATTTGTAAATGCTATACCGTCCTCAACATTATGCACTACTGTAGAAGCGGCGCATGGCTCACCTATTTTTTCCATTGTATCTTTAAACGCCTGACGATCCTCTGCCTTAAATATCGTCTGAGCGGTTGTGCCTATCAGCCTGACGCCATGTTTTTCAAGAAATCCAGATTCAGCCAGCTCCATTCCAAGATTCAGCCCTGCCTGACCCCCAAGTGTAGGCAAAATACTATCTGGTTTCTCTTTCAAAATTATCTGCTCTAAAACCTTGACTGTTAGCGGCTCAATATAAACCATATCTGCAATATCTTTATCCGTCATAATTGTAGCCGGATTGGAGTTTACAAGTACTACTGTCACGCCCTCTTCCTTTAGAGAACGGCAGGCCTGTGTTCCTGCATAGTCAAACTCTGCCGCCTGTCCAATGATAATTGGACCTGAACCAATTACTAAAACTTTTTTTATACTGGAATCTTTTGGCATTATCTTGACACCTCCATCATCTTAATAAACTCGTCAAACAAGAACGCTGAGTCCTGTGGACCTGGACATGCTTCTGGATGAAACTGTACGGTAAAAATATTTTTATTTGTGTATGTCAGTCCCTCAATCGTACCATCATTTACATTTACAAAGCTCGCCTCCGCTACTGATGAATCGATTTTATCAATATCAACAACATAGCCATGGTTCTGTGAAGATATATATACTTTGTTCGTCCTCAAATCTTTAACTGGATGATTGCCGCCTCTGTGTCCATATTTCATTTTATGTGTATCCCCGCCTGTCGCAAGCGCCATTAACTGATGCCCCAGACAAATTGCAAAAATAGGGATATCTGTGTTATAAAGCTTCTCAATCTCTGCAATTATTGCCGTGCATTCTTTAGGATCGCCAGGACCGTTTGAAAGCATAATTCCATCAGGATTATATTGTATAATCTCATCGGCAGAAGTCAACGCCGGAAACACCGTAACTTCACACCCTCTGGCATTAAGCGACCTGGCAATATTTTTCTTTGCTCCAAGATCTATCAGCGCAACTTTTTTTATTAAACCTTTTTCAGATTGTCCCTCAAGTGTATATTTGCTGCTGCATGTAACCTTCTCTACTACTTTACCTGTTGTATAATTTTTTATTTTGGGAATGATCTCATCCAGATTATAACATTCATCAGTTGTAATCATTCCGTTCATTGTTCCCTTTTCACGCAGAATTTTTGTCAATGCTCTTGTATCAATTCTGGCTATACCTGGTATATCATTTTTTTCTAAAAAGTTTTGGATGGAATTTTCACTTCGGAAATTACTTGGCATTCTTGATAACTCCCTGACAATAAACCCGTCTGGCCATGGTTTTAACGACTCCATATCCTCATAACAAACACCATAATTTCCAATAAGAGGATATGTCATTGTAACTGCTTGTCCTGCATAGGACGGATCAGTTAAAACCTCCAGATAACCGGTCATTGATGTATTAAATACGATTTCGCTGATAACTTCTCTCTGTGAACCAATGCTTATACCTTCAAAAACATTGCCGTCCTCAAGTATTAAAAAAGCTTTCATCCTAATTCCACCCTGTTCCTTTCTCCTATATTTCCTGATTTTGCCTGCACCTAAACTGCCTAACCCCTAATCCTCAAAATTTTACCATATAAGGAAAACTATTTCAACTATTTATTAAAAAAAATGACATTGCAGCAATCTGCAAATATGCTATAATTTATTTATAACCAAATCCTGAGGTATTTGGTAATTTTTACCCAAACTATTCTTCTCTGCATATTTGCGGCAGTAACAAAAATTAAAATAATAAAGGAATCTAAATTATGAGAATACTTATGTACAAATGGAGAGCTTACAATCATGTAGATGTTGAAGGAAACCTTTTAATAAGAGGTCACAAAATAGATATTATAGAAGATACTATTTACAATGTGGAAAGCCAGCCCGAATTAGAAAAAAAAATTAGTGACGCATTGGAAACTTCAGCATACGATATTTTCTTTTCAATAAACTATTTTCCACTAATATCGGATATATGTGAAGCACATTCACTCCCGTATATTTATTGGACATGCGACAGTCAAATTACATGTATGCACCACAACAGTATATTTAACTCCTGCAATATCGGATTTTTATTTGATTATACTGATTTTGAGACTTTTAAAAATATCGGTGCCAACGTACACTATCTTCCCCTGGCCGGCGCTGTGGACAGAATAGAATATATGCTGGCATCATCTGATGATCTTGAAAATTTTAAAAGTGAAGTATCATTTATTGGAAGCATGTATAATAAAAATATGTATGACAAGGTACGTGAACATTTACCTGATTATTTAACAGGATATTTTGACTGTGCACTAACTGTACAGCAAGATTTATATACTACCAATATACTTCCTAACATTCTGAACTCTGATATAATTTACGAGCTGCAGAAAGTAATATCAAAAAACCCATCCGCGCGGAGTCTTTCATCTGAGGCTGCTGTATTTTCTACTGCCGTACTTGGCTTTAAATCTGCACAGTTAGAAAGAAAGTCACGTCTTACTTCAATTTCTAAAAAATGCAGACTGGATGTATATACTGATGATGAGAAGGTGGAATTTGGATTTGCTCAAAATAAAGGCGAAGTAAATTATTGGCAGGATGCGCCTAAAGTTTTCAATCAAAGCGATATTAACATTAATCTCACGATAAAAAATATACGCACCGGAATTCCGTTAAGAGTGTTTGATGTTCTTTCAAGCAACGGCTTTTTAATTACTAACTTGCAAGCTGAAATGCCTATGTATTTTGAGAATAATGTTGACTTAGTATGGTTTTCAAGCCCGATTGAGTTTGAAGAGAAAATTTTATATTATTTAAAACACGAAGATGAAAGAAGAAAAATAGCTTTAAGAGGCTTAAATAAAATAAAGGAACAGCATACATACCAACACCGTTTTAACGAGATGGCAAATACTGTCCCTAATATTTAACTATTTATACCCATCTGGATTATTTTTCTGCCAATTCCATGAATCGCGGCACATATCATCTAGAGTAAGATCGGCGCTCCATCCTAAAACCTCCTGGGCTTTGGAGGCATCAGCGTAACATTTGGCAATGTCTCCGTCTCTTCTTCCGACAATTTTATATGGTATCTCAACTTCATTAACTTTTGAAAATGCTTTTACCATATCAAGAACACTGTAGCCTACGCCGGTTCCAAGGTTAAATACTTCAACTCCCTGATGATTTTCACAATAATTAACAGCAGACACATGACCTTTTGCCAAATCTACAACATGAATATAATCGCGTACTCCTGTTCCGTCATGTGTATCATAGTCATTGCCAAAAACTTTGAGCTGCTCTAGCTTTCCTATTGCAACTTGCGTAATATAAGGCATTAGATTATTGGGAATACCGTTTGGCATCTCTCCGATTCTGCCGCTTGCATGTGCACCAATAGGGTTAAAATATCTTAAAAGCACAACAGAGAGATTTTTATCTGCCACAGCCGCATCTTGTAAAATATCTTCAATCATAAATTTTGTCTTTCCATATGGATTAGTACATCCTCCTGTAGGCATATCCTCTGTAATCGGAACTTTCTTAGGATTACCGTACACTGTCGCTGAAGAGCTGAAAACAATATTTTTCACATTATACTGCTCCATAAGTTCCAATATTGTCAAAGTTGAGCCAATGTTATTACGGTAATATTTTAGTGGTAGTGAAACTGATTCACCGACAGACTTTAATCCCGCAAAATGTATTACAGAATCAATATTATTTTCTGAAAAAACTGGCTCTAACATTTTCCTATCAGTCGCATCCACAGCATAAACTTTAACAGATTTTCCGGAAATTTCTTCTATCCTCTTTATTACTTCGGGACTGCTGTTATCAAAATTATCAACTATTATTACTTCATAACCTGCATCCATCAGCTCTACCGCAGTATGTGAACCGATAAATCCGGCTCCTCCTGCCAATAAAATTGCCATATTTAATCATCTCACTTTTCATATTATTTTTGAAATATTTTCAGACATACGCTTATATATTGTCTCACTAATTTATTAATTTTTCAATATATTTTTAATTTAAGTTTCCTCCTTTTGCAATTTTAAATTCCAAAAGGTATACATTTCCAAGTGATATAATCACTCTGCAAAGAAAATTCTTGCAAAGCTATGCTTATATTTTCTATGTCAGACGCAATCACTCAAAATCATCTTCTGATATTTCAAATTTCTCTGCATAAACATTGTCATAAACAATATCTTCCTCATAATCATCTTCCGATATTTCAAAATCATTTCCAAATATTGAATAACTTTGGCTATCATTTCTGTTAGAATTTATTGATCTTGGATTAAATTTTCTCTGTTTATCTTTTAATATCTTTAATTCCCTGTCTGTAAATAAATCTGCATAATCGTCAAGATTAGTGTCATCCCATAACATCCCGGCATCAAATTCTGTATCAAAATCCAAAAATTTGGTATTAAAACAACTATCTTTACTATAAGTATAACTAATTTCATGCATTTCCTCTATACTTTGTGCATTTACCTTCTGACCATCTTCAAAATTGTTACAATTCTCTTTAGTATCCTCAAAATCCTGATTTTGTATTTCCACTACCAGTTCATTAAGCGCTTGCTTCTCTTCATCAGTTAAATTTACCTGCTTTGATATATCTTCTTCGTTTTGAGTATTTTTATTAGGCGTTTTTACTTGCTTATGTACTTTTTCCTTATTGACTGCAGATTTTTTCTTTGGTGAAGAAGCTTTTACTTGTTTTGAAAATCTGCCTTTAGCTTCATAAAAAACTATTGTCCTCATCATATCTTGTAATATCCTTTTACGCCTCTGTGCTTTATCTTTAGTAATTGTAGCAATTTTCTTTTCCATATCAACCCTCCTACTGTTTTGTCAAAAGTCATTTTCAATATACTAATAGCACATTATTGATTCGCTGCTTCCCCAATCTTTTAAATTATAAATGATTTTTAAGTAATATTCAATCCTTTATATTGAACTTAATATAATAAAAAATCTATATCATCACAATGCCTTATCAAAAACATAATTTTCGACAAAATACATATATACGAAAAAAATCTAATATCTGACTTACAAATATATTGTGCTTGTAAATAACTATTTTTTATGATAAATTTTATATAGAAAATACATAGAAAGAGTGATGTTAAATGAATTCAATTAAAGAAAAATTTTTGAATTTAGACAAAAACAAAAAAATTGCAATTATATGTGCAATTGCTGTTATATTTACAGCAATTATAGTTGTTGTATTTATTGTTTTTGGAGATTCAAAAGAAGAACCGCTTCCAACTCCAACACCAAAACCCACTCCAACGGTCACGCCTACTCCGACACCAGAACCTACTCCAACGCCTGAGCCAATTCCAATTGATTTTGCGTCATGGCAGTCTTACAACCCTGATGTATATGCATGGATATATGTTCCAGAAACAAGCGTGAATTATCCAATTTTACAAAGTGCAACCGACAACGCTTATTACCTTGACTACAACATTGACGGCTCTAAAGGATATCCCGGATGTATATACTCAGAAAATCTTAACTCCAAAGATTTTTCTGATATGCACACAGTACTCTACGGACACAATATGCATGCAGGATACACTTATAAAAACCTTGACGGCACTATGTTTAGAACGCTGCATAAATTTGAAGATGCAGATTTTTTCAATGCCAACCGTTATTTTTATATTTATACACACAATCAAATACTTACATATGAGATATTTGCAGCTTACACATATGACGACAGGCATTTGTTAAACTGCTACGCCCTTGAGACAGACGGAGTTTTCCAAGAATATATCAATAATATTTATCTACAGAAAAAAGGACATATCAGAGAAGACGCAATGAGAGTCACCGCTGCAGATAAAATTGTAACATTGGAAACATGCACAGGCAACTCTTCAACAAGATGGCTTGTAGTTGGTGTTCTTAGAAACCAGGAACATGGTCTGTATAAGGAACTGCCTGATGACTCGACAACTAAAGCGGCAGTCAGCGTATCATCCTACTCTGGTCAGTAACGATAATCATTTATAAATAATTAACAAGGAGAGATTATTATGGAAATACCCAAAATATTAGAGCGATATAAGGATTATTTACAATCGTCGGTAAAACTAAGCAACAGAATTATTTTTACAGAAGAAGATACTAAACCATGGGAAAGCAAGCTGGGAGGATGCCCATACCTTGAAGATACAGAAGATTATCCCAAAGATGAAGACGGTCGGCCAATGATGTTTCTTGCACAAATCAACTTGACGGAAATGCCTCCTCTGCCGAATTTTCCCCAAAAAGGAATTCTGCAGTTTTATATTAAAGACTCTGATTTATATGGGCTTGACGAAAATTGTTCAGTAAAATATATTGCAGATTATAGAACTGACGAAACTACTCTTATTAAAGAAAATCCATACCGCTGCAGTTATGAATCCTTTGAGCCGTTCAGCACTGACTGCAAAATAACATTTGTGCAGGAAGAGATGTTTATTGAAACAAGCTGTCAGGAATTTGAAGATACTTTTGAAGATGTAACAGCTGAAGAGAATGACGCGCTATTCGACTTATGCTGTACAGGCGAGAGCCGTGTAGGAGGTTATCCGTATTTTGTTCAACAGGCTCCCGCATACTATGAAGATGATGACATAGACGTACTGCTCCTCCAGCTTGACGTCGACGATACAAGCGGACTGATGTTCGGTGATTCAGGAAACTGTAATTTTTTGATATCCCAAAAAGAACTTGATAAACTGGATTTTTCTCTAGTTGAATATGATTGGCAGTGCTGTTAGCGGACTATTCCTTCTTATTGTGAAAGAATTCATATATACTAACAGCAGCATTATGATTTAATGAAGGCGTCTCCTCTAATTTTTCAATAGACGCTTTCATTATATCTTCAATTGAACCAAATTTCTTCATAAGATTTTTTCGCCTTGCCGGACCAATTCCTGGTATATCATCAAGAATTGATTTGACCTGTGTCTTGTCCCTAAGTGAGCGGTGAAACTCTATAGCAAATCTATGGGCCTCGTCCTGTATTCTTGTTATAAGTTTAAATCCCTCGCTGTAACGGTCAATTGCAATTTCTTCATTGTGATAAAACAGTCCTCTTGTACGGTGATGATCATCTTTTACCATGCCGCATACTGGTATATCTAAATTAAGCTTGCTTAATACATCCTCCGCAATATTCACCTGACCTTTACCGCCGTCCATCATTATTAAATCAGGAAATTTAGTAAATGAACTCTCAACAATTTCATCTGTTTTTTTGTTGGAATTCTCCTTCTTTTCCCTTATTCCATGTTCAAATCTTCTTGTTAAAACTTCTTCCATACTTGCATAATCATTAGGACCTATAACTGACTTTATTTTAAACTTTCTATAATCATGTCTGCTAGGTTTACCCTTTTCATATACAATCATTGAACCTACAGATTCAAAACCGCTTGTATTTGATATATCAAAGGCCTCTATCCTCTCCAGTTTTTCCAATTGCAGCCAATTCTTTATTTCCTTAACCGCACCTATAGTTCTGCCTTCTTCTCTTTTTATTCTATCTTTATCTTTAGTCAGAACCATCTTAGCATTAGTCGCAGCCAGCTCCACAAGCTTTTCTTTAGTTCCCTTGCTTGGAACCTTTAAGTAAACTTTAGCCCCCCTCTTTTCACTTAGCCAACTGCCGATTATTTCCATGTCCTCAATCTTTTCCTGAAGCATAATCTCCCTTGGTATCATAGGCGTTCCACTGTAAAACTGCTTTACAAATTCAGATAAAATACTGCTTCTTGTATCAGCAGTAGCTACACGTATATAGAAATGCTCTCTGCCAATCATTCTGCCGCCTCGTATAAAAAACACCTGAACTACCGCGTCATCACCTTCCTGCGCCATAGCGAGCACATCCTTATCTTCACCGTCAAAATTGGTAATTTTCTGCTTTTGGGCAATTTGTTTAACACTGTTTAACAGCTCACGATATTCGATTGCCTTCTCAAATTCCATAGCTTCAGAAGCATCTAACATCTTTTCTTCAAGCTCTTTTGCTATCGGTTTAAAATTCCCATTTAAAAATTCCAGAACTTCATTAATGGACTTTCTGTAATCTTCTGAACTGATTTTTCCCATACATGGAGCTTCGCACTGCCCGATATGGTAATTCAGGCATGGTCTTTCTTTACCAATATCTCTAGGCAAAACTCGGCTGCATGTTCTTATTTTATATATCTTCCTTATCAATTCTATCGTATCTTTTACTGCTCCGGCGCTTGTATAAGGTCCAAAATATTTTGCTTTATCCTTTTTTAACTCACGAGTAAAAATAACTCTTGGAAAACTCTCGGCAACAGTAACCTTGATATATGGATATGTCTTATCATCTTTCAATACTGTATTATATTTGGGCCGATGTTCCTTTATTAGATTACATTCCAACACCAAAGCCTCCAGTTCTGAATCGGTTATAATATATTCAAATCTGCAAATTTTTGAGACCATTCTGTCAATTTTCGCACCTTTGCTGCGGCTTTTTTGAAAATACTGACGCACACGATTTTTTAAGCTGATAGCTTTTCCCACATATATTATGGCGTCTTTTGCATCATGCATAATATAAACTCCCGGCTTACCCGGGAGTTTTTTTAATTCTTCTTCAATATCAAAAATACTTTCTTCTATTGAATTATTTTCTAAAATACTGCTTTCAGATTCCTTATTTTCTGTTTTATTATTTTCTGCTTTGTTTTTTTTATATTTTATTTCATTTGACATATTTTTTGAGTGTTGCACGAACTGCACCCTTCCCTGCTACTAATTCTTCAAAATATTTTTCAACAAGCTCAGCTACTCCCGCATTATATAGATCCAATCCAAAAATCCTCTTATCTGATAATATAGGCTGAAGCTGTGAATGAAATGAACCTGTATCTCCAAGCTTAATATTTTCCACATAAGGACATACTGACTCCAGCAATGGATCAGGACTTAATTCAAACTTATTACCGTCGTCATCTATTCCCATTAAATAACGGCACCATCCCGCAAGAACCAGCGGAATAAGCTTCAAATCTTTGACATCAAGTTTATCACTATCCATATATGCCTTGATAGTCTCACCAAAGCGAATAGACAGTTTCTGCGATGTATCAGTTGCAATTCTCTGCGGCGTGTCAGGCATAAATGGATTTGGAACACGAACACCTAACACCTCATCAATAAAATCTTTTGGACTGATTATCCCAGGATTAACAACTACAGGAAGTCCTTCTTCATATCCTACTATCTCCACAAGTCTCTTTAACTGCGGATCTTCCATCTCTTTGTAAATAGCGGTGTATGATAGAAGACAACCAAAGACAGCCAACGCCGTATGTAATGGATTTAGACAAGTACACACTTTCATTTTCTCAACTTTGTCAACAGTCTCCCTGTCAGTATAAATTATTCCTGCTTCGTCAAGCGGAAGTCTTCCGTTAGGAAAATGATCTTCAATTACTAAATACTGCGGCTCCTCTGCATTGACAAACGGCGCAACAAAAGTTTTCTTGGCGGTAACTGCCGCCTCAACATCTTCAAAACCAGCATCTGTAAGCATTTTCTTAACACTTTCATCTGGCCGAGGAGTTATTTTATCAATCATTGACCAAGTAAAAGATACTTTGTCTGCATTGTTTATATATGCCTTAAATCCAGAATTTACAAGACCTTTTTCTTCCCATTTTGACGCAAATTCATTAACCGCGTCATACAATTTAGTTCCATTGTGAGAACAGTTGTCCATACTAACTAAAGCAACTGGTAACTCTCCGTTTAAAAATCTCTCATACATAAGGGCTGTAAACTTTCCAATATAACTGGACGCTTTATCAGGACCATTTTCAAAATCCGCTGACACATTTGCCAAGTAATCACCCGATGCATTTTTAAGACTATACCCTTTCTCTGTTATAGTAAAACTTACCATCGATAGTGACGGCGCTGTAAAGATTTCTTTTAATCTTCCAAAATCCGTCTCATTAGTCTCATCCATCTGCAATGATTCCACAATACTTCCAATAACATTTTTCTCAATTGTTCCATTTGACTTTAATGTAACAAGTAAACTTAAATTATCATGAGGAGCATACATTTTATCAATAATCTCGTAGTCATACCCTTCAGCAACAATAAGTCCGGTTTTCATCTTTCCTTCATCAAGCAGTTTCTGCAAAACGGCGGCGGGAAATGCACGGAAAATATTACCTGCTCCAAGATGAAGCCACTGCGGATTTTCTTTTGTGGCAGCGGCGACCGCCTGCCTGTCAAACTTTGGAAGAATAAATCCTTCATCTTCCCAAATCTTTTTATTTTGTAATTGTTCAGCGTTTAATTTCATTTTGAAATACCATTCGCACCTTGCGTCCTTTCTTTATTATTGATATTTTAAAACTGTCAGTACAAAACTTCAAATATACATGAACTTAACAGGCGCTTATTTCCTTTATGCTAAATTCATTTCCCTGCTGCAAATAAGTTTTTTGGCTCTCACAATAAGGACAAATCTTTCCATATTTTACTGTTTCATATGTCTGAGCACATTCTTCGCAAAATGTCACAGCCGGAATTTCTTCTACAATAAGTTTTGAATTCCTTAATATATCACTCTTTTTAACAACTGCCCAGTTCCAGCACTTTTGAAGATATTCCTCAATAATTCCCGACACTTCGCCGATCTCTAATGTTACAGATTCTACCTCTGTAAGATTATTATCTGCTGCAACTTCTTCTACCATTTTTATCACATGAAATACTACCCCTAGTTCATGCATTAAATTCCTCCCAAGAATTTTAACTCCGCCATCAATTAGTCAAATGACTTATTACCGTGCTTTTTATTATTTAATTATTATTTTTTATTCTTTGAAAACTTAATTTTTATCGCCTGTTTTGCCCCATACGGAAGAATATACTTTAATTTATCCTCACATTTTCTCATTGTGCTGCATTCAGGATTCTCACGATATAGCTTAATTGCGTCAAACTCACATTTTGTTGTACATACTCCGCAGCCTATGCAGCGGTTGGTATCTACAACTGATGCACCACAGCCAAGACACCTTGCAGTCTCAATCTTTACCTGCTCTTCCGTAAAACATTTTGACGGATCCCTAAATGACTTCTTACTGGCTGCTGAGCTATCCTTCACTGGTATCTGACGGCTGGCATTATCATACTGCTCAATTTTAATATCCTGTTTATTAAGCTCAATAAATTGTCTTCTGTTTCTTCCAATTGTCATACTGCTGTGAGGCTGTACAAAACGGTGAATAGAGATTGCAGCTTCTTTTCCTGCTGCAATAGCATCTATAGCAAACTTAGGACCTGTGTACACATCTCCTCCGACAAAAATATCCGGCTGTGCAGTCTGGTATGTCAGTGCATCTGCACATGCAAAGTTTCCGCGTCCTAATTCTACTTTTGACCCTTCAAGCAAATCACCCCATATAACACTCTGACCAATACACATAAAAATATTGCTGCACTCCACATTCAATGTAATATTCTCATCATATTTAGGATTAAATCTGCCATCAGTATCTTTTACAGAAATACATTTTTTTAATATAATTCCCTTAACTTTTCCATTCTCGGTAAGAATTTCTTTTGGTCCCCATCCACAGTTAATCTCTATTCCGTCTTCCTCTGCTTCTCTTATTTCTTCCTCGGAGGCCAGCATCTGATTCCTTGGCTCCAGACAGTACATCGATGCACTGTCAGATTGGCAACGTACGCTTGTCCTTGCTACGTCAACCGCAACATTGCCCCCGCCAATTACTACTGTTTTTCCATTTAATTTATATGATGAATCTGCAGCCACATTTTCCAGAAATTCCACAGCTGTCATTACACCATCTGCGTCTTCTCCCTCAATACCTGCACTTCTTCCTCCCTGACAGCCAATAGCAATATAAAAAGCTTTGAAGCCCTGGGAGCGAAGCTCATCAATCGTCACATCTTTACCTACCTCAACTCCAGTCTTAATTTCTACACCCATCTCTTTTATAATATCAATCTCGGCTTCGACAACATCTTTCTCCAGCTTAAAAGATGGAATACCATACACCAGCATACCGCCCGGCTTATCATGTTTCTCAAATACTGTAGGTTTATATCCCTTTTCAGCCAAATAGAATGCACAGCTAAGTCCTGCAGGTCCGCCTCCGATAACAGCAATTTTCTCCAGAAATTCTCCATTAAGAGATGGTACAACTTTCTTAGGAATATAGCGCGTTTCTGCTTTTAAATCCTGCTCAGCAATAAATCTTTTAACTTCGTCAATAGCAATTGCCTCATCTATAGTAGCTCTTGTACATGCCTCTTCACATCTTCTGTTACAGATTCTTCCGCAAACTGCCGGAAACGGATTCTCTTTCTTAATAAGCGCAAGCGCATCTTTGTATCTTCCCTGCGCTGCCATTTTAAGATAGCCCTGCACTGCAATATGTGCCGGACATGCCGTCTTACACGGAGCTGTTCCGGTATCGTAACAATTTATACGGTTCTTGTCACGATAGTCTTCCGTCCACATATGCGGTCCCCATTTTACCTCTGAAGGCAAAGGCTGTTTTGGATATTCAACAGCGCTTCCGTCCTCCTTACACAATTTCTGCCCAAGTTTAACTGCACCCGCAGGACAATATTCAACACATCTTCCACAGGCAACACAATTATCTGTTGTAACACGCGCCACATAAGCTGAGCGTGACATGTTAGGCGTATTAAAAAGCTGCGATGTTCTAAGTGCATAACATACATTTACATTGCAGTTGCATATTGCAAATATTTTATCCTCACCGTCAATATTAGTTATTTGATGAACAAATCCATTCTCTTCAGCGATCCTCATTATATCCAGAGCTTCTTCTCTTGTAATGTAACGTCCGCCCTTATTTGTCTCTACAACATAATCTGCCATATCGCCGACTGCTATACACCAGCCTTCCGGATCATCTGCACAACCCTCGTCAAAAGTTTTTCTTGAACGGCGGCATGAACATGGACTGGCTGCATACTTTCCATCATATTTATCAAGCCAATGTGAAATATGCTCAACAGATACCGACCTATTTTCCATTTCTATTGCTTTCTCAACAGGTATTACATGCATACCGATACCTGCACCTCCAGGAGGAACCATTGGTGTAACTTTCTCAAGCGGAAGTCTGCTCATCCGCTCAAAAAATCTTCCCATCTGAGGATTTTTTTCCAAAAACTCCTCATTCATATTTGCAAATTCTGCACTTCCTGGCACAAACATTGGGAGTACATACTGTTTCTTTCTGTCAGCATTTTCCCAGTTATACTCTATAATACCATTGACAGCCATTTTTTGTAAAATATCCTCAAGATAAGCCTTATCTTTTCCGGTAAGTCTCATCATATCCTCAATTGTACGTGGTTTTCTCTTACCCATTTTAATAGCAATCTCCGCCATCTCATCCGTACATAGTGAGCATAAACCTATGTATTCTGGGGAATCCTTAGTAATTTTCTCTAACCCCAGCACAATTGGAACTCTGTCCGTAATCACCTTCGCCAATTTTGCAATCGGTTCACGAAAAGGTTCTTCAGGATGCGGATTTGGAAATAATTTGTCTGCCATAAGCAATACCTCCTATTATACTATGCTACTTTATTGTACCCAGTCAGCAGTCTCTTTTCTCAGCCAATCAACCCATTCGTCAAAACCTTCCCCTGTCTTTGACGATACAAACATTACTTTTGCTTTTGGGTTTCTTATATGGATATACTCTTTACACTTTTCAACATCAAAATCAAAATATGTCAACACATCTGTCTTATTGATAAGCACAACATCACATACTGAAAACATCAAAGGATATTTTAACGGCTTATCATGTCCTTCCGGCACAGACAAAATCATAACATTTTTAGAACTTCCTGTATCAAACTCCGCAGGACATACAAGGTTTCCAACATTTTCTAAAATTACTATATCTAAATCTTGTACGCCGAATTCTTTTATTCCCTGACGCGTCATATCAGCATCGAGATGGCACATTCCGCCTGTATGAATCTGAATAGCCCTTGCACCTGTATCTGCTATAGCCTGCGCATCTACATCAGAATCTATATCTGCCTCCATAACACCAATTTTCAGTTCTTCTTTCAGCATAGTAATAGTCCGCTTAATAAGTGTTGTCTTTCCTGCTCCAGGTGAAGACATTAAATTAAGCAGAAAAATTTTCTGCTGCTTCAGCTCTTCCCTCAGCTTTGCAGCGTCTTTATCATTGTCCTCAAAAATACTTCTCTTAACTTCTATTACTTTATACTCTTTCACGATCTCACCTTTTCTTAAGATTTAATAACCCAGCTCTTCGCCTACAAGCACTACTTTTATTCTATTTGGAATCATAGATAACCTTGTGATAACAGTCTGGGCACAGATACAATCAGGAGAGAGACAATCAGAACACACGCCTGTAACTGCACATGGAGTCTTTTTATTAAGTCTTACTGTATTAGGCGGCGCAGCCATATTCTTTGTGCGGGAAACAGCTTCTTCTACATTTGCGACTATTTTATTCATACCTGCAACAACTATTACATTTTCTGGTCCAAAGCAAAGAAACGCTACCCTGTTTCCTCTTCCGTCAATATTTACAAGTTCTCCATCTAATGTTACAGCGTTTGAACTCATAAGAAAATAATCACATCCGCATATCTTCTGATAAACTTCCCGCCTCTCCTGATCTGTCCCAGCCTTTTCTCTATCTATTATATTATAGTCAGAGTTTCTAACAGCCTCCATAATGCCGCATTCTGTCAAAGTCATGCTGCCTCCCCAGGCAACACTCCTTTTGGACTGCATAAGTTCTAGTACTTTATCCACTGCTGTCTCTTTATCAGCACAGTAATAACCTTCCATACGACGTCTTTCCAAGTTTTTAATTACTGTAGCGGCAACATTTTCATAGTATTTCTTTTTGGCATTCATAATCATTTCTCCCATCCTGACTGTCTCTAAATATGTATTAAATTATCTTAAAATATGTGATGCTGCTCTTCGCAATTGAGGTCCAACAACTGCCACAACCGCAATCTTAACAGCGTCGCCGATCAAGTATGGCACAACACCTATAAGAAGTGCCTGTGCAAATGATACTTTTAGACTTAATGCAAGCCAAACTGTACCAAATATATAACACATTATAAGTCCTGCTATCATACCAATAATACCCATAAATCTTTTCTCTGGAAATCTTTCCACAAAGAACCCAACAATTACTGCAGTAAATATAAATCCTATTAAATAACCGCCCGTAGGTCCGACAAACTTTGCTATTCCAGCTGTAAAAGCTGAAAATACCGGAAGACCAACAACACCAAGAAGCAGATATAGCAGATAACTGACAGTACCCTTCTTAGTTCCCAGTGCATATACAACAAGATAAATTGCAAAGTTCGTAAAAGATATTGGCACAGGACTAAACGGTATACTTATTGACAATGGTCCCAATACACATATAACCGCCGTCATCAGAGCAATAGCAGTCATCTGTCTGACAGAAAGTCCAGCTGCGTATTTCGCAGATAAATTGTTTCCTGTAACTTCTTTTTTGTTCATAAATTTTATCTCCTTTTCTTCTTTAGTTGAAAAAAATTTATATATTTTTTTCAATATAAATATAACACAGCGCACTTTTTTTTACAACAAAATTAACTTACAAAAATCATCTTATACTATTGCAATTTACATTTGTTCTGCTAAAATGAAACTGTATGTATAATCTTTATTGCAAAGGAGAATGAACATGAATGAAGTATTAGAAAAAATCCAGAAAATCGGTATCGTACCGGTTGTCGTACTAAATGATGCTAAAGACGCCAAACCGCTTGCAAAAGCTCTCTGCGCAGGCGGTCTTCCATGTGCAGAAGTAACCTTCCGTACAGATGCCGCTGCAGAATCTATTAAAATAATGTCATCTGAATTCCCAGAAATGTTAGTTGGAGCAGGCACTGTCCTCACAACTGAACAGGTTGACCGTGCTGTTGAGGCAGGAGCTAAGTTTATTGTAAGCCCAGGCCTTAATCCAAAAATTGTTAAATATTGTCAGGATAAAGGAGTACCAATAACTCCTGGTACTGCAAACCCTAGCGATATTGAAGCAGCTCTTGAACTTGGACTTGATGTAGTTAAGTTCTTCCCTGCTGAGGCGGCCGGCGGACTTAAAATGATTAAAGCTATGGCTGCACCTTATGTAAATATGAAATTTATGCCTACTGGAGGAATAAATGCAGACAATTTAACATCATACCTTGATTTTCCTAAAATTATCGCCTGCGGCGGAAGCTGGATGGTAAGCGGAAAATTAGTTGCAGAAGGAAAATTTGACGAGATAGAGAAATTAACAAGAGAAGCTGTTAATAAAATGCTCGGCTTTGAATTAAAACATGTCGGAATTAACTGTGCTGATGAGACTGAAGCTAACAATGTTGCAGGCAGATTTGACAGTATTTTCGGCTTTGCTGCCAATGACCACAAGAAATGTGTATTTGCAGGTACAGAAATCGAAGCATTAAAAGTACCTTATCATGGTGAAAAAGGACATATCGCTATTGGAACAAATTATTTAAACCGTGCGGTAAACTATTTAGAATCTCAGGGAATTAAATTTAAAGAAGGTTCAGAAGTTTACAATGAAAAAGGTGATTTTACAGCTGTATATTTAGATGAAGAAATAGGCGGTTTTGCTGTACATCTTGTTCAGAAATAATATTGGAGGATAATAACATGTCAAAGAAAGTCATTACATTCGGTGAAATTATGCTGCGCCTTGCACCTGAAGGATATTATCGTTTTCTTCAGGCTGACTCATACTGCGCTACATATGGCGGCGGTGAAGCTAATGTATCTGTGTCACTTGCAAATTATGGTCTGGATTCTGTTTTTGTAACTAAGCTTCCTGAACATGAAATCGGTCAGGCGGGTGTCAACTCTTTAAGAAAATATGGTGTTGATACATCTTATATCAAACGAGGAGGAGACAGAGTAGGAATTTACTACCTTGAAAAAGGAGCAAGCCAAAGACCTTCCAAAGTAATCTATGACCGCGCCGGATCTTCTATAGCTACAGCTACAACAGAAGATTTTAACTGGGATGAAATATTTGCCGATGCCGAATGGTTCCATTTTACAGGCATCACACCAGCTCTCGGAGATAATGTAGCTGATATATGCCTAGAAGCATGTAAAGCGGCAAAGGAAAGAAATATTACAATAAGCTGCGACTTAAATTACCGCAATAAATTATGGTCTAAAGAAAAAGCCGGAAAAGTTATGGGTGAATTGTGCAAATATGTTGATGTATGTATTGCCAATGAGGAAGATGCAGCTGATGTATTTGGAATTAAAGCAGAAAATACAGATGTCACTAAAGGAGAGGTAAACCATGAAGGTTATAAAGCTGTCGCTAAACAGCTTTCTGACAAATTTAGTTTCAGCAAAGTTGCAATAACACTTCGTGAATCAATTTCAGCTAATGACAACAATTGGTCTGCAATGCTCTATGACTGCAATGACTTCTATTTCAGTAAAAAATATAAAATGCATATTGTTGACAGAGTAGGCGGCGGCGATTCATTTGGCGGCGGCTTAATCTACGCATGTATACAAGATATGACTTCACAAGAAACAATAGAGTTCGCTGTGGCTGCAAGCTGTTTAAAACACAGTGTTGAGGGTGACTTTAATATGGTCACTGTCGATGAAGTGAAAAAACTGGCAGGCGGCGACGCTTCAGGACGCGTTCAGAGATAACTGACATTTACTGAGGTTAAAAAACTTATTTTGGGGCTGTGCAAAAACAGCGTCAGGCACATTATATAAGTTGTTATTTATTGTTTACAAACAACCTATTGTGTCTGTCTGCTTTTTTGCTGCAGCCCCTTTTTATAAATACTTCCTACAAATAGCACCTTGAAAGGAGATGAGAAATTTGGCTCCCCTCAAATGGTTTTATTCTTTTTTACAAAAATATAATAAATCTATTGTTAAAGGACTTTTTTTAACTACAATCGTCTCACTGCTGGCAATTGTAACTCCTTATATCTCGGGAAATATTGTTGACGTAGTAATTGAAGACAAAAAATATAATCTTCTGGCTCCGATGATAATTGTTATTATCACTGCAACTCTTTTAAGAGGACTGTGTCGGGCAGCATTTTTAATGACGTTTGAGACAGCATCACAGAATGTAATTTTTGATATGCGGGAATTTGTTTA
Source organism: uncultured Lachnospiraceae bacterium (assembly GCA_949743325.1). Lineage (GTDB taxonomy): Bacteria > Bacillota > Clostridia > Lachnospirales > Lachnospiraceae > CAJJNI01. The sequence goes on from CATJTQ010000121.1 coordinate 27,227, forward strand.
CAAAAAGTTTCAAAAAGAAGATTTTTCCTTTTATAACCGCAACAGAACTGGCGATTTAATGTCACGACAAACTGGCGATATGGACGCTATAAGAAAATTTGTTGCACAGACGCTTTACTTTTCATATGAAAATATTTTACTGTTCTTGTTAGCGCTTATAATGATTTTTACCGTCAGTGTAAAACTGGCTTTATGTATGTTTCTTATACTGCCTTTTACTGCACTTACAACACTAATCCAATTTAAACATGTAAAAAGCAAATTCAGTAATATAAGAAAACATTTCGCCTTACTCAATACTTTTGTTCAAGAAAATATAAGCGGCAACAGAGTTGTCAAAGCTTTTGCAAAAGAAGATTATGAGATGGAAAAATTTACTATTGAGAACGAAGGTTACATGGAGGCAGAACTTGGCGCCGCAAGAATGTGGAGTATTTTTATTCCAATATTTGAATTTCTATCAAATGCTCTTATAATTGTACTTATGCTTGCCGGAGGCATTATGGCAATACGAGGCGAAATATCTCTTGGAAATATGTTTACTGTAAACGGATATTTATGGATGCTTAACAATCCTCTGAAACAGGCGGGATGGATTATAAATGATCTTCAGCATATGATTACTTCTGTTGAGAGGGTGTACAATACAGTAAATGAAGAACCAGAAATTAAAAACCCAAAAAAACCTGTGCGTAAAGAGCATTTTTCAGGTATGATCGAGTTTAAAAATGTATCCTACCATGCAGAGGACGCCGATATAATAAGCGATATAAATTTTAAGGTTAAACCTGGTCAGAGTGTAGGAATAATCGGCGCAACCGGCTCAGGCAAATCAACAATTATGAATTTATTATGCCGTTTCTATGATGTTGCCGAAGGAGAAGTATTAGTTGATGGCATAAATGTTAAGAACCTTGATTTATATGAGCTGAGAGACAGTATTGGAATGGCTATGCAAGATGTCTTTCTATTTAGTGACACAATTGAAGGAAATATTGCATATTCAAGACCTGATTGTTCTTTTGACGATGTAGTAAGAGTCGCTAAAATAGCGAACGCCCATAACTTTATACTTGATACTCCCGACGGCTATGATACTATAATCGGCGAGCGCGGAATGGGATTATCAGGAGGACAGAAACAGCGAATTTCACTTGCAAGAGCTCTTCTAAAAGAACCGTCTATAATAATACTGGATGACACTACTTCTGCTGTAGATATGGAAACTGAAAGTCTCATTCAAGATGAATTAGGAAGACTTAAAAACTCCACTGTCTTTATTATAGCACATAGAATCTCTTCTATAAAAGATGCCGACCTCATTCTTGTATTGGATGAAGGTAAAATAATTGAACAAGGAACACATGATGAACTTCTGGCACAAAACGGATATTATGCCACAGTTTTTTCACATCAATATGGAGAATTTGAAAAAATTAAGAAGGGAGGAGTTTTTTAATGGCACGAAACCGCTATGATATTGATGAGACCTTAAACAAAGAATTTAATATGACATCAGTAAAACGACTTGGACACTACATAAAGCCATACAGCCATAATATAGTACTCGCTCTGCTTCTTAGAATAACGGCAAGCGCTGCCAGTATGCTTACCCCCATATTTCTTATGAAAATAATGGATATATATATTCCTATGGGCGAAGAAGGAATTCCTCATATAATCAAAATAAGTATTATAACACTTTTTCTTATGTTATATGTCTCTCTTGTAATATGTATTAAAACTAAACTTATGATGAAAAGCGGACAAGGAATTATCCGTGATCTGAGGAGAGATATTTTTGAGCATTTACAAGAACTTCCGTTTGACTATTATGACAGCCGCCCTCACGGTAAAATTCAGGTAAGAGTTGTAAACTATATTAATAATTTAAGTGATCTGCTTTCTAATGGTATTGTAAATATTTTAGTAGATTTGGTAAGCATCGCTGTAATTTTAGTTTACATGTTCAGTATTGATATTAGATTTACACTTATCACTCTTCTTGGAATGCCGATTCTTTTTACAGTAGTAATTATAGTTAAGAAAAAGCAGCGTGAAGCGTGGCAGAAAGCCAGCAGCAAACAATCAAATCTAAATGCATACATAGCAGAAAGCATAAACGGAATACGAGTAACGCAGTCATTTGTTAGAGAAAAAGAAAATGCAAAGATATTCAACAGAATGAGTGACAATTATCGTACAAGCTGGCTGAATGCAATTAAATTCAATTTAATTCTTCCCCCGACCGTTGATATGATTTCTATAATAACGACCTCAATTATTTTTGTATTAGGCGTTTCATGGATAAGAGGCGGCTCAGAATTTATGACAGTGGGAATAATTACCGCATTCACCGGATATATCAGCCGTTTTTGGACTCCAATAACTAACTTGGGAAATTTTTATAATTCGTTGTTAACAGCCCTTTCTTATCTTGAACTTATTTTTGAGACCATAGATGAGCCGGTAGTTGTTAAGGATAAAGAAGGCGCTGTCACACTTCCTCCAATTGAAGGCAATATTGTATTTGACAATGTATCATTTTCTTATGAAGATAATATACCTATATTAAAAAATATCAGCTTTAAAGTAAAAAAAGGCGATTCATATGCAATTGTAGGTCCTACCGGAGCTGGAAAAACTACTATTATAAATTTAATAAGCAGATTTTATAATTTAGACAAAGGGCATATTTTCATTGATGGATATGATATTGAAAATGTAACTATCAAATCCCTTCGAAAACAAATGGGAGTTATGCTGCAAGATAGTTTTATTTTTGCCGGAACTATAATGGATAATATCCGATACGGCAATAAAGAAGCTACAGATGAAGAAATAATAAACGCTGCAAAAATCGTTCAAGCACATGACTTTATTATAAAAATGGAAAACGGTTATAATACTGTTGTAAATGAAAGGGGCAGCCGGTTGTCTATCGGACAGAGACAGCTAATTTCCTTTGCGAGAGCTCTCCTTGCCAATCCGCGAATTCTTATTTTAGATGAAGCAACATCAAGCATTGACACAGAAACTGAAATAGCCCTGCAAAAAGGATTGCTTGAACTTCTTAAAGGCAGAACCTCTTTTATTATAGCACATCGTCTGTCAACAATAAAAAATTCTACATGCATAATGTATATTGATGACGGAGAAATAGCAGAACAGGGGTCACATAACGAGCTTATTGCCAGAAGAGGAAAATACTATAAATTATATAAATCCCAATATCAATTTCTTGAACAGTCTTAAATAATTGTAAAAAGGGATTGTCGGATAATTGAAATGTATAAAATACCATCAGTTACCGACAATCCCCTTTTTTATGTTAAATTTTATGACAGTTACACAGTTACCTTAACCATCAAAGAATTTCTCTACTTCTTATTAATTAATATTTAAATTATTTATGTATGTATTTAAAAACTTTAAAAACTTATCTGTCATTTGAGGTTCAAAGATTTTCCCTCTCTGCTCTTTGATATAGTTATACGCCTGGCTGCTGCCGGATCTTTCTTCCTCCTCTACAAACTCTGTAACTAACCTAACTAATGTAACTTCAGCAGTCAGTTCTTTTCCTTTAAGCGCTCTGGGCCATCCTGAACCGTCATAATTTTCATGTGTACAATACATCCATTCTGATATTGGCGCAGTCTCTACAGTTATAAGCGCAATTTTCATTCCAAGCTGCGGATGTTTCTTTATTTCACGCCATTCTCTGTCACTGTACTCTTCCTGTTTATTATAAATTCTCTCTGGAACTACGCTGAGACCAATATCCTGATATCTAGCCAGATAAACACATTGTTGTATTTTCTGAGGCGACCAGTTAAATGTAGCCGCAAAGTCAGAAACCATCTTTGACTTTCTATCTATTCCCTCTCTAGTCAAAAATTTTCTTGAATATAGTATCTGCAGCATATCTTCAAATAAATTCTGCTTCTGCTTAAACTCACTTTTAACCGCATACATCTTGGCATCTGCAGTCTCAAGAAGTCTATGCAGGCTCTGCGACATCTCTGATTTCTTAGCTGAACCTAATGAGATACTGGGAGGCAGGCATGTATCATTTTCTCTTGCCAGTCTTTCTGTAACTCTCTTACAATAATAATTAGCTCCCGCCCTTTTTGTATTAGGCATAAAAATAAAAAATTCATCTCCGCCGCATCTTGCAATTACACTTTCCTCATTTATTGCCTCTTCCTGTAAAATCTGTGCAATTTTACATAACAGCCAATCACCATGACGGTGTCCAAACATATCATTAGTAAACTTCAAATTATTAACATCACCTACAACAAGTGAAATTGGAAGAAGAGTCTCATCTTTGTCTGCTCTGTCAAGAAGCTTAAAAAAGTATGAACGGCTGTGAACTTTCGTAAGACTGTCAAAATCATTTTCATGCTGCAGTCTCTCTTTTTCCTGCTCTGCATTTTTCTCTGCAACCTTCACTCTGTTTAGCTCTTCCCTAAGTCTTTCATTCTCCTTATAACTTTGATATATGGCTACAGTTATATTTAAAAATAATTCCATTTTCTCGTCAAAACTGTCTTTATCAATATCGCTATCATTATCTCTGTAAGTAAATCCAACACAGTAGCCTATAACATCATCAAATACTTTTATTTCACGCTTCGCCGCCAACACTCTTTTATCTTTAATGAATATTTCAATCGTATTCCTTGTATCTGAACACCCTTTCAAAAACTCATCTATAAAATCAACAGCTTCTTTTCCGTCGTCTCCAAGAAACTCTTTTGTCAAACTCATATCTGAGACAATGACATGATCTTTATTATAAATCCACAAAGACACCTCCTCTACTTCTGAAAACTCATTCTGCACAATTTGTATCTCGCCCATAATTACACCTGCCTCCGTAAATAGCCAAAACGGATTTTCACAATTTATATAATAGCGCTTCGTCCGCTCCGCTGTTTTCTTCATGTCTCTAATTTCTTTTCTTCGTCACTTATTTATTTAACAAATATTATACATTAAATTATAAAATAACACAATATTTTGTGCAAATTTTATTAAAATTATATTTGAAAACAAAAAAATCCTGTGAGTAATTGGAAAAATAAAAACTTTTACGTTATTATTTTAACTATTTCTCACAGGATATAATACTTTTTTTATTTATTTTCTAATTCTTGTTCTGTATAGTCTGAAGCTTTATTATCTTCAGTCTCATCATCAGAAACATTTCCTTTTATACGATTAAATATTTCCATAAATTCTTTGCCGGTAATTGTCTCCTTATCATATAAATATTTTGCAATCTCATCAAGACATTCTCTATTATCTAACAGAAGCTGTTTTGATTTTTCATAATGAGAACTTAAAATTCCCATAACTTCTCTATCTACTTCGGCAACAGTAGCCTCTCCGCAGTCTCTTACTCTTCTGGCTTCAAGATATTGATCCTCCACAGTCTCCAACGCCATTAGTCCAAACTTTTCTGACATACCATATTGTGTAATCATTGACCTGGCAATTGAAGTTGCTCTCTCAATATCATTTGCAGCACCTGTTGTAACTGTATCAAACACTATTTCTTCAGCTGCGCGGCCAGCCAAAAGTGTGAGAAGCTGACTCTCCAGTTCAGCCTTAGTGCGAAGATATTTCTCTTCTTCGGGAACCTGCATAACATAACCTAATGTACCCATAGTCCTAGGAACGATTGTTATTTTCTGAACCGGCTCTGAATTTTTTGTCAGAGCTGTTACAAGCGCATGGCCAACTTCATGATAAGATACTGTTCTCTTTTCCTGTTCGCTTAATATCCTATCTTTTTTCTCTTTTCCTGCAATTACAACTTCAACAGATTCAAATAAATCTTCCTGAGAAACAACCTTTCTGCCGCATTTTACAGCATTAATTGCCGCCTCATTTATCATATTGGCGAGATCAGAGCCAACAGCGCCGCTTGTCGCCAACGCAATTTCCTCTAAGTCTACCGTATCATCTAATAATACGTCTTTTGAGTGAACTTTAAGAGTATCAAGTCTTCCTTTTAGATCAGGTTTATCAACAATAATTCTTCTGTCAAATCTCCCTGGTCTTAACAGTGCTTTATCAAGTACATCAGGTCTGTTAGTTGCAGCTAATATAAGCAGACCTTTCGATGAATCAAAACCATCCATCTCTGCAAGAAGCTGGTTTAATGTCTGTTCACGCTCATCATTTCCACCATATCGGCTGTCACGGCTTTTTCCGATTGCATCAATCTCATCTATAAAGATAATACAAGGAGCTGAATTTTGAGCCTGTTTAAATAAATCGCGAACTCTTGACGCACCGACTCCAACAAACATTTCCACAAAATCAGAACCTGACAATGAGAAAAACGGAACTTTCGCTTCACCAGCAACCGCTTTCGCCAAAAGAGTCTTACCTGTTCCCGGAGGTCCTACTAGCAGCGCTCCTTTAGGAAGTTTAGCGCCAATTTTTACATATTTTCCCGGATTATGAAGGAAATCAACTACTTCCTGCAAAGATTCTTTTGCCTCGTCCTGACCTGCCACATCTTTAAATGTTACACCTGTAGACTTCTCAACATATACCTTCGCATTACTCTTTCCAACACCCATAACTCCGCCGCCGCTCTTTGACATTCTTCTCATCAGCAGACTGAAGAAAATCCAAATTACAACTACAGGCAGAACATAGATCAATATAAAATCTATAATAGTAGACCTTGAATCCGGAATTTTAGCATTGTACTCTATTCCTTTTTCTTTTAATGTAGGCAGCAAATCCTCATCATATATATATCCTGTATAATATTTCATACTGCCTATTGCGCCGGTCGGCTGCTTTTTAGGCTGAATAATAATCTGATTTGAAGCAATCTGCACACTTTTTATTTCATCTTCCTCAAGCATCTCCCAAAATTCATCATAAGTAATTTCTTCTGTACTTGCCTTCTCATAAAAACTGCTGAATATTGTCATAGCAATCAGCGTAAATAATGCCAGAAGAAGGAATATAAATATCGTCTGCTTATTATTTGGTCTTTTATCATTCTGATTATTATTTCCATTTTTATTATTTTTTTGATAATCTTCCATTCTTTCCTCCTTAGAATATTTTTAAGAAATATCTTAAATACATAAGACTCATTATAATTAATGACTGCATATAAATCAAGACTTTATTATGTGAAAAAATTTTGAATATATTATATAAATTAAAATTTGCAGTCAAATTTTTTAAAAAATCAGTGGATTTTTATTTTTATTCATTGTATAATATAAGAATTGTAACGCGTAAAGACAAAGGAGGGCTTTTATTTCATGGCAGTTAAATATGTATTTGTTACCGGTGGTGTTGTATCAGGATTAGGAAAAGGAATTACTGCTGCATCGTTAGGACGTCTGCTGAAAGCCAGAGGCTATCATGTAACTATGCAGAAATTTGATCCGTATATCAATATTGACCCAGGAACAATGAATCCAATTCAGCATGGAGAAGTTTTTGTAACAGATGACGGAACTGAAACAGATTTGGATCTTGGTCACTATGAGAGATTTATAGATGAAAATCTTAACCGCAATTCTAATGTAACAACTGGTAAAATTTATTGGTCTGTCCTCCAGAAAGAACGAAGAGGTGACTTCGGCGGAGGAACAGTACAAGTTATTCCTCATATCACTAATGAAATTCAAAGTCGTTTTTACAGAAATGTTTCTGACGACAATATCCATATTGCTATTATAGAAGTCGGCGGTACTGTTGGCGATATTGAAAGTCAGCCTTTCTTAGAGGCAATTCGCCAGTTCCAGCACAAAGTCGGCAGAGAAAATGCAATTTTAATACATGTAACTTTAATTCCTTATCTCAAAGCATCTCAGGAAATGAAGACAAAACCTACTCAGGCCAGTGTAAAAGAATTACAGGGAATGGGAATTCAACCGGACATTATTGTGTGCCGCTCTGAATACCCTCTTGAAGATGGATTAAAAGATAAAATTGCTTTATTCTGCAATGTACCTCAAGAACACGTTCTTCAAAATCTTGATGTAGAATATTTATATGAAGCTCCTTTAGCGATGGAAGATGAAAAACTTGCAAAAGTTGCATGTGAATGTCTGAAACTTGACTGCCCGGAACCTGACTTAGATGACTGGAAAAATATGGTACAGGCATTAAAAAATCCTACTTCAGATGTAACTATTGCGCTTGTCGGAAAATACATACAGCTTCACGACGCATATATAAGTGTTGTTGAGGCTCTTAAACATGGCGGTATAGCCTCGAAAGCAACCGTAAATATTGAATGGATTGATTCTGAGCTTGTCAATGATGACAATGCTGCCGAATTACTAAAAAATGTTGATGGTATTTTAATTCCTGGAGGTTTTGGAGACAGAGGAACGGATGGAAAAATTTCTTCTATTAAATATGCCCGAACTTCAAAAAAACCGTTTTTAGGTCTATGCCTTGGTATGCAGCTTTCAATAGTTGAATTTTCCCGTAATGTTGTCGGTTATAAGGATGCACACAGCGTTGAGCTTGCTCCTAACACAACCCATCCAGTTATCCACTTAATGCCTGAACAAGACGGTATAGAAGATATAGGCGGAACTTTAAGGCTGGGCTCATATCCTTGCATACTTAAAGAAGATTCAATAGCTTATCAATTATATGGTGAAAAAACTATCCATGAAAGACACCGACACCGCTACGAAGTAAATAATGACTACCGCAATGATTTAACAGATAATGGTATGATTTTATCAGGTATATCACCTGACGGAAGAATAGTGGAGATGATCGAGTTAAAAGACCACCCATGGTTTATAGCAACTCAGGCGCACCCTGAATTAAAATCAAGACCTAACCGTCCGCACCCATTATTTAAAGGTTTTATAGAAGCCGCAATTAAAGAGAAACAATCAAAATCTTAAAGATATTTTAAGCAAAATTCTGTTCTGTACCAACTTCCGTTTTAAGAGTTGGATAAAATTAATCCCCAAACTATATATCTCCGTATAGTCTGGGGATTCTTTAAATATATTCCATTCTTAAACATCAAGAAAATGTATTTTTAAATTTACACTGTCATCTTTTCCTGTCTCGTCAATTTCCATTGTACAGTAACTGCACTTTTTACCCTCCTGCCTTGGATATGACAAGCTTCCCGGATTCACTAAATAATATCCTTTTTCTTTCTTTATTATAGGTCTGTGCGTATGACCAAAGAAAACTAAATCAAACTCTCTTTGTATTGCAACTCTGCGAAGTTCCTGCATACCAACGCTAACATAATAATAATGTCCATGCGTAAGCAAAATATTATGTTTTCCTATCTTAAGTTCTCTCTCTTTTGGAAACTGTGAAAAAAAGTCATTATTTCCCTGAACAAACTCTATTGGACAACCAGCAGCTCTGCTTAAAAATACTTCACTTCCCTCTGAATCACCAAGATGGAAAACCATATCAAATTGTTTTTCTTTTTCAATGACCTTCTCAAAATTCTCATTTTTTCTATGTGTATCGCTTACTATTAAAATTCTCATAAACTCCCCATCCCCTACAACCATTTTTTAAGATGTTTTTTCATCTCTTTTAATGCCTTTCCTCTGTGACTCACTTCGTTTTTCTGCTCAGGTGTAAGCTCGGCAGAATAACATGAAAATTCAGGAACATAAAATATTGGGTCATATCCAAAACCATTTTCCCCACTAATCTCATAGCCAATAATTCCTTCTATTGTCGCCCTAGTTGAAACGCTTGTTCCATCAGGAAACACAGCGCAAATAGCACATACAAATCTGGCTGTTCTCTGACTTTTTGGCACATCCTTTAATTTATCTAATATAGCATTATTTTTTATATCATATGATGTATCTTCCCCCATAAACCTCGAAGAATATACCCCCGGCGCCTTGTCAAGATAATCTATTTCCAAACCGGAATCATCTGCCAAAACAATACAATTATCAGTAATTTTACTTATTGCAGATGCTTTGATTTGAGCATTTTCCTCAAAGGTTTTACCATCTTCCGCTATATCAATTTGGATACCCGCCTCTTTCATTGAAATAACTTCTACTTCTAAATCTGATAAAATCATTCTAATTTCTTTCATTTTATCCTCATTGCCCGTTGCAAAAATAATTTTATCCATAGCATACTCTCTCTTTCTTACTTCACAAAATCAGTATATATTTTCATACATACATTGCAGTTATAATCATTCTCTACGTTTATCCAGTTGTCACCATATGGACTTAAATACCCCTCTCCATCTGACAAATCAACTGTCTCACAACGCCCCTGAACCGAATATTCTACTGCCACAGGATGTACTGAATTAGGAGTATAAATCCTTATAACAATTGCAAACTTCTGTCCTACTTCAACATAAAAATCATGACTTAAATCAATTGTATAAAATCCCGCATTATTCAATGTACCCATTGCGGCAAGCTCACCTGAATTTAAAGAATCCTCACCATCAAAATTCGCCACTTTATATATTTCATAAGAAGTATTTTCATCTGTAGCATATATTCCTACTGACTTAATGTTTTCATTATTCTGCGCTGTAAAGACATTTGCGTAATAACATGTTTCCTTTCCATAGCCAATCTGACCTACCCATCCGCACAGATCTGTCTGATACATATTATCGTAATTATCAGTATCTTCAATTCTGGAATATACAACACTTTGATTACCTACTCTGCTGTCCTCATACGAAATATAGAATACTCCGCTTTCGCCAAAGCTTTCTCCCCAGCTGTTTTGACAAATAAAGGCTCCATTATTGTGCGGCTGAACGGTAAAGTTCTCTTTAGGATAATCGTCATCCCACCCGATAATAATAACCTCATGATTAGGGTTTTCATCTCCTAAATAACAATATGCATAATTCTCTCTATTGTAAAACTTTGATCGGCTTGTGGAACTTCTGAGCGATGTATATATTGAAGTCTGCACAGCGCCATTTTTAAATACAGCTTCCTTAATTTTATCTATATTTTTATTCTTTATCACTTGAATTTCCTGAACATGTTTTACTGCTGCCAACCCATCAGGCGACTGCATATCACCATATGGATCTGCGCTCTCAAGAACAGGTCCCTGCCATGACAATAAATATGCCATAGACATTGTATACTCCCCTCCCTCATTTACATTTTTTGTAAAACTGTTTTTAAGCGCCATATGCTCTGCTGCAAAATATACTTCTTCCTCTGGTCTAAGTGATGTCTCTAACGCTGAAATAGCTGCCACTGCCCAACACGTGCTGTTATTACCCTGATTTTTTACCGCAGTATCACGACGCACATCTTTTAAATTATAATAAGCTGGTAATATTTTATCCTCCCATACAGTTGCATAATCTACGGTGTTTGTCTGTACATCCCAATAACATTCATATCCAAAATTATCAATAATTACAGATGATGCAATAAACATTTTCCCCTCTACTACTTCTATGGCATCTTTCATTTCCATCTGTACATCATTTAAAAAATATAAATCCGGACTATCTTTGTAAAATTTCAGCACTGTATCTTTTTTCTGAAGTATAAGTTCATTTTCTTCATAATAATTTTGAGCACAGTTAAAACATTCTGTTATCTTATTTGCAGGCACCATAAGTTCCATATTGCGATTCATATAAAAATCACCTGTAACCGCCTGTCCGTCAACATATACATATAACGGCTTTGTATTTACATCCCAACATATATAAGAATTCCATACAGAAGAATCATAAAATCCATCGCCGCCAAACTTTATTGTATATCCTTTAGCGTCAACATCAGCCCATATACTGCACATAATGAACAGCAATGCACAAAAAGATACTATTCTAATCAATGAAAATATATAACGTCTCAATTTACTCTCCTATTTGGTTTTGCTCCCGGAAACTGATAAAATTCAGTCTTTAACATTCCATTATAAATCTTTCTCTTTTTTGCGGCTTTTTTACCGAAATACTTCTCTGTATACTCATATGCAGATATTATGTAAACCGACCAATCTGATAATGCTGCCGCAGCATTTCCAAATTTCTTATATAATTCAGGCAGATTGTTTTTATCTTCCAGCCTCTCACCATATGGAGGATTTGTAATTATAAACCCATATTTCTTTGGATGGCTTAACATTGCAACATCTCTTTTCTGAAAATGTATAAGATGTTCAACTCCTGCATTTCTCGCATTTTCTCTGGCACATGCAACTATATCTGCATCAATATCAAATCCCTGTAAATCTGTTTTTACATTATAGTCTGTCAAATCATTAGCCTCATCTATTGAGTCATACCATATTTTTTTAGGAATAATATTTATCCAATCCTCAGCCGTAAAAGAACGATTTAATCCTGGAGCAGCATTTGCTGCCATCATCGCTGCCTCTATTAAAAACGTACCGCTTCCGCAAAATGGATCTACTAATATCCTATCCTTATTCCAAGGAGTTAATTTAATCAATGCAGCCGCTAAATCTTCCGTTATGGGCGCTTTACTTTTTAGCAGGCGATAGCCTCTCTTGTGCAAATGTTCTCCTGATGTATCAAAAGCAACTGTTACCTCATCTTTCAATATAAAAACTCTTATCGGATAATCTGCTCCGCTCTCATCAAACCAATTAATTTTATAATACTGCTTCATCCTCTCAACCATTGCCTTTTTAGTAATCGACTGAATGTCTGAAAGTGAAAACAGTCTGCTTTTTACAGAAGAAGCCTTTTTTACCCAAAATCTGCCGTCTGACGGAATATAATCTTCCCAGTTTATAGCCTTTATTCCCTCAAACAACTCATCAAATGAATATGCTTTAAATTTTCCGACCCTTAAAAGTATTCTCTCTGCAGTCCGCAAAAAAATATTGGCACGACAAATGGCCGTCTCATCTCCAATAAATGTGACACGGCCATCTTCAACCTTCTCTATCTCATATCCTAAATCTGTAATTTCTCTTTTTAATACTGCTTCAAGTCCAAAATGACAAGGAGCTATTAAATGAAACACTGACAAAAGTATTCACCTCTGATTTATATATTCGCTTAATTATAGCACGAATTGTACTTTAACGCAATCGCTCTATTTATTAAATGCATTTATTCCGCCTGCAAGCGAATAAACTTTATAACCTGAACTCTGCATTTTGGCTGCAGCAGTGACGCTCGTCGCTCCTCTATCGCAGTAAAGGACATACATTTTCTTTCTTGACAATGCAGAATATGACTGCAGAAATGTATCATATGGCATTGAAACCGCGCCTCTTATATGTTTTCTCCTGTAATCTGCCGCATCTCTCAAATCTATAAACTGAACTGAATCATTTTTCAAATAGTCTGCTACTTCACTCACACCGATAAATTGAATATTCATTATATTGCTCTCTTTTTTTGTAATAATATATGTAATTTCTTTATATAAAGTTACAACTTACAATTAAAAAGAAGATACCGCTGTCCAAAAGTCAACGATACCTTCTTTTTTAACTGAACATTAATTGTTATTATCTGTGGCAGTCACTTGCATTTGTGCTGTTGCTTGCATTACTTGAATTGTTTGCATTCTTGCTGTTGCTTGAATTTGTGCTGTTGTTTGCATTTGTGCTGTTCTTTGAGTTTGTGCTGTTGTTTGCATTTGTTGAATTACTTGAATTTGAGCTATTTTTTGCATTTGTTGAATTTGAACTATTTCTTGCCATTTTACATACCTCCTTGTCCGAAAACTTTGATTTCGGATTTTTATATTTGTTACAGAACTTAGTATGCTCCTAATGACAAATTTTATTCATTATTTTATCTAATTAGTTCACTGAAAAATCTATATACAAATATACTTAAAACTGACATAATCAACGCTGCACCTGCAAGCATCATTCCTCTCTGGTTCATACCAAAAAAATAAATACTTGCTGGAATAAGAACAAAAAATCCAAGTATTCCCAGTAAAATAATAAGTTTACATAATCTTCCTATCATTCTAAATAAGATAAATATTCCACCGCGTTTCTTTTGCTTTTTATCGTCAGTAACTGTTTGTTCGTCATACGCATTCTCATAATTTTCGTATTGCCTACTATCCGCCCTGCCGCCGGATGATGCGTTATTTCTATTATAATTTGAAGCATTTTGGCTGTATCTATCAGTCTGCTGCCTGTTCCTATAATGGATGTTCTGATAAAAAGACTCATCTTTGGAACCATACTCAAAAGGAGTAAAATCTGGATTAAAATCTTCAGCGAAGCCTTTTCCTCTTCCTGGCTGTCTTATAGTATCTTTTTCCTCCGGATCAAAATTATATGTACGAAGGGCATTAAAAGCAAGATTAACTTTAGCCATCATCTCTTCATTTCCAGTACGCGGATTGTCTGGATGATATGTCTTAGTTAAAATTCTATATCTATTCTTTATTAAATCTATAGTGACAGGCTGATTTAATGATAACCCGAACACATGATATGCTTCCGTTTTTGTCATGCTGCATTATTTCCCCTTTCTATATTTTATAATAAAATATCCTTATTCAGCCCTGTAGAATATATTATACGCTCTTTTACCCTTTTTTGAAACATCTTTGAAAGAGCATATTCATAATAGTCCATCTGCTTTTTATATTTGCGTATTAAAATATCCTCCATACCTTTTTTTACATAATCAGTCTTATAATCAACTAATACTATTTCTGATTCTTCTTCAAAAAATGCATCTATAATCCCCTGTACAAGAACAATCTTATTTTCATCTGCATGATCATAAATCTTATCGGCATCTATACCTATTATAAACGGCTGTTCTCTCCAAAGCAATCCTTTTTTCTCCGCCTTAACCATCCGTCTGCCAACAGACGAGTTTAAAAACCTATCAATAGTGTAAATATTTACACAAGAGCGCAGCCTGTTATCTAAAACATTATTCTCAAACATTTCTTTGATCTGATCTTCAATCTCTTTTATAGTAGCTGTTCTGTTAAAATCCAGCTTTTCAAAAACTGAATGGTACAACGTGCCTCTGTCTGCAGCAGTTATTTTTTCTTCATCTTTTTTCAAAAACTTCGGATAAATTATATCGTCATCTGTATTCTGTTCATCTGCTGAAGTTTCTCCGAAAATATTAAGAGGTTCAACATTATTTTCCAACTCTGAAATTTCGGCAGCCTGATTCTTTTTCAATTCAGATACTGTCACTTTAACAGGTATTATATGCGAGGATTTATATGGATATTCATAGTTTAACATATTTATTAACGCTTCAGAAATTTCTGCATTTTCTTTCTGCTCCTCGAATTCAAAATCATTCTGTTTTTTCTCAATTGCCTCCAGCACACCGGCATTTATTAAATCTTCAACAAAATATTGCGACAAATGTATATTGCAGTCCCATTCACTTTCGCTGAAAAACAAATCCTTTTCCATTCCTAATTCTCTGTAAAATTCGGACATTCCTCTATGGTTGTTTAATGACGCCAGTATCAGCTCCATATAACAGCCGGAATTTAAAATTGTCATCATATCAATTTTATCATTTTTATTAACAAAATCCGCATCATTCAATGTGCTCTCAATATCTTTTACTCCGCCTACTAAAATCAGCTTTTCTTTTGCCCTTGTCAATGCCACATAGAGAACTCTAAGTTCCTCACCGACTGTCTCAATATGAATTCTGCTGCTTATAAGCTGTTTTAAAATTGATGTTTTTTTCTGCCTTGTAACTGCATCAACATAATTAACCCCAACTCCAAACTCAGGGTGCATAATTATTGCCGCCGACTCATCTTTTCTGTTAAATCTACTTCCCAGCCCAGCCACAAACACTATCGGAAATTCAAGACCTTTGCTCTTATGAATTGTCATGATTCTGACCGTATCATCCTGCTCGTTTACAATAGATACTTCTCCCTCATCAACATTATATTTTTTTATTTGTTCAATATATTGTACAAACTGAAATATCCCTATGTAACTTGTATTTTCAAAATCTATAGCTTTCTGCACAAGCGCTTCCATATTGGCTTTTTTCTGCATCCCGTTTGGCATAGCACAAATGTAATCTCCATATCCTGTCTCATCTAAAATCAACCATATAAACTCATGCAGAGGCAAGCTATCAGCTTTTTCTCTAAAAAATTGCAATCGCTCTAAAAATAATTTTAATTTATTATGAACTCCAAAATAAATATCATCTTTTTCTTCACAAGCAATACTAAAATCATCTAAATTTTTACTGATAAAATCTTGTGCCTTCTCATAAAAACACTTTCCTTCATTATTAATATGTATTAATGACAATTCATTTTCAGTAAAAAAAGCGATCGGGGATTTTAAAACAGCAGCAAAGGGAATATCCTGAAGCGGATTATCAATAATTTTAAGAAAATTAAGAATGGTCTCAATTTCTTCCGCAGTAAAATATCCCTCCCTTGACGGAACATAAAGAGGAATATCCATTCCCTCAAAAACCTTCATACATGCCGACGCCAACTCAGTGTTGCTTCTTACAAGTATAGCGATATCTCTAAACTTACAATGTCTTAATAATCCTGAATTTTTATCAGTAACCATATAAGGATTTTCTGATAAAACCATCTGTTTTATTTTAAGAGCAATTAACCTCGCCTCAAATTCATAAGGACTTATTTCGTCTTCTTTTGACAGACAATTTTTATCATACAGCATTATTTCTGTATCGTATTCATTTTCCTTGTCCGGAAGCGAAAATTTTGCTCCCGCATACAACGCAGCACTGTTATCATATTCAATTCCGCCTAATGTTTTTTTCATAATATGGCTAAATATATAATTAATACTGTTTAAAACTTCGCTTCGGCTTCTGAAATTTTTATATAAATCAACCCTTCTCTTATCTCCATTATCTAAAGAATATGTATCATATTTATTGGTAAATATTTCAGGTCTGGCCATACGAAAACGATAAATACTCTGTTTTGCATCACCCACCATAAAAACGTTCTCTTTGCCTTCACTTCTTTTGGAAATGCTGCTTAATAGCATTTCCTGAACATAATTACTGTCCTGATACTCATCTATCATTATTTCATCAAAATAGGCGGCATATTCTTTTGCTATTTCTGAAGGATTTCCTTCAGAATTAACAAGTATGTTTAGCGCAAAATGCTCTAAATCATTGAAATCAAGTAAATTCTTCTCTCTCTTTTTTTCACCATATAAATGAATAAAATCTTTCACCAGCGTAACAAGCATATGAACATTATCTTTCATTTTATATAAGTCCTGGACAATTATTGACGGAGGACTATAAAAATATTTCTTCTTTAGACTGTCCAACGATTTCTTACACTCGTCTTTATATTTTTTTGCCTGCTCACGAAGTTCTTTACAGACTGCGGCGTCTTTCTTTGCTGACAGAGCCTTTGGCTTAAAATTTATTAGTATCTCATACATATCAGAAATTTCTTCGCACTTGCACAAGGCTTCTGATGTAGTTAAATAGTATGATAACACCTCTGTATACATATACGGTCCAGACTCACTCAAAGATATATTATACGCATTCTGTGCGGCATTATATGCATGTTCTGCAAACATTAACATATCTTCTTTTAATAATTTCACCCAATCCAGTTTTTCAAAAATTTGCAAGCTTTCACAATTATACATCTGCTCACATTCGTCAAGCCATTTTTCAGGAAAAGGAAAGCTGGAGGAAAACTCATATAAATTTAAAATAAAATCTTCTATCACTCTGTCACTTCTGCCAGGAGCATAACATTCAACAAAATTTTCAAACTGACCTCCCATTTCACCAGTTTCCTCTTGTTGGTAATATTTTTCTAAAAGCTCCCCAACAGCCTCTTTTTGTAAAAGTTTTGCCTCTCCTGAATCAGCAACCCTAAATGAAGGATCTATGTCTGTCTCTTCAAAATGATTTCTTAGAATCATTGTGCAGAAACTGTCTATTGTCGTTATATTTGCATTGTGAATTAGTGTTTTTTGTTTTTGCAAATGTGAATTTTCAGGATATTTGGCCGCTTCACTCTCTATAGCTTTACGAATTCTTTCTCTCATCTCTGCGGCCGCCGCCTTAGTGAAAGTAACGATTACCATAGAATCTATATTAACAGGATGAGAAATATCCATAACTTTTTTTAATATTCTCTCAACAAGCACTGCCGTCTTTCCTGAACCAGCCGCAGCCGAAACAAGAATACTGCAGTTCCTCAAATCAATGGCTGTCTGCTGCTCATCCGTCCATTTATTCGCCATCAACTTTGCCCCCCTCTTCCTGTTCTCCCAAAGAATTAAGCATTGCCGATATTATCTGTGATTCACTCAATTCAGGAGTATCTTTTATTTCAGATATATTAGCATTAAACCGACAGATACTGTGAAACCTGCAGTTATCACAAGTATCTTTAACAAGAGCAAGCGCCGGTTCCGCTTTTATATTTCCTTCAATTATCTCCTCGCCCAAATCTGCTGCTTTTCTCGCCGCATATCTGCATATTAAATCAAAATCTCTGCCCTGTGCAGTCTTTGACCTGGAGCTTATCAAACCATCTTTCTTGGTGCCTACCGGGGCAACTTTTGACTCATAACTTGATGGACTGTCCTCAAACTCCGTGTCAAACGCCTCCAACACATCCTTATCTTCTGATATAAGACCATCAACTTTAAGTTTTGATAATATCTCTTCTTTTATCTCTTCCTCTTCTCCATCTTTATCAATAAGCGGATCATCTATCCTATAGTACACAACTGCAGCCGGAACAATTGTTTTCTCTCTATTTTCAGATTTTGAAGATTCAATCTTAACAGCCTCGTCAAGATAAAGCATCAACTGCAGTGATGTGCCGTAATAGACTCCCATTAAATTAAAAGCACTTTTACCAGTCTTATAATCAACAACTTTTATATAAACCTTATCTTCTGCCCTATATACATCCACCCTGTCAATACTTCCCCTTAAGGCCATCTTAGCTGATATATTGCCGCCCTGACCCAATTCATGAATTGTACGAAAACGAACCTCAAAATCTTGCGGACTGAATTTTCCTGCGGCAAATTGTTTCTGCAGAGCCCATACAGTTCTCTTTGCAATCCGTTTTAATCGCTTTATCTGATATTTATCACGTGATGTAAAATAAACTGCCCTATTTCCATACTCAGTCACTGCCTCCTCAAGACATATATCCAAAAGTTTTTCAGACAATACAACATCTTCTCGAATATCAATCCCCTTTTCTCCAAGCAGTCTAAAATACCTTTCTAAAAGTATATGCATAATATTTCCAAAATCTATCTCTGCAAAACCGGCCTCTTCGCGCTCCCTTAACATAAGACCATATTTTAAGAAATGTGCATAAGAACATCTGGCAAACTGCTCGAAACGTGTTACGCTTCCCTCTAACACGTCTCCATACAAAGCTCTTGCCACCGCAGAATCAATCTTATCATCTACTCTTCGTAAATTTCCCGCCTGTCTTAATCTTAGCAGAAAATCACCGTATCCCTGTTCTTCAAAATATTTATAAAATATTAGAAACCTCTCTCTGTCCCCATCCGGCATGTTTTTTAAATTATTTACATTGTTGACTATAAAATCAAATGCCTGCTCCTTACTTGTAATAGATTCCGCACACTGTAAAAATTTTTCTATATCGTCTATTTTTAAATTAGTAAATATATCCTGGAGCTCGCTAATAAGGTAAGAAGGGTTTAACGTCTCTCCAGCTGAATTTACTTTTGAAAAACTTACATATAGATGTTCACTAGGCTTTGTCAGATTCAAATAAAGATAATATTTCTGATTAAAATATTTTTCTCTTGAACTTACAGAAAGCAAAACGCCTTGTTCCTCAAGCGCTTTTCTATCCAATTCTGACAAGACGCCTGAACTTTCCCCATGCTTTGGAATTATCCCGTCATTTGCACCAAGAACAAACAAGGCCTTAATTTCACTTAAACGGCTTCTCTCAATATCACCGAACAGCACCTCGTCGCCACCGGCTGGAATCATGCCAACCTTTTGTTCTAAGAATCCCGCTTCAAGTAATTTCTCATATTCCAATGCAGAAATTTTCTCATCACCAAGAAGGCTGACAAGAGAATCAAGTACAGATAATATTACTTTATAAATCTGTGCATACTCTCTGGCATAAATAAGCTCACCAGCCTCCTCAAATGACTCTTTCCTTTTCTCAATTATGCGCTGAAAATTAAAACTTCCCATAAACTCAAAAAGAGCTGTGCTTTTCTCAGTCACAGTTGTGCTCTTTCTTGAAAAAACTTTATAAAACGGCAATACCTTATTAAATATATTCTCTCTTAATTTATTTATATATGCCAATCTTTCAGTATCAACTTGTCTTGTCTGATAAATAAACGGCTCGCTCCATTTAGATTTCGAATTAATTCCCGCAGCAAGCAGATAATTTTCCAGTATATCTATATCAGTCTTTGAATATCCTGAAAAATCACTTCGTAAAAAGCGCATCACAGACCTGTATGAAAAACTTTCCGTCACAACGCTCATCGAAGCCCGAATAAATGATGCAGCAGGATGGTTTAAAACTGCCGCCTTTCTATCTACAAAACAATTGATATTATATTTAGCAAAAATATATTTTATATACAGTCCATACGACGTCATATCTCCTGTAACAATTGCAATATCGCTAAATCTATAGCCTTCTTTTTGTATAAGATAATTTATTTTATTAGCAGCATATAAAACCTCTTGCAGAGGATTTTTACATACTGAAAGACTTATATTATTTTGATTCTCTGTAAAAACTTCTTTTTTCGCCCTAAAAATATTTTTTTCCAATGCCGTCATCGGAGCGTTTATAAGTCTCTTATTTTCCCTAAAAATAACATCTTTAAGACGCTGTGTATTTGTATTTTCCGCCATAATTTCTATATCTCTAAGCATAACGCTGCTCATATGAAACAGGCTGTAATCAGGGTAAGTTGAATTTATTTTATATCGGGAGTCAAAAGTAATCGTTATGTAAATATCTTTTGACAGAAGCATTAGCTTCTCAACAAGTCTTTTCTGTATAGGAGTAAATCCGGTATAACCGTCAAGTACAAATGTTGTTCCTTTTAATTTTTTTGACTTTTCAATATTTCTGCACAAGACATCTAATATTTCTTCTGATGTTATATATTTCTCTTTTCTGTAATTATTAAACGCCTCAAATACAATCTTTATATCTTCAAGTTTCTTACTAAGATTTTTGCTTTTTTTATTTTGTTTAATCATTTTATCGAGCATATCTGTATCGATATCATACTGAAGCATTTCCGATATAAGCGATTTAATCTCATTTACTAATCCAATTTTACCAAGGGAACTGCCAAAAACAGACAGTTCATCACTGCTGTTTACAGCAGCCTTTCTCACTATAAAAGTTTTGCCTATCTCATCAATAACAGGAATTTGGTTGCATCCGACTTCCTCGAAAACTCTGTATGCCAACCTGTTAAAGCTAAGTACATCTATATTTATAATTCCTCTGCAAGGATTCATACTCACAAAATCTTTTTGTGTCTGCATAGTAAACTGTTCAGGCACAAGAACAAGAAATTTTTCTTTTTTATTAGAGGCGGCTTTATCAATGATTTTCTTATATAATTCATATGATTTGCCGCTGCCGCTGTTTCCCATATATAACTGTAACGCCATAATATCTCCCCTAGTTCTTAGGATAAAAACCTACTAATTTCATGTCTTTGTCAAATGTTAGAGTATAGTTTATCTCTCCATCTTCATAAGTTGCCGTCACAAGAATTACAGCAAAATCTTCATCTGTCTCATCATAATGCTTTCCAACTATTGTCTTCTGAGAGTATGTCAGGAAATTGCCAAGGCTTACAGCATTGCTCTTACATGAACTATCCATCTCTTCCAAATTGATATTTCCGATAAAATCTTCCCTCATTCTCTCTGTAAGGACTATTTTTGCTCCTCTTACCTGTACATCATTGATAATCTCCAACGCTTCTTCCTCAATAACTTTTTCATCATAACCATCTGCGAGCTTTGTGGAACTGCACCCTGCAGCTGTTAAAAGAAAACAAAACAATACTGCTAAAAAAGCAATCTTTTTAATTTTTTTTAATTTTCTTCCCATACTAATCCCTTTCTTAATATAAGCAGTTACTTACATAATAATTTTTTATCTTCTATGTAGAAAGAAAGTGCCAAAGCTAATCTCTTAGTCTCAAGCACCTTCTTTTTTAGAGAATAATTATAATATTTACTTTTATTCGCTTCTTAGAGCTTCAACAGGATCCCTCTTAGCAGCCATTCTTGATGGGAAGAATCCAGCAATAAGCGTAAGTATTATACTTATCGCAATAAGTATAACGCCTCCAGCAAACGGCAGTTTAGCGATATTCGGCACATCTGTCAAATGTTTTACAACAATATTAATTGGAATATTTAAGATCAGTGTAACGACTATACCTATTATACCTGAAACCAGTCCCTCTATAAAAGTCTCGGCTGTAAACACATGGCTTACATCTTTCTTTGATGCTCCTACAGATCGTAAAATACCTATTTCTTTTGTCCTCTCCAGCACTGATATATATGTTATTATCGCTATCATAATTGACGAAACCACAAGCGAAATAGCAACGAATGCTATCAGAACATATGATATAATATCTACAGTCTGTGACAGAGAAGACATCATCATGCCAACTAAATCTGTATATGTTATCTCATCTTCTTTGTTTTCTACTTTTTTATTATAACCATCAATTAAATCTTTTAATTTATCTTTATCTTCAAATGTATTTGCAAAAATATCTATCTTCTTTGGCTTATCTAAATTAACTGAATTAAGTTTAGTAATATTATCTTCATAAGTTGAATCAGAAACTGTTGCTGGCATATATGAATCAAACAATACTGCTTTCTCATCTGTTGTAAGCGCGGCAATATGCTGGTCAAACCCAGCTGCTGCCTGCTCATTTGTAAGCTGTTCAAGCTGCATCTGTGCCTGATGTGAATACTGAGCCTTCGTCATTTCATCAACCATTTTACTAAAAGCTTCATCAAACTCTTCATCACTCATTTTTTCCAGATAACTTACAGCGTTCTGTGCATCATCGCTTGAGCCATCTCCAGACTGTTCAATATTTTGCTGAAGCAAAGCGATCTTTGACGCTCTGTCAGGACACTGACTGTTTATTTGCTCATGCATATTTGCCATCGCTTCTTTTGAAGGCGTTGACAAAATATCAAGATAGATCGATGATTTTTCCATCATATTTAAGCCGGAAAAATATTCAATTATCATTGAGGCTTTCTCTTCGTTTGAATATGTTATCTCTGTACCGTCTGAGAATGGAAGACCATTAAATACATCTATTGTCTTGTCCGCTTCCTGCTGTTTTACAATTTCACTATTGTTTACCTCTTTAATAAATCTCTCCGTCAAACTTTTCGTATACGCAATTGTACCAGATCTCACGGAAGTTGACATCGCATCTTCCCTAACTCGTATAATTCCTGATATTTTTATATCCATGGAATCCTCGATAACTTTTTTCATAAATTCTTCATCGTCGCCTCTGTAATCCCATGTATTTTTACTCTCATTATACTCATAACAGTCAGTAGGAAGAACAAGCTTATATGACAATCCAAGGATATCTTCATAAGTAAAACTTTTACTCTCAGTGTCAATCTCTAACTCTGTGCCATCCTCAACACTTTTCATAGCGTCAATCATTATATCTTCTAACTCATCCGCGTCAGACAATCCCAGCGCGTACAGGGTCAAATCATATATCTCATTATTTTCATCTACAACCAGCATACACTCATCATAGTCATTTGCCCAGCTTCCGGCTATAATTTCAAACTGTGATTTCATCATAGTATCATTATCTGGAATCTCAGTCCATGTCTCACTCTGCATTGCATTGCCAAATACACTATTATAACTGCCCATAACGCTCTCTGTATCATCAGAGTTAGATATACCATAAAATTGACTTACATCAAACGGATTCACCTGAATATCTTTATCTTCATCCTGTAAATATATATTTAAGGTTGTACCATATGAATACATAATATCAGATGTAGCTTCTTCAATCTCTTTATTTGTATCCAACCAGGTCTTGAAATCTTTGAGATTATTTGTCTGAACTTCAGAAACTATAGATGAAATTGCTTTTCCCATCATATTCTGTGCATAAATTTTGTCTTTACCATGCTCGTCTATCTCTGAATCTCCTGCCAGAACTTCCAGAAGACCGCCTAAATCCATTGTCTTCTCCTCAATAGTAAGAGGGTATGCGGATAATGTATCTTCCTCTACCTTATCTATATAATCTTGAATTCCGTGAGACAGCGATAAAATCAACGCAATTCCTATAATACCTATAGAACCAGCAAATGCAGCCAGAAAAGTCCTGCCTTTCTTAGTCATAAGATTTTTCATACTTAATGAAAAAGCTGTAAATATTGACATGGAACTTAATCTCTTTTTCTTTTCAACCTTTTCTTTAACAGGCTCAGGTTCATACGGCATTGTATCATCTATTACATTTCCATCAAGCAGTTTTATAATCCTTGTAGAATATTGCTCTGCAAGTTCCGGATTATGAGTAACCATTATAATAAGCCTGTCTTTTGCTATCTCTTTTAATATTTCCATAATCTGTATGGAAGTCTTTGTATCAAGAGCGCCTGTAGGTTCATCAGCCAACAGTATATCAGGATCATTTACAATAGCTCTTGCAATTGCCACTCTCTGCATTTGTCCGCCTGAAAGCTGATTAGGACGTTTATAAATCTGATCTCCGAGACCTACTTTCTCAAGAGCTTCTATTGCTCTCTGCCTTCTCTCTGCCTTCCCTACACCCGTAAGTGTTAACGCAAGCTCAACATTGGCAAGTACTGAACTGTGATGAATAAGATTATAACTCTGAAAAACAAATCCTATAGAGTGATTGCGGTATGTATCCCAATCTCTATCCTTGTATTTTTTCGTTGAAATTCCATTAATTAACAAATCACCGTTAGTGTAATGATCAAGACCGCCTATTATATTAAGCATTGTAGTCTTGCCGCATCCCGACGGACCCAATATTGATACAAATTCATTTTCGCGGAAACTTAAACTAACACCTTTTAAGGCATGAACTGTTGTATCACCTGATTTATAATCTTTTTTAATATTCTTCAATTCCAGCAAATCAGTTTCCTCCTTACCACCTGTTTTTAGCTAAACAAATCTTTTTCATTATATACTTATTTTATAGAATTGACAATGAAGAAAAATAATATTTCACAAAATTTACTTATTTTTTTTCTGCTGTTTTTTTCTCTCCCTTAATTCCTTAAAATATTTCTGAAGCAGATTTGTACACTCTTCCTCCAAAATACCTTTTTCAAACACAACCTGATGATTGAATTCACGCATCTGAAGTAAATTTATTACCGATCCTGCACAACCGGCCTTAGGATTCATACTCCCGACAACAGCCCTGTCAATCCTTGCCTGCACCAGCGCCCCAGCACACATCTGACACGGCTCTAATGTTATATAAATTGTACATCCTTCAAGCCGCCAGTCTCCAAGCTTTTTAGCAGCCTTATTTATCGAGATCATCTCCGCATGAGAAAGTGTCGTCTTATCAGTATTTCTTCTATTATATCCCCTTGCTATTATCTTATCATTATATACAATAACACAACCTATCGGAACCTCATCTAAATCATACGCCTTTTTAGCCTGTTTAATAGCTTCCTTCATATACTTTTCATCATTTGATAGCATAATTAATCCTCTTTTCATATAAAGTAATATTGCACATAACTATTTTTTTTATTATACTGTAAAATGAAATTGTGTAATAAATTCAGTCTTACTATATCAACTATTTATAAATTAACAATAAATTATTATTATTGCAACTTTATATTATAAATTTAAGTTAAAGGAGATTATTGACATGCAGACCGAGTATAAGACAGAACGTTTAATTTTAAAAATTCTCACCCCAGATAAATGCAACAGTGTTCTAAGATTTTACCATGAAAACCGTAGTATTTTTGAAACACTAAACCCAATAATTCCTGAGAATTATTATACTACCGACTACCAACGCTCCTCCCTTAAACTTGAATACCAGCGATTTTTAAAAGGAGAAAGCGTAAGGTATTTTGTATTTTTAGATAGCTGTCCTGATAAAATTATCGGAACAATCTCCTTTAGCGATATTAAAAGGAACTTTAACCAATCAGCAATTGTCGGATACCGTTTTGACAGCCGCTTTCATCATAATGGATATGCTTCTGAAAGTCTTCAAAAAACAATACAGATCATATTTTCTGAGGAACTTATTCACAGAATTGAAGCTTACATACAGCCATGCAATACACCTTCAAAAAATCTCGTCACAAGACTTGGTTTCCAGTACGAAGGAATTTGCTATGCTCACACTCTTGTTCAAAACAATTGGCAGGATATGGAGCGCTATTCACTTATCTCTACTGATTTGCACCAATAACCAAAAACACCTTTCTTTTTCTCATCCGCACTAACAGCCATAAATTTTCTGAATCCAAAAATGGCAGCTATTTTCTCTTCCTGAGGATAATAAACCCCTGGAACACCCACTATCCATCTATGCTTTTCCTTCTTTAAATATATATAATGATAATTGTAATAGCCATGCAATAAAAAACTGTTATTTCCAAGTTTCCATGCTTTCTTTGGCAGTTCGCGAAGTCTCATTAAATTAACCTTCTCTCCTTGAACCTCTACTTCCTCTCTAGTTTTCTCTTGTTCTAATTCTGTTGCTGATAAATCAGAACTCTCTTTATCAGAATTATTTTCAGAATCTTTTATTGTATTATTATCATTATTCTGCTGCAAACTTTCTTCTATATTATCTTCATTGTCTGCTTCACTTTCGCTATTATCACTATTGCTAATATTATTTATCTGATTGTCATTTTCCTGATTATCAGTAATTTCTTTTACAGAATTTGAAACTTTTCTATCAACAGTATCTGCTGCTTTTATTTCTTCATCAATTGTAATATCTATCTTATTGATATCTATTTTATCAGCTTCCCAGAAAGCAGCGTATTTTCTGTTTTCATTAAATATTATGTAAACTCCTTTAATATCGCCTGCCCTGCATCCCATAATCCCCATATCTTCTTCCGTAATAATTTTCTGCATTGTAAATACTCTTTGGCGTATTTTACCCTCGAAAATCAACTTTCCAGATATTATTCTTCCTGATTTTTTAATAATGAATACTTTTAACTCACCATTTTCCCTCTTGGTAAAACAAAGTTTTACCCCTAACTTAATATTTTTACCAATATTTTCGAATCTTGCAACACCTGATATTTCCCTCTGTATATTTTCATCATATTTGTATAAATTAGCCATAAACTTTGAATACTGCATCCTGATTCCTCTCTTAAAGAACAAAGAAGCATCCGGAACATGTGCACCGAATGCTTCTTTGGCGCCATAATAATTGCTATATTATACGCACCATATTTTTTATTTATGAAAACATTATTTAGTTTGTGCCTGTTCTTCAATCATTCCTGCCAAGTCATCTTCTGTAGGAATTGGAAGAACAGTCTCAGTATCTTCACTTCCGTCCGGCTCAGGAACATTCTCATCTTCTTTCGGCGTGTAAGTTATACTGTTAGATGTCTGCAGTATCAGTTTTCCTTTATAACTCTGTTTTACTGTAACAGATATCGGCTCTGTTACTTTTTCTAAGCTTATCCTCACTGTATTTTCATCTAAAAGCTCACAGTCAACTTTCTCATCATTTATATAAACTGCACTATAATTTGTAAAATTAGTTCCTCTAATAATCAGATAATCACTGTCTGACTGATCTCTTACAACACTATTTATTGCAATATTCTCGACACCATACTTTAAATCTGTGGCATTATACATATTTTCACCATTACTGAAATAATTATCTCCATAGAACATGTCATATCCTAATACCTGCAAATCTTCAAGATACTGCTCATTATTTTCCACAGCTTCCTGTCTGTTCGCCTGATGATATGCATTAATTTCTCCCTCATCAATTCCCAGAACTCCCATGATCCTTGATGACAACTGATAAGCTTCTATATCTTCCTTCTCCACAGGCAAGTCCATTGTATTCCATACAATATATTGTGTCTGATATTGATTTTTGTTTTCTAAATCTTCTTCCTCAAAATAAAGAGTAGGCAAATGGTCTCCATATGCAACTAAAATTACATCTTCTCCTGTCTCTTCTTTATACAACGTAAGAGTATCTGTCAGTTCTTTTAAAAACAAATCCATCTCATAAATCTGGTTGGCATAATAC
This sequence comes from uncultured Lachnospiraceae bacterium, assembly GCA_949743325.1. Classification (GTDB taxonomy): domain Bacteria; phylum Bacillota; class Clostridia; order Lachnospirales; family Lachnospiraceae; genus CAJJNI01. The sequence goes on from CATJTQ010000121.1 coordinate 55,571, forward strand.
TGTGTAGCATATCTCTCCGCATCTGTTTCATAACCGCCTGTAATCTCTATTTTAGGTTTTTGCAGCGGAGCCTCCGTCGGATATCCTCCATGTCCCTGTACAGAGATTGTATATATATAGTCTTTATTCTCAGTTCCCTTTAAAGATTTTATAATCTCATTTGTTAATATCTTATCTTTAGCCCAGCCGTTTTCAGTATATTCTTTTATATACATTAGTTCCATTGACGTAAAATAATCAAATCCAAACTGCGCGAACACTTCATTCCTTCCATAAAAACTTGCACGGTTATTGTGAATTGCCTGTGTAGAGTAATCGTATGGTTTTAAATCATAACAGACTGTCTCACATGTTCTCTCCTTAAGCACAGTTTTATATGGATACTCACCTGGTCCAAAGAAATCAAGATTCATCCCTGTAATTATTTCAAATTCAGTATTTGCCGTACCAGCGCCTACGCTAGGTACATCTAAATATCCCGAAGAATACTTATCCATACATTCACGAAAATATGGTATAGGGTCTTTTGAGAACTGAAGATTTTGAATCTTTGTAACATCAAAAAAAGATTCTAACTGCAGAAAAATTATATTTGGCAGCTTTTCTACATCAACAGCCTCTTTTGTAGTCTTTTCAGGCTTAACCGCAACTGCAGTCGTTGCAGCCGGAGTGGCTGTGTATCCAAGCTTTTCATCAACAGAATTTTTAATTGCTGAAACCTTTTCTTCCGAATAACCTTTCGGCTTACTTATACCTGTATTTATAAGGCTGTTAGAAAAACAATATACAAACCCATACCTGACATATGAGGCAGACAGATTAGGAAGTTTTGTTGAAATTACATCTGCCGCAAGAGCAACTTGAGTAAAAACCTGAAGGAACAGAATCAATGAAACTACAGATATAAATGCAGAAACAAAATTAACATATTTCTTAACCGGAGCCTTCTTCCACAAAAATATAATTGCGGCGACAGCAACTACTATCATCAGTATTACCATAACTAACGTCATTGGAGATACATAACTTTTCATAACACCCATAGCAGCATCAAGAAGTTTTAGTTCTACCGCCGAAAACGGAGTTACACGATATGATAAAATAATGTAATTGGCTACACCGAACCCTATCCATATAAATGAAAGCAACACCATCCAGAAATATGACCTTTTAAACAGAAGGCATATGGAAATAGTTGTCATTATAATAAAAGAATTGTATAAAAACACAAACGGATTATGTGCGATAGTAACAAATGCTTCAAAAAATCCACCATATTTAAACTGTCCTAATATTTCAATAATCAAATCCACACACATTGACCACAACAATAAAATCCCTATGTTTTTAAATGAAAGGTCTCTCATCCAAGTTTTAGCATCAAGGACTACTTTCTCTTTAAAAGTACGCTTCTTCTTACCATTTTCCACATTATCATCCTTTCTGTTAATATTTAAAATATTATAATTCATTCCCCTCCAGGGGGCGGGCAAACAGCTTCGCTGTTTCATAAGGTATACCCAAAGGGCATACCGTAATTCATGCCCCACTCCGGGGGCGGGTAAACAGCTTCGCTGTTTCATAAGGTATAGCATATCATATTAAAAGCAAAAGTCAACCAAAAATTTCTTGACAAGATATTTTCAAAATGGTAACCTCTTTTATTATGTAGATATTTACCAAATATAAATTATATATGAAAGAATTGGAGAGAAAAAGTATGGACGACAAGAAATATTATATTACGACAGCCATAGCATATACTTCCGGAAAACCACATATCGGCAATGCTTATGAAATTATTCTTGCAGACAGCATTGCCCGTTTTAAAAGACAGCAGGGCTATGAAGTTTTTTTTCAGACAGGAACTGACGAGCACGGACAGAAAATTGAATTAAAATCAGCAGAGGAAGGTATTACACCTAAAGAATTTGTTGACAGAACTGCTGATACAATTCGTACTATATGGGATTTAATGGATACTTCTTATAATAAATTTATTCGTACAACAGATGACTACCACGAAAAACAGATTCAGAAAATTTTTAAAAAGTTGTATGATAAAGGCGATATATACAAAGGTTTTTATGAGGGAATGTACTGTACACCATGTGAATCATTTTTTACTTCTTCACAGCTAGTCGACGGAAAATGCCCTGACTGCGGCAGAGAATGTCAGCCTGCTAAAGAGGAGGCTTATTTTCTCAAATTAAGTAAATATGCTGACAGGCTTATTGAACATATTAAGTCACACCCTGAATTTATACAGCCTGAGTCACGAAAAAATGAAATGATGAATAATTTTCTTCTGCCAGGACTTCAGGATTTATGCGTTTCAAGAACATCATTTAAATGGGGTATACCTGTTGACTTTGACGAAAAACACATAGTTTATGTGTGGATGGATGCGTTAAATAACTATATTACTGGTATTGGATATGATACGGAAAATCCAAGTGAGCAATTTAAAAAATTCTGGCCGGCAGACCTTCATCTAATCGGCAAAGATATTTTAAGATTCCACACAATTTATTGGCCTATTATATTAATGGCGCTTGATCTTCCTCTGCCAAAGCAAGTATTCGGTCATCCTTGGCTGCTTCAGGGAGATGGAAAGATGAGTAAATCTAAAGGAAATGTTATATATGCCGACCAGTTAGTTGAATTCTTTGGAGTAGATGCAGTACGCTACTTTGTACTTCATGAAATGCCTTTTGAAAGTGATGGTGTAATTACATGGGAACTTATGGTTGAGCGCCTTAATTCTGAACTTGCAAATACGCTTGGCAATCTGGTAAATCGTACAATATCTATGTCAAACAAATATTTTGACGGTGCTGTAAACAATACAGGCGTTAAAGAGGAAATAGATGAAGAGCTTATATCTCTGACACTAGAAACGCCTAAAAAAGTTGCCGCTAAGATGGACGAACTGCGAGTTGCAGATGCTATAACTGAAATATTTACTTTGTTTAAACGCTGCAACAAATACATTGACGAGACAATGCCATGGATGCTTGCAAAAGATGAGGCAAAAAAAGAACGTCTTTCAACAGTACTCTATAATCTAATAGAGAGTATATGTGCAGGAGCAACTCTCCTTAAATCATTTATGCCTACAACATCAAAGAAAATATTTGCTCAATTAAATACAACAGAGCGTTCATATGATGAACTTTCGAAATATGGTGTATATCCATCAGGAAATAAAGTAACTGAAAAACCAGAAATTTTATTTGAGCGTCTTGACATCAATGAAGTTTTGGATAAAGTTGAACAGCAAAAATCCGAGTCAGAAAAAGAAGCTGCTGATTCCTCTACTGTTATTGATATAGAAGCAAAACCAGAGATAACCTTTGAAGATTTTGAAAAAATGCAGTTTCGGGTTGGGGAAATCATTGCCTGTGAGGAAGTTAAGAAATCAAAAAAATTACTGTGCTCACAAGTAAAGATTGGAAGCGAAATAAAACAAATAGTATCTGGAATTAAAGCACACTATACACCTGAGCAGATGATCGGCAAAAAAGTTATGGTTTTAGTAAACTTAAAACCTGCAAAACTGGCAGGAGTCTTATCTGAGGGAATGTTACTCTGTGCAGAAGATGAAAAGGGAGAGCTTTCACTGATGATTCCTGAAAAAGAAATGCCGGCAGGTGCTGAGATTTGCTAGAAAAAATTTTTGAGAGCCATGCTCATTTTGATGATGAAGCATTTGATAATGACAGGGATACTCTTATCACATCCCTTCATAATAACTCAATAGAGCGTATTATTAATGTGGGAGCAAGCCTTGCTTCCACAAAACGCACTATTGAGCTTATGAATAAATACGATTTTATTTATGGAGCTCTTGGTATACATCCTACTGAATGCGGAGATTTAACAGAAGACAATATTAGATGGATAAGAGATAATGCAATAAGCGATAAATGCGCTGCTATAGGTGAAATAGGTCTTGACTATTATTGGAAAGAACCACAGAAGGATATTCAGAAAAAATGGTTTATACGACAGATTGATTTAGCAAAAGAACTAAATCTGCCTGTTATAATTCACAGCCGCAATGCAGCAAAAGACACTTTAGACATAATGAAATCAGAGCGGGCGGACCGGCTGCGCGGTGTAATTCATTGTTACTCATATTCAGTCGAAATTGCTCGCGAATATTTTAATATGGGATATTATTTTGGAATTGGAGGCGTAATTACTTACCCTGATTCTAAAAAATTAAAAGAGGTAGTAAATTACCTTCCGCTTGACTGTATTCTTCTGGAAACAGACTGTCCCTATCTTCCTCCAAATCCGCACAGAGGTGAAAGAAATCATTCAGGAAATTTAATATATATAGCAGAAGCTTTGGCTAAAATAAAAAATGTTGATGTTGACACAATTATTAATGTTACTAAAAAAAATGCATACAGGTTGTTCTCAAAAATAGATTAGACAACATAAATTTTATATATATTTATAAAAATTAATTGATAATATTTATTGCAGATACAAAAATTATAAACTTTTTATTGAAAATGCAGAATTTTGAAAGGATAACTTTATTATTATGGCAGATCTTGGAAATCCCCAAAACACAATAGATATTTTACAGAAATATAATTTTCACTTTCAAAAAAAATACGGCCAAAATTTTCTAATTGACACACATGTGCTTGATAAGATTATTTCTGCTGCCAACATAACTGCAGACGACTGTATTTTAGAAATTGGTCCGGGGATTGGAACAATGACGCAGTATCTTGCTGAACATGCGGCAAAAGTTATTGCTGTAGAAATTGATGATAAATTAATTCCTATATTAAATGATACGCTGAACAATTATAATAATATTGAAATTATCCACAATGACATATTAAAGACAGATATACAGTCAATAGCCGATAAATACAACAATGGAAAACCTTTAAAAGTCGTTGCAAACCTGCCGTATTATATAACTACACCGATTATTATGGGACTTTTTGAAAAACAGATTCCTATTGACAGTATAACTGTTATGGTACAAAAAGAAGTGGCCGAGCGCATGCGCACATGTCCGGGTTCAAAGGATTACGGTGCCTTATCTTTGGCAGTTCAATTCTATTCAGAACCTTATCTTGTGGCCAATGTTCCGCCAAATTGTTTTATGCCAAGACCTAACGTCGGTTCAGCTGTTATACGACTTACCAAACATAAAACTTCGCCGGTAAACGTAAAAGACAAAGAGCTGATGTTTTCGCTTATAAGAGCAGCTTTTAACCAGCGCCGTAAAACTCTTGCAAATGCGTTAAACAATTCGTCAGAACTTTCCTTTACAAAAGAAGAAATATCCGCTGCTCTTGAAAACTGCGGTTTTAACTGCAATATCAGAGGCGAAGCCCTTACGCTGAATGATTTTGCAAAACTTTCAGACAACTTAAAACGATAAAGTTCTATTAATTTTTCTTATTTCATATGATAATTGTAAACATAATTATAAGGTATAGTTATGGCTAACAAATTTTATAATAAGAAAAATCATCTAATTAAAACATTTTTGTCTGTATTCCTTATCATTATAATGCTCTTTTCATGGGGCTGCGGCAACGATAAGGCTAACAGTTCCAAAAATGTTGATCCAATTACTGCTGAAAACGCGGCAAACAGTTTCCACACCTTTACCAGTTCTCTGCTGCAGAGTGAATTAAATTCAAACACTATCTCCCTGCATTTTACAGCAATTTCACCTTCTGCAGTTGGCATTGACAATTATGAGTTATCTATCGGTCACTATTCGATGGAAGCAATGAAAGCTGCTTATGCTAAAATCAAAGAATATCAAACTCAGCTTTCACAAATATCATATGATGCGCTTTCCGATGAAGATAAACTTACTTATGATATTATTAACTGGTATTTTTCTCACCAAATTAACCCTGAAGAATTTCCATACTTTGAAGAACCGCTGACTAAAACTATTGGTCTTCAATCGCAACTGCCAATTATATTCTCAGAATACCGATTTAGAAATGAAAAGGATATTAATGATTATCTTCAGCTTCTATCTCTAATACCAACTTATTTTGATGAAATTATCGCTTATGAACAGGAAAAATCTGCTGCTGGAATGTTTATGGCTAGTTTCAGTGCAGAACGCGTAATTACTTCAATTGAAGCGTTTCTTGTAGACACAGAAAATCATTATTTAATCTCATCATTTAATGAAAGACTTGAAGAAATACCATCTCTATCTGATGAACAAAAAAGTTCTTACATAGATCAAAATAAACAAGTTTTAAATGACTGTGTTTTCTCTTCCTACAGAAAACTTTGTGACGCCATAACCGCAATAAAAGACACGGGAACTAATACCGGAGGTTTGTGCGGCTTAAATAATGGAGCGGCATATTACGAAAAACTGCTTCAGCATTCAATCGGAACAAATAAATCTACTAATGAACTTATAACTATGATTGACAGTAAATTGTCTTCTGATTTAAATAATCTCGGAAGTCTGCTCACTTCAAATACTAACTTAATGGAAAACCTAAATGATTTAAAACTTGATATCACTGAACCAAAAGATATTTTAGATACATTGTTAGTTAAAATGGCTGATGATTTTCCTTCTGCGGTCAATTGTACATATAATATTAAAGAAATCAATGAAAATCTTCAGTCCACTCTAAGTCCCGCATTTTATATTGCTCCTCCTATAGACTCAACTGATGAAAACACGATTTATATAAATCCATCATACAACAATGATTCGCTCACATTATTTTCAACACTTGCCCATGAGGGCTTTCCGGGACATATGTATCAAAATTTATATACATCATCAAATCAGACCGATCCTGTACGCTCTATTTTTTCATTTACCGGATATTCTGAAGGATATGCTACATACGCCGAATTATTTTCATATAAATACCTTAACTTTGACGAAGAATTAAATCAAATTCTAGCGCTCAGCAGCAGTATAACACTGGCAATATATGCACGCCTTGACCTTGCGATACACTATGAGGGATATAATTATAATCAAACGCATGATTTTCTAGTAAAATATGGAATAACAGATCCCAAAACAACAACTGAAATATATCAGAGCATTATTGAACAGCCCGGAAATTATATGTGCTACTACGGAGGATATTTAGAATTTCTGGAATTAAGAGATAAAGCGGAAGAACTTCAGAAAAAAAACTTCTCACTTAAAGAATTTCATAATTATATACTATCTGTCGGCGATGCACCGTTTGAGATACTGGAAAAATATTTACAGTAATTTATCTGATATATTAGATTAATTAAAATATAAAGTTTGCTTACATAAGTACAACAGCTACTTATAGATTTGTAAATCTATATATCTATATTTTTAGGCATTGAGGCTGGTTAATATTTTTCCAGCCTCAATGCTTTCTCTTCTTTATCTATCTGAAGAGTCCAATGCATAAACGGTAATCTGCTTATCTAATACGCTAAATTTATGTTGACAACATTTAGCTATCGACATATTTACTATAACTTTCCTTAATTGTTTAATTAATAATCATGCTTTTTCATATTGGGCAGACAGCTTCATTTTATCAATTGTTTATTAACGTGTTCCAATAAAAAATGTTTATTATTTTTTTCCGGATCATCCAACACAATTTCCAGCAGCAATTTAAGCATTTCCCCTATTTGAGGTCCTCTCTTTAAACCAAGTTCCATTAAATCATTGCCGTTTACAGCCAAATCTTTTATAGATAAACAATTTTTTGCAGCGATTATCTTATCATAAACACATCTTATCTCTTTAAGCTCATCAAGTTTTTCATTCTGCATATAACTGCTTTGTGCCATAACATCGGCACGCATTATTTCCAGAAGGTCTAGAAATATATCATCCCCTATTTTACTGATTGAACGCCGTATATTATTTTCTGACAAAGAAAATCTATAATCATGCCATTTGACAAGGCGTCTTACCTTATTTATTGTCTCATTATCAAACTTAAGCCTTTTAAGTATTTTTACCGCTTTCCTCTCGCTCTCACATGCATGATTATAAAAATGGCTTATTCCTTCGTTATCTAAACTTTCAGTATCAGCCTTTCCAAAATCATGAAACAACATTGCAATCCTCAATGATTTCTCTGACCTAACTTCACTCAATGCGTGCAACGTATGCTCCCCGACCGTGTAAATATGATGCGGATTGTTTTGTTTAATATTCATAATATTATCAAACTCCGGCATGATAATTTTAGTTATTCCAAGTTCATAGGCAAGACGCAGCAAACCCGGGTTAGGAGAAATAATTAACTTAACAAGTTCCGCCTGAATACGTTCAGCGCTGATTTTCCTTAAATCAGAAGCTTTCTCTCTCATTGCCGCCTGTGTTTCCTTTTCAATTGAGAAACCTAATTGGGCTGCAAATCTTGCCCCGCGAAGAACTCGGAGCGCATCCTCTGAAAAACGATCAATAGGATTACCAACACATCTTATAATTTTGTTCTTTAAATCTTTTTCGCCGTTAAACACATCGACAAGTCCTGACGCATCATTATATGCCATCGCATTTATTGTAAAATCCCTTCTCTTTAAATCCTCAATAAGATTGGATGTAAAAATAACTTCCTTCGGATGGCGGCTATCCTCATACTCTCCATCTATACGATAGGTTGTCACTTCAAAATTTTCATTATCCATAACAACAGTAACCGTACCGTGTTGTATACCCGTATCTACAGTATGTTTAAAAAGCTCCTTTACCTTATGCGGAAGTGCATATGTAGTTATATCCCAATCGTTAGGCTTTTTACCAAGAAGAGAATCTCGCACACAGCCGCCGACTGCATATGCCTCATAACCGTTATCCATCAATTTATCAATAATTATTCTTACTTTGTCAGGTATTACAATTTTCATTTCTGCCTCCATAAAACAGGGCTGTCACAAAACAGCAGTCAAACACTTAATATTATTTAGCAACAACTAATAGCGCCTATTTATTGTGTCTGATACTTTATTTGCAACAGCCCATTATACCCATATCAATACTCAAATACCAATGCAAGCATGTCTATTTTAATAATTGCTCTCAGGCATAAAACATTTTTAATACGCTTTACCCCAATACACTAATGTTTTAGCAGGCTTTCCACAACAGACACATTTATCTGACAGCTGTTCCTGCCTAAACGGCATACAGCGTGAAGTGGCTCCGGTATCTTCTTTAATCTTATCTTCACACGCCTGATCTTTACACCACATAGCTTTGACAAATCCTGGCTTTTCTTCAACTATCCTCTTAAATTCTTCATAGTCTGACGCATCATAAGTATGTTCTTCAACATGAGCCTTTGCCCTGTCAAACATATCTTTCTGCATAACTGTCAATATTTCTTCTAATTTTACATCAACCTCATCCAAAGATACAATTATCTTTTCTCTTGTATCACGTCTGACAATAACACATTGATTTTTTTCAATATCTTTTGGTCCAATCTCAATACGTGTTGGAATTCCTCTCATTTCCTGCTCACTAAACTTCCAGCCCGGACTCTTATCAGAATCATCAACTTTAACTCTGATATTGCTTAATACATTTTTAACCTCTGCAGCCTTATCTAATACGCCCTCTTTATTCTGCTGTATCGGAATTATTACTGTCTGCACAGGTGCGATCCTCGGCGGCAAAACAAGCCCGCTGTCATCTCCATGAACCATAATAATAGCTCCTATAAGCCTTGTTGTCATTCCCCAAGATGTCTGATGTACATATTCTAACTTATTTTCTTTATTAGAGTACTGAATTCCAAATGCTTTTGCAAAGCCATCACCAAAATTGTGGCTCGTACCCGACTGAAGCGCCTTTCCATCATGCATCAACGCCTCAATTGTATAAGTCGCCTCAGCTCCGGCAAACTTTTCCTTCTCACTCTTCTGCCCTCTTATAACTGGCATAGCCAATACTTCTTCACAAAAATCTGCGTACACATTTAACATCTGTTCGGTGCGTTCTTTTGCCTCTTCGACCGTTGCATGTGCGGTGTGCCCTTCCTGCCACAAAAATTCCCGCGAGCGCAAAAACGGTCTCGTTGTCTTCTCCCAGCGAACAACTGAGCACCATTGATTATATAGTTTCGGCAAATCTCTATGAGACTGAATTTCATTTGCATAAAAATCACAAAATAATGTCTCTGATGTCGGGCGAACACACATTCTCTCCTGTAATGGTTCTAATCCGCCGTGAGTAACCCATGCAACTTCTGGCGCAAATCCTTCAACATGATCTTTTTCTTTCTGAAGCAGACTCTCAGGAATAAACATAGGCATATATACATTTTCAACGCCAGTCTGCTTAAATCTCTTATCAAGTTCTCTCTGAATATTTTCCCATATCGCATACCCTGCCGGCTTTATTATCATACAGCCTTTTACGCTTGAATATGCAATAAGCTCCGCCTTCTTTACAACGTCTGTATACCACTGTGCGAAATCATCTTCCATTGAAGTAATCTCTTCCACAAATTTTTTATTTTGTGCCATTTTATTTCTCCTTTAATCCAACAATAATTATTAATAATTTGTGTAAAATTTATCTTCTACCATTCTATGGCAATTTAATTGCTTAGTCAATAATTATTTTTTTAATAATATACACAACATTTTCTCCTTTTTCATATAACCGCATAACCATTTCATTTCAATCCGCAAATAAAACTAATTGAGTATATCCAGCATAATGTAATGCAATAATCCCATGTTTAATTAGTAATTTGAATGGTGTTAGTATATAGGTGTATACAGAAAAAGTTGAACAGTCTATACTATCAAATGAAAGAACAACAGCCGAGATTGTGTCTTTTATACAGAATAACTTAACCAATTACTCTGTGTCACAGCTTTGCAGTGCTTTGAAATTTTCAAGAATCACCTATTATCTCTTAACTATTGCTCAAATATTTTTCTGCCTGCATGTTAAACATTTCGGCATACTTTCCACCTTTTTTCATAAGTTCTGCATGGCTTCCTTCTTCAATTATTCTTCCTTTCTCTAACATATAAATCTTATCTGCCATAACAGTTGTTGACAGTCTATGAGAAATGAATATTACTGTCTTATCATTTGCAACGCCAAGCATACTCTGGTTAATTTCGTACTCACTTACCGGATCCAATGCACTAGATGGCTCATCCAAAATTGCGATATTGCATTTTTTTTCAAAAACTCTTGCAATCGCAACTTTCTGCGATTCTCCTCCTGATAAGTTTACGCCGCTTTTTGAAAATTCTCTTGTGAGCAATGTAGAAACGCCGCCTTCTAAACTTTCGAGTTTTTGATCAAATCCGCTTTGTTCCAGTGCTTTTTCTACTTTTTGATTATCTTTTGCTTCGTCAACAATATCCATTTTTACATTCTCAGCTATAGTTGCAGCAAATAACTGGAAGTCTTGGAAAACAACGCCAAATGAATCTCTATATGACTTCAAATCGTATTCTTTAATATTTTTACCGTTAAGAGTAATTTCACCATTACTTGGGTCGTATAATCTGACTATCAACTTAATTAATGTTGATTTTCCAGAGCCGTTGTATCCTACCAAAGCAATTTTCTCCCCCGGCGTGATTTTCATATTAATATCATGTAACGTTGGTTCTTCATTTGTTTCATATGTAAAGTTTACATTTTTCAATTCGATAACCGGTTTTTCATCTGATACCTTTTCTGCATTTGGCAAATTGACAACTTTACAATCACAGAATAAGAACTGTTTAAATTTTTCTATATACAAACTATTTTGCGCATAATTAGATATCTTTTGTGTTAAACCCAAGAAATTCTCCTGCAAATTACGAGAACCATTTAACAGTCCTACTACCGCGCCGAAAGAAATCGTATGCAGTACAACCGCTTTATACATAATTATTATCAAATACACACCATTTAGCAAAACATCACTCGATAATAGCATATTGACAAAATCTATAACCATCAGCTTTCTTGCATAACTCCCAATGATATTGACTAACTTGGTATTATTATCTTTGAAATCTTTAATAAGTTTATCTTCAATATGACTAAGTCGCACTTCTTTAATATAATCTTCCTGATAGAAGATTCGATTGGTATAATCTCTTTTCCGTTGAACTTCTTTCGTTTCCAAGTTCTGCTCATATGATATCTTGTTCTGTCTAAATGCAGTTATTATGTTTATAACACAAGATACTGCTGCAAATACAATACCAAGGGAATCCAAATAAATGATTAAAGCTCCGGTACTTAATATTGCTGTGATATTATAAACAAAACCGCTTGTTGTAATTAATACTTGAAGCGCTTTTTCTTCTGATTGTGACATTGCCCAGATAAAATCATTATAGAATTGTGGGTTGTCATAGCTTGCCAAGTCCATTTGAATCGCCTTATTGTACAACTCGCCCTGCATCTTTTTGGCTAAAATCAATTTTTTCTTAGGCAAGTAACATTCGTCATATATATAAGTTGCAAACAGTGAAATGAGACTAACACCGGTATAAATTGCTATATAGACTACCACTTCCATTATGGAACGTCCTTCTTGAAAGGAATCTACCAAGAAGTTTATGGTATACACATTTCGCATTACACCAACTACGGAGTTAAACATCCTTAATAAAACTGTGTAAATCAACAATCCAGGTGTATACTTAAAGATATATTTAAGCATGAAAATGTTATTCAACAAAACAGTTTTAAAATTGTTTTTATTCTTCGCCATCTTCAACTTCTACACCTCCTTTATACCCTAGCGCCTGCATTCTAAACATCTTGGCATATTTGCCATCTTTATCCATCAATTCCTTATGCGTACCGCTTTCGACTATTTCCCCATTCTCTAAAAGATAAATTTTGTCTGCTAATACTGCAGAGGACATACGATGTGAAATAAATACGACTGACTTGTCAGCACAAACTTTCATCATATTTTCGTACATTTCATACTCTGCTATAGGGTCTAACGCGCTAGACGGTTCATCTAAAATGGCAAAATCACTTGTTTTAGCAAAAAGTCTGGCAATTGCTATTTTTTGGAATTCTCCTCCAGACAGTAATGCACCATCTTTGTCAAATTCCCTTGTAAGAGTCGTTTTAATTCCGTGATCTAAAGTCATTACTTTATCATAGATGCCACTAAGCAAAAGACTTTGTTCTACTAAAGCTGTATCCTTATCTGTTACTTCCCGCATCATAACATTTTCAGCTACAGACATAGACATTACCTTATAGTCTTGGAATACAACGCCAAACAAGTCTCGATATTTTCTAACATTAAAATCTTTAATATTAGTATTATTTAGGAAAATTGCGCCTTGGTCTACATCATATAATCTCATCATTAATTTTACTAGCGTAGACTTTCCTGCACCATTGTGTCCTACTAATGCAATTTTCTCTTTTGGCTTAATTGCTATGTTAATATTCTTGAGTACAGGTTCATTCTGTCCATTATAGGTAAAGGAAACATTTTCCAGTTTCAAGCTGTTTCCAGTAGTTTTCGGTATGATTCCATCCTGACTTTGTGCAATCTGTGGTTCATATTGCAAAAATGTTCTTAAATTCTCTATGTAACGACTAAAGCCAGAAAATCTAGCCCATACAGCTGTCATCTTAGAAAGGTTAGAATACAACTGAAGCATTAGCGTTGCCAATATTACATAGCCACTTAATTTAATATTCTCAAAGAACAATAACCTTGCTCCCGCATAGATATTAAAACAGGTAAATACGAAAGAGCCCGATACAAATGCTTGAAGTATCATTAAAAACGCCAATTTTTTGCCATACTTATTCAAGTTTTTAATCAGGTCTTTGATAGAATTATTAAATCGTTCAAATAATACATTGTGAATATTTGTAAGTCGAATTTCTTTTGCGAAATTAGCTTGATAAATGGTTCTATTAATGTACTCTTTTTGTCGCTCAGGTTCAACATTTGCCATGTCAAACTCATATCTCATATGATTAATACGTTTCTGCAAGCAATATGACAGAATAAGCGGTACAATTGCAAGCAGCAATGCAATCTTGTCCAAAAGCAAAAGTTTAACAAGAATATAGGCTGCTGAAAAAATCTGTGCAACCATCCTTGATACACTATCAATAATCTTTAAAGCAGTTCCTTTTGTCTGGGAAGCCGCTTTTGTGTATCTTTTATAAAAGTCAGGATTTTCATAACACGCCAATTCTACATCATTAACCTTCTCAAACATAAGCAGATTTAATCTTTCATATAGCATCTGATTGCCCTTTGGCCCAATCACTCTGCTATAGTAAATTAAAAACACCTTAAGAATTATAATGCCGATTACTGACGCAATAATAAACATTATTACTTGAAAATAATCCTCTCTTTTGTTTTCCAAAAAAGAAAAAACATACTCTAAAAAAAAGGTTGCTAAATACAACTCAATTGCTGCTTCTCCAATTCTGGCAGCAATTTCTCCCAAAACACGTTTGGGACAACATTTTAAAATAATCCGAAACATGAATACATTATTGGATATTTCTTTTTTCTTATTTTCCCTGAACATAAACGCATCCTTTCTTCTTTTTTCTAATGTACCAGTTGCTATATATGATACCATATAAACAAAAAAGTTTGCAAATATTTTTGAAAATTGTCAGGAAATTTATGAATCCAACTAACCACAGTTCCTGTCTCTTTTCGAAAGCCACATTGACCTTGATGAAATTGTTCCTATTTCTTTCAGAAAGCATTACTATGCATCCACCGGAAGCAATCAAAAATATCCATTGAATGCAATGCTTTGAGCACTGATTATCCAGCACACCCATAAGTAAATATTATACAATTCATTATATGTGAATATACCGATTTATCAATGTACCAACGATTCAACAAGCAGCTGTTGACAATCCGCTTTACCTTTAGTATAATTAGAAGTCTAATAATTTGATTTCTAATTATAGAAAGGAATAAAATGCAAAACTCTATACATTACCTGATTATGGCTAATTATCAACAATTTCAAAAGGCATTGCTTTCAGATATACATATCCCCGAACTAACTTCAGGGCAGCCCAAAATCCTTGAATACCTTTTCTATCATGAAGGTACTGCACAAAAAGAAATAGCCGAAGCATGTTACATTGAACCTGCAACCCTTACTTCAGTTCTTCTTGGTATGGAAAATAAAGGGTTGATAATCCGTAAAAACAAAGACGGCAATCGCAGAAATTTATATGTATATCTTACGGATAAGGGAAAAGCTTTTGCCAACAAAGTTATTATTCAATTTGCAAATATTGAGAAAAGCGCACTGTCTGGTCTTTCAAAGCAAGATACAATGCTGCTTACTGAAATGCTTATGAAAATACGCGAAAATATAAAACAAAGGAGTGTTGAAAATGAATAAAAGTGAACTGGCCAAAAGATATGTGTTATTTATCATCAGCTTATTTTTTTCAGCTTTAGGAGTTGCATTTACAAAACATGGCGAACTGGGTGTTTCGCCCATCTCCTCAATTGCAAATGTGTTGAGCTTTAAATTCCCATCATTGTCACTCGGAACATGGCTAATCATATGGAACTGCGTCCTGATACTGGGACAAATCGCCATTCTCAGGAAAAATTTTCAGCCTATACAGCTGCTGCAAATCCCGCTGTCCTTTTTATTTGGCTGGTTCACAGATCTGGGTATGTGGATTGTTTCAAATATACCAGCAGATAGCTATCCTATTAGAATTACATTGGTTTTTATTGGGATAGGCATTCTCGGTTTTGGGATCTCTCTATCTGTTATAGCCAATGTAATTATGAACTCAGGTGAAGCTTTCGTAAAAGCAATTACAGATACTATTCATAAAAATTTCGGTAATATTAAAATTGTCTTTGATATATTGTGTGTTATCATGTCCATAATCCTTTCATTGATATTCTTTCATTTCAAAATTATCGGAACACGAGAGGGTACTGTTTTATCTGCTCTTCTAACTGGAATCGTCGTAAAATACTTTACCAGTCGGTTAAAAAAGCCTATAGAATCTCTTCTCAGCGGAGACATACAGCAAAAAAAGACCTTGTCTTAACAAATAAAATACTTTATAATTAAATCTATACTTAATAAAAAGGAGAAAAAATATGATTTGTCCAAGATGCGGCAGCAACAATGTTACTTCTCAGGCCATTACAGAAACTAACATAAGTACAAAAAGAAAAGGATTCGGCTGTGTTAAAGCCTGTATCGGCTGGGTCTTATTTAGCGTACCAGGAATCCTTTGCGGATTATGCGGTATGGGAAAAGAAAAAACAAAGACTCACTCTAATACAAGGGTAATACATATATGTCAAAACTGCGGCAATCAATTTTAGAACAAATAAGAATAATCGGCAATAACAGCGGCTGCCATCAAATGCCAGAAAGAAGTTTCTTTTATCACGGAAAACAATTTCCGGTCTGTGCAAGATGCACTGGAGTGTTTATTGGACAGTCAGCGGCTGTCATTCTTGCCTTATTTAAACTTACGCTTAAACTTCCAATAAGCCTTATATTAATTTGTACAATGGGACTAGACTGGTGTATTCAAGCATTGAACATAAAACAATCTACAAATATACGCCGTCTAATCACAGGTATATGCGGAGGTTTAGGCGTCTTCAGCCTATATATATCAGCTATAAGAATAATGATAAAATTTATCATATCAAAATTTAAATAGTCTCTTTAAATTAGGAGTTAATAATGCAGACAATACAATATTTAAAACAAGAATTACAAAATATACACAAAAAAAGTTATCCTGCCTATAAATCACTTGCAGGAGAATACGACTTTACATTATTTATTCTATCAATTGACCATGTACAAGGAGATCCATTTGCCGCCCCTTCACATTTAACTATTAAAATAGATCATAACAAGGCGGATTTTCCAACAGAATTCACAAAAAACAAAACTAATGTAACTGCACTATGTGATTATCTGCTCAGAAAGTTTGCAGCAGAAACAAGCAGATTTTCTCATCAAGCAAAAGGTTCGGGAAAGAGCGGTTTAATAACAGCTACTAAACCTGGACAGGAAGTTCTTGAACGAAGTTCATGTACAATGGATGAAAAATATATTTATGTGCGTTTTTCTATAGGCTTTCCGGCAAATGGCCGAACAATTAATTCTATTGAATTATCAAAAATCTTACTAGATTATCTCCCAAAATGTGTTGAAAACTCATTATTGTATAGAAATCTTAACTCAGAGTCTGTAGAAAAAGCAATCTATCTTGCAGAAGACCAGCAGAGTTTAAGAAAATATCTCTCTGAAAATAATTTTATAGCTTTTATAGCTGACGGTTCAATATTGCCCAGAGAGAGCGGTATATCACAGCTTCCATTGAAAGGCGCCGTTCCATTTATATCTCCTGATACAATGAAAATATCAGTAAACTTACCTCACCGAGGTAAAATTAACGGAATGGGAATCAAGAGAGGAATTACACTTATCGCCGGAGGAGGTTATCATGGAAAATCAACGCTTCTGCAGGCTCTTGAGCGAGGTGTGTATAATCATATAGACGGAGATGGAAGAGAATTTGTAATTACTGACAATACTGCTTTAAAAATAAGGGCAGAAGACGGCAGATTTATAAATGGAGTGGATATTTCACTTTTTATAAATAATCTTCCAAATAATAAAAATACTACATGTTTTACTACCGAAAACGCCAGCGGCTCTACATCTCAGGCGGCAAATATCATGGAAGGTATTGAAGCAGGAAGTAATGTACTATTGATAGATGAAGATACGTCAGCTACAAATCTTATGGTACGCGATGAATTGATGCAGAAAATAATTGCCAAGGAGGAAGAACCTATCACTCCTTTTCTTGAACGTGCAAAAGATTTATATGAACAATCAGGTATCTCTACTGTAATAGTAGTGGGAAGCTGTGGTTCATATTTTTACATTGCCGATAAAATAATGCAGATGAATAACTATCTTCCATATGATATAACAGAAAACGTGAAAAATATCATAAAACAATATCATGCTCCGGCAATAACAGCTCCTAATTTTAAAACACCTAATTTTTGCAGAAAAATAAAAATCAGCAGCAGTACTACAGAAAGAAAAAATTATAGAGGTACCAGAAAAGTAATAGAACGTCCTAAAATTAAAACTTCTGGAACAGATAGTTTCAGTATAGGACATAAGAATGTCAATTTAAGATATGTAGAACAGATCGTTGACACAGAACAAGTAGAAATGCTTGCAGCGCTTACAAGACTAGCAATCGAACATTTTGCTGAAAAAGAAGTAAAAATAAAAGAGATAATACATTTTATAACACAGCAGCTTGAAAAAAAAGAGTTCGCCTGCTGCTCATCAAAATTTATTAACGGCGGGCTTGCAATGCCTAGAATACAGGAAATTTATGCAAGCCTTAACAGATACCGTTTTTAAATTAAATATACTATTACGTTCCAATAATATGATGCTGATGAGATTTCTTTAACTTTGCAAGAGCTCTGGCCATCCTTGCCTGAGATGATTCATATTCCTGAATACTTTGTTTCTGCATCATCTCTTCATTTGCACGCTCATACTCTTCCCTTGCTTTCAAAATCTCTACATTTTCAGGGCTCTCAGCAAAGAAAACAATCATATTAACCAGGTTATCGCCAACTTCAACAATACCATCCTTAACATAGACATTCTGCCATGAACCGTCGAGATGCTGTATACGCATCTCTCCTTCATCTACTGTTACCGCCATCTGCTCATGATTTGCAAGAACACCTAACTCTCCGTCTGTTGTAGGGAGTATAACCATCTGACATTCACCGTCGAAAAAAATTTTTTCGCAAGTTGTAATCTTTAATGTAAATGATTTCATTTATTACACCCTTTCTTATACCACAATGACTCCGCCTTCTCAACCAAAATTATATGACAGCCTCTTTCTTACCACTACTATAATGACTTTGCCTTCTCAATTACATCATCGATAGTTCCGACATTAAAAAATGCAGCTTCAGGATATTCATCCATCTTTCCATCAATAATTGCTTTAAAACCTCTTATAGTCTCCTCTAAAGGTACAAATACTCCGGGAGTACCTGTAAAATTCTCTGCCACCGAAAATGGCTGAGCCAAAAATCTTTGTACCTTTCGGGCACGATAGACTGTCTCTTTATCTTCGTCTGACAATTCTTCCATACCTAAAATTGCAATTATATCCTGCAGCTCATCATATTTCTGCAAAATTTCCTGTACTTTTCTCGCTACTATATAATGCTCCTCTCCAACAACATCGGCCTCTAAAATACGAGAAGTTGAATTTAATGGATCAACAGCAGGATATATACCCTGCTCTACAATTTTACGTGATAAAACCGTAGTAGCGTCCAAATGAGCAAAAGTAGTCGCCGGAGCCGGGTCTGTCAAATCATCAGCAGGAACATATACCGCCTGCACAGAAGTAATAGAACCATTTTTAGTCGATGTTATTCTCTCCTGTAATTCACCTAAATCATTTGCCAAAGTCGGCTGGTATCCAACTGCAGACGGCATACGTCCAAGCAGCGCTGAAACTTCCGAACCAGCCTGAACAAAACGAAATATATTATCAATAAAAAGAAGCACATCCTGATGCCTTACATCACGAAAATATTCGGCCATTGTAAGACCTGTCTCCGCCACTCGCATACGCGCCCCAGGCGGTTCATTCATTTGACCAAAAACAAGCGCAGTCTTTTCAATAACTCCTGATTCTTTCATTTCTGTCCATAAATCATTGCCTTCACGTGAACGCTCGCCAACTCCAGTAAAAATAGAGTAACCGCCGCTCTCTGTAGCTATATTATGAATCAATTCCTGAATTAATACTGTCTTTCCAACACCTGCTCCTCCAAAAAGTCCGATTTTACCGCCCTTTGCATATGGCGCTAAAAGGTCTATAACTTTAATTCCTGTTACAAGAATTTCTATTACCGGACTCTGCTCTGAAAACGAAGGCGGATTTCTGTGAATACACCAGTACTCAGAATCCTTTAATGAACCTTTATCATCAAGAGTTTCACCTAAGACATTAAACAGCCTTCCTAAAGTCTCATCCCCAACGGGCACTTTAATTCCTTCACCTGTTGCCACAACCTCCATATCACGATAAAGTCCCTCACTTGCTGCCAGCATTATACAACGAACAGTGTTAAGGCCAATATGCTGTGAAACCTCCATTACACATTTCTTGTCTTTATTCATGACATACAAGGCTTCTTTTATTTTTGGCAGGTCGCTTGTCTTGAATTCAACATCAATAACCGGACCTGAAATCTGTACGATCTTTCCTTTATTCAACTTAATCACCCCGTCTGTTTCTTTTTTTCTTAAGAGCCTTTGCCCCTGCGATAATTTCTGTAATTTCCTGAGTAATTTCCGCCTGACGAATACGATTATATTCTATTGACAATTCACGTAAAATAGCTTTAGCATTATCTGTAGCGGACTGCATAGCTATCATTCTTGAATTCTGCTCACATGTAAATGACTCTACTAAAGCACCGTAAACAATACCCGTAATATAGTTGTACACCAGCTTCTTTATAACATCATCAACTGAAGGATGGAAATATGCCTCCTTAGTTAATTCTGCTTCTTCCTCCTGGTATACATTATTATTTCTTGATAGTAAATCCTGATCTACAAAATGATGCTTCATAAGCGGCAAAAGCTGTTTGACATCAACATCTTCCTTAATGCCATTTATCATACGGGTGAATACAATATATATCTCATCCAATTCATCTCTCTCAAATCGCCTTAACGCTTTGCCTGCAATCATCTTAGCTCTGTAAACAGTAGGATTCTGCGCTGTATAAGAAAAATGTTCACTTACAATCATATTCTCACGCTCAAAATAATGCCTTCCCATCTCACCAACTAAATACAATTTATAATTTTCATCAGAATCCATTAAAGCCTTAGAAGTCTTTAAAATATTATGATTATATGAACCTGCCATACCTTTATCTGCTGTTATAACAATATAGCCTTTTTTCTTTACAGTATTTTTTTTATCTTCTTCACGATTATCAAAATACATGTTTTCTACATATGGCAATTCCTCCAATATTCGTGAAATTTGATCTTGAAGTCCATAGAAAAAAGGCTCTGTGCCTCCGAGACGCTCCTTAGCTTTACGAAGTTTTGTAGAGGAAATCATATACATCGCTTTTGTAATTTTCATTGTATCATTGATACTCTTTATTCTTTTTTGAATTTCTTTAACACTCGCCATAACTATCGCCTGTCTCTGCAATTAATTTTCACTTTTAACATTTCCATTACCGCATTTCTCAGCATAAGATGAAACAAACTCATATGCCAATCTCAATATTTCTTCCCTAGTTGAATCCTCTAAGACTTTAGTTGTATCAATCTCAGAAACAATTTCACTTTTTTCATTTCTGAAATAATCAAGCAATGCCTCCTGAAGCTTCTTGACTTCCTTTACTGGAACTTTTGTAAATAGGCGGCTGTTACCCGCAATCAGACTAATAACCTGCTCCGCCATTGTCAATGGTTTTTCAAGCGGCTGCTTTAAGAGTTCCATTAATGAATGCCCATATGCCAGCTGTGCCTTTGTAGCGTCATCTAAATCAGAACTAAATTGAGTAAATACCTGCATCTCACGATACTGCGCCAAATCGATTCTCAGACTTCCAGCGGCTTTTTTCATAGCTTTAGTCTGCGCCGCTCCACCAACACGAGAAACTGAAAGCCCTACATTTACAGCCGGCCTCATACCAGAATTAAAAAGATCACTCTCTAGGAATATCTGTCCATCTGTAATAGAAATAACGTTAGTAGGAATATAAGCAGATACATCTCCAGCCTGTGTCTCAATTATCGGAAGGGCGGTTATAGAACCACCTCCAGCGGCTTTATTAAGCCTGCTTGAACGTTCCAAAAGTCTTGAGTGAAGATAAAATACATCTCCAGGATAAGCCTCTCGTCCAGGTGAACGCTCTAATAATAAAGAAATAGCACGATAAGCCACTGCGTGTTTAGATAAGTCATCATAAACAATAAGCACATCTTTACCTTTGTGCATAAAATATTCCGCCAATGCAGTTCCAGAATAAGGCGCTATATATTGTAAAGGCGCAGGATCTGAGGCTGTAGAGGAAACTATAACAGTATATTCAAGAGCCCCTGTTTTGTCCAATGTATTTACAAGTTTTGCAACTGTAGATGCCTTCTGTCCAATCGCAACATATATACATATTACATCTTTTCCCTTCTGGTTAATAATAGTATCCATGGCAATTGATGTTTTTCCGGTTTGTCGATCACCAATTATTAATTCCCTCTGTCCTCTTCCAATCGGAAACATAGAATCAATAGATAAGATTCCTGTCTCCATCGGAACTGATACAGACTCTCGTTCAACAATACCAGGCGCCGGATTTTCAATCGGCATAAATCCCTCACCATTAATTTTCCCTTTTTCATCTAAAGGTTCGCCCAAGGCATTTATAACCCTTCCAAGATACCCTTCACCTGCAGAAATACCAGCCATCTGCCCTGTTCTCTCAACAATAGTGCCTTCCTTTATATCTATGTCACTGCCAAAAAGAATACATCCTATCTCATCTCTTCTTATATCCTGAACAAGACCTTTTACTCCATTTTCAAAAACTACTATTTCACCATAAAACGCATGATCTATTCCAGTTACATTACATATACCGTCAGCAACCCAGTTTACCTTACCTGTCTCTTTAGCAGAAAACCCCAGTTCAAAATTATTTATTTCACCTTTTAACATCGAAATAAGATTTTTTTCATCAAATGAATCCGCCTTATTCTCAGCTATTATTTCTTTTAATTTTGACTCTAATTGATTCAAACGCCCTTTAGCGCTTAAATCATACATATGATTTCCCACTTGTATAATAAATCCGCTATCAATAGATTCATCCTGCTGCCATATAACATCTATAGACGAACAATCATACTCTTTTTTTAGAAAAGCTATAATCTTTAATTGCTGTTCATCTGTAGGAAGTTCCACAAATCGAATCTTGGCAGTTAAATTTTTATTCTCCATCACTGACTATCACCTGCTTTATTTATAAATTCATCATACAATGTTCGATTGTCAGTTTTTACAGCGGCAATTTTACTTGTCGCATTGACAACCATATCGGCAATATCAACTTCAATCTTTTTAAGTATTTCTTCTTTCTGCTTCTCCGCACTTCTTTTGGCGGACTCATTAATCTGCTGCGCCTTTAAATTGGCTTCCTCAACAATTCTAACATACTCTTCATTTGCCGACTTATGAGCCTCTGCCAATATCTGTTTTCTCTCTTCATCAATCTCAAGAATACTATTCTCATATTCTGCCTTCTTTGCATCAGCTTCTTTTTTAGAAACCTCGGCTAAATTATATTCCTTATCAGCCTCTTCCTGCCTCTGTGCAATAATTTTCTGTACTGGCTTGAAAAGAATAAACTTAAATGCAATAAACAGAATAATTAAATTAATAATCTCAAACAATAAATTAATATCTATTCTCAGCATTATATACACCTTCCCATCTAATTGTCAAAAGTATTTAAATACTTTTAAACTTCAACTATCAAAGACTTTATATACTTTAACAGATTATTTTAGGAAGAAAATAATCATTATAGCGATAATAAAACCATAAATTGCTGTTGCTTCCGCGAGAGCACAACCCAATATTAACAATTTACTGATTTTACCTTCTGCTTCTGGTTGCCTTGCTACCGCCTCAACTGCCTTGCTTGTCGCAAGACCAATTCCAATACCTGCTCCTAAACCTGTTAAAACTGCCATACCTGCACCAACTGCTAATAAACTTGACATAATTATCCTCCTTATTTCAAATGTGTTTACTCAACTTCTACTGCTTCCTTAATAAATAATGATGTTAAAAATACAAATACATATGCCTGAATAGCACCATCAAAAATATCAAAATAAATACTGAAAACTGCAGGAATAAAAACCGGAACTATCATTTTTAACAATTCCATAATTACAAAAGCACCCAATATGTTTCCAAAAAGCCTCATACATAATGAAAGCGGCCTAATAAAAACTTCCAAAATATTAATTGGAAGTATAATAGGTACTGGCTCCATAAAGCTGCGACGCCAACCTGAAAAACCTTTTTTATGGATTCCTGCATACTCAATCAAAACTATACTCATAAGCGCCAGTGCAATTGTTATATTTAAATCTTTTGTCGGGGCTTTAAAGCCAAAAATACCACTTAGATTAGCAACCACAACATATATAAGTATCGTAGTAAGATACGCAGCATATCTTTTTCCGTCCTCTCCTACCATACCTTCTACTATGCTGGTAGTCTTAGTGACAAAAAGCTCTATAACCGCCTGCCTTTTGCTTATATTATTTACTCTTAAATTCCTTGTCATAATAAAGGCAAATAAAATAAGAACAGCCATTAAAATCCATGTTACAACTATAGATTCTGATATTCCGTCTGTCCCAATTAATGGGATTTTCTCAAGAAAAGGAACCTTTATAGCTGTGGCACAATTGAGCTCTTCTTGCAGTTTTTCCACTATTGCATCCATGTATATCGCCTCCTTCTTCTATTTTTGCCTGATTTTAAAGGCATTATTATACAATTAATTGATTTTTCTTCTAATAAGAAGATAAATCGTTAATCATTTTAGCACTACGATGTATTTTTTTCAATAAATTTTTACAAAATTTAACTATTAAAAAACATTAAAATATTTATTAAAAGAAAACGCCACAATTAGAAAATAATATTTGATGACTGTCAACAATACCTGTGTTAAACGCCGCCCTATAACCATTTAAATAAAGCTCCCAGCCACGTATAAATTTATTATCAAACATTTCCTCAAGCTCATCTATATTATTGTGAATATTTTTATTCCAATACTTATATGTAGCTGCTGAATGATTACTTACATTTTCTAAACCAATAAGCTTAAATCCACTATCAGATGCTGATTTAATAATTTCCCATAAAACAGGAATCTGAGTACCAGGTTTAATATACTTATTTATCCATGGAGTAGCTAATTTATCCTTTATCGTATTTACAGATTGCAGTAAAAATATACTTTCTTCATTCATTACAGACTTTACAGCATTAAAATATTCGTAATAAGAATCGTAATTTATATATTCCAGCATATCAATACTTACAATACAATCAAATTTTTTTCCTAATCTAGATAGTTCATGATAATCAATTTTCTTTACTTCAAGTTGTTTTTCAAGACCTTCAAGCCGTATTTTTTCACGTATCTCTGATTCTTGTTCTCTGCTTAATACAGCTAAAAAACCTTGAATATTATAAGTTTTAGCCGCCTCAATTATAAGCGTTCCCCAACTTCCTCCTATATCACATATAGTCATTCCATCTTTTAATTTGAGTTTTTGAAATATAACTTTCATATTGTTATACTGTGCCTTATCCAAACCGTCCTCTTTATCCTTAAAATAAGCTGTGCTAAAACACATTGTTTCACCAAGCAGCAATTCATAAAAATGTACGCTCAATTTATAATATGATGTTATATTTTTCACTAGAGCACGTTTTGACTTAGATTGACGCAATATCTTCTTTAATACTTTTCTGTCTAACGAAATTTTATCCAACTGATTTAAAAAACAATTTAAAACACTGTATAAATCACCATCAATCTGCAAATCGCCTGATATATATAACTCACCTAAAGCAATAGTTGTGCTTTCCAACAAAGATTCTATATCAGGAAGCCTATTAAATATCACTTTAAAAACAGGATCCCCATCTCCTATAATATGCGCTTTCTTATCCAGAACAACTTCAAAGCAATATTTATTAAATTTAGTTAAATATTTAAGAAACTCATTTTCTGCTAACCCCATTATGTACCTCCTTATTCCATTGGAAGAGAAAGTAATTTCCAACTTAAATCAATCATTTCCTGTTTTCCTGATGAATTTTTAATAACTATACTTCTATTTCTATTATCAGTTCTCAACAATCCTTTTTCTTTAAGTCTGCGTCTAAGCTCCACAGATGTACCGTAGCTTCCATCTATAATACCAATTTTACGCATACCAAGAAATTTCTTTAAATACGGTCTTAAAAAAGGATAATGAGTACACCCCAGCACAATTGTTTCTGTATTTTCTGTCAGATATGGGGTCAAATATTTTTGAAAATATTCTTTTAGAAATTCGCCCTCCAAATCTCCCTTTTCGACAAACTCCATCAGACCATCACAAGGAATCGGAACAATTTCACACATTTTTTCATAGCGAGATAACAATAGTTTAAATTTATCCTGAGCTATTGTCATAGGAGTAGCCATAACCAAAACCCTACCTCCATTGCCTAAAACTGCTGCCGGTTTTATAGCCGGCTCAATTCCCACAATCGGCAAATCAGGATACATTACTCTAAGCTGCTTAACTGCTGCGCCTGTTGCAGTATTGCATGCTACTGCCAAACCTTTAATACCATAATTCAGCAATTTTTCTACTGCATTAAATGTAAGCTGTTTAATAATATCAGTTTTTTTTGTACCATATGGCGCATTTAAAGAATCACCATAATAAATAAAATCTTCATATGGCATAATTTTAAGGGCTTCTCTCAACACACTTAGCCCTCCCAGACCAGAATCCATAAAACCTATTGGCTTTTCAATAAATTCAGGACAATCAATTATCATAATATTATCCCTCTCTATACATTAATTTATTCCCATGGGCGAGCCAATCAATTATTCTTGTTTACATAATTAACAACTGTTGCATGGGTCTATTAGTATGTGGTTCTATTATATAAAACAAATTAGATTCCTAAAAGTTTAATACTTACTACCAAGTATTAAACTATTCCTAAACACAAAAAAAAGTGCTGAAAACTCAACACTTCTTACTTTCTTAAAAATGAGACATCGGGGATTCGAACCCCGGACAACTTGATTAAAAGTCAAGTGCTCTACCACCTGAGCTAATATCCCACATCTAAAGCCTTGCTTTAGAAAAGCGGGTGATGGGAATCGAACCCACGTATCTAGCTTGGAAGGCTAGTGTTCTACCATTGAACTACACCCGCACAGTACCAATATAAAGTTTTCAAATCGGGGTGACAGGATTCGAACCTGCGACATCCTGGTCCCAAACCAGGCGCTCTAGCCAAACTGAGCCACACCCCGGCTGTCAAAAAATCTGAATTAAATGAGACATCGGGGATTCGAACCCCGGACAACTTGATTAAAAGTCAAGTGCTCTACCACCTGAGCTAATATCCCATAGTTCTAAGTTAATAGCGTAACTAAATATAAACACTATTACTGCAATTATTGACTTCGACAACTGGGCTAGCTGGATTCGAACCAGCGAATGCAGGAGTCAAAGTCCTGTGCCTTACCGCTTGGCGATAGCCCAATACATAATAAAACACATACAAGGGTGGATAAAGGGATTCGAACCCTTGGCCTCCAGAGCCACAATCTGGCGCGCTAACCAACTGCGCTATACCCACCATGTTAATTCCTACAAGCAGCGAAATGCCAAATCGACTCTTCTGCAACGTGCTTGGAGGGATTCGAACCCCCGACCCACGGCTTAGAAGGCCGTTGCTCTATCCAGCTGAGCTACAAACACATTTTACCGTGAATACATACTCCGGCAAAAGCGGGTGATGGGAATCGAACCCACGTATCTAGCTTGGAAGGCTAGTGTTCTACCATTGAACTACACCCGCAAGATGTAATATAAAATTTCCAAGTCGGGGTGACAGGATTCGAACCTGCGACATCCTGGTCCCAAACCAGGCGCTCTAGCCAAACTGAGCCACACCCCGCAATGCTTAGCATTGCATGTTCGATAACTGACAACTCACAACGCAAGTAACATTATATCCAAAAGATTTCCAATTGTCAACACTTTTTTTAATAAAAGTTAATTTTTTTTAGTTTTTATCTTTTTTAATAAAAACAGCCTGAAATAATAAAGCATTTTCAGGCTGTTTGTACAAATATCCAGTAACTCTATAATTACAAAATATCTTCCACACATTCACTAAAAGTACTTCTCAATAACAATATACTACTGACCTGCATCAGCTTTTTCTGTTATTTTTGTCTTATCTTTTAAAAATTCCAACACTTTCTCCATTAATAAGCTCTCAAAAAGATCTGTTTTATACTCTGGAGCATACTGTTTTTCAAATTCTTCAACAGACTCTGAATTATAGTATTCCGCATAAGTCTTTAAATAATCATTATATTCGTCTTCTGTTATTTTAATACTTTCTTTAATTGCCACCAGTTTAAGACTTAAAACATCATTCATATAATCTATGGCAGACTTCTCAATATCAGCATTAAATGTATCTTCATCAATTGAAACTGCTTCTAAATAATCTGCTATTTCCATTCCATACTGGTTTTGAATAACACTCTCCTGATATTCTCTCTCGCTATTAATATAATCTTCTTTTAATTTTTCAGGAACATTATCATAATTACTTATCTCATTTACTTTGCCTAAAATACCTTGTGCAATTGAAGCATCATAATCATCTTTTGCAGTATCTTCCAGTGTTCCTTTTACAAATTCTTTAAAAGCATCAACGGTATTTGCAGTCACCTTGTCTGAAACGCCTTCCTTCTCGACTACAACCTCAACCCACTTATCTGTAAGTGTACCGCTTCCCTCGGATTTTTTCATATAATTTAATTTTACTTCAAATACAGCGTCTTTTCCTTTAACTTCCTCATTATCATAACCATCAGGGAATTTAACATTTATCTTCTTCGTATCACCGACACTCATTCCCTCAACCTGTTCTTCAAATCCCGGAATAAATGCACCTGAACCTAAAACAAGGTCATAACCTTCATATGATCCGCCGGAAAACTCTTTACCATCAACAGTACCTACATAGTCAATATTTACGCTGTCACCGCTGGCGCATGTTCCCTCAAACGCAAGAGGATAAAACTCAAGCCATGACTGGAGTTCCGCTTCAATCGCTCCCTCTGTAACTTCTGCAACAGGCGCAACCTCCAATTCCATATTGGAATAATCTTCAACTGTAACATAATCCTCTACATCTTTCAGTACAGTCTTAAGCATATCATCAACTGACATTGCTGCGTAATCTACAGTATCGTCTTTCTTTTCCTTTTCTTCTTTCTTACCGCATCCTGCCAATGCAGTTACAGACATTGCAATACATAAAGCAACAGCTATAATTCTTTTTTTCATAAATAACCTCTTTCTTTCGCACTTTATAGTCAAATGCTCTATTTTTTAAATTCAATAGTAACATAATAACATAGCTTTATTTTTTTGTAAAACAATTTTTATATATTTCACACAATTTTCATCTTCCTTATTCTACATTATTATGATATTATAATGATAGAGCATATATTAAAAAGGCTCTGGGAATGGAGTGATTTATATGAAAAAATATTTAAGAAAAGCCTTAGAAGTCCAAGCATTTAAGTATGAAATTGGAAAAGGCATGGAAGACGGGTTTGAACTTTTGACAAAAGTAATCACTAATGGTTGGATAACACCATCCAATCTTATTGAGATCACACAGCCAGACGGTAAAATAGTCTGTCCTTTCATAGAAAACAAACGAGGCCGCCTCTTTATTAGAAATGGAGACTATATAATTATTGAAGGAGACAATGAAAAACATGTTTGCGGCGGCGAGAAATTCCACGACCGTTTTGAAGATATTGACTAGGTATATAACTAATACAGGGCGATTGTGACTTTAAAAGCCGCAGCCGCCCTGTTAATTTTTATATAAATGCTATTTTGTTGTCTGACTGCTATAATAACGGTGAAAGCAATCTTGATACCTGTTCTTTTATTCTAATTATATAAGAACGTCTTGCATAATCATAAAGTGTAATTTCACTGCTTACCTCTAAATCTTTCATAAACTGTTCTTCCATTTTAACAGTAGTATCACTGTGGTAAATTACTGCATTTACTTCAAAATTAAGCTGGAAACTTCTAATATCCATATTTGCAGTTCCAAAACTACATATTTTTCCATCTGTCATCACACCTTTTACATGCAGAAAACCAGGCTGGTAAGTGTAAAATCTTACACCTGCCTCCAACAAATCATTCATATATGAATAACTTGCCCAATATACAAATGGATGATCAGGCTTGCATGGAATCATAACCCTTACATCAATGCCTGACATTGCTGCAACTTGAAGCGCCGTTAAAATTGCATCATCAGGAATAAAATATGGTGATTGTATATAAATATGATCTTTAGCATTGTTAATAAGCCATAAATAATTATTTCTCACATTTAAAATTTTCTCGTCTGGTCCATCAGAAATTATTTGAATGCCTGTATTCATTTTACTTTCAAAACTATTCATTTCCTCTGAAAAATACTTATTTTGAAATAAATTTTGCTTAGTAGCATAATTCCAGTCCAGTACAAATCGACTGTTTAACGAACTTACAGCCCTTCCTTCAATCTTTAAGTGAGTATCTCTCCAATACTTGAAATACTCATCTTTTCCTATATACTCTCTGCCTACGTTAAATCCGCCTACAAACCCAACTTTTCCATCAATTACTACAATTTTTCTGTGATTTCTGTAATTTATTCTAAGATGAAGTTTCTTTAATTTGGCAGGAAAAAATTCTGCCGTCTGTATACCCTCTTCATGAAGCCTTTTCCAGTCTCTCCTTTTCATATATCTACAACCCATACTATCATAAAGAATTCTTACCTCTACACCTTCAGCCGCCTTCCTTGCCAGCACTTTCTCAATCTTTTCAAACACCTCGTCAGGTTTTATTATATAGTATTGTATATGAATAAAATCTTTTGCTTTTTCCAACTCTGCCGCAAGTTTTTCAAATTTTGTAATACCGTCAAAATAAATATCCACATCATTATTATCTGTATATACTGCACCTGAGCTCTCTAAATTATATAATACCAATTCTTTATATTTTTTGTAATCCTCAGACAAATTTAAAAACTCATTATTTACAATCTTTGTTTCCTGAAGCCGGATTACATTGCTCATCCTATCTTCTAATTCTTTCGTTCTAAACATTTTGCTTTTATGAAAATCTGCTCCGATAACAAAGTAACATAAAAAACCTAATATAGGAATAAAATATAACACTAAAAGCCATGTCCACACATTTC
The DNA here is from genome assembly GCA_949743325.1 of uncultured Lachnospiraceae bacterium. Lineage (GTDB taxonomy): Bacteria > Bacillota > Clostridia > Lachnospirales > Lachnospiraceae > CAJJNI01. The sequence continues at coordinate 86,790 of CATJTQ010000121.1, forward strand.
TTGGATCACGCCTCTCAAAAAAAACAATTATTATTGATAGAAATACATTTACAATAACCAGATGTGTCATTATCCAACGGAAAACATCCAGCACTTCATTCCAAATATTAACCACTTCTAAATCACCAATCTTCTTTCCAACATATGTTTCCGCCCATTATAGCACGCAATATATTTTTTTACAAGTTGTTTCCTTATGATACCACCTATTCCATGCTTTTTCACTTGCAACATATCACTTTTTCGTCTATACTGTACTTATTGTGCTGAAAGGATACATAAATAATTTATACCTTATTCTATGCAAAATATATAAGGAGAATTGAAAATATGGATATTATTGGAGAACTTACCAAAGAACTTGGCATCGAACGCAAGCAGACACAGGCCGCCGTTGATTTAATAGATGCGGGAAACACAATTCCTTTTATTTCCAGATACAGAAAAGAAGCCACAGGTTCATTAAATGATGAAATATTGCGCTCATTAAATGACCGCCTTAATTATTTAAGGAATCTTGAGGAAAAAAAAGAACAGGTTTTGTCCAGTATCGAAGAACAAGGCAAATTAACTGAAGAGCTTAAAAAGCAGATCTTGGATGCTAAAACACTTGTTATGGTAGATGATCTGTACAGACCTTACCGTCCAAAACGCCGCACTCGGGCCACAATTGCCAAAGAAAAAGGGCTTGAACCTCTGGCAAATATAATATTACTTCAAATGACAGACAAACCTCTTGCTGAAGAGGCAGCACAGTTTATCTCTGCTGAGAACGAAGTTGCTACCGCCGAAGAAGCTCTTGACGGAGCTAAAGACATTATTGCTGAGATGATCTCAGACGAAGCAGATTACCGCACTGTAATCCGCAATAAAACTTTTAAGTCAGGCAAGATTGTCTCAACAGCTAAAAACCCTGAAGAAAAATCTGTATATGAAATGTATTACAACTATGAAGAGGGTATGTCAAAAATAGCAGGACATAGAGTGCTCGCTCTAAATCGCGGTGAATCCGAAAAAATATTATCAGTACATATTGACGCTCCGGAAGAAGAAATTTTACAGTATCTTTGTAAAAAAACTATCACCAGAGATAATAAATATACTGCCCCAATTCTTGAGGAAATATGTGCTGACAGCTATAAAAGACTTATACAGCCATCTATCGAAAGAGAGATACGCAATGAACTAACTGAAAAAGCAGAAGAAGGAGCCATCAAAGTTTTTGGCAAAAACCTTGAACAGATTCTTATGCAGCCTCCAATTGCCAATCAGGTTGTACTTGGTTGGGATCCCGCATTCCGTACCGGCTGTAAACTTGCTGTTGTAGATGAAACAGGTAAAGTACTTGATACTAAAGTTATTTTTCCAACAGAACCTCAAAATAAAGTTGATGAGGCAAAGAAAGTTCTAAAGCAGCTTATAACCAAATATGGTGTAACTTTAATCTCCCTTGGAAATGGAACCGCTTCAAGAGAATCCGAATCTGTAATCGCCGATTTTATAAAAGAATCCAATTTATCTGTATCTTATGTGATTGTCAGCGAAGCCGGAGCATCTGTATACTCCGCCAGCAAACTTGCAACAGAAGAATTTCCTGATTTTGATGTTGCACAGCGCAGCGCTGTATCAATAGCACGACGTATCCAAGACCCATTGGCAGAACTTGTTAAAATTGAACCTAAAGCTATTGGAGTTGGACAATATCAGCATGATATGAATCAGAAACGCCTTGTACAGACCCTTGGTGGTGTAGTTGAAGACTGTGTAAATAAAGTAGGTGTCGATTTAAATACTGCCTCTGCGTCACTTCTTGAATATGTGTCCGGCGTTTCAAAAACAATAGCTAAAAATATAGTTGCTTACAGAGAAGAAAACGGTCGGTTTGATAATAGAAAACAATTACTTAAAGTATCTAAATTAGGACCAAAAGCTTATGAACAATGTGCAGGATTTTTAAGAATTGCAGGAGGCGACAACCCGCTTGACAACACAAGCGTTCATCCTGAAAGCTATAATGTAACCAAAGAACTTTTATCCTCTCTTGGTTACTCATTAGATGATATTGGAAATCTAAAAGGATTATCAAAAAAGGCATTTAATAAATCAAACCTTTCAAATAAATTTGAGATCGGAGAGATAACATTAACAGATATATTAAATGAATTAGAAAAACCTTCCAGGGATCCAAGAGAAGATATGCCAAAACCAATTTTAAGAACCGATGTTTTGGATATTAAAGATTTAAAAGAAGATATGATTTTAAAAGGAACTGTCAGAAATGTTATTGATTTTGGAGTATTTGTTGACATAGGGGTACATCAGGACGGTCTTGTACACATTTCGCAAATTACGGATAAATATATTAAACATCCCTTAGATGTATTAAGTATTGGAGATGTTGTGGAAGTAAAAATATTAACTGTTGATATACCGCGAAAACGAATTTCACTTACAATGAAAATATAAAAAGCCAGGGAGATTATAATGACTAAAGAAGTAATTATAAGTATTATCGGTCTGCAATTTGACGGCATTGATGAAAATCCTGTGCCTATAGAAATTATCTCAGCCGCTAATTACTATTATAAAAAAGATACGCACTACATTATATATGATGAAATTTCAGAAGATTTCTCAGGAACTACAAGCAACCGCATTAAACTAAAGAAGGACTTAATTGAAATATCTAAAAAAGGACTTACTACAGTAACTATGCGTTTTGAAAAGGGAAAGAAAAACCATACATACTACCAAACTCCTTTTGGCAGTATTCTCGTTGCCATATTGACAAACAAAATTAATGTCGAAGAATCAGATACTGAAATTAATATAAATATTGCATATGAACTGGAAGTTGATGCTAGTCCATTGTCTGAATGTAATATTCAGATTAAAATAGTACCAAAAGAAGAGGCTCATATCGCATAATTTAAAAGGCTGTCTTGAAGATAATATTTATAAATATTGTTTTCAGGGCAGCCTTAATCTTTTTATTTTTTTTTGTTTGATTTTTTTACTGAAGTGTTTTTTGCTTCCTCTGAAGCTTTCTCTGCCTTATTTCTCAACTTACTCATAAAGCCTTTTTTCTTAGCTGTCTGTTCAAGTGGAGTACGGATTCCTTTTACACTTGTAATATACAATCCGCTTATTACCGCCTTAACTTCTTTTTTAACAGGAATACTGTCATAAATTTTAGCATCTGCTATAAGCGGTGTTATTTTAGGACCAATTTTAGCTTTCACAATCGGAAGTTTTGTTCGCCGCATAAGCTTTGGCGTCTGCTCAAGCACCTGAGCCGGAAAACCAGCATCTTTTAGCGGCATTTTCTTTTTGTCAATAACAAGCATTGAAACGGTCTGAGCCATTGCATCCATCTGCTGTTTCTGAGCCGCCTGTTTCTTCTGTGCTTTCCTGCCGAAAAAATACAAGCCTGCCATAACTGCTACCAGGGCAATAAGTACAATTATCGTCACATTAATTACTGTCTGCACATCTTCTCCTCCTTTATATAAAATGCCAAAGCGGATATCCGCAATATCATAAAATTACGAAGTCCGCTCTGCTGCATGACATTATTAGAAGTCTACTACAATTTTTCCTAATTTATCAAGACCTTTTTCTAAATTTCCATCAATATATATATTTAATCCTAATTTAATATCTTCAATTTGTGCAATTTTATTATCTTTAGCATAGTGAATTGATAGTTTTTTACCACGAATATAAATATCATCCAATTTGAAATAATCAAGCCCAATATCTATAGGATCGATAATCAAACAATCCTGCTGCAACTTAATGCCTGCAACATGAGCAAAAATCAGCTCAAGATAATAAGAATGATTATAGTCTGGCTCATCGCTCATAGCCTCATCAGTTTCAGCATGATATTGTTCAACTAAATATGGATATGCAGCATCATGGGCCTTATAATGCTCTAATGTATATTTTCTTAAAAACTCAGCAAACTCCTTATCAAACATATGGTTATGACTCTTACTCTGTTTGCCAATTGTATCCAGCATTATACCATTAGTATACGGCCATGACGGACCATTCCACATGCAGCTGTTTCTACTCTTCATACTTCCCATCCATGCTCCGATCGGCGAATATGCAACACAATCCTTTGCCACAGTTGAAAATACAGCGCCAGTATTAAAATATTGTTTATCAAAAAGATAGTCCATTCCTTTTAACTTATCATTGTCAGCAAGTTCTGCCCAATATGGATAAAACCCAACTATATTTTTTACCATAGCCTTCTCGTCGGTCTGATGATGTAAATCATAATAAAAGCCCGTCTCTTCGTCCCATGTTTTTTCATTTATATCTTTTGCAATTTCTCTTGCAAATTCATCATAATATGAATAATCTCCATCATTTACTTCCTTCATAAGCAAAGATAACCCCATAGTATTTAAATAATGATATATTGATGTATCTAATCTTTTCATTGGAATAATTTTACTCTTATCTTTTCCATTCACAGGAAAATCAGTAAAATACCAATAACTTGGCTGATATTCCTTGCCAGTTCTCTGATGCTTTACCTCAATCTGCAGATGATCATTTGGTGCTCCATAGACTTTTATATTTCCATCCACACACTTTTTCATCTGCGGCAGAATCTCTTTAATAAAATCTTTATCTCCATCAATCAGATACATTTGATAAATTGCCCATATTAAATAATTTGAAAATGGACTGCCCCTGTGGTGTGTAAATGTTGACTGTATTATACCGTTTTCATCTTCCTGTGCAAGCACTCCGCGCACAATATCGTGAAGCATTTCTTTATCAGGACACCATTTATAATCAGTAAGCTGCAGCGGCGTAGAAAGACAAATAAGACGGCTGAATTCCCAGCCAGAAACTTTTAACGGCTCACTCTTATTAGTTTTATGTCCTCTGCCTTCATAGACCGTCGTATTTTGCAGAAAACCATGCCTTGGCTTACTTGTATTATGTCTTAATATATACCATCTGTAAAACCATGTCTTATTAAGAAGCGCATCACTGCAATCAAATTTCGGCAGCGACTCATAAAACTTTTCAAATTCTTTGGCAGTTTCATCTACATACTGCATAGGTGAAAGATTTCTTGCAAAAAATGCTTCTAATCTTTCAATTGCCGGTTTCTCACCCTCAACAATTAAATCAGTTGTTGCTGCTGCAATTGTAAAACTTACTGTCTCTCCACGCTTTAATATTATTATATTTTCAAGAGCAGCATCCCATTTTATAGCCGCGCCAACCTGAATTGTATTTCTTTCCTCAGGCATCTGCATCCATATATATCCGTCTCTCTGCTCTACAACACACACTTTATTATCTACAGCCAATTCCAGTGTTATATCTCCATCGCTATGATTCTCCCATGTCTGCACACAGAAAGCAATATCATTAGACGTAATCATCTTTACTTCATCAAAGGTGATTTTCTTATCACTGTAATGCATAGTAAGCCTGCTTGGATACCAAACAGTTTCAGCCATTATAAAATCTGGAGCGGAACTGCATTTCACTGTAAAAAGCTGCGGTATATTCATCTTATGAATAAAGTCAATATTACCGCTAAATCCCGGCAATTTATCAAGGCAATCACAATAGAGCCTGTCGCCAACCGGCGCAAAAAGAAGCTTACCGCAATATGACTGCAAACTTCGGTTCGGATACGCTAATTTTTTATCAATTTCTAACATATACATATATTTACCCCACTTTATATTTTTTATAAGAATTACGTCTATATTACATTAAATCTACATTATATCTGGTCTCTTCAAAATGCCAACCCGTTTAAACTGATACTCATAACTGTAACTGTCACCTTTTGTACGCCATGCATCAGGACCAAACCAAGTTGTATTTTCATTACAATTATGAAGTGTACCAAATGTATTTATTCTGTTACCATACAGCTTCAGACCCAGAGTATGTTTTCCTTCGTCTGTTTTAATTTTACATATATATGGCGCCAGTGCAATCGTGCCTGCACGCTCATCATCTAAAAATACTGCAACAAGCGAACCTCTAAAATAAGGGGTTTTTACAGTAAATTGCTGTTTGCTCTCAATCGGCACAAGATAAGTAATATTGCCGCCATAAAACGGAAGTCCTTGATTAACAATATCGCCGAATGCAAGTTCCCTGACCGGAGAGGTAATTATCTGTTTAGTTCCGCAGACTTTCACGCCAAAATCTCCCAAAAGAAAACTATTTTCAATGTCTGTTCCCTCACCTAGCGGTATTTGAAGTATAATTTCATTTAAGCCTTTTTTTATTGGAGGAATTGCAACTGTCTGTATTTTCTCATCAACATAGTAAGCAGCATGTTCGGTTTTATTTATATCCCCGACTATGTTATAACCGCATATTTTAGTTTCCACTTCACTGCCATTGAGAATTATCTTTGTATTCTGTGCATGTTCTGTCGCAATAAACGGCTTCTCAACATCTATTTCACTCTCTACTATATATTTTAGAGCCAATGTATGGGCAGGCTTATCATTAACGCATGTCCACGGCTGCGCCATTCTTCCTGACTGTGCAGTAATACCAAGCTCCTCCCTAACTTTTACGCCAATCCGCAAAACTTCCTCTAATGGCCTGAACTCGCCTCCATTGACACTATACTCTGCTAAATCGAGCATATATACATTAGGCTCATCAAGTCTTACAGGAACTTTTCTATTAGGCTCTAACATCACTGCTCCTGTAATTGCTTCACTGTCATTTGATTTTAATCCACTGGATTTTGTAATTGCTTTTTCTGCGCATTCAGTTTCCGCTTCCGCACTATTTTTTTTATTCTCAGACAGATCAGACAATTTCAGAATTACGCTGTCATGTGTGGAGTACTCACATGTAATTATAGTTAACTCTCCGTCATGCTTTACATTAACATTATTAATACTTCCGTCCATTGCATTATACGACATAGCACTATATCGACCAGGTATCTTTATTATCATCTTAGACAGACCTTCGTTGTCATAACGCTCTTTTTTCTTTCCATAACATACAAATATCCATTTGCAGTCATTATCCTGCCTAATTTGATGCAGAAGCTTACTACATTCCGAACCATTTTTATCTACTATATTCAGCACTCTAAACGGCTCAAGAGCCTTAGTAACTGCATACTGTTCCATGGAAACGCATACACATTCTTCGGCAAGCTTTTTCATACAGTCTGATTCTTCTGCATCAATAAGTTTTGGTACATCTCCAGCAAAAATTACCGTTCCGCCGTTTTTAACAAATTTACTTAACATATCATATGTAGTGCTGCGAATTGTAACTGCACCTGGTATAACAATAACATCATAATTCATCTGACCAACTTTAAGCTTGTCTCCATCTGCATTTCCTATACGCTCTAATATAGCTTCAGAAAGATAATCAAAATCAAGATGTGCAAAAAGAAGCCACTCAGTCATTTTTTGAAAATTATCATCAAGCTGTTTTTTTATACCGCTTGTATGTTCCTCATCCGCCCAATTTAACCATAGGCTTTCTACTGGATGCAACAAACCAATTCTGACAATTGCTTTACCGCGCGTCATTATTGTAGCAACTCTGGCAAAATAATCTTCAATAATATTATACTCTTTGTACCAAGGAGACTGGTAATGTATTGAAGCCGGATAATCTCTCTTAGCTTCTCCTTCCATAGTCATCCAAGACAAATGTGGAACTCTTATTGTAACGCCTAAGGCAGCCTGCCAATCCCCTGCCAATTTATGTCTTCTAAAATCAAAATCCCAGTTTGTTACACCGTATAACTCAGAAATAACACCCTCCGCACCATATTGATGTGCTACAGACTGTGCCTGCTTTGCAGTTGTGTATTCCCTCTCATCACAGAGCATATCTATCCCTGGAATACCAAACTCTGATAACGGAAGCATAGCCTCACCAACAGCAGTTGACTGGCTCTTTAGCGAAGGTTCTTTTATCATATGACCTGTCAGGTGTACATTATTTTCCCTACACCAGTCGCTTATAGTCTTAGAATAACTCTCTGTAAACCGCTCCGCCACATGCCTGTGATAAAAATATCTCGCCGCAGAAGGTTTAGCTCCTTCTAATTCCCATATCAATTCAGGAATATGAGGAATCATATCAAATCCATACTTTTCTTGAAATGTATCAGGTAAATTATCAGTCCATGGAAAAATTAGATTTCTTTTGTCTTGGGCAAACGGCAGTGATTTTTTATATGTAGTCTTGGGCTCATCAGTAAAAAATGATGGTATTACATCATCAAAATACTCTCCTACTACTTCTTTATATCGTTCGTGCGTGACCTCAACAAATCTTTCAATAGACTCTTTGTCAAGCGTATCAACATAAGTTTGATTGTTAAACCATGTATCATCTGAGGCAATTCTTAAATACGCATACATCACTCTTCCTTCGGCATTGTTTTCATTTTCTATTAAATCATAACTTTTTAATGTGCCGTCTTCATTTAAAACAATATCAAATATACCTATTAGATAACTCTCCTCAGCTCTCGTATCTGGTCTTTTTGATAAGTAATCTTCTCTCTTATCAAAAGTTATAAAGAGTTCTCTATAGCGATACTTTTTATCTTTTGTAACTATTCCTCCCGCAAACCCAGATGGAAACCTATCTTCATCGTATGCCCACATAAGCATATTATTTTCTTTGGCATATTCTGTACAATACTTTATGTCATCCATAAACTCATCACTTAAATATTGTACATTAAGTCCTGTACGACTGTGAATATGATATCCTCCAAATCCCATCTGTGCAAATGCATCCATTTGCCTTTTCATCATATCCTTTTCTGGCTTACAATTCCATGCCCAGAAAGGAGCGCCTCTATATTCTCTAGTAGGCTTCTCAAACAGCTCATCTCTAAGCACAGGGTCATTCTTCTGCTTATATAACATACCCTTCCTCCTTAAACAAACTAATAATTAGTTCTGTTAAATAGTTTACTTAATATTTTCAAGCCATGAAATTATCACATTTTCATCTATCTCATGACGTCCTTCAATAAGCTCTCCTTTATAATTTTCAGACACACCTAAGTTACTATATATTTTGTTTAAATATTCAAATGCCTTATTGCTTCCGGCAGCAGGAAAACCTCTGTCTGCTTTACCATTTACAGTAAGTAACTTCTTAGGCGCAGAAAGAGCCAGCAAATCATAACTGTCACCCAGTCTTAACAATCCAGGAATATAATTACATCTGCAATGATCTTTTGCAAGTATGCTATCCTCATATGTATTTGCATAACAAGCAACAATACCATTATCTACTCTGTTATCAACCGGAAGTATATGCTGTGCTGTCATTCCTCCTCCAGAAATACCAAAAACTGTAATATTATCAGATACACCTAACATTTCCATAAAATCTAATGTCCTGACAGCCTGATATACTCTAAATCCTCCAACACTAAATCCTAATAGTGACATAAAATTTACATTAGGCAGACATCCTGAACTATTATTACTGCCTTTTGGAAAATCTTCATAATGCGCCTCCCCATGGCCAATAAGTTCAGGGGCATACACACTATATCCTGCCTCAGCTAATTTAAGCGGTATCATTTTATGATAACGCACTTTATCATATCTTTCTATCAAAGCTCCCATAATACCTAAATCATCATGTCCATGTAAATAAAAAACAACCTTGCCATTAGGTTTGTTAGGTTTTACATGATAGACAGGAAAATCTAATTCTTTAATTGCCTGCAATCTATATTTATCAATTTGAATACCCATCTCTTCAAAATTATTGTCTAATTCATAACTTATTTCTCTATCTAACAATGCACTCTGTTCATCTAGTTTAAGCAGCTCCTTTAGTTTTTCAATTCTAACTTTCTTTTCGACTTCAAATTCCTCTATGCTTAAACTTGCCAAATCTGTTTTAGGCTGAATATTTTTATATTGTTTTTCTAAAAACTGGTTTGTAATATACATTTCCATCCACATCTTTCCAAAAACTTACTGTCGTTTTTTATTTTCTTAAAAATATGGGGAAATCTCATTTATTGAAATTTCCCCACATAAAATTATATTTTTAATATAATATTATCTGGATTTATAAGAATCATATGCTTTCTGCCAAATCTCAGCATATTTATCTGCACCCAGACGGTTAGCCTGACTTACATAACTATCAAACTCTGTCAATGATCCACCCTGAATAAATCTTGCACGCATCTTTGTTATATAGCTCTTCATACCAGATGTGGCTGCATCAACTTCCTGCTGCTGTTCAACTGACAACTGACATGCTGCTGAAAGTTTATAGTTAGTGTCACCTTCTGCCCATACTTTACAAGCATTTACATAACCCTCATCCTGGTTCTGAAGAATAAAGCTTGAGCTCTGACCAAACTGAGGAAGCATTACAGTAAGAGAGTCAGCATAAGTGTTAATCTTCTGAATTTTAGCTCCATGGAAATCAACCATCTCATCCATTCCTTCTTTAAGCTGTTTCTCACCGTTCTTCACTTCATAACTTTCACCTTCGATACCCCATGTCAAATATGTGGAACCGTTTTCTGAAAGCATATAGTCAATAATGTAAGCAGCAGCCTCTACAACTCCATCATCTTTCGCTTTAGAAGTAATAACTGTTGTATCACGGTCAAAAGAAGCGATATCTGAGAAACACCACTGATAGCCGTCAGCTGTCAATGGCCATGGACATGCAGCAAACTCAGCGTTAGGAGCAACTTCTCTTAACTTTGAAATATAAGAATCAGGATCCGTTGCATCAAAATGAATAGCATCACCTTTCCAAGCACCTGAAATATTTGATGTTACTCTCTCTTCTCTGTCACCTAGAGATGTATGTTCAAACATATTGTAAATAAGACCTTCTTTATACCATTTTGCCATCTCTGTAAGATACTCTTTGTAAGCCTCTGTTACAAAACCATATATAACTTTCTCTGTTCCATCCTCTTGTTTAACAACACAAGGATCATCATCTATACCATAAGAAGCAAGGAAGTATTTCCAACCTGAAGACGCCATACATACCGGCTCTTCATCTGCCTGACCATTTCCATTAGGGTCATATTTCTTAAATGCAAGTAATGTATCATACCACTCATCAATTGTTGTCGGCATATCTTTACCAACTTCATCCAACCAGTCCTGTCTGATAGCAATACCATACTGAGAAGCTACCGCACGGTCATCTTCATCTTCTGTATCATACAATTTACTAACAAAAGTATAAGAACCATCATCAAGCTTCAAATCTCTTGCAATATTTGGATAATCTTTAACAATCTTAGAGAAATTAGGCATCCAGCCATCATCCATCAACTCATTTAGACGAAGTGATACTCCATCTTTGTACATAGCAGCAAGACGTCCGCTGTACTGCTCAAGGTTTTTAGCAGTAATTACATCAGGATAATTTCTTGCTGTCATCATCGGCAGGTAGACATCATAGCTTGATGCAACTTGGAAATCAATATCTACACCTGTAATTTCCTGTATTTTCTGAAGACCTTTCATCTCTGTCCAATAATCTTGATAGTATTCATCAGTTCCACCCATTACCCACCAAGATACTGTAACTTTGTCATCTTTACCAGTTTTTTCCTGATAAGTCTGCCAATTTTCATCTTTTTCTTTACTACCATTGTTGCTTTTCTTGTCATCGCCGCATCCGCCAATAAGCAATGCAGAAGCCATCGCAACTGCTAATACAGCTGACAATAATCTCTTTTTCATTTTCTTTCCTCCTTATTTATATATTTTACAGTGTTGTGTCTGTTTTTTTATATAATTTTATTATAAAACAAATTTAACTGTTTCATTCAAAAAATTATTTGCAACTGCTCAGCAAAATATATTATTTTACTGAACAGTTACGCTAAACAGACAGCAACATCTGTTACATACCTGTAAGACCAGACCTCTCTACACCTTCCATAAACTGCTTCTGCACAAACATATATGCAATAAGCAACGGCAAAATTGCTAAAAACGTAGCCGCCATACAGTTCGCCTGATTGATAACAACACTAACGCCATCAGCTACATCCTCTGCCTCGCCGGCAACCTGCGCAAGCTGCTGATACATCTCAGGAAGCTTACTTGGAAGCAGCTGCAGACCCGGACTCAAACTCAAATAAATATTCGGCTCAAAGTAATCATTCCAATGCCATACTATTGACAGAACTACTGCAACAAGTACAGAAGAACGGGACATAGGAAGCATAATTTTAAGGAATGTCTTAATTGGTCCGCATCCGTCGATTCTGGCTGCTTCTTCCATCTCCCAAGGCAGACTCATAAAGAACTGACGGAACAAGAATACATAGAAACCGCCTCTTAAACCAAAACCAAAGAAACAAGGTACTAAAAGCGGAAGCCATGAGTTAAGCCAATGCCAGTTAGAAAATGTAATATAAAGCGGAATTACCAATACCTGTACTGGTACTAACATGGAAAGGATAACTCCCATAAAGAGAATACCTTTACCTCTAAAATTATATCTTGCAAAACCATAGCCTACAAATGAACATATAAATGTGTGTCCAATTGTTGCAATAAACGCCTCAAGAACTGAATTCTTTAAGAATTTTAAATAGTGCAGCTCATTAAACGCGGTTTTAAAGTTTGTAAAATAGAGCTGCGTAGGAATCCATTTTACTGTTGAGTTAATCAAATCTGAATCTGTCTTAAATGCATCCGAAATCATCGTAAGGAAAGGATAGATAAATACGAATGCCAAATCAAATAATACAAGATATAAAATTATACCAATAATAACTTTTTTAGCAAGCTTTTTACCTGTATTATTCTGTAAATAAATTTGTATAGATTTAATTGGACTGACTTTAGGCTGACTAGCCTTTTTAGCTTTTTTTGCAGCCTTTGCAGCCACCTTATCTGCTGATTTAGCCATTCTCTATCACCTCTCTCCAATATTAAATGTAAGTTTTCTCATAACCAAAAGAACAATACCGCATACAACTAAAGTAAATGCAAAGTACATCCATGCCATTGCAGCACCTATATCAAGCTGTGCGTTATCAAGAATAGCATGGTTAATATTTGAAATAATTGCATTACTTGAGTCCGTAAACTGGTCAATCATTGAATATACAAAGTTCAGCAAAATGATTGGAGATACGATTGGTAATGTAATTTTCCAGAAGTTCTCCCACTCAGTAGCTCCGTCACATCGAGCTGCCTCATAAAGTGATGCTCCAATACCCTGCAAACCTGCAAGGAACAAAATAATCTGTACACCTGATTTCCAAAGAACAACTGTAATTGTACTTAAGAAAGTCTGTACATATCCTGCAAAAGTTGCTCCAACAGCCTTTAACAGAACACCTGTAACAATACCATCCACAGAATTTGTTACAACATCTCCGGCTCCTGTACCGAGAAGCTGCTGCATGATATAACCTGTACCTAAGAGAACAGGAAGGAAAAATACTGTTCTAAAAAATCCTCGGCCTTTAATATCTCTATTGATTAACATTGCAATAATCAATGAAAATACAAGTATTATAGGTGTATTAAGACATGTCGATTTTACAGAGCTTAAGAAATTAGCAATATAGTTAGTATCTGTAAAAATCAAGTATTCATAATTTTCCAGACCATTAAATGACATCTTAAGTCCGGCAACATTTTCCAAATCACTAAAGCTCAGACGCAATGAGACAAGAATCGGATATACAAAGAAAAGCAGCGCACCGATAATCCATGGGGAAATGAACATTAATCCCTCCAGCGTTTTACGCTGTCTCATGGTCATTCCTTTCTTTTTTGTTTTATTATTTCCCATAGCATAATCCTCTCTTATTCATCAATTACAATAAATGACTGTGCATCTACAATATCGCCAGCTTCTGTCTTATACTCCTTATCAGTATAGTTGACAAATACTGCCTTGCCATTGTCATAAGTTACTTTGTAAACATCATCAGCTACTTCATCATGACCAACGATATATGCGTCCCATACATCAACAAGCTGATCATTAAAAGTATCATATACGCTTACAACTTCATCCATCCAAGTTTTGAACTCGGAAGAAAATAACTTATTGTAATCAGTATACATTAACTTGTCAGAACTGTCATTTGTCAACTCAAAGTAAGGCATATAACCATATTCAGCCCATTTAAGTTTTTCCTTTGTAAGGTCACTTGAAAGGTTAGCTGGCTCACCTGTAAATTCTACTAATCCATGCAATGCAATTTGATATACAGGAACGCTCTTTGTTGTCATACGATAACCAGAATCTTCATATGGAATATCAGTAAGCTTATCAGCACTGTTAAGTACATATTGATTACCGCCCTGAACAATAGTTGTTCCATATTTCTCATCATTCTCAGCCAGCATATCCTGCCATATTTTCTTACCTTGAGTAAGAGTTAATGTATTATTTGAATTATAATTGTATAACAAATATTGTCCTATACTGTAGAAACTGTAACCGTCAATATTATCTGCATTATTTTTACTTGAGTCCTTAAGCATTTTTTTAAAGATTCCATAAGAAGAGTTAGGCGATAAAAGGAATTTATTATTATGTCCAAATACCATATAGTTACCAAGAGTAATAGTATCTGTATTCATATTAAATCCATCGGCATCCTCATTTGCTTCTAATAGATTTGTCTCCAAAGCAATTTTAATCTCTTTGTTATCTTTGTATTTATCTGTAAGCTTTTTAAGACCTTTCTTTCCTCCGACATTTGAATTCACAGGAAATTGAACAGGATCAGTATCGTACCCGTTCTTTGTCCAGCCTTTAAGCTGTGCCTCAACGCTATCTACTCCGTTTTCAACTAACTTATCGATCATCTCTCCAACTTGATCAAATGTTGTAACTGTCCGGAACTTATCAAGAATAAGTCCATCTTCTTTAATTCCCATAAAGAAGTCAATTGATACAGGAATATTCTTAGATGAATTCTCTGACTTCTTAATTCCTAATTTATCTGTCAGATAATTGCGGTAACATACAGCCATATCATCATAACCAATATCCTCGCCAGCCTCAAAAAGATGATAACTGACTTTCCTCTGAATATTTACAAAATCATTATCAAAAGTTAATACCGTTTTATCTGAGCCGGCCTTAGCATATCTCTGATCATTAAATGATTTTCTGTATTCAAATGTTGAACTTAAGTGATTAAACGGATCTTTATCAGTCTGAGGGGTAACTGTGATTGTTGATGTCTCTTCACCTTCCTCAACAATTGCTGTATAACTTCTGTCCTTAACTCTGGCGCCGTATACAGGCATAAATACCTCTGCATCTTCCTCATCCCATGTCCAAAGCATACTTTTATAATTTTCCAAATTTCCGTACACTGTATAAGATACAGGCTGTTCTCCATTATGAGAAGTATCTTTAAACTCCATTATTGCGCCGCTTCCGTCAGGATATAAGAAAAAACCATCTTCACTGTTGGCACCCGATTCGAAGAAAGGAAGCACAGTAACTTTAGTAACTGCATAGTCACCTTCTT
Organism: uncultured Lachnospiraceae bacterium; assembly: GCA_949743325.1. GTDB lineage: Bacteria > Bacillota > Clostridia > Lachnospirales > Lachnospiraceae > CAJJNI01. Next base: position 102,319 of record CATJTQ010000121.1, read on the forward strand.
CTTTTATACAATCAACAGGCAACGTAACATCAAATCCATCCTCCGACAATGTATAATCAGCATACACAGTAATATTAATGTCTTTGTTATTTCCCTGAGAAGCGATTGGATACTCAGCTCTGAAGCCAACAACTTTATTATCCTTTTTAATCTCATAAGTCTTAATACCGGACTTATCAAATTTAAAATCAGTTATGTATGCTGAAACAGTAGCCGCATTATCTTTTGCCTTATTATAGTAAGTAACCTGCAATGGTGATCTATATCTTTGAAGTGACTTAGGATTAATATCATCTGATACACTTCCATGATCTTCAGGAACTAATGCTGAATTAAAAATCTCACCAGTAGATTTTTGTTTTACAATAAATGAGACAGAATCTTCGTCCAAATACATCTCATAATCGCTGTTTTCAGCAACTTTCGCATATTTTACACCTGTATCATCAAGTGTAACATCAAACTTAAATGTTTTTTCTGACACCGCCGCTTCATCTTTTGATGTAAGCTCTTCCACTTTCGGAATCTCTGTAGCTGTAAAGGAGCTTCCACATCCACTAATACTTGCAGCACAAAGTGCAAGTATTGATGTCATGAGTAATAATCTCTTTTTCATCTTAGTCTCCTCCCTTTAATAATTTATCCTGAAATTGATTTCTGTAAATATTTCAGAGACGAAACTTACAAATCTCATACTAAGAGCAAATACTAAGGAAACAGCTGCCCAGAATAATACCATAGTAGCTAATGAAAGAACGATAATTCCAATAGTTTTTGGAATGGTATAATTATTCATTTCCTTTAAATTGATGAACAACAGTAATAATACAAATAACAATGCAAAATTGTTAAATACATTATACATTCCAACTTGCCCTGAGTCCATAACTCTTGTTGCGATTGTAAGAGGTATATTGATAATAATATAAGGCAAAAGCGAATAACTGCATGCTGTCAGACATTCTCTAAACTGTACTTCACCGCCGAGAATTGTTGTCATAGCATAAGAGGCAATTACCCATGAGACAATTGGCACAATCATAACTGCACACTCAAGAAACAGATTCGCATTCTTACTGTCCACTGTAGCTAATGGATAATGTGTCACAAAAATTGAAAACAATTTTGTGAATATCATCAACAGCAGAAAAACAAGAATTGGCCAGTAATTATATTTTCTATCTCTTTTTGATTTCATATAGCGAAATGCAACTAACGGATGAAAAAATGTAACCGCTGCTAATTTTAACGACTTCATTTACATATCTCCTTTCATTTCGATATCGAACGCCCATTTATCTGCACGTTTCTTAATAGCTGTAAATGTCTTAATAAACACTACTAAAATAGCAACAATTACAACTATAATCCAGAAGAAGTAATGTCTAAACACCTCATGTCTTGCTTCACTGAACGCCTCAGAATAACCACTGGAATCCTCAGCCATCTTATAGCTTGCCATTGAGTCAGAGTATTTCCCCTGTTTAAATTGAATCTTACCTATACTCTTATGTGCCACAAAATAACTGGAGTCAATTTTCAAAATATCTTCCCACATATTCTGCGCTTTTGTATACTCACCGTCTAACTGTAAGTTGATAGCCTCATGCACAAGAGTAATAAAATTAGTCTCTGAGAATACCTGTATACATGCGGCTGTCTCAGAATAATCAAGTACATATAATCTATTTTTACTGTCTACTGCAATACTGCACGGTGATTTGAATGTACCTTTCTTATCACCTAAACCGCCAAAAGTTGTAAGCAAGTTACCTTCTTTATCATACTGATAAATCAAACCTGTATTCTGGTCTACTACACTTACAATACCCTTTTTATCAACAGTAATATCTTTAAATGTAGGTTCTTTAGGAAGTATGGCTCCATCAGTATAATAGCCCATATATCCATAGCCCTTCTCAGGATATGTGTTAGTACCTACAGAATTAAGACGACGGATCTGTCCGCTTGTTCCCTCTGAAAGAACACCATAAAGGTTACCATCCGAAGCCAATGTCAGGTTATTATATGATGTAGGTCTAAGTGCCTCTGTTGCTTTTCTCTGTTTAGCAGAACCAAATGTTCTAATAATAAAACGTGTAAAAGAAAAATCTACATTTTTAGCACCCATATAACCCTGGAAAATATTACTCTGATCAATCTTCATTACATAAGCGCCCTTCAATGCAAATATGTAACCCATATCATTGACTACAACCTTCTCAATATCAAAAGTTTTACCTTTTGAGTCGGTAATTCCAGACGGTTTCTTATACTCAATATAATCCTTAGCATCTTTAGTTACAACTGCAAGTCTCTGATTTTTTGTATCCGCAATCCATATATTAAGATCTGCATCTACAAATACACCTCTTGGAGAACTTAATTTCGTACCAAAAGCTTCAGTAATCTCCAACAAAACTTTACCTGTATAATCAAGCTTTAGCACTCTGTTATTACCTGTATCGGCAACATAAATATTATCTTCTTTGTCTATGAACAAATCCTCTGCATTTTTAAAGGCCAAATCTGTTCCATCAAGATTTTTAATAACATTAGAAACTGTATATGTCTCCGGAATTGGCAGCATATTACTATCCGAATCAATTACGAAATGTTTAGTATCTGCCATAGCAGGAACGCAGGAAATTGAACATACAAGCACGCTTAATGCGACTGTCAGACATCTTTTTATTGATTTTCTCATTTCGTTCGTCCCTCCTTAACTCTTAATACCAGAGTAGGTCATAGTCTGCATAACTCGACCTCTCATTATAGTATACACGATAATTGTCGGTGCTGTTGTGAGAAGTGTAGCAGCACCCGTCGTACCAGAACGGGAAACTACACCGGCACCACCAGCCATTGTCTGCAGGGCAAGCGGCAATGTCTTCATGGCATCACTTGTTATGTATACAAGCGGTGAAAATGAATCATTCCAGTTAGATACGAATGAGAACACGGCCAAAGTACTCCAAGCCGGTTTCAAAAGCGGCATTGCTATTGTCCAGAATACACGAAGCTCTTTAGCGCCATCAATTCGGGCCGCCTCCAGCAGTGAATCCGGCAGCTGCTCACAGAACTGCTTTACAAGGAAGAAGTTATAAGCAGTAGCAATACTCGGAACAATCAATGCAGCATATGAGTTAATTAATCCCAAACCTGATACTACCATGTAGTTTGGTATCTTTGTTACGTGTGATGAGAAACCAAGAGCAGCAACGACAATATTAAAGATAACTGCCGCACCGATCGGTTTATGCTTAACCATACCATAAGCACCCATACTACAGATAAATACACTTAAAAACACTGTAACAATTGTTACCCATAAACTGTTAAATATATATCTGGTAAACGGAACTTCTGAAGAACTCAATGATGTAAACAAGTCCTTAAAATTTCCAAGTGTTGGATGATGCACGATAATATATGGCGGATAGTGGAATAAATCCTCCAATGACATGAAAGCACGACATACCATCGCAATCATCGGAAACGCTGTAAAACATAATAACGCTCCAACCAGGACATAGAGAAGAATCTTGCCCGGTTTTAATTTTTTCCTAAGCCGACGAGCGGTATTTTTCCGGACTGCTGCCGCTGCAATTTCAGCAGCCTGAGCTCCGGCATCCTTGCTCGCACTATTCTTTTCTTTACTCATATTTTGTTATCCTCCTAATCATCTGAACGGAATATTCTCATACAAATACGACTTAAACCAAATGTAAAAATAAACAGGAACATCGCAACTGCAGATGCGTAACCCATACTAAATCGGGTAAACGCGTAATCGTACAGATGAGCAACAATCGTATGTGCTGAATAGTTCGGACTTGGGAAACCAGCAACCGCTGTAGCTACATCGAATACCGCAAGCGAACTAACAATTGAGTTAATAGCACCGAACAATAACTGTGGTTTCATAAGCGGCAGTGTAATATACCATAACTGCTGGAATGGATTCTTAATACCATCAACCTTACCTGCCTCATAAAGTTCAGGATCAAGGTTTTGCAAACCTGCAAGGAATACGAGGAAACCGGTACCCATACTCATCCATGCTGATATAATTACTACTACCCAAAGAATATAAGTCGAGTCTTTACCCCATAGGATCGGGTCAGAAATCAACCCGATTCTTATGAGCAAATGATTTAAATATCCATAACGGTCACCGGAAAAGATAACCAGCCAGATAACTGACATTGCAGTACCACTTGTAAGTGATGGTGCATAGAATGCTAATGCAAGCGGTCCGCGACCTCTCTTACATAGACTGATAAACCATGCCATCAAGAATGACATTATATAACCAGTAGGACCAATTACACAAGCGAACACCAATGTGTTCTGTAATGCTATAATAAATACATCATCTTCAAGAAATAAGTTTCTATAATTCTGCAGTCCCACAAAAGCAGGAGACTGTATCATATTGTAGTTTGTAAAACTATATCCCATAGCTACAAATACCGGGATAATAGTAAAGACTAAGAACAAAACCATAAATGGAAGAAGAAATCCCCAACCGGTTCTGTTGTCACGCCAAAACCTTCCTCCTTTGCTGTACACCTTAGGCTTTACAGCCACGGCAGCATCTGTCTTTTTACTCATATTTCCCTCCTAATCTTCATACTCGCCAACACCGTATTCTTCATGTTTAGTACGAAGCTCTTTGTTAATATCTTTTACAGCTTCTTCCAAAGAATCACGAGGTTCCTGATTGCTTAAGTATACTCTGTTCCATGCATTTACAAGGTGACGGGTTGTAAAGTAACCACCTAATACAATCGGCTGCTCAACTGCTTTGCCCATCATACCCTGAATAACTTTAATATCATTCTCATCCCATGGAAGGTTTTCAAATGCATTTTTGTTTGCGGAGTTCCAACGAGCTTCAATACCCATCGTTGCTTCAATTTCATTACCATACTCAATCTGAGTATCCTCTGACATCCACCACTTGATAAAGTTCCAAGCAGCTTCCTGTTTCTCTGACTGTTCCATAACCTGACATGCTGTAAGGGAAATACCACCAACACGGTTATCAACAGTACCATCTTCTTGTCTAATACCAAGCATCGGAGCAACTGACCAGCGTCCATACAACTCTGGGGCCTGTGTAAGAACCTGCATATAAGATGCATATGAGCCGATACCAATTGGAAGTGTACCTGTTCTAAATCTTGTAAAGAATGAAGATTCAGCATCAAGACCATAGTTTACATACATATCTGTCCATTTCTCAAAAGCTGCAAATGCTTCAGGAGTATCAAGATTAGAATATAATCCTTGTACTGGCTCATCCGGTGCAATGTAACTTCCATCACTGGCTTTTGTATCACGATAATAAGCACCGCCGCCCTGAATTAAGTACATTGTCATACCTTTCAATGAAGAAGGTGAGTTTGAACTTGCAGTTGTATCAACAGGGAAAGCAAAACTCATACTATTCTCAATAAGAACTGGAAGCGTATCACTCCAAAGTTCATCCCAAGTCTCAGGAACTTCAATTTCAAGACTTTCAAATACATCTGTTCTATACATCATTACTGTAAAGTCCATAGTTTCAGGAAGCGCAAAGACTCCTTCATGACCATCTTTTACATATGTATAAGGAACAAACATAGTATCATAAAACTGATCCTTGGCCTCATCAAAGCCATCAAATTGTGTTAAATCAATAATTGCATCTCTATATGCGTACTCTACAGGATCACTGTAAGATATACCAACCGCTGCATCTGGTGCATTGTGAGATGTAATAGCAAGCATAAGCGCCGAAACGTTTCCGGCATTCAACTGACCAGAAGGCAGAATATTAAGTGCCACTGATGTTTTATAGTCTTTTAAAAATGTCTCATCAGCAAGACCTTTTAATACTTCACCCCACTCACGACCACGGGCAATCCATACTACAATACTCTCATAATCACCATCTTCAGATGCCAATGTACCAACTGCATCATAATTCTTTACAAATGATGAGAAGAAATTAAGAATTGAATACCAAAATTTCTGCCAAAATCCTCCAACTTCAATTTTATATTCTGATGTATCTGCAGCTGGACGAACATCAATATAATCAAATGTAAGCGGCATATCGCCAATATTCAAAATATAATCACCAAGAGTAGTCTGTGCTTCTTCTAAGTCTCCAAGCCCGCCAACTACTGAATCAATATTTGTCGCATAACCGCGGAATGTACTGATTAATTCATCAAAATTACCCTGCATCTGTGTTGTCTCGTTAGATATTGCCTTAAGGTAATCTGAGCATTCCTGCAAAATATCTGCAATTGCGTTAAACTCTTCTTTCAGTTCAGGCATTTCATCTGCAAGGTTATACTCAACATTTGAGTCAGGACTTGTTCCTGTAATTCTTGTAATATTAAGATATGAAGCAGAAATAAGTGCGATTGACTCATTTACTCTGGAAACTATCTCATAAATATCGCCTGACTTAACCGTCATTGATATTTCATGTTTACCTTTTTCCAAATAGAATTTATAAGGCTCTCTAACATAGCTTCCATCTTTGTTTACTTTTGATTTACCGTTCTTATCGTCTACTCTCTCTCCAACTGTTGTTGCATGCCATCCGTCAATATATTCAAATTCATAAAGCTTCATTTCCTCAAAAGGAATTTCGCCGTCAATTTTAATCTGACGATATGATGACATACCAGCATTGCTGGACTGACTGCTTCTCATATTAATTGTATAGTAACCATCCTCAGGAACTTCAATTTCCCATGCGATTGTTTGATTTCCTGACTGCCACCTTGAACCGCCGATAATGTTAAGCATCTGTGTTGTAGCAGAATTATCTTTATTATATGAAGACTGTGTCTTAGGGTCTGTATCTGTATCACGCCTTATTGTACCCTCACTAGTCCAAAGAGCATTCTCAGCCTGCACTCTATCTACTTTAGCATCTTTACCGGCAGAATCTTTTTTCTTATCATTGGCTTTAATATACTCATCATATGTAATATATTCCTTTGAGCCTCTCAAGTATATATTACCAAGAACAATATCCTGATCAACATAACTAATACGGATTGTATGTTCTCCCTCTTCCAAGTAAAACTGCATAGGATCTTCATAGTAGCCATCATTATCTACAATAGGATTCTGCTGCCACACTTCCAACTCAGAGTGACTAGGCATAATCTCATTTCCAATAGCGTTAGTCTTTACACGAAATTCACCTTTTTTAAGGTACTCTTCATCAAAACCATCCTTATTTTCCTCAAAACGACGGCTTAAATATACATTGTGAAGATCATCAAACGGAACTTCGCCGTCAATTTCAATTTTCCTCTGAATAATTGTTCCATAACTGCTCTCTGCTTTATAATTCCAAAACATCTCATAAAGACCTGTTTTTTCAACATTGAACTTCCATTCAACATAAGGGCAGTCTGTATTATCATCCGTTTCAAAGAACTGAACACCCTTTACCTTTAAAGGAGTAGCTTTGCCTATTGTAAGCTCACCTTCTTCAAATACAAAATCATTTTCACCGACAGCATCTTCAATATTCAGCTCAATTTCTGTGTCTGCAGGTACGGATTTGTATCCTTTTTCCTCATACTCAGCTCTCTGCTTTGTGTAATTAAAAACTTCTGATGTGAATGTCTTAGCTTCTGTTGTCACATCACCCTTATAAGCCTCTCCAATTTTGAAGTTGTTGTCTTTTTCAATATCGCTCAGCCCTGATTTATCATCTGCTGATACTGATTCTCCTGAAGCGTCCTCAGCTGACACTGCGTCACCAGAAGTTTCATTTATCGGTACCGCTTCGCCCGTAGGATCCGCAGACGTGACTGAAATGTTACCGGAAGTTGCGACCGCACATGCTAATACAAAAGCAAGTAATCTTTTCTTTCTCATTCCTTTACTTCTTCTCCTCTCGCAAGATTTTACAAAAGCTTTTTATAGATATTTTTTATCTCTTCCTTGGTTAATTTTTTTGGATTTTTCAACAAAAGTCTCTCAACCTTTACCACATTATCCGTCAAATAATCCAAGTCTTCCGGTTCAACGCCAAAACCTGTCAATTTATCCGGAATATCAAGCTTTTTCATTAAAGTATATAAATAATCAACAACCATCTCTGGCCATTGTTCCTTAGGGTATTTATTTATGTCAGGCATCATATACGGTGCAAGCACTGTGTACTGCTCACGACAGCACTCCATATTCACATCCATAACAAAAGGAAGCAAAACAGCGTTGGAAACGCCATGAGGAATATGGTATTTTCCCCCAAGAGGATATGATAATGCATGAACAGCGACTGTTGATGAAGTTGTCAGACAAAGTCCTGCATAGAAAGAACCCAGCTGCATATCTTCCCTTGCCTGCATATCATTCCCATCATTAAATGCTTTTTCAATACTTCTGCATATCAGCTCCACTGCTTTTAATGAAAACATTTCACAGAAAGGATTTGATAATACTGATATATACGACTCAACCGCATGACACAGGGCGTCAACACCTGTTGAAGCTGTAAGTGCCGGTGGAAGACCAACAGTATTGTCTGCATCAAGAATAACATAATCAGGTATCATATATTCATTTACAATACCAACTTTCAAATCTTCCTCAGGAAACAGAAAAATTGCATTAGCCGTAGCTTCTGCTCCCGTTCCGGAAGTTGTAGGAATTGCTATCATAGGCAGTGAAGGATTTGTAATCGCCCCCTCAGCCCTGATATCATCTGCCAATTTGTTATTTGTCATAGCAACAGACATCATCTTTGCCATATCAATAACACTTCCGCCACCGACTGCAACAATAAGCTGTACATTTTTGTCTTTCAGCTTTGCATATAATTCCTTAACATCATATACACTTGGCTCTCTTGGAACATCATTTACAAGAACCATCTCAGCTCCTGCTTCTTCAATATACTTTTCAGGGGTATTTGCCAGACCGCATCCATACACTCCTGCATCTGTCATAAGACATACTGCCGAAGCATCCAGATCTTTAATAATCCCCTTTATCTCTTCCATTGAACCTTTTCCTGAGAAAACTTTCCTCGGAAATTTTACACTATACTGACTATTCAAGGTTTCATCCCTTTCTCAACTTATTTTATACCTTCGAACACCTTAAAAGCAGCCAGAAGCTTATTATCTAAAACTTCATCATCAATAGCAAACGGTGAGCGCGCCGGACCTACCGGATATCCAAGAAGCGCCGCTGCTCTCTTCACTACCGAATTAGGATTATAACCGGCAAAACAATCACGGATACAACGTATCTGATCTTGCGCCTTCTTAGCGCCTTCAAAATCTCCTTCAACAAATTTTTCGTAAATACTAACCATATGTTCAGGGAAAATATTTGTCACGCCAGATATACCACCATTGCCTCCTGCCATAAGTGTCCATAATATCAAAGAATCATTACCGCAAAGCACTATAAAATCATTAGGTGTCTCTTCGATATAGCGCAGTGTATTGTCAAAATTGCCACTGCTGTCCTTAATACCAATAATATAAGGATTTTCTGCAAGTTTTTTAACAGTTTCATAATGAATATTGACACCAGTTCTAGCCGGAATATTATACATAATCACCGGCATCTGACATTCATCTGCAACAGCAGAAAAATGCTGATATAAACCTTCCTGGCTAATACCCGCAAAATACGGCGATATAATGGAAACAGCAGAAACTCCTGCACTTTTAGCATAATCTGTCATTTCAACTGTCTCCATAGTTGTAACACATCCTGTACCAGCAAGAATAGGAATACGTCCGTTCGCCTCATCAACAACGATATCAATAATCTTTTTCTTTTCGTCTTTGTCAAACGCATAAAATTCGCCGTTTGTACCAAGACAAAAAACAGCCGCCACACCTGCATTAATCTGACGATTGACTTGATTGCGAAGTTCTGTTTCATTTATAGTCTCGTCTTCATTGAGAGGGGTTAGCATAGCTGAAATAATTCCGTTTATCCTCATAATCCCTGCACCAGCCTCCTTTTCCTATGCCGTTTCTAAACGGCATCAATTTAATATTTCATAAAAAAAATATAACCATTACACCCTTTAAGGCTTATATAAGCCTGAACTTTATGTATAAATGTATACAAAATTCAGCAATAATTTCATTGCCAAACCCACCACAGGTTACGCAGTATGGTATATTGCAGGCAAATAAGAAAGCAACAATTTTCCATCACCTTCAATCTTAGCTTTCACTGTAATATAGGCATAAAAGTCAAACACCCCGCCGTAATCAACGAAGTATCTCACTTGATCTACCCAAATATTGGGAGGCGAAGTATTTGACCCTCGCAGCAATTTCCAATTGCCTGTAAGCAGTCACTTGACTAATTGCTCGCGAGAATAAAAGGGCATAATAATAGCTACTTAAATTTTAACATCATAAAGAAGATAATAATATAGAAAAAAATCTCATTTATATGTAAATTTGTCCTTTTATGCTTAATATGATGTTTTTTTGTTAATATCCACTAAACTATTTATAAATTTTTTATTAATTTTTAAAACTTAATCATAAATTTCTTGTAGAATTTTATATTTACCGTTATACTTAACACATGTTATATTACTAAAAAAATTGTATTTTTATCTTATTAAAGAAAGGATTTTTATTAATGAAGCTTCTTATTATAGCAGATGATTTTACCGGTTCTCTTGATACTGGTGTTCAATTATCAAAAAATAACATTTCTACATATATAACAGTGGACGCCGACCATATACCAGACTGTCTGCCTGATTGCGAAGCCATTGTTATCAATGCAAATATAAGACACACAACTCCTAAATCAGCTTTTGAAACTATTTTCGCTATTCTGAATAAATTGTATTATGAAGGATTAAATGTCTACATCAAAACAGATTCTGTATTTAGAGGAAATATTTCTGCTGCATTTGCAGCATCAATGAAATTTATTAACAAACCTCTCTACTTCATTCCGGCATATCCTGAACTTGGCCGTACAACAAAAAACTCATTTGCATATGTAGATGGTGAACTACTTGAAAAATCTGTATTTTCAAATGATCCTCGAACTCCAACAAATAGCAGCGATATCTCTTCTATTATCAATAAAAATTATAATCTAAATGTCCAATGTATCAATTATAATAACCTTAAAGATATTAAGAAATCAGATATAAAAAACAACAACATATACTTATTTGACTGCGAAAATAATGAGCAATTAATAGAGATAGGAAATATTGTAGATGAACTAAACGGTTATCTTTTCAGTGCTGGTTGTGCAGGATTTGCATCAACTTTTCCATCACATATTGAATTTAAACACTCTGAAAGCATTCTTCAAAAACAAACAAATGATAAACCGCTTCTTTTTATTAGTGGAAGCGCTAATGCTATAACATTTAAACAATTAAAATATGCTGAAAAATGCAGTTTTCCTGTTTTTTGCCTTTCAGAACAACTTAATACTTATATTAATACCACAAATATCGACAATGCACAAGAATTTATAGATGATTTGACATTCCAAAAACTGGTTGAGGAAACAAGTATAAATTTACATAATAATACTTCTGTTATTTTAGCTACTGCAACTGAAAAAAATGAGCTTCTGAATTTTGACCTATTATATAAAAAAGGAAAAAATGATGAACAAATTCATAATTATATTGCAGAATACACATCAAATTTGGTAAAATCTATATTAGAGAGAGTTCCTCTGACCAATATTGTCATCTTTGGCGGCGATATGGTTGCTGCAATACTTCAGAAACTTGAAATCTACGAAGTGAGGGCAGGCGGAGAAATTATCGCTGGTGTTCCTATATGCCAAGCTGTCAAAGACGGCAAACAAATAAACTTTGTAACCAAATCTGGCGGATTTGGTTCAGACAATTTAATACCTATAATACAAAATTATTTTATGAAAGGATGATATTATGTTAGCAGTCACAATGGGAGACGGTAACGGAGTTGGACCGGAAATTGCTCTAAATGCATTTAAAAAAGGAGAATTAAACACTGAATCATATGCGTTAGTCGGAGATTATTCTGTTTTGGAACATTGTAATAATCTTTTGAATCTTAATGTTCCGTTACATAAAATGTCATCTCTTGACGATGAAGAACAAAGGGCATTAAATATTTATGATTTGGGGTTGTTAAAATCAGAAGATTTAACACCAGGACAGATAGAAAAAAAAGTGGCAGCCGCTTCAAGGGAATATGTCGCAGAAGCTTCAAGAATGGCGCTTGACAATAAATTCTCTGCGCTTGTCACTCTCCCTGTAAACAAGGAAGCAATCCGTCTTACTGACCCGAATTTTACCGGCCATACCGAACTAATCGCTGACATATGCGGACAGACAAATTACACTATGATGCTTGCATCAGAAAAATTAACAGTAACACATGTATCAACACATGTATCAATGCAACAGTCCATTGAAAATGTTAAAAAGGACCGTATTTATAATGTAATAAAACTAACATATGACGCAATATCAAGATTTAAGGATCAGCCTAAAATTGCTGTAGCAGGATTAAATGCACACGCGGGGGAAGGAGGCGCTTTCGGTCGTCAGGAAATCGAAGAAATCAATCCTGCAGTAGAGCAGGCAAACAGTGACGGAATGAGTACTTTCGGCGCAATTCCTCCTGATACTGTTTTTCTCAGAGCATATAAAGGTGAATTTGACGCTGTAGTGTGCATGTATCATGATCAAGGTCATATTCCTATGAAACTTCTTGACTTTGAAGGCGGCGTAAATGTTACTCTGGGACTTAAAGTTGTGCGTACATCTGTCGACCACGGAACTGCATATGATATAGCATACAAGGGAATTGCTTCAACTGGAAGCTTAGCGGCAGCATTTGAATATGGAAGAAAAATTCAAAACCGCTAATCAGATAACCTTGCAGGTATGGTTATTTCTTTACCACATGCCATAATTAACAATAATAATTTTAGAGTCTTTAAATTCCAATGAAATACGGAGAAAGGATTTTCATATAATGAGTGAAAAAAATTTTAGCGGAGCATGGCATTGCACGCAGTTTAGTTGGGGTGAATTCCCCGCTCCTGATTTTACCGAGACTGAGTACACTAACTCAGCAGGTATACGGATGGTTCTCGTAGAACCTCATGAATACAGAAGAGGCGGCGGCGACTGGGAAAATCATCCAGACGCGCAGCCAACCCATAAATGTTATATTACAAAACCATACTACATAGCAGATGAACCTGTTAAACAAGATATTTTCGAAAAATTTTACAATGAAAAATACAGCAAAGCATCTGACACAACAAATTACCGAGGTTATGTCCTTGGAGTTAGCTGGTTTGAGGCAGCAGAGTTTTGCAAATGGCTCTCTAATAAAGAAGGGAAGTTATACAGACTTCCAACAGAGGCTGAATGGGAGGCAGCCGCACGAAAATCTACAGAACTGAATATTGACAGAATGTGCGATACTCATATTCGAGAGTGGTGTTTTGACTGGTACGACGCCTATACTGATTTAGATCAAAATGATCCTGCCGGTCCTGCAACAGGAATGTGCAAAGTTATACGCGGCGGTTACTTAGATAATCCGGCACGGTATAATGCACACAATCTTGATTTATGGTGGCGTGCCGCATTACCTCCTACATACAGACATTATCATGATGATACAAACAATGAATTCGGCAGACATATTATAGGGCTTAGAATCGTATGTGCAGATATGCCTATCGTGAGCGGCAAACATCCAACAAATCAAGTATGCATGAATGTTCACCAGACTGCCGTACATTTGGAAGACGGACCAGACCCTAAAAAACCTTATTTTAGAAAAAGACATGTTTTCCCTACACCTCCTGACAATTCTCCTAACGAAGAGATACGGGCTGTAGGACTTAATCATATTTTCAGACACCATCATCACTCCCCTGCTCTTACGGTATGCCCAAACGGAGATTTATTATATTCTGTATATTCTTCATATAAAGAGTATGATGCCGAAGTTGGACTTGCCGGTACTAGGCTTAGAAAAGGATGTGACGAGTGGGAACAGCCCGATATTTTCCTTAACCCGGTCGGCGTCAATGACCATGCACCAAACCTCTACACAGACAAAGATGGAACAATATATCATTTTTGGGGCTGGCAGCAGCTTACTAATTCATTCCCGTTCCAATATGTATATTCTACTGATAATGGAGAAACTTGGAGTGAAGTACAGTTTCCATTTTTCAAAGACGCTGCCGAGAGGGTTGTAAGACAGCCTATTAACTCATGCCTTCGTGATGATGACGGTACTTTTTATGTGGCGGCAGACGCAGCTTTTGAACCTGGTTCAGTGCTCTGGAGAACCCGTGATAACATGAAAACATGGGAGAATCCTAAAGGAAGGACTGCCGGACGACACTCAACATTTGTTCACTTAAATGATGGCTCTATACTTGCTATGGGCGGGAAAAATTCAGCTATTGACGGGTATATGCCTCAGGCTATTTCCAAAGATAAAGGAGATACATGGGAAGTAAGTAAAACTCCTTTCCCAATGCAGTTTTCTGGCCAACGCCCAAGTATTATACGTTTAAAAAGCGGCCGTCTGTTTATGTGTGCTGATTATCAAAACAAAAAAGGTCAGAAACCTGATACAATAGATGAATGGGGCTCTTATGGAGCTTATTCAGATGACGATGGAAAAACATGGACAATGAAAAAACTGTGGGGAACACAGAAACAAAAGAAAAGCCCTCATGAATTCGGAGGTCACTCAACACTTGGCTATAGCGTATGCAGACAGACAGAAGATGGAATGATACATATTATTACATCTAACAATCGTCCGCTACTTCATTTTGAATTTAATGAAGAATGGCTTATTGCTCAAGAAGGATCATCACCAGAAGATAATGTTCTTATGCAGTCCCATGCTACAAAGTTCGTTTCTGATATTGAGACATATGAAGAACATTTTGACGACGGAAGCATCCGCTGCAAATGGTCAGGCGCACTTGCTGACGATGGCAGATTCCTTCTTGAAGGCGAAGATATATTCTACTATCCAAATGGCAAAATTATGACAAAAGGAGAGTATCATTTAGGAAAACGTATCGGAGAATATGTCTATTTTGATGAAGATGGTTATAAAGTATTCCAATGGAATCATACCAACGACGGCGCAGACGTACTCACAACTTATTACCCAGGTTCCGAAAATATTAAGACAAGAGCTAGATTTAAAAATAAAAAGGCTGAAGGACTTGCACAGACATTCGGCAGAAACAAAGGAAATGTAACCGGAGAATATCAATTTGAGAATGGTGTATTAATTTCTAAAAAAGATTTAAAGAAAGAGGAACCATCTCCAATAGGTGAAATTTTTTAATATTAAATATATAGGCTCGATTTTAAGAAAGGTTTTATTATGTCAACTTCAAATTATTTTAACAATGATCTAGTACGCTGTCATAACAAACAGAAAGCAGATGTAAGGTTTCATGACGGAGGACTTAGACACGCAATCGGTACTCATTGTTTTCAGGTAATGAGGGCTACACAAAATGCAGAGACGTCAACGGACGGTTTTGGCTGGTCTTACAACCATGCCGCCATGCTCGTATATTGGAACAACAAATTTTATATTGACTACCTGTCAGACCCTGTAAGCGAACATTTACCTCCATCTCAGACTTTAATTTCATGGTCTGACAATGGTGCACAGTGGAGCAAGCCAACTGTTCTGTTTCCTGCCATGGAAGCGCCAAGTTCACCATATATAGGACCAAACGCAGATGAATTAACCAAAGAAACTATATCCTGTGTTATGCACCAGCGAGTAAGTTTTTATGTAACTAATAACAACCGACTTCTGGCAACAGGATTTTATGGTATTGCTCCTAACCATGGCATTGCTCCTAATAACGGATATGGCGTAGGACGGGTTGTGAGAGAAATATACTCTGACAACACATTTTCAAACATTTATTTTCTACGTTTTAATGAAGCCGGAGGATACAACTCTGACAACACTGATATGTTCCCTCATTTCAGAGAGAGCAGCAACGAAGGATTTATTGCTGCATGTGAAGAATTACTTGCAGATCACTTATTTACACAACAAATGTGGGAAGAAGAACGCCTTAACACAGAATGGTTTACACAACCTGGTGCGGAAGCTTTATCATATTACACACTTCCTAACGGCGACATACTTGGATTTTATAAAAATTCTATTGTCACTAAATCTACCGACAATGGTCAGACATGGAGCGAAAAAGAAGTAGATTATTCTCTTGAAACTTCAACTGGTAAAGTATGGGCTCAGAAAACAGGCGACGGAAAGTATGCACTCTGTTATAATCCTACAACAGACAGCGCCCACCGCTGGCCTATAGCGGTGACAGTCAGCGAAAACGGTCAGGATTTTGATAATTTGTTTGCCATTACACCTGAAGTCTCTCCTCATAAATATGCAGGACTCTACAAAAATTTAGGTCCTCAATATATACGCGGAATATGCGAGGGAAATCCATTGCCTGATAATAAATCACTTTGGCTGGCATACACGGTAAACAAAGAAGATGTATGGGTAAGCTATACTCCTGTACCAATATCAGGAGAAACAGATGATTATGTTCATACAGATTTTGGCAATATGCAGCCTGGACCTTTTATTGAAGGGTGGAATATTTATTCTCCAATTTGGTCACCTGTTGAAATAACCGCCTCTCCTACAGAACGTGGCAGGCATGCCTTGTGTCTCAGCGACGAAGATCCTTATGACCGCGCCAGAGCTATGAAAAGTTTCAAGAAGTCAGAGATGATAAAAATTGAAACTAGAGTATATCTTGACGGCTGTCATGAAAAATCCAACTTTACTATAGAAGTCATGGATTCTGACGGACATGTTCCTGTACGATTATATTTCAAGAGCAATGGTGATATTGTTGTAAAAAATGGCGGCAGATACTCTCCATTTGGAAGCTGCCAGCAAAAAGAATGGCTTGACATTGCCATTACCGCAAACTGTCTGACAAATACTTTTACGATTACACTTAAACAAGGTATTTCCGAAAGATCGAAAAGCTTTCGTTTTAGCGCCTCTGTTTACACTGTTGAAAGGATTTTGTTTACGTCCAAAAACATTCTTCCGTTTAACACCATTGAAGATTGTGGTAAATGGGGAGATCTTGGCAATCTGGAAAATGCAGACATTAAATTGCCAAAAAGCCGTTTCTACATTAGCGGTCTTTATGTGGAGGAATTAAAATGTTAAGGATTTTAAAATATTTTAAACCTTTTATCCCTCAAATCTTATTTTTGCTGCTGTGCTATTTAGTCACAGCAGCACTTAATTTAATATGGCCTTATTTAAACGGAACCGTACTATATGACCAGATTCTCGCTAAAGATAAATCATTTGCAGATTCATTTGGACTAACCTCTGACTCATTTATAACAGGTCTTGCATTTGTTGTAATAGCAATGATTTTGACTAAACTTATAACACAGATCATATCCATTATACAAGGAATTATCTCAGCTACAATCGTTCCTAAAGTCGTTGCTGATATGAAATCCGTAATATTTGAATCTATGGGACAATTATCATTAAGCTTCTTTAACAACAGCCGTACAGGTTCTCTTATGACAAGGGTTCTGTCAGATGCAGACAGAGTTACGGACTTTTTTACATCTATCCTGCCATATTCAGTGACTAATATTTTCACTATTATTTCTACATGCATAATTATGTTTTCTATGAATATAAAACTATCTGTGGCAGCTCTTTGTCTATTGCCAATCCTATCCTTTATAAGTATAAAACTTATGCCAAACCTTTTTCATCTATTTGGAAAACGACATCGAACAGAACGAAACTTAAACGCTTGCATAAATGATAATATAACTGGCGCCAGGGTAGTCAAAGCATTTGGACAGGAGAAACGCGAAATGAAAGCCTTTGACAATTACAACAGTGCTATTTGCGATGCCGAAATAGAGGTCGTAAATTTCCACAACCGTTTTACCGCAATGTACAGTTTTGTCGAAGAAGTAGCTTCTCTGGCGGTATGGGCAGTTGGTGCATATCTGGTTTTGTATACATCCAATATGAAAATGGGCGTGTTAATAACATTTTCCAGCTATGTAACCCAATTAAAAGAACCTCTGAATTTTCTTTCAAGAGCCTTGAGAACATGGACTGACAGCAAAAACAGCGCAGAAAGAATGTTTGAAATTATTGACGCCAAGCCTGATATACTCGAAAAAGAAAATCCCATTAAATTTAACATGGAAAAAGGATCTATCGAACTTAAAAATCTTACATTTGGCTATGATCCTAATATACCTGTTCTAAAAAATATGAATTTACAGATTGAAGGCGGCAAAATGCTCGGTATTGTCGGAAGATCAGGGGCTGGAAAGTCAACACTTGTAAGTTTAATCAGCCGACTATATGACCCTCAAGACGGCGAAATTTTAATTGATGGAGTTAATATCAAAAATATTTCATTTAATGATTTAAGAAGACATATTTCAATGGTTTCTCAAGAGACATATATATTTATGGGTACAGTCGCCGAAAACATAGCATACGCAAAACCTGAAGCCTCAAAAGCCGAAATAATACGAGCTGCACGTCTTGCCAGTGCACATGATTTCATATGTAAATTTCCCGATGGCTATGATACTGTTATCGGTTCGGGAGGCAAATCGTTATCTGGCGGAGAAAGACAACGGCTGTCAATAGCAAGAGCAATATTAGCAGACCCCAAAATACTTATACTTGATGAGGCAACCGCCTCTGTAGATACAGAGACAGAAAAAGCAATACAAAAATCATTAAATTATCTAATAAAAGACCGAACGACACTATCAATAGCTCATCGGCTTTCCACTCTTAGAAATGCTGACAAACTTATCGTTATTGATAATGGAAAAATTATTGAACAAGGTACACACCCTGAACTTGTAAAACGCCATGGTACATATTTTAAACTTGTAGAACTGCAGACTAAAGCCTTAGCTATGAAAGGCATTGAATAGAAACGGAGGAATTTATAATGGCTGTTGGAAGATCTATCGGAGGGCCTATGATGGGAGGCAGACTGCCCATGCCGCCAAGAGGTAAACGAAGAGAACGTGAAATAGACATGTGTCCGCCATTACCGAACGGACAAAAGAGTATCACAGCTGATGATTTTGATGAAGAAGATTTTGATATGGAACAAATGGAAAAGGAATGCGAAGAAATGTTAAATGTTCATTATCTTAATAAAGATAATTGTACATTTTCACAAACTGATGGCGATTTTATAAACTTGCACTACAACAATATTTTATATGAAAATATTGACATAATCCGAACATTTCCTTTCACAGAACCATACTCTTTTCTATCTGTCCGCGAATCGTCCGGCAAAAAAAGAGAAATAGGAATAATTGAACATTTAAATAATGATTTTGACACTAATACCATAAAGGTAATCTGTAAACAACTAGATATAAGATATTTCATGCCGGCGATACAGAAAATTAATAGTATAAAAGAAATGGCTGGATATATACATTTTAAAGTGACTACAAACCATGGCGAATTAAACTTCTCACTGCAGTCTAACGGAAATCACTTTACATATTTAAGCAGCAACAGAATATTAATTACAGACTTAGAAGGTAACAGGTATGAGATACCGGATACAAACGAACTAACAACTAAAGAATTAAAAAAATTAGATTTATACTTGTAAATTAACGGAGGAGACTAATGAATTTATTATATAAGCTTAATGAACGGCTTCTCTTAAACATTTCATTAAAAGAAAATGAAAAAATTATTTACTCCGTTCCTTATGATTTAGACAAACAATTAAATTTTACCGCTAATAATTATATTATTGTTACAGACAAACGTCTGTTAATTTCAAAAAATGATGTATTAATAAATGAAATAGAGCTTCAGCATATTGAAAAAGCATTTTGTGATAATTATCCTAATAATGGTATTCTGCGTATAAAACTAAAAGACGGCAAATATATTTTAACCGCAAGGTTTTCACTTAGACATGTTATAAGAATCTCTTATATTACAGAGGGAATTAATAGGCTTATTATTGGCAGAACAGATATAGTAAAGAGTAAAGAACAAGATAGAATATGTCCTAAATGCAAAAAACCGCTGCCAGGAACAAAATCTTGTCCGCACTGTGACGGCAGAAATGTAACTTATATAAAGCTAAAACAGTTATGTCATCCATATATAAAGAATTTTATTTTACTATCAGTTTTAATGCTACTGTCATCAATATCCATACTCATAACTCCTAAAATACAGCAATTATTTATTGACAACGCACTATTTAAGCAAAAGGGTACGATAAATGATATTATAGTTTTTATAGTTACAATGCTTATAATAACTATATTATCAATTATTCTATCAGTTCTAAAAAACTGGTACTGTGTAGTATTAGGAAGCAAAATAAGCATGGATTTAAGACAGAAAACATATTACAAACTGCAGTCTCTATCACTTTCATATATTCAAAGCAGAAAACCGGGAGACCTGATGAGAAGAATTTCTAATGATTCTGTGCGCATAAGACGGTTTATGGAAAACACATTTGCCAATCTTCTATCCACAGTTATAACTATTGGGTTCGCAATTATTTACATGTTCATTATAGACTGGAAACTAACAATTATATCTCTTGTATTTCTGCCTTTAACAATTATTATTTCTATATCTCAGCGTCGCCAGATGAAAAAAAGATTTAGAAAAGCTAACCGCAGCATGGACAAACTTAACAGTTCTCTCCAAGACGTTATATCAGGTATGCAGATAGTCAAAACGTATGGTAAAGAAGAGAAAGAAGCAAAAAAATTTCAAAATTTATCTGATAATTATGCACATATACAAACTAATAATTTAATATTTTTCGCCTACTTTACACCTATATTAATATTTGGTTTGGGTCTGGGAACATATGTCATCACTTACTTAGGCGGTAGACACGTACTTATCGGCGATATGATGCCTGGTACACTTACACAATTTATCTCCTATGCCGCAATTCTTTTCGGCTCCCTTGACAGAATGATTAACCTGCCAAGAGATCTCGCAGAAATGTTAAACAGCCTTGAGAGAATATTTGATATATGGCAGGAAAAGCCTGAATTACAATCTTCTGCTTTATCAATTAAACATAATATAATTGGAAATGTAAAATTTGAAAATGTCACCTTTGGCTATCAGTCATACGACCCTGTATTAAAAAATATCAATCTCAATGTAGAAAAAGGTGAAATGATAGGTCTTGTCGGTGCCTCAGGAGTCGGAAAATCTACAATAATCAATCTAATTATGCATCTATATGATGTAAATCAAGGTGTACTATCTATTGACGGAATTGATATAAAAGACATAGACACAGAACACTTGCACAGTCAAATTGGTGTAGTACTACAAGAAACATTTCTATTTTCAGGAACTATACTTGACAATATAAGATATGCTAATCCGACGGCCACTCTTGATGAAGTAATAGACGCGGCCAAAACTGCAAACGCTCATGATTTCATTTGCCGAACGCCAAATGGTTATGAAACTTATATTGGTCAGCTCGGATATACTTTATCAGGAGGAGAACGCCAACGACTTGCAATTGCCAGAGCAGTTCTCTGCAAACCAAAACTGCTTATATTAGATGAAGCTACTTCAAACCTTGATACCGAAAGTGAGTACTTAATTCAAAAAGCATTAGAAAGGCTCCGGAGCAACTGTACAACATTTGCAATTGCTCACAGATTATCTACATTAAAAAACGCAGATCGAATAGTAGTTATCAACGATCATAATATTGCAGAAATTGGAACACATGAACAACTTATTGAAAAAAAAGGTATTTACTACAATCTTGTCACTGCACAGCTTCAGTTATCAAAACTTAAAGTTAATGTTTAACCTCTTATAAACAGGCTTCAAGATTTAAGAATAATTTATATATTTATTAACCACAATTGTTTGAACTTTAATATAAAATTAACATAATTTTGTATAATTTACAAACAATTCAAACTATTTGTCACAATAATTAGATTATGTTAAAGTCAACCATATTTTCCAATTTTAATTAAATTTGGACAGGACTACAAAACAATTGTTCGTTGGTTTACAATAATTTTTATGTAAACGAGTATAACTTTATGTGGATAACATGGATAACTCTATTGATAACTCAATTTAAGCCCAAAGTTATTGACATAGTTATCCACATTATCCACATTTACATGTATAACATTTCCACATACAATCTTCACTTTTTTTCTTTTGTGCAATTTGTATATTATAAAAATTGTCAATACAGAACATAATTTTCGCACAATTCCTTAAATAATCTGATAATATATATTGATACTTCATAAAATCAACACATAAAAACACCCCGCTTGATTCAATACTGTTAAAATATTGAACCCAGCAGGGTAAATAAATCAGATATATTTTTTATTGTTACACATTTGATACATCTTTCTCCTTTAAAGCTTTTCTATACCATTCTCTTTCTTTTTCAGGTATATCTAATATATCCATTGACTTTTCTTCAGACAAGTCCAATTTATTAATCAAGCTTTTAATATCTTGAAGTTTTGCCTTATCCCATGCTTCGTCCCACGCTTCATCCCACGCTTCGTCCCACGCTTCATCCCACGCTTCATCCCACGCACGCCCAAACAAACCACTACCCAAATTACACATATCTGCCACCTCTTTTTCTAATTCTTCTGTCATAACTATATTAAATTCATCCTGTAATATCTTTCTCTTTGTATTTGCATCATTTCTAGTCGCCAATAATACATCTAACATTTTTAATAATCCACTATAATCTTCTTTATCAGAACCGCCCAAGCAAATCATTACAACTGTCATTAAATCATAATTTTCTTTATTTTCTTCAATATTCCCTATCAATGATGTTTCTTGAATTGAGTAAAGCATTATTGAATTTCTTCGATATTTTGGTGGATCCGTACAAATCCATATTGAATACACTTTCTTAATATTTTCATAATGTCCAGCTTTAAAATCTGTTCCATACTGTGCAGAAATAAGTCTGCTCCCATAATATATTCCGCGTTTTAATAATGGATATCCCGGGTAATAATTATGTTGAGCTTCTATATTGATAATCAAACTTATTAAATCTCCTGTAACAGGAGCAACAGCGCAAAATCGTATATCATACGAAACTGTACCCTCTGAAATTGTAACATCTTCTGAATTTAATCCTTTTATAAATTCACCCGATTCATCCTGATGTACAACAACATTTGAAATTTCCGGATTTCCTTCAATATATTTTTTTTCAATATCATTTACAGTACATTCACTAAACTCCTCAACACAAGTTTTCAAAATACGCGCAAGTATCTGTTTATTTGCCAATAAACGCTTACAAGCCTCATCATAATCTGAATTTATACCTGCTGTCGCAATTCTCTTTGCTAAAGTATTGTCAAAATCCATGTTTTTCATTTGTCCCCCCTATATATAATTATTATAACGATTATATATTAAAAATGCAATAACTTATATTACATACAAACATACCTCAATTCAGTCAAATTACTATTAAATTATATAAAAACACCCCGCCTGATTCAATACTGTTAAAATATTGAACCCAGCAGGGATAAATTTAAAAATATATTAAATCGTTATAATTGGTTATTAATCAACATAACTAACTGCCTTACAAGGTGTTCTATAGTTATAACTTGATATTTTGATACCTGTTCTCTCTGTACTTGCATGAACAACCTGACCATTACCAATGTACAACGCTACATGATTGATTGAACCGCCCTTTGAATAAAAGAGTAAATCTCCTGGCTGTATTTCATCTAATGAAACCTGTCTTCCTGAAGCTGCCTGCTCTCTTGATGAACGTGGAATACCATAACCGCAATCTCTAAATACAGACTGTACAAAACCTGAACAATCAGCGCCTTTAGTAAGGCTTGTACCTCCCGCTACATACGGATTACCGACAAACTGTAAAGCATAACTTACAATTGACTGTCTTGAACCTGACGCAGGAGCTGAATAAGAAGTTGACTTCTCTTCGTTATTTTTTTCGTTTGAAGCAGTATTGTCTGAAGCTGCTTTATTTGCTTCCTCTGCTTTAGCCTTAGCAGCTTTTTCTGCCTCTTTTGCTTTTGCAGCCTTAGCGGCTTTCTCTGCCTTCTCTGCTTCATCTGCTTCTCTGGCTGCTTTCTTTGCTGCCTCATCAGCCTTTCTTGCGGCTTCTTCTGCTGCTTTTCTCTCCTCTTCAGCTTTCTTCAGTCGCGCCTTCTCTTCTTCAATTGATTCAGCTTGTTTAAACTCTGTACGAACTGTAATATATTCATTTGAAACATATCCTACAACATCAGTATCTACAGAAATTTTAGTCCAGCCATCCTCTGTTGCTCCAAGAACATTTAACTCTTCATCTTCCTGAATTAAAGTTACAACAGAACTATCTGTACCTGCATTTTCACGAACCTTTAAAGTTTCTGTCTGAACAGTTGCAATTTTATTTCCTACCTGTTCAGCTAAAGTCGCAGCTTCATCTCCAGTTACAACAAATTCTTTCTTAACAAAACCAGTAACTGAACCAGATTTAATCTGATACCAGTCACCCTCTTCACCGACAACTGTCGCCGCTGAATTGTTATACAGCTTACCAAGTATCTCGCCTTCTTCATTTGAAGCACTGCGGACATTAACATAATCATTAACCTGAGCAATCGCTATATTCTCATATTCAGATGCGACATTCGAAACTTGATTGTCAATCAGCTCAGCGTCAGCACTTGCATCAGGATTAGCTGTATAATATTTATCAAGAGTAGTAAAAACGCCAGCACTTGGAAGCTCTGTGCTTGATGTACATGAAATATATGAATCTAAACTTGCTGATGCACCTGCCTGCGGCAAAAAAGAATTAGCAGCATATGCACTTAGACCTGCACCAGTAAATACTAATGCACTTGTTGCTACACAAATTGAAGTCTTAAAACTCTTCTTCATGATTATCCTCCAAACTTAATTTATCACCTGTATTTAAAGTCAAAGCTCATCCCATAAACAAACATCTTGTATATTAACAAGTACACATTTCAATGTCAGTATTTACTATATAATTTTACTGGAACTTAATAACTTTGCTTAAGGGAATAAAAACTATTCTTTGTTACAATTTTGTTACACAACGTAAATACATTATATCAAAGCAAGATTTTTTTGTCAACGCCATATTACAAATATTTTTAACATTATTATTAATCGTATGCTTTTACAAATAAGCTTGCTTGTATTGTTACAATTTTGTAACATATTATTCAACATTTTTGACATTTTTACTATTATATAGTAAAATATTTTATGAAATTTATATAAATCAGGGAGAATATAAAATGAAATTAAAACCATTAGTTCTAATTACTGGTGCTTCCAGAGGAATAGGAAAAGCGACAGCAATAAAATTTGCCCAGGAAGGTTATCCAACAATTATTAACAGCTGTTCATCTAAACTTGAACTTGATAATTTAAAGGATTATATTAATAATACATTTAATGCAAAATGTATCAGCATAACAGGTGATGTTTCTGATTACCAATTTGTTGAAAAAATGTTTTCTTATGCAAAAATAAATATTGGAGATGTTGATATTCTTGTTAATAACGCAGGCATATCACATATAGGATTATTAAGCGAAATGACATATGATGAATGGCATAAAATAATTGAAACCAATCTATCTTCATGTTTCTATTGCTGCAAAAACGCAATTCCTTCTATGGTAAAAAAACAATCAGGCAAAATAATAAATATTTCTTCTGTATGGGGGTTACATGGAGCCTCATGTGAAGCCGCATACTCTGCAAGCAAAGGAGGAATTAACTCATTGACAAAATCTCTAGGAAAAGAGCTTGCTCCAAGCAATATCCAAGTAAATGCAATTGCATGTGGATTTATAGACACTGATATGAACAAATGTTTTTCTGAAGAAGAGCGGAACACCTTAGCTGATGAAATACCGGCAGGTAGATTTGCAGATCCAAAAGAAGTTGCAGAACTTGTATTCACAATCGCAACAGGGAACAATTATTTAAATGCACAAGTTATAACATTAGACGGCGGATGGACTTAAAATTGATTAATTATAAACAGCTGCCGCATTATGTTTAACAAATAATCAAATATTGTTAAATAAATGCGGCAGCCTATATATTTTTTAAATCAATTTATCTGCCAAAGACTCTATTTGATTTTTCTGAGCTGCTTTCATAACAGATTTTATAGAAATAATTTCTTCATCCACTATAACTTCTTTCATCTCTGATAATATTGAACTCATTTTCTTGGCTGCCATAGGCGCCCATGATCCATTCTCTATTAAGTATACATTTCTCTTCTGATAATTTTTGCTCTTTAAATGAGAAAGAAAATCTTCCATTACCGGAAACAATCCTCCGTCATATGTAGCAGATGCAAGAACCATCTTATCATATCTGAACGCACCTTCAACAGCCTCCGCCATATCTCCTCTTGAAAGATCAATTACTTCCATATGTTCAATACCCTTCTGCTCTAATATTTCCGCTAATTTAAGAGCAGCTTCCTTTGTATTTCCATGAATAGAAGCATAGGCAATCAATACACCTTTATCCTCAGGAACATAACTGCTCCAAGTGTTATATTTATCTATATAATACTCCAGGTTTTCTGAAAGTACTGGTCCATGAAGAGGACATATAATCTGTATATCAAGAGCTGCTGCCTTTTTCAAAAGAGCCTGCACCTGCGCTCCATATTTCCCTACAATATTAAAATAGTATCTTCTTGCCTCACAAGCCCAGTCTTCATCTGAATCGGGAACACCAAATTTACCGAAGCCGTCAGCTGAAAACAATACTTTGTCAGTACTGTCATATGTAACCATTACTTCAGGCCAATGCACCATAGGAGCCATATAAAATGAAAGCGTATGCGAACCTATCGACAATGTGTCTCCCTCTTTGACAACAACAGTTTTTCCTTCAATATCCATTTCAAAGAATTGAGGAAACATCTGAAACGTTTTAGCATTTCCTACAAGCTTCATATTAGGGTATTTCTCAGTTAAAACTTTAATGCTTGCCGCATGATCCGGCTCTAAATGCGAAATTACAAGGTATGTAGGCTCACATCCATCTAAAACTTTATCAATATTTGCTGTCCATGCCTTAGTTGCTCTTGCATCGACAGTGTCCATAATAGTAATTTCTTTATCAAAAATAACATATGAATTATATGAAATTCCTTCTGGAACAACATACTGGCTTTCAAATAAATCAATAGTCTTATCATCTACTCCCACATATTTAATATCATTTGTAATATACATAAACTCTCCTCCTATATTTAGTATTATAAAAAGCCGTCTTATCACTTAATCGTAAAGTTTTAAAATATTATTCAGCTTTTTATATAATACTTTTTTTCACTATAATTGTCAACAACAGAGACGCTGATACGGAGAGTAATTATTATTTTACAACACAGCTTTTCTTGAATTTTGCAGTTACTATACCTGCTACTATAAATGCAGCTGAAAATAACATCTCAATAAAAAAACATAAAGTTATTTCATTTAAATTATTTCCTGGGACAAATTTATCTATCTTCTCACATCCATATGCATACCAATACGACGGCAGCCAATGCGCTGCTTTTATTATACTGTCGCCAAGAAATTGCATCTGTACAAAAATACCCGATAAAAATGACATTCCCAAACCTAAAATATTTGCAACCATTGTCAGAACATTATCCTTACTTACAAGCTGTGATATAAAATAAGCCAGAGAAAGCGCCACAATCATCATACAGCACATGTTAATTATAAATAATCCGCCATTTACCGAAAGCAAATCATTTCCACACAATATATATGAAAAAATAATATACATTACAATTATAATTGAGCCTGTAGCTAATATCCCCCAAAATATTTCCTTATTAAATGAGAAAAACTTATATGAAGAACAATTTATTCGATTCCTTATCTCTTTATCATTTAATTTCCCTACAATATTACCTATCACAATTATCATCATCACGACAAAAGCATATGCAAGATATAAGAAAAAATAATATAAATCTGAATAATCCTTTACATTTCCTTTATCTAATAGTTTTGTTGAAGCCGTAACTTTTTGTGTTTTTTCTGTTAATTTAACCGCCTCTTCTATTGAACAGCCAGACTGTATATAAGCTGACAATATTCTCATATAATTGTCTATTTTTCCGGTTATTAATGAAGAAGTCATTGTACCTGGAATTAAATTTACAATAATAAAATCATTAATTTCATTATTATTATCAGTTGAATCTAATACTGCCTCTTCGAATCCTTTTTCTATCTTAATTACACAATCCACATTTCTGTTAAATAACTCATCCTGAATTGTTTCTTTATTATCTTTAATTTTAATAATCTTATTGTCATTAGAAATATAATTGATAAAAGTATTGCTTAATTCAGATTTATCATTATCGAATACTGCCAGTTTACATGAAACGTTATCATAATTTAATACACCATCACCGTTAACAGTTTTCATCACCAAAAATGACAGCAGCAAAAATACCATTGTATACAATATAATAATTCCCTTATTTCTCTCCAATAGTTTCATAAATAATTTAAACACTTGCATAACGAGTCCTCCTTACAAGCAAAAAACTGCAAAACAACAGCAGAAAAATTATTATTCCAAGAAGAGTCATATTTCTAAAAAATCTATCATAATTATCATAAACATTTAGTGCATAAAATGAATCTACAATCAATGCGGCAGGATTTATTCTGTTTATTATAGGTATATAATGCTCTATTGCATTTCTTACACCATTTGCAACTAAATCTGCCATTATACTTAAACACATTGATATCGCACATGTTATTCCTATTTTTGTGTCTGTAGTTTTGTTTTTTACACATCCAACTATCATTCCCATTGAAATTCCTATTCCGCTGCCCATTAAAAGTACAAGCATCATTGCCGCATATTTTGTTCCAAAATCAACTCCCAGTACAAATTTCATGTACAGAAATGCTATAACTTCAAATACAAACTGCACTATAAGCGATGTAAAAAAATCTGAAATAATTAAATAGATTTTGGAATTAGGCGCCATATTCCTCCTTATTCCAAGAGACGTTGTGTCAGCCTGCATTTTTGAAGCTCTATCAACTCCTGAAAAGCCTGCAAACAGACAGCTCATTGCAAAGATTGCATAAAAATATGTTACAAGATTATCAAAACTACCGTCGCTTGTTTTCTCTTTTGTCAAATAACTTTTATCTGTCATTAAACTCTTAATTACATTCTCAATATTTTGAGGATTATTTTTCATTGTACTTTGTATTACAGTACTATATTGCTCATATGAAGTAAGAATCATATCTAAAATAGTCTCATCCATACCATTCTCATTTACAGTAAGATTTATATTTTTATCTACTACAAAAATACCCTTTATCTCACCTTCCCGCAGCAGTTTTTCTGCTTTATCCATGTTATCTGCTTCTATAATATTAAGCATGGCGTCTTCTTCTGACAAAGCCTGTACTGTACTGTCAAAGGCATTATTTTCTGATAAATGTATAATTGAAACTGGAATAGCATGTGCTTTTTCTGTCCGTTCATATATATTACCAAATGCCATATGCATAAATGTTGCTAAAGCAATAGGAAAAACCAGTGTCCAAAACAGTACTTCCTTTACTCTGAAAATTGCTTTAAAACTGTATTTAAAATAATGACCAAACATAGATAACCTCCTAATCTCTCAATGCTGTACCAGTAATTTCAAGAAATACATCATTTAGAGTTGGCATCTCAGTATATACCCTTCCAAATGAAAGCTGTCTGCTCTGCAAATAATCCAAAACTCTCACAAGATTATGTTTTCCACCTTCATATGAAACCTTTAACATATTTTTTTCATATAAAACATTCATCACATGAGAAAATTGTCTAATTTTATCAATATCAATACTTTCAATACCAACAACCTCAATTGTAATATTTTCAGTATTTCTAATCATTTTCTTTAACTCTTCTTTTGTTCCTATAGCAACATTTTTTCCTCTGTCCATAATCGCAATTCTGCTGCACAGCTGTTCTACCTCTTCCATATAGTGAGAAGTATAAATAATCGTTGCTCCATCTCTGTTTAACTGCTCTATTCCCTCAAGAATTCTGTTCCTGCTCTGAGGATCTACCGCCACTGTCGGTTCATCAAAAAATATCAACTTAGGCTTATGGGCAATACCGCAGGCAATATTTAATCTTCTCAGAAGACCGCCTGACAGTTTCTTAGGAACAAACTTTACATACTCATTTAATCCAGTAAATTCAATTGCCTCATCGACACACTGTTTTCTATATGTTTTATCTTTAATATACAATCCACAAAAATAATCAATATTCTCATACACTGTAAAAGTATCAAAAACTGCAACATTCTGCATAACAACACCAATCTTATTTTTTATGTGATAACTGTTTGGCTTCATTTCCTCACCAAATACTTTTATAGTACCCTTATCATATTGAAGCAATGATAAAATACAATTTATTGTTGTAGTTTTTCCTGAGCCATTAGGACCTAACAGACCAAATATTTCTCCCTCATTTATTGTCAGATTAAAATGATCTAACGCCACCAGCTCCTTATATCTTTTTACAAGATTTTCAACATTTACTACTACTGACATAAACATCCTCTCCTTTCAAAATAAATAATAACTAAATAATGAACCAACTTATAGTGTTAAAAATCATAAAAAATAAATTACATTTGTCATATGTTTTCTGCCTTACTTGAAAAAATATACTTCATCTATTATACTTAAAAAAACTCCAAAAAACAAAATATCTTATAAGGGTAAAATATAATGCAGAGATTAACCGATAAATTATTCTTAGCAGTGATAATTTTAATATTTTTAGCAAATTATTCTGTACCATTAACATTATTTTTAGGCGGCTTACTGACCGCAGTAATTTTTTCGGGATTAACATATATTTTTGAAAATTCATATATGAAATATATTACGTGTATAATTTATATTGTACTTTGCAGTTTTTTTCCCATGTTTTTTTATTTTACACCGCTTGTATTCCATGAAATTTTCTATAACAGAAATCTAAGATGCCAGCCTTTAAAAAATGAAAAGGAATTACAAAACTCTATAAAAATATACTTATCCACATACAAAATAACAATACCATATCTATATATTGTATTGTGCAACATTGCTTATATAATTGCTGCGGCAGCACTTATAATTTCACTTAATTTTCTCTTCTGCAATGAAGTTTTTTATGTGGCATTATACAATTGTATATCTGCTTACTTAGCATATAATACTTTCAAAATTAATATAGCAGAACAAAAAAATATCGTACTTATGGACAACGCAACTGAAAATAAATTACTGCTGGAAGAAAAGAACAGAGTTCTTATTTCACAGCAGAGCAGCCAGATTTATGCTGCAACATTAAAGGAAAGAAACCGTATTGCCAGAGAAATACATGATAATGTAGGACATATGATAACTCGCTCCATACTGCAGCTTGGAGCAATAAAAACGATAAATAAAGATAACAATATAAAACCATTGTTACAACAGCTGCAAAAGACTCTGGATGAGTCTATGAATAATATACGAAACAGCGTCCATGACCTTCATGACGAGGCAGTTGATTTGAAGCTTGCTATATATGAAATTGCAAAAAACGTAGATAAATTTGAATTTTATATTGATTATTCAATGCAAGAAAACATACCCAAAAATATAAAATACAATTTTATTAGTATTCTTAAAGAAGGAATTACCAATGCAGAAAAATATAGTAATGGAGACAAAATATCAATTATTGCAAGAGAACACCCCGCGTTCTATCAGCTTATTATAAAAGATAACGGGAAACTTTATGATGGTGAAAACAGTAAATTTGTATTATCATCAATTGACTCTATAGATGGTATCGGACTAAAAAATATAAAAGAACGGGTGGAAGCCTTAGGCGGAACATTAAAAATAACATACAATGACGGATTTAAGATATTTGTTACAATTATGAAGGAGAAAAAATATGATTAATGTAATTATAGTTGATGATGATAATTTAGTTGCACTTTCATTAAAAACGATATTGGAAGCAAACGAAAATATAGCTATACTTGCAACCGGAGAATGCGGTCAGGATGCAATAGAACTTTATAAAAAATATATTCCTGATATATTACTTATGGATATTCGTATGCAGGAATTAAACGGTCTTGATGCTGGATTACAGATTTTATCTCAATTTCCCGAGGCTAAAATTCTATTTCTAACAACTTTCTCTGATGATGAGTATATTTTAAAAGCTATCCATATGGGAGCAAAAGGATATATACTAAAACAAAACTTTGAATGTATAGCGCCTTCAATAAACGCTGTATATAACGGACAAACAGTGTTTGGAACTGAGATTATAGGCAGACTCCCGGAAATGATAAACAGAAAAAATAATTTAGATTTAGAAAAATATGATTTATCAGAAAAAGAATTTGAGATAATCAGATATGTTGCAGACGGTATGAACAACAGAGAAATTGCAGCTGCACTATTTTTAAGCGAAGGTACAATCAGAAATTATCTAAGTATAATATTAGAAAAACTGCAGCTGCGAGACCGTACACAACTGGCAGTTTTCTATTATAAACATTATATATAGTACACATTTACAGTCCCAAAGGCCGATGAACCTGAAATATTAATCGTTGGATAATCCGTGAGCTGATTTTTGCCATGCTCCCGAAAAACACCAAAAGAAACGGTTACACTATTAACAATTTTCCAGTTTTTAGGAATATATATATTCGTAGTTCCAAAAGCATTATCTATTCTAATATCTGCCATTCCCTGCTGTATAATAGCATTATCAAAATAAACTGCTAATGAACCAAAGCTGTTGTCTATACTGGCAATCAGAAAATTATCAGAACTTACGTACTTTGTTGAATGTCCAAA
This sequence comes from uncultured Lachnospiraceae bacterium, assembly GCA_949743325.1. Lineage (GTDB taxonomy): Bacteria > Bacillota > Clostridia > Lachnospirales > Lachnospiraceae > CAJJNI01. The sequence goes on from CATJTQ010000121.1 coordinate 135,440, forward strand.
CGCATTTTTTATATAAATTTTCTCACCTGCAATATTAGATGTGCTTGCAGTGCTTTTGTTAGTTTCATAGTTTCCAAAGCCTCTGTCTATTTTCATATTTCGCTTCTGCTCTTTTAACAACAGCTCTAATCCTATACTTGCTAAAATTGCAGCTCCCCAGACTGCTTTTTTTTCAATCCGCCATAAACTAAAAAAATCAAAATCCAACATAGTATAAATCATTGCCAACGGAAGTAAAATCCCCCAAAAATTCATAGAAGGCAAACTTTTTATAATTATAACAATACTTACAATTATTATTAAAGTTTTTATTATACTAAAATCCCAAAATCCCCAAAACTGATTAGTAATTAACAGCACAGCCCCAAGCACAAAACAAATCCCCCAAAAAACACGATCTTTGTCCATATTAATCTCCTCCAAACTCTTCACGATTTGCTAATCTCTCTTTTAAGACCTTATAATATGTTCTTGAAACAAACACTTTCTTAGGTGTATGCAAAAACTCTACCACACTTGAAGACGGAATATTCCAGCTTATTGAATAAACTTTCCGTATATTTAAAATAGTCGATTTAGAAACTCTTATAAATATATATGGCAAAATTTTCTCTAATTCATACAGTTTATTCTTAGAATAATACACCTCCTCTTCTGTATGAACAAAAACCTTTTTGTCCTGAGTCTCAAAAAACAAGATATCCTCAATCTGTATAAAATATTCTTTTCCATCTCTCTCTAATACAATTTTATTCTCACAATCAGAAATATTAGATAGTGCCTGTTGGATATCTGAAACCTTCTTATTCAATTGTCGGCATTTTATTATGACTTCCTCTTCCTCAAGAGTCGCATCAATTTCAATTCTCATCTTCATAATCGCATTATATGTTTAAATAATAATATTGTAAACAACTATATACCAACTGGTAAAAAAGTTAAACTAAGCTGTTCATTTTATAATTTATTTTGTTATTAAAAACCGGACAAAATATGTCCGGCTTTATAAGAATTATTTAATTAATTTTTGCAGTAGAGATATAAACACTTCCATATCCAAAGGTTTGGCAATATGTGCATCCATACCATTTTTCAATGCTGCCTCTTTATCTTCCTCCAATGCATTTGCAGTCATTGCAATTATTGGAATTTTCTTTACATCATGTCTTGGCAATCTTCGAATTGTTCTTGTAGCCTCATATCCATTCATAATAGGCATCTGAACATCCATTAAAATAGCATCATAATAATTTTCCGGCGCTCTTTCAAACATTGCCACAGCATCTGTTCCATCTGGAGCATTCTCCACAAGAAATCCTGCTTCTGTTAAAATAACTTCAGCAATCTCACGATTAAGTTCAATATCATCTACAAGCAAAATTCTCTTTCCACTAAAATCAGCTTTTGTCCATGGAGCAGTATCTTCTTCTTTAATATCAGCCAAATTATTTGTCGCTAACAGAACAGACTTCAAATCTGACATAAAGAGAGGCTTAGCACAAAAAGCGGATACCCCTGCCTGTTTAGCTTCTTCTTCTATATCCGTCCAATCATAAGCGGTTAAAATAATAATTGGCGCGTCACCTTTAACTGACTGTCGTATTCTTCTTGCGGTTTCCATTCCACTAAGCTCCGGCATCTGCCAGTCAATAATATAAGTGTGGTAAGGATCTCCTTCCTCCATAGCGCTTTTAGCCCGATATACCGCCTCTCTTCCTGATGTTGTCCACTCAGAACGAAGTCCCACTTGCTTAAGCATCTTATTTACACTATCGCAAGTATTAAGATCATCGTCAACAACAAGGGCTCGCATACCGTCTAATTCCTTGATTTTCTCTTTATTCTTTTCTACATCCTGCAATTTTAGTGATAACTCAACTTTAAATTCACTTCCTTTGCCAAGTTCACTTTCCACAGTAATTGTACCATTCATCATCTCTACAATATTTCTTGTAATTGCCATTCCAAGTCCGGTTCCTTGTATGCCGCTCTGTGTTGTAGTTGTTTCCCTCTCAAACGGATCAAAAACATGCTTAACAAATTCAGGCGACATTCCAATTCCAGTATCCTTTATTATGAAAATATAATCTCCATAACCATGGCGGAAAGTAGTTTTCTGAATAATCCTGAAAGTTACAGTTCCACCAGCATGCGTATATTTAACAGCATTGCTCATCAGATTTATAAAAATTTGATTTAGCTTGAGCGGATCTGCGATTACCTCTTCATTTGCCACTTCAAAAGTATCAATAAACAATTCCAGCTGTTTTGCCTTAACTTGAGGCTGAATTATATTGACAAGATTATGCATCAAATCTGAAATATTACATTCTTGTTCTTTAATTTGTACTTTTCCGCTTTCAATACGGCTCATATCCAATATATCATTTATAAGACTGAGCAAATGATTGCTTGAAGAGAGAACTTTTTTCAAACAATCGTGAACTTGATCTTTATTATCAATATGGCTCACCGCAATAGTTGTAAATCCAATAATTGCATTCATTGGAGTTCGGATATCATGAGACATATTAGATAGAAATTTTGTCTTTGCCTGATTAGCATGCTGAGCCTGCATAAGCGCATCCTGAAGAGCCTGTGTCTGTTCTCTCTGTTTCTGAACTTGAGATGTTATATCCTTTGATACAACCATAACGATAATATCATTTGTATCATAATCTGTTGTCATTATAAATGTCTGCCGTATACACATTTGCTTATCTGAAGAAACTTGACTCCAGTAATCAATAACAACCTCTGCAATCCCCTGATCGAATTGCTCCTTTAAGTTTTCCATATTTACTGTTTTTGCAAAATCTTCTTTAGATTCATCCAACGTAAATTCATACCAATGTTGAAAAAATTCAGATGCCTTGCATGGAATCGTTAATCCAAGCGAATCTAACAGAGAGATATTTTTTTCTTCCCCCTCATAAATAATCTCCTGCTCTATTAGATCTTTTGTTAAATTAAAATCAAATGTACAGAAAGAATCCGATGTAACAGCTATACGGTACTGCCTTTCTTTACGATTGGCAAGCGACATTTCTCTCTGAATATGAAGCTCCTGTTCCTTTATCTCTGTAATCATCTGGCGAATAAGCAAAACCTTGCTTGCCTTACCATCAACTCGTTCCAAACAAATAACGTTTGCATGTTCCCACTCTGGACTGCCATCCCTCATTACATGACACTCAAAACGAAGATCATTCTGATCCTCCAACGACTTAATTACTGAATCTTTCTCCAACATCCGTATAAACTCTTGACGTCCATCCTCTTCTATTACTCCTGATGACAGCTTCTCTACCAAATCATCATATTTTCCGCTTATCGGAAGATCACTATACTCTGATCTTGTCCCAGCAAGATACTGATATGTCTCATTTTCCAAATCCAGCATCGCAAAACGTGAAAATAATGTGTTTACACCACTTATTATATATGACATTTCTTTATTTTCATGCTCTAGTGCTTTCTTTTCACGTCCAGCTCTTATAATCAGCACCACAACATAAACAGCAAACAAACCTATAAGCATTACTTCCAGCACAATACCAACAAAATTGTCAGCTTGTATCATCGCTTGAGTAACACTTTTAGGAAACATCTGTACTAACACAAAATCATTTTCAGGAAGATGCATTATACAAATATTATCTGTCTTATTATTATCACATATAAAAGCGCCTTCTCCGCCGTTTTCAAAAATTTCTTGTGCCCCTTCTCCTGTACGCTTATCTATTACACCATCTTTTACTAATGCATCAACAAGATTTCCATCATATATATTGCTCCCAGAACCTGCTATCACCCTTCCGTCCGGCGCACACAAATACACATCCGCCGCCTCTCCAAAATATGTTGTTGACAGCATACTTTGCAGATACTGCTCAGCCAAATATGACCCTCGCAGAATACCAATTATCTCACCATTAAAACTTACTGGTGTATAAAAACAAATCATAGTCTCATCAAAAAAATAAGGATCAAATATTATTGTACTGTCGCTATTTCCATTCATTCCCTCATCGTACAATGGTCTCCATGTTATATCACACGTACGTCCATCCGGCGTATGATCTATTCCTTCAGAATCTGTGTACATAACAGCATCAAACAATGAATTTGCCTCAATCTCTTTTAGCATATCCAAACTTACTTCTGGTACACTAAGGCTCTCACCCAAAAAGTAAGCATATGTATTAATACGGCTTAATGCATTATTTAATGTCTCATCAATTTTTAATGCCATCTGACGAGCTGAATCAACAGCATATGTTTTATTACGTTCCAATATGCTGCTTTTATTTTGCATTGTATACCAGAAAAACACCAAAACAACAACTATCAAAACTATAAAAACATAAATTATTTCTCTTGAAAGCTTTTTTCTCTTCACGCAAACACCTCTCTGATTTCTATATTTTTTCCATTATATAATGTCTGCACATTAATTGTCAATCAGACAAATTATATACATAAAATATAACTTTATTACTGTTATAGGCATAAATTATTTTCAACTCATCAATGCCGGAATAATTTTTTATATTTTAGGCACATTTTTAACAGTCCTTAAACCAATAAAAATATTTTTTACTTAATGCCACTGTCAATAAACATAATATACAATATATTTTTCAGTTCAGCAAATTAAATATATGATACTTTCAAACCTTATCATAACTACTGCCTTATTTGATAATAAGCGAAAAATCTTGATATTTGTCAATTTATGTAATATAATAGGCGTAAAAAGGCAGGTGGTGGAAATGAAAAGAAAGTATATTGATATAAATGTATATGAAGCATTTCAGAATCGTTTGGATTACATTTTTCAAGAATTTGAAAATATTTATGTCTCTTTCAGCGGCGGCAAAGACAGCGGACTTTTGCTGAATCTTGTTCTTGATTATATGAAGGAACATAATATACAAAAAAAACTTGGTGTATTTCATCAGGACTTTGAAGCTCAATATTCCGTAACTACAACATATGTTGAAGCCACGTTTGAGAAATATCTTGATCGCATTGAACCTTATTGGGTTTGTCTTCCTATGGCTACACGTACTGCATTAAGCAGTTATGAGATGTATTGGTACCCATGGGACGACACAAAGGAAGATATATGGATACGACCTATGCCAGACAAGCCATATGTAATAAATTTACAGAACAATCCTTTTCATTACTATGAGTATAAAATGCATCAGGAAAATCTTGCCAAAAGATTTGGCCGATGGTATAAAGAACTTCACGGCGGCAAAAAAACTATCTGCCTGTTGGGAACGCGGGCTGCAGAGTCATTGCAGCGATACAGTGCTATTGTACATAAGAAAAACGGTTATAACGGAAGCTGCTGGATATCTAAAATGTTTAAGGATGTATGGTGCGGCTCTCCATTATATGATTGGAAAGCAAATGACGTGTGGATTGCAAACTATAAGTTTGGATATGAATACAATGCTTTATATGATCTATACTATAAGGCTGGTCTTAAACCTGAACAGATGAGAGTTGCCTCACCGTTCAATGATTATGCTAAAGACAGCCTGCATCTATACAGAGTACTTGAACCTGAAACTTGGGTTAAGCTTCTCGGACGCGTTGAAGGCGTTAACTTTGCTTCTATATATGGCAGAACTACAGCAATGGCATACAGAAATATTAAACTGCCAAAAGGACATACTTGGAAATCATACACTAAATTTCTTCTTAGCACACTCCCAAAACGGATGAGAAACGCTTATATTGAAAAATTTAACACATCAATAAAATTCTGGCATGAAACAGGAGGCGGGCTTTCTGAAGAGACAATACATGAATTAACTGAAAAGGGCTATAAAATCAAACGAAACGGTGTATCTAATTACACTCTTAACAAAAAATCACGAGTAATATTTCTTGAACAAATTCCTGATCATACAGACGATATTCTATCTACAAAAGAAACTCCAAGTTGGAAAAGAATGTGCTTGTGCATTTTAAAAAATGATCATGCCTGTAAATCTATGGGATTTGCGGAAACTAAAAAGCAGAGAGAGAAAATTGAGAGAATTAAAATTAAATACCGCAGTTTGGAGGCGATATAGTTGGATTTTACAAGTCCTGTCTACAATATAAAATCTGTACCGATTGAAAAAATTGTACCTAATACATACAATCCTAATTCAGTTGCCCCTCCGGAACTGAGATTATTGTATGACAGTATAAAGGAAGACGGTTATACAATGCCTATTGTCTGCTATTATTCTCAAAAAGATGATTTATATATAATTGTTGACGGCTTTCACCGCTACAGAGTAATGTTGGAGCATGAAGATATATATAGGCGTGAAAATGGTATGCTTCCAGTATCTGTAATTGACAAGCCGCTCGCTCAAAGAATGGCAAGTACAGTTCGACATAACAGAGCAAGAGGAACTCACTCCGTTGATCTAATGGGTAATATAGTAAGAGAGCTGCATGAACTTGGAAGATCTGACGCATGGATATCAAACCATCTTGGTATGGAAAAAGATGAAATTCTGCGTCTTAAGCAGATTACAGGTCTTGCATCACTTTTCCGCGAAGTAAATTTTGGCAAGGCGTGGGTGCCTGAAGATGATTCCGATTCAGCTGACAAATAATAATTTATTGTAATCAATTATCTGTTTAAAGTACCGTTTAATGTCGGCACTTTTTTAACCTATCTGTCTTGTCTACCCATACATTTTTAGATTAATTCATACATATTGTTTAGATGCTCTTATGAAAATGAAATAGCCGAGAGATTTTCATATATGAAAACCTCTCGACTATATATTTTATATAGCAATGGTTTCTTAATAACATTCCTATATCTTTAAATATTTAAAACGATAGTTTTATGTCACAGCAGATCACTACTTTGACATCTAAACATAATTGTTTTCTCTATTCATCTTAAAAATTCAAATCAATCTCAATTCCTTTAAGATCATCTGCTACAAGTCCCTGTTCTTCAAGCATATTAAATATAGCAGCCTTTGCATCTGCAACACTGTTAGGAACACTTTGAACTGCCTCTATCTCCTGTTTTAATTTGCTGTTTTCTACAGCTCCGATTAATAGTTCCTCCAGATCTTCTCTTTTCTCCTTCTGTTCCTCCAATCTTTCTTCCTGTTCTTCTTTATTCTCTGCTACTTCTTCTGCTTTCTCTTTCTCTTCTTCTGCCTTTTCATCCACTTTATCTTTTGCATCCTGAACAAGCATACCAACTATTTCATCTTCTGTCACTTCAATTAAATTGTCTGCTGACTCTTTTGCCTCTAACATAGTTTTAGATTTTAACTGTTCTGATTTCATATCATATATGCCCGCTGACAATGCCCGTATCTCTTGTTCTGATTTGTTAACTTTATTTTGTGCCGTCACTTGCGCCTGATTAATCTCCAACACTCTGTTTTGATACTCTGTTCTCGGAGCATTCTGAAGTTCCCGCAGTCTATCTAACTCCTCCTTAGTAAAATTTTCTGAGTTGGCTCCTCCAATAGAATTTTGATATTTCTGAAGTAATTCTAAATCTTTTTGTTCATCAGAATCTTCTGCGACACCATACTGTTGTCTAAGTTGCTCTTTCTGCTCCTCAAAAGATTTTATACTACCGTTACCCTCAATAACTTCTGCAACTTTCTGATCACGCAGCTCAGTAAGTTCATTGCGGGCATCTAAAGCTTCTTTATCTTTATTAACAGCTTCCATAATAAGTTTCATTGCCTGCTTCTGAGCCTGCTTTCTCTTCTGTTCAACTTTAGCGTTTATATCTAAGTTTTGATTAAAATTACCTCCGAAAATATTTCTTCCTATTTTACCATCAGATTTATCATTTTGATCTGTTTTATCATCTGAATTTATGTACAAAAACATTCCCTGTTTATTATTTATGTCAGTTGCATTAATTCTCATATATTTTCCTCCTTAAAACCAATTTGAAAACTGTTAATTTTTAACTTCAAATAATATATCGAAAAAAATTACTGATTTACTAATATTTTTCCTATTTTTTTATAGATTATTTTTTTATAAATTTCACATAGTAACAATGTCGCTTTAATAATTCAATTGAATTTCGAAGCTAAAACAGACAATAAGGAGGAAATTATGGATAATCAAACTAAACCGCTTGCTATTGCCAGCGTTGAAAAACAGCAATGCGATAAAAATAATTTATATGATCCTAAGACTGCACTTTTTGAAGGCACTATCTTTCCAGAACTAAATCTACCGTTTTTTGCAACTGAGAGTATTCATTCTGATAATACTTTTAAATCTGAAAATGAAGAAGAGGAATTATTAAATAAAATTAGTATGGAAAGCTTTTATCTTGACGATTTAACACTTTATATGGATACCCATGACTGTGATAAAGAAATAATCGCAATATTTGATGAACACCTGCAAAAGAGAGAAGAACTTACCAAGGAGTTTGCTGAAAAATACTATCCTCTTACAAGACACTTTATACCATATTCAAAACAGCACCCTGACTGTTTTAGCTGGAAATTAGGAAAACCTGTATGGGAAGGAGGCTGCTGTTAATGTGGGCTTATGAAAAGAGGTTACAATACCCTGTAAAAATAACAAAAACATGTCCAAAAACGGCTCAGTTAATTATTAGCCAGTATGGAGGTCCTGACGGCGAACTAAGTGCATCCTTGCGTTATCTTTCTCAACGATACAGTATGCCGCTAAAAGAAGTAGGTGGACTTCTTACTGACATAGGAACTGAAGAGTTAGGGCATATGGAAATTATATGTGCTATGGTCTATCAGCTTACAAAAGACCTTCCAATGCAGAAAATAAAAGAAAGCGGATTTGACTTATACTATGTGGACCACACTACAGCTTTATGGCCTCAAGCCGCTGCAGGTCTTCCTTTCTGTGCAACTGAATTACAATCAAAAGGGGATGCTATTTGCGACTTAACAGAAAATCTTGCTGCAGAACAAAAAGCAAGGGTAGTTTATGACAATCTCCTTAGAGAAATACAAGATCCTGAAGTAAGAGAACCTTTAAAATTTCTTCGTGCAAGAGAAATAGTCCATTTTCAAAGATTCGGCGAAGCATTGGAAAGAACAAAGGATAAATTAGATTCTAATAATTTTTATTATTTTAACGCCGAATTTGATAAATCGTTGTTTCATAAAGAAGAGAAACAATGCTGTAGTAAAAATTCACAGACTCAATAGATATCAAAGTTTCTGATGAAGCTATCACAGAATAAATATAATTAGTTAAAACAATAACTATAAAAAACGCCATAAAGGGTAAAAAACATATCCCTTATGGCGTTTTTTAATCTATTTGTCATGTTAAGATCTATTTTCTCTCTAGTTAATTGTAAGATACAACAATTTATAGTAATTTTTAAAGTTTAGAAAATTTTTCTAGGTCTTCTTCTCTATTTTAAACAACACAAAATACAGTATATATATAAAGAAAAAAGAAGTAAAAACCATAACATTTATTCGTGAAAAACACAATAATTGTATCATATTAACCAATTAACGGCACCCACTTCATATATAATATATGAAAAATCAATAAATTTTTTAATTATAACATCCATCAAAATATAGACATGGAATTAAATTTATGTTAAAATGAATCGGTTGAAAATTGAATAGAAACTAAAAATAAAACGTAATATTAAAACAAAATTCTATTATGCTACGGAGGAAAGTTTATGAAATTTCTTGTAAACCGAAAATTGGCTACTCGCATCGGTATTATTACTACAATAATTACATTAACTGGAATGATGCTTCTTTGGATAATAGTATCAAATAACGCATCTTCTATAGTTAAGAGTGATATTACTAACCAAATGACTGATGCTGTAGAATCTAGAGCCACAATCATCAATGAATATGTAACTTCAGTAGAGCAATATATGAATGCTTTTGCTTTGAGCGGTGAAGTTCGAGAACTCCTATTAAATCCAGACGATCCTGAAACCTTAAAAAAAGCACAAAAATATACAGAAGAATTTGCGTCTGTCAAAGATGTTTTTGAAGGACTATATATTGCTACTCCTGATACACATGTGCTGACACATACGTCTAAAGATGCTATAGGAATTACAACACGAAGCGGTGACTCACTTAAAACATTTCAAAGTACTATTTTGTCAGACAAACAGTTGACAAACTTAGGAATTATGAAATCTCCTGGAACTGGCAGTATGATTCTCTCAATGTATTATCCAATATTCGATAATGACACATGCATTGGTTATGTAGGTGCAGGTGTATATGCAAGTCATTTAATGGATTCACTACTTAACCTTGATATTAAAGGTCTTCCAGACAGTGAATATGTATTTCTTAATGTAGAATCTGGTGTTTATCTTTATCATGAAGACGAAGATCTCTTAAATACTGAAACAGAGGATTCTGGATTTATTGAAATTATTAATCAAATCAAAGAAAATGGAAATACTAAGGCAAATACATATTCTTACAAAGATGAAAAAGGTGTAGATCAGCTTGTAGTGTATAAATACTTGCAAGACCGCAACTGGGTTTTTATGGTTCGTGATAATGCCACAGAAGTTTATGCCGCCGTTACCACAATTCGAATTGTAGTTGGTATATTATGCGCTATTATGGCAATAACAATTATTTTTATAACACTGTTGATTTTATATCGTGAAGGTAAAGAACTTATGGTTGTTGAACGGGCAATCGGTCACTTGGGAGATTTAAATCTTTCTGCCGACCAAGAACTGCATGTATTTAATGGCAGAAAAGATGAGATTGGCATGATTGCACAGACAACTCATCATGTATGCGGTTGTTTACGACAAACAATTGAAGATGTTGGTCGTATTTTGGGAGAAATGGCAAACGGGAACCTATCTGTAAATGTTAAGGAAAACGAATCTTATTACATTGGTGATTTCAAAGTTCTTTCTGAAAGTTTGAAATCAATACACGCTAATTTTAAAAATGTAATTCGTGATATATCTAATGTTGCTCAACAAGTTGACTCTAGTGCTAATAAAGTAGCCACTGGTGCTCAAGCATTATCAGAAGGTACAATAGAACAGGCTGGTTCTATTGATGGGCTTGTATCCAATGTAACTGCAATTACATCTCAAATACAAACTAATACTGTCCGCTGTGACAATGCCAGCGAATTAGTTGATAAAGCTGCCGGTTATGCCGCTGAAGCTGACCGAACAATGGAACAGTTGAGTACGGCAACTAGAAATATTGATCAATCATCATCCCAGATTGTTACTATTATCAAGACAATTGAAGATATTGCATTTCAGACAAATCTACTTGCATTGAACGCTTCTGTAGAAGCTGCTCATGTAGGAGCTGCCGGTCAAGGTTTTTCTGTTGTAGCATCTGAAGTCAGCAGCCTTGCTGCAAAATCATCTGAAGCAGCGCAAAATACAAGCAATTTGATAAATAATTCTCTGCATGATGTTAAAACAGGTACTAAATCAACAAATCTTGCTGTTTCTGCAATGCAGTTAATTAATGAATGTATTCAATCCATTAAAACTCTTATGGATGAAATAGACACCGCCAGTTCACAACAATCAGAAATGATTGCTATGGTAGATAATAGAATAAAAGAAATTTATGAAGTTGTACAATCAAATTCTTCTGCTGCTGCGGAAAGTGCCACTGTGTCAATGGCTTTATCTAACCAGGCGAAAACTTTAAACAGTTTAATCAGCAGATTTAATATTGATTAATATTATGTTTCCTTGCTTTAAGGAATATCAATTATATTAGTTTCTATAGTCAAATAATGGAGCTGTCAGAAAACGACTGCATTTTTACAATATATTAAGTGAAACATTGAATATCATATTAATATATTGTGTGCAAATATCATTTCTGATAGCTCCATAAAATTTATTACCAATTATCATCCTGTTCAAATTCCATACTTTTAACAGAATTTTGAGAATTATATTTATAATTTAACTCTTGATTTTTTATACTTACAGTTGCACCTGCCTGTACAGATTTAGTTATAAATGCATTGCCGCCAACAACTACTCCTTCCTCTATAATAGTGTCTCCTCCTAGTATTGAGGCACCTGAGTATATTGTTACATTATCTTGAATAGTCGGATGCCTTCTCTTGTTACGCAGTTTTTGTCCTCCTTTTGTAGAGAGAGCTCCAAGCGTTACTCCCTGATATAATTTAACATTATTTCCTATTACCGTTGTCTCTCCAACTACAATACCTGTTCCATGGTCTATACAGAAATATTTTCCTATAGTTGCCCCCGGATGGATATCTATACCAGTTACACTATGCGCATGCTCTGTCATCATTCTTGGAATAAGAGGAACATCTAATGTAAACAGTTCATGTGCTATGCGATTTACCATAATAGCATAAATACCCGGATAGGAAAATATAACTTCATCAACGCTTGTAGCAGCAGGATCTCCGTCATAAGCCGCTTCAACATCAGTTTCCATAAATTCACGAATCTTAGGAATTGTATTCATAAAATCCAAGGCTAATTTTGAAGACAATGTATCAATCATTTCTTCATCTGCATTTACATATTTTTCATCATAAGATAATACTCCTCTTATCTGCCTGCTTAAGTTAAACAATACATCTTCCAGAAGCATAGTAAGATTATTTTTAACTGTGTAAGTGCGATAACCTTTATTATGAAAAAATCCCGGAAATATTATTTGCTGTAATTTATATATAATATCAACCAAAACTTCTTTATCTGGCTGGTTAAACATATTTACCTTATTAATAGATTTCTCTTTCTTATAATCATCTAATATGTTTTCTACTAACTTTGTTATATCTTCTTCTGTTATCACTTTATTCTTTGAATTCATAAAACTCCTAAAAAATATTATGTTTTTATTATTATATTCAATAATATTTTATCAGCTGCAACATTTGAATTAATTTTAATAAGTATAGTCCATACACAGTCTTGTCTTTGTAAATGGACGTACTTTTAAATCAGCCACAGCCACATGCTCTGGATGTGATGCATAAAGCTTTAGAGCCTCCTCATCCTCAAAAGAAGAATCTAACATTACATCTGCATTTGATGAAGCCAATCCATGAATTTTAACACTAATATCTAAAAGTCCCGGGATTTTCCCCTGAAGACCTTCAAGTCCATCTTTTATATCAGCTTTTATTTTATCTGCCTCATTAATATCATCATTTAACTGCCATAATATAATATGTTTTACCATTTCTTACCACTCCTTTTTAACTCTCTTTCATAATATATATAAAAAATAATACAAATAACAGACGATAATAAAGAACCTAACGGTGCGGCAAGACCCATAGGATAGAGCGTATTTGAATAAATTTTACTTGCCAAGTAAGCACCTGGAATTCTAATTATAATTATAGCCAAAATATTATGAATAAATGAAATACCTGACTTCTGACGTCCACAAAAATAACCGCTAAAGCAAAAATGTATGGCTGCAAAGACACAATCCAGCGAATATGCCTTTAGATATAAGCTGCCTGCCGACAAAACTTTTGAATCTAATGTAAACATTCCCACCAATGTCTGTGGCAGAAACTGGCAGTATATAAAACAGACAAGTCCCCATGAAACAGTGATAATAAGTCCATACTTCAGCGATTTTTTAGCACGAAACGGTTTGTCCGCACCAATATTTTGTGCTGTAATTGCAGATATCGCCGATAAAAATGCTGAAGGAACAAGAAACATAAAGGAAATAATTTTTTCAACTATACCTACCCCTGCCGAAAAAATAAGTCCCCGGCTGTTTGCAATTACTGTTATTATAACAAATGCCACTTGTATAAGACCATCCTGCATAGCAATCGGCACACCTACCTTTAATATTGCTGACATAACACGTCTGTTTATACAAATATCATTCCTTTTTAATGAAAATCCGAAATTTTGCTTATTCATTACAGCAATTGATATTACTACACTTACAGCCTGTCCGCAAATTGTGCCTAAAGCAGCCCCTGCAGCCCCCATTCTAAAATATCCGATAAATATAAAATCAAATATTATATTGACGATACAGGCAATGCCAACAAAATACATCGGCAGCTTAGAATTTCCCAATCCCCGAAAAATGCTGCTGATTACATTATAAGCCACAATAAACGGAATCCCTGCAAAACAAATTATCAAATATATATTTGTCTCCTTTACTGCCTCTTTTGGTGTCATCATTATATTAGTTATACTTTGTGATGACAATATAAGAATAACTGTAATGCTTACTGCAAACAGACAAAAAAACATTATTGTATTAACTATTGTCATTTTTATCTCATCAGTATTTTTAGCCCCCGCTGCATTCGCAATTTTAACCGTTGAGCCCATTGCCAAACCAACAATAATAACTGTTAGCATATGTGTAATTTGACTTCCTATTGATACGGCAGTAGTTGTCTCAGAAGCATTGTATAAGCCAACTACATATAGATCTGCCATTCCATAAAATGTCTGCAGAAAACAAGATATTAAATATGGAAGTGCAAAAATAATTAATGTCTTTCCTATGTTTCCTGCAGTTAAATCATTTTTAGTATTCATCTACTTAGTTTATTTTTCTATTTATTAATCACACTTTTTGAATACAACAGTAGCGTTATGTCCGCCAAAGCCTAATGAATTAGATATTGCATAATTAATTGTCATATCTCTTCCCTTGTTCGGAACAACATCTAAATCGCATTCTTCATCAGGTACTTTATAGTTTACTGTCGGAGGAGCAAAATCATTTTTTACTGCCAAAGTCGTTATTATTGCCTCAACTCCGCCGCTCGCTCCAAGAAGATGTCCTGTCATAGATTTAGTTGAACTTATTGCCACTTTTTTTGCTGCATCTCCAAATGCTAATTTTACAGCTCTTGTCTCACCCTTGTCATTTAGAGGGGTAGATGTTCCGTGAGCATTTATATACTGTACATCTGACGGTGTAATTCCTGCTGATTCGATTGCCAATTGCATACATTTTGCAGCACCGCTTCCATCTTCTAACGGCGCGGTAATATGATAAGCGTCACAATTAGCTCCATATCCGGCTATCTCACAATATATTTCAGCACCTCTTGCTTTAGCATGTTCATATTCCTCCAAAACTAAAATCCCGGCGCCCTCGCCCATAACAAAACCGTTTCGCTCTTTGTCAAATGGAATAGATGCGCGATTAGGATCACTGTTAGTAGACAGAGCTTGTAAAGCTGTAAAACCGCCAATACCAAATGTTGTTATCGAAGCCTCAGCGCCTCCACAGACAATCATATCTGAATACCCGTCTTTTATATTTCTAAACGCATCTCCAACAGCGTTAGTACCGGCTGCACAAGCAGTAACAACACATGTACAGATTCCTTTTAAACCATATGTAATGGCAATTCTGGCAGCGGCCATATTAGAAATGGACATCGGAATAAAAAATGGCGAAACTCTGTCAAATCCTTTTTCCATACCTCTTGTATGATCACTCTCAATAGTACCCAATCCTCCGATACCGCTGGCAACTATTACTCCCATCCTGTCCAAATCTTCATTATCCAAATCTAAACCGCTGTCCTCAATAGCTTCTTTAGCCGCTACCAACGCAAACTGGCTGAACCTGTCCATTTTACGAAGTTCTTTTTTATCTATACATGAAACATCCAAATCCTTTACTTCTCCAGCAACACTTACCTTTCTTCCCTCAGTGTCATAATGAGTAATAGGAGCAATACCGCATTTGCCCTCTTTAACAGATTCCCACATATCTTTAACATTATTGCCTATTGGTGTAACAGCACCTATTCCTGTAACTACAACTCTTCTCATTATATATTCCTCCATTTATTCATTTATTTATTCGTTCTTGAATAATATTACTGCAAAACTTACATTTATTCTCTGCAAGCATACCTGTCTTACTTTTTGATAAAAAAAATTAAAATTCTAATAAAGCGCTGCTCCAAGTGAGACCGCCTCCAAATCCTACAGCAATCACTTTTGTTCCTTCAGTTAAAATACCTGCTGTCATCATTTCTTCCAAAGCAATAGGAATACTGGCAGCTGAAGTATTTCCATACTTTTGTAAGTTTACAAAAAACTTTTGTTCATCAGCATCATATTTCTTTCTTACATTATCTATAATACGCTGATTTGCTTGATGGCATACAACATAATCTATATTATCAAGCGTAATATTTCTCTCCTCTAATACCGCATCAATGCCATCTTTAATTGCTTTAACTGCAAATTTAAATACACCCTGCCCGTCCATTGTAATATATGAATTATTTATTCCAGGACCTTTACATGCAAGAACATCTGCATCACCTCTCGACCAAACTTTCTGACAATACTCATGCCTATCAGAGAGCTCTATTACCGCCGCTCCTGCGCCGTCGCCAAAGAGAACACATGTTGAACGATCTTTAAAATCTACAATTCTTGACAACTGTTCACTTCCTACAACAAGCGCATATCTCTTATCAAGATTTTCAAGCAGAGATTTTGCAACCTTAACTGCATACAAAAATCCTGAACAAGCTGCAGATATATCAAAAGACATTACGTCTTCCAAAAGCCCCAGCTCTTTCTGTAAAATACAAGCCGTTGACGGAAACATATAGTCTGGTGTAGCTGTGGCAACAATTACTGCTGCAATTTCATCTTTGCTAATGCTGGCTCTCTCAATTGCAATCCTGGCAGCCTCAGAC
>CATJTQ010000122.1 GCA_949743325.1 uncultured Lachnospiraceae bacterium
ATATTATTATTCAAATATAAAATTTGCGATGAATTATGTCAACTCATGCAGAGAGTACAACGAAAAATATTGTAAAATGTTGTAGTAAATTTTGGTGAGCATATTGTATATTTTAGACGTGTGGGATATAATTACAGAAAATAGAGGAAACCAATGATTAGGAAGGAACTGGAAATGGAGTTAATTAAGGCAGATACAGAAGAGAGATTATCAAATATTAAAAATTTGTATTTAGCGTCTTTTCCGAAGGAGGAGTTAAAACCTTTTTCAATGCTTATAGAAAATAGTAAAGCAGGGAAAGGAGATTTATTTTGTATTGAAGAAAATAATAAATTTTTGGGACATGCGCTAGTTGCTTATTATAAAGATATGGTGCTTCTTGATTATTTTGCAGTTGATGAAAATAAAAGGGGAGAGGGTATAGGAGGTAAGGCAATTGCTCTTCTCCTTGAGAAGTATGCTGATAAACGTTTTTTCCTGGAAGCAGAGACGTTATCAGTCCCTTGCGGAAATATTGAACAGCGCAGGCGCAGAATGAATTTTTATCAGCGCAGCGGAATGGTTTATAATGGTCTGTTAGTTGAGGTTAGGGGTGTGGCTATGGACGTTCTTGTGCCCAAGAAAAGCGATTTGACTAAAGTTATTATTGATTTTGAAGAGTACAGAGAGTTTTACAGGAACGTATTCGGTGAGGATATATATATGCAGGTAAAACTGTTAGAAAAGAGGGATATATATTAAAATGCGTGAATTGCAGAAAATCTTAGCAGATATTCAAACAATTGATTTGAATGTTGTTAAACAGTCAAAGAATAGATGGGATAATATTGCAAAACCGCTTAACAGTCTTGGCAAGTTAGAGAGCGCAGTATCACAGATGGCGGGGATTTTTGGAACAGATGATTTTGATATTGAAAAGAAAGCTCTTATCGTAATGTGTGCAGATAACGGTATTGTGGAAGAGGGCGTTACTCAGACCGGACAGGAGGTTACGGCTATTGTCGCTGAGAATTTTCTTGACGAAAAATCATGTGCCGCAATTATGTGTAAGGAGAGCGGTACAACAATTAGACCGATAGATATTGGAATGGCGGTAGATACTGACAGAGTAGAAAAGCGAAAGATTGCCTATGGAACTAAAAATTTTGCAAAAGAGCCGGCAATGACAAGGGATCAGGCTGAAAAGGCGATTTTAGTTGGAGTTGATTTAGTAAGTGAGATGAAAAATGATGGTTATAAAATTTTTGCAACTGGTGAAATGGGTATTGGCAATACGACTACAAGCAGTGCAGTTTGCGCCTGCCTGTTAGACAAGGAAGTTGAGTCGGTTACAGGCAGAGGAGCCGGGCTTTCAACGGATGGTCTCAAGAAGAAAATAGAACTAATCAAATATGCATTAGATACATATAGTCCTGATAAAAATGATCCAATTGATGTGTTATCTAAAGTCGGCGGATTTGATATAGCAGGCTTGGCGGGAGTGTTTTTAGGAGGCGCTGCTTACAATGTCCCAGTTATTGTAGATGGATTTATCTCGGCAGCAGCGGCGTTAATTGCAGTCAGGCTATGTCCTGCGGCTGCTGATTATATTATAGCTTCTCATGTGTCGGCAGAGCCGGCGGGAATGATGCTTCTTGAAGCGCTTGGAAAAGAGCCTTTTCTGACATGCGATATGTGTCTTGGCGAGGGTACGGGGGCAGTTGCTCTCTTTCCATTGCTTGATATGGCTATGGCTATATATAAAAAGATGAGTACGTTTGGTGAAACTGATATAGAGACATATGTAGAGTTAGTGTAAATTAGCGATAATTAGGAGAGTTATATGCTTACAGTTATAATCGGCGGCAGCGGCAGCGGTAAATCGGCATTTGCGGAAAATATTGTTATTGCCAGAGGCAATTACAGAAGGATATATATTGCCACAATGGAGATTTTTGATGATGAGTGCAGAAAAAGAGTGGACAGACATCGTAAAATGAGGTCAGATAAAATGTTTGAGACGATAGAGAGTCCAACTCATTTGGAAAATGTATCTGTTGCCAGTGACTGCATTGTGCTGTTGGAGTGTATGTCAAATCTTGTAGCAAATGAAATTTTTTCTCCTAATGGCAGAAATAAGAGAACTGCTGATGTGATATGTGATGGCGTTGAGAAGCTTAATCGTATGTCACGAGATTTGTTTATTGTAACTAATGATGTGTTTTCTGACATAGTCAATTATGATGCGGAAACAGAAAATTATATAAAGATACTTGGAGAGATAAACTGCCGTCTGGCTGCTATGGCGGACGAGGTTTATGAGGTTGTCTCAGGTTTGGTGGTGAAATTCAAGTGAATCTTTTACAAAGTATAATTATTGCCTTTTCGATGTACAGCAAAATTCCTATGCCTCATATAACATGGAATGAAAAAAACATGCGTTTTGCAATTGTGTTTTTTCCGTGGGTAGGGGCAGTGTGTTCAGCAATAATTATCGGCTGGCATTATCTGGCAGTGAGAATCGGCGCAGGAGAAATTTTTACAAGTGCAGTTTATGTCCTTATTCCGATATTAATAACCGGCGGAATACATATGGATGGCTTTCTGGACACTATAGACGCTGTCAGCTCCTATCAGACAAAGGAGCGAAGACTTGAGATTTTAAAAGATTCCAATTCAGGAGCTTTTGCAATAATTTATGGCATTGCCTATATATTATTTTGTTTTGCAGTTTGGAGTGAAATTAAGAGTTTAAATGCTGTTTTGGTTATAGCAGTATCATATGTGTTTTCAAGATCATTAAGCGGTTTTAGCATAACAAGTTTTAAATGTGCAAAGAACAGCGGACTTGCGGCTACATTTTCAAATATGTCTAATAAGCGAAGAGCAAGTATAGCGCTTATGGCAGAGATATTAATTTCAGCAGCAGTTATGATGTTAGTTGACATAAAATTTGGTACAGCAGCTGTAGCAGCTGGGGTAATAATGTTTATAATTTATAGATGTTTTTCATATAAAATGTTTGGCGGTATTACAGGGGATTTGGCAGGCTTCTTTTTACAGATGTGCGAGATGCTTATAGCGACGGCAGTTATGGCACTGGAGTTTCTTTTATAGTTAGACCAGCAGGAAATGAGGCAAGCTGCTGCTAGTAACGAGCTGTCTGATTTTAGTCAGTAGTGATGCGGAAGGATTGAATTTTATGATTTTAGTTATTGGCGGTGCATATTGCGGAAAAAGCCATTTTATTAAATCAAAATATAATATTGAAGACAAAGATATTATTGACGGAGAAGAATTATGCGTTCATAATATAGAACAGTACAAAGTTATAAATAATTTAGAAAAATATATTGAGAAAGTTTTGAGTGATAATGATAATGTAAATGAGCAGTTGGATATTTTGCTATTAAATTTACAAGACAGTAATATGATAGTAGAAATGCGTGAGATTGGTTCGGGAGTTGTTCCGATAGATAGGTTTGATCGCTTATACAGGGAATGTGTGGGAAGGTTTAGCTGTGCTATTGCAAAAAAAGCAGAAGCGGTGTATCGTGTTGTTTGTGGTTTGGGAATGAAAATTAAGTAGGTAGAAGAGATGTGGATATTATATTCGACAGCGGCGGTTTTTGTTGGGTTTGTGTTAGATTTATTATTTGGCGATCCTAGTGTATGGTGGCACCCTGTTTGTCTAATCGGGAACTTGATTTCGAGAACTGAAAAGTTTTTAAGGGTGAGGACAGCAGCGAAGGATACTTCGGATATGGCAGGATATGAGCGGCTTTGTGGAGTGTTTTTAACAATATCAGTTGTTATTATCAGTATGTTTGTTCCGTTAGTTTTGCTGATTTTTGCCTATCTGCTCCATCCGATTGTGGGATTTATTTTAGAAAGTTTGTGCTGTTGGTTTTTGCTTGCGGCCAAGTGCCTTTATACGGAAAGCATGAAGGTATGTGCAGCGCTTGAAAAAGATGGACTTGAAGCAGGACGGTATGCGGTGTCTATGATTGTGGGAAGGAATACAGAAAATTTGACTGAAGAGGGCGTAGTTAAAGCTGCTGTTGAGACAGTGGCGGAGAACACTTCTGACGGTGTAATTGCTCCATTGTTTTATATGCTTATAGGCGGAGCTCCCCTTGGTTTTTTTTATAAAAGCATTAATACATTAGATTCAATGACTGGTTATAAGAATGATAAGTATATTAATTTTGGCAGATTTTCTGCAAAATCAGATGATGTGGTAAATTTTATTCCCGCAAGAATAAGCGCATTTTTTATGATATTGGCTGCTTTTCTATTACGATTTAATTATAAAAATGCTGTTAAAATATTTATAAGAGACAGAAAAAAACATGCCAGTCCCAATTCTGCAAATACAGAAAGCGTTATGGCGGGCGCCTTAGAGATTCAGCTTGCAGGAAATGCTGTTTATTTTGATAAGCTATATGAAAAACCGTTTATTGGAGATGCGATTCGTCCTGTGGAGAGATCAGATATTGAAAAGTCTGGCAGGATAATGATTTGTACAAGTATTCTTTTTGCAGCTGTGGGATTTGTGTTGAAAGGATTGATACTGTTATGTATAAACATGGCGGAGACATTTATAGTAATGTAGATTGTCTTGATTTTTCTGCAAATATTAATTTTCTTGGTATGCCTGCAGCTGTTAGAAATGCTGTGATAAACAGTATTGATAAATGCGTACATTACCCTGATGTGAGAATGACTGAGTTAAAGTCTGCAATATCAGAGAGAGAACAATTGGACTTAGATTATATAATCTGTGGTAATGGCGCTGCTGAGTTAATATATGCGGTGACTGCTGCCGTTAAGCCAAAGAAGGCGCTTATATTTGCGCCGTCGTTTCATGAGTATGAACAGTCTTTGGCAAATGCCAATGCAGAACTTATGGTTTTTGAACTAAAAGAAGAGAATAGTTTTTTATTTGGAGAAAAAGAGGAAACTAAATTTTTAAATATGATTGATTCAAACACAGATATAGTTTTTATATGTAATCCTAATAATCCAACAGGTATATTGACAGATAGAACTATAATTGAAAGAATTCTTGCAAGGTGTGAAAGAAATAATTCGTTACTCGTTGTAGATGAATGTTTTTTAGATTTTGTTGATAATAAAGAGCTGTTTAGTATGAGAGATTTTGTAAGTAAAAGTAAAAATATATTTGTATTAAAAGCTTTTACTAAAATATTTGCTATGCCAGGGCTTAGACTTGGGTATGGACTATGCAGTGACAGTTATCTTATAAAGAAAATTAAAAATATATTGCAGCCATGGAATGTATCTGTTCCCGCTCAGGCGGCGGGTGTTGTAGCTTCAGGGCTGAAACATTTTGAGAAGGAGACGCTTGATGCTCTGCTTACAGAGAAGAGATATCTGCTTAATGCATTTGATTTAAAGGGAATTAGAGTGTATGGCAGTGCTGCAAATTTTCTTTTTTTTAAAGAGGATGTTGATTTTGGAAAAAAGATGCGAAGTGAAAATATATTAGTTAGGGACTGCAGCAATTATAGGGGACTGCAGTCAGGATTTTATAGAATAGCAGTCAGAAGTCATTCAGAGAATAAGGAGTTTATTAATTGTTTAAATAAGATTTGTTAGGTTTAGGAGGAAGTGCGGTGGCAAAATCAATTATGATTCAGGGGACGATGTCAAATGCAGGAAAAAGTCTGATTACAGCTGGTCTTCTCAGAATATTCAGGCAGGATGGATATGCGGCGGCTCCTTTTAAATCACAAAATATGGCGTTGAACTCTTATATTACAAAAGATGGTCTGGAGATGGGAAGAGCGCAGGCTGTTCAGGCTGAAGCTGCGGGATTAGAGCCTAGTGTATATATGAATCCAATTTTACTAAAACCGACAAATGATATCGGTTCTCAAGTTATTGTAAATGGCATTGCGAAAGGAAATATGCCTGCGAGGGAATATTTTAAATATAAAAAAGAACTGATACCTGATATTTTAAATGCATATAAGCACTTAGAGCAGATTTCAGATATAATTGTAATAGAAGGGGCAGGTTCTCCTGCGGAAATTAATCTAAAACAGGATGATATTGTCAATATGGGATTGGCAAAGATGGTAAATGCCCCAGTGCTGTTGGCGGGGGACATTGACCGCGGCGGTGTATTTGCACAGCTTTACGGTACGGTTGCACTGCTTGATAATGATGAGCGTAAATATATAAAAGGTCTGATAATAAATAAATTTCGGGGTGATAAGTCAATTTTAGACCCAGGAATTGTTATGATAGAAGATAAGTGTAATATTCCGGTTGTTGGTGTTGTTCCATATGCGAATATTGATATTGAGGATGAAGATAGTCTGTCGTCAAGGCTTACTAATCGAAAATCTGCGGCTGATATTGACTTGGCTGTTATTTGTGTGAAAAGGATTTCTAACTTTACAGATTTTAATAGATTTGAAAGTATTGAAGGAGTTTCGCTTAGATATGTACATTCAGTTGATGAACTTGGAGAGCCGGATTTGATTTTCCTTCCTGGCAGTAAAAATACGATAGATGATCTAAGAGAACTAAGACAGAATGGCTTGGAAACAGCTATATTAAAAGCACATGCAAAGGGTGTTGTTATTTTCGGCGTATGCGGCGGTTACCAGATGCTGGGCGAGGAAATATCAGATCCAGATAATACAGAGGGAGGCGGCAGCATTCGAGGAATGGGTTTGCTTCCTATGAAAACTGTGTTTGAAAAGGTTAAGACAAGAACAAGAATTGAAGGCAGCGTTTTATATAATGAAGGTATTTTTAAATCGTTGGGCGGAACATATATTCAAGGTTATGAGATTCATATGGGAAGCAGTACTATTTACAGTACAGGAAAACCTTTTACGAATATTAAGTCAATTGACGGAAGCTTTGACAAGGATGAAGGATGCTGTTATGGCAATGTCTACGGTACTTATATTCATGGTATATTTGACCATGAACAGGTGGTATCAGGTATTGTTAAGGCGCTTGCAGAGAGAAAAGGGCTTGATTTCTCTGATTTGCATGTTAAAGACTATGTCTCATATAAAAATGAGCAGTATGATAAATTAGCTGATATTTTACGAGAGTCAATTGATATGAAAAAAGTTTATGAAATTATAAATCAATGATATTGAATTGAAGAAGATAGGTGAAGCAAAGATGAAAATTAATTTAGAGAATGTACTTCCTGAAGATATAGAAAAGAGAAGTTTTGAGATTATAGGTGAAGAGCTTGATTCAATGGGTATTACTCTTGACCGTGATAAGGAGCCGATTATTAAGAGAGCAATACATACAACGGCTGATTTTGATTATGCTAAAAACCTTAAGTTTTCTGCTGGTGTTGTACAATTGGCAATCCAGGCAATAAAGGATGGGGCGTCAATAGTAACTGATACGCAGATGGCGCTTTCAGGTATCAATAAAAGAAATTTCTCTAAATTTGGCGGTAAATTATATAATTTTATGAAAGACGCAGATGTTGCGTTGGCAGCTAAAGAAAATGGAACTACAAGAGCGGCAGCCTGTATGGATAAGGCGGCATTGCTACAAGATAATTTAATATATGCGATTGGAAACGCTCCTACAGCGTTAGTTCGCCTTAGAGAGCTTTATGATGACAAAAAGATAAAACCGCTTCTCGTAATTGCAGTTCCGGTAGGTTTTGTAAACGTTGAGGCTTCAAAGCAGCTTATTATGGATACTGATATGCCTTATATAGCTGCACAGGGACGTAAAGGAGGATCAAATGTGGCTGCGGCAATTTGCAATGCATTATTGCTGATGGCGCAATAATTTACTATGGATATTAAGATGATTGGAATAGACCATAATATAGCAGCAGTTGATATTCGTGAAAAATTTTCTTTTACTAAATCTGCCGCTTCTGCCGCTTTGGATAAATTGAAGAGCTATGAGAATGTTAGCGGATGTCTGTTAATCTCAACATGCAATCGTATGGAACTATGGGCAAGCTGCTCTGATAATAGTTTAGATCTAACACAGTTTCTTGCAGATGAGAAAAACCTTGAAAAAGATTATGTTGAGGAAATGGTTATAAGACGGCACGGTGAAGATGCAGTAAGGCATTTGTTTTATTTGAGCGGAGGCCTTAAGTCAATGATAGTTGGAGATGACCAGATTCTAACGCAGTTAAAGGATGCCCTTGCAAATGCAAGAGAGATGGAAAGTACGGATTCTTATATTGAAGTGCTATTTAGAATGGCTATATCTGCAGGAAAAAAAATACGAAATGAAGTTAGTTTTGATAAGGGAAACCGTTCAGCTGCGGCATTAGCTGTAAGTTACTTAAATGGTATGGGTTATTCTTTTAATAATAAGAAGTGTCTTGTTATTGGAAATGGTGAGATGGGAAAGTTAGCTGCAACTAACTTAAAGGAGGCAGGAGCAGACGTAACTGTGACTGTAAGGCAGTACAGAAGCGGAATTGTCTGTATTCCTAAAGGGTGCAGAAGAGTTGATTATGGTGACAGATATAAAATTCTTCCTGAATGTGATTATGTTTTCTCTGCAACATCAAGCCCTAACTTAACTATAACTGTGGACAAGCTCTGTAATATAGATTTAAAACAAAATACTGTTTTTGTTGATTTAGCGGTTCCAAGAGATATCGACTGTAGAATTGCGCGAAGAGGCGGTATGGTTCTATATGATATAGACTCACTTAAAATAGATAAAGTATCAGAGCGTATGGAAATACAGTTAGCTGAAGCAAAGTCGCTGCTTGAGCAGGATATAAAAAGTTTTTTAGCGGAACAGAGCAGCCGGTTACAATTAAAAAATATACAGAATACAGGAACGGAATTTGGCGAGGAAGTAGCTTGGCGTGTGGAAAGACAATTTAGGACATTGACATGCAGCAGTGAGGAAAAGGCTATAATTTATGAACTTGTAAAATCTAATTCAGATAAAGTAATGCAGAAGTTTTTGTTCTCACTTCAAAAGGGTCTGTCGCCAAAAGAGTTTAATGAGTGTATGAAAATTTTTAAAAGTGTTTTATAGAGAGGTCTTTTATGGATAGGACAATGCGTTTTCCGCTTTTTGTTAATCTGGGAGATAAGAAGATTATTGTATTTGGGGGAGGAAATATTGCCTTCCGAAGAGTTAGTGTATTGCTAAATTTTGGTTGTCAAATAACTGTTGTCTCTCCTGAATTTATAGATGGGTTAATTAGATTAAATAAGAAGACAGACAATCTATTCTTAGTTTCGGAGTCATTTGAGGACTGGGAGAAAATAAATTCTGAGAAGTTATCAGAATTTTTTATTGTGTTAGCAGCGACAGATAAAATGGAAGTTAATGAGATAATCGCATCTTCTGCTAGAGCGGCAGGCGCGCTTGTGAATGTATGTGATAATGCTTTAAACTGTGATTTTTATTTTCCGGCAATAGTACAGAACGAAGATTTAGTAATAGGTATTTGCGGTGATGGGAAAAGACATGGTATTGTTAAAAATGCAGCGGCGGATTTAAGAAATTATTTTGAGGAGCAGTGATATGAGAGAAGTTATTATTGGCAGCAGGGACAGTGTTTTGGCTGTTGCTCAGACAAAGATTGTTATGGATTACATAAACAGAAAATGTGAGAATGTCAGTGCTGCAATGCTTACAATGAAAACAACTGGTGATAAAATTTTAGACAGGACGCTTGATAAAATCGGAGGAAAAGGTCTTTTTGTTAAGGAGTTAGACAGAGCTCTCCTAGATGGAAATAGTGAGCTTTCTGTTCACAGTCTTAAAGATTTGCCGGTAGATATAGATGACAGACTTCCGATACTCGGGTATTTGGAAGCAGAATCAGCATCGGATGTTCTTGTTTTGCCAAAAGATTGTAATGAAATTGATTTCAGCCTGCCGATAGGTACATCAAGTAACAGAAGAGCAAGACAGTTTTTGGAGTTGTATCCGAATGCAGATATAAAGCCAGTGAGAGGAAATGTACTTACAAGGCTTAGGAAGTTAGATGATGGCGAGTATGGCGCTATTATTCTTGCAAAGGCAGGTCTTAAAAGATTGGGACTGGAAAACAGGATAAACAGGGAATTTACTGTTGATGAGATGGTGCCGGCAGCCGGGCAGGGAGTAATTGCTGTTCAGGGAAGAAGCGATTTAAATTATGATTATTTAAAACCGCTTTTTTCTGAAGAGACGGAAAAGAGAATACAGTGTGAGCGTGAATTTATATCAAGGCTTGACGGCGGCTGCAGCGAACCCATTGCCGCCCATGCAGTTATTAACGGTGATGAGATAACATTGTGGGGATATTATTACAATGAAAACACAGGTATCGGTGTCAGAAGAAAGGTTGTTGGCCTGCTTGACGATGGTGTAAGTATGGCGGCAGATCTTGCAGATAAGATGAAAGGTTTGACAAAATGATGCTAATGGATAAAAATTGCGATGAAAATAATATGGATAATGAAATTATGAAAAGTAAAGGAAAAGTATGGCTTGTCGGAGCTGGACCGTCTGATGTGAATTTGCTTACGGTAAGAGCTAGGGAACTAATTGACAGAGCAGATTTAATCGTTTATGACAGTTTGGTGGGTGATGCAGTCCTTTCGTTGATTCCATACAATACAGAGACTATTGATGTAGGAAAAAGAGCGGGAAATCATAAGGTTGTGCAGGAAGAAATTAATCGTATTTTATGTGAGAGTGCATTAGAGGGGAAAAATGTACTTAGACTGAAAGGAGGAGATCCTTTTCTGTTTGGCAGAGGAGGAGAGGAACTGGAGTTGCTGGCGGAAAATAAAATAGAATTTGAAATTGTTCCGGGTGTTACATCTGCAGTCGCCGTACCTGCTTATAATGGTATTCCAGTAACACACAGAGACTATGTGTCTTCGGTACATATAATTACTGGGCATAGAAGAGCGGGGAAAGATGCTGATATTCCCTTTAGTGAGTTAGTGAAAACTAACTCAACATTGGTTTTTCTTATGGGGTTATCATCGCTTCCTTTTATTATTAAGGGACTTATAGATGCGGGAATGAAAACAGATATGCCGGCAGCTGTATTGCAGCAGGGAACAACTTCCAGTCAGAAGAGAGTTGTGGCAACAGTTGGTACGATAGAAGATAAAGTAATAGAGGCTGGGATTCATACTCCGGCTATAATTGTTGTTGGTGAAGTATGCGGTCTTTCAGAAAAATTTTCATGGTATGAAAAAAAGGCTTTGTTTGGCAAGAAAATGATAGTTACCAGACCAAAGGATAGAGCTTCTTCACTTACAGTTAAACTTAGAGAGCTTGGAGCGGAGGTAGTTGAGATACCATCAATTGAGACAAAACCGCTTGAAATTAATGATACAATTCAGTCTGTCTACAGAAATTTAAAGGAGTATCAGTTTATTTTGTTTACGTCACCATTTG
The DNA here is from genome assembly GCA_949743325.1 of uncultured Lachnospiraceae bacterium. Taxonomy (GTDB): domain Bacteria; phylum Bacillota; class Clostridia; order Lachnospirales; family Lachnospiraceae; genus CAJJNI01. The sequence continues at coordinate 11,389 of CATJTQ010000122.1, forward strand.
GTGTAAAAACGTTTCTGCAGCAGCTTAGGGAGCTTAGGATAGATATTCGTTCTATGGGGAATGTAAAGATAGGTGCAATTGGCAGCGCAACAAAAAAAGTATTGGAAAGCGCCGGTCTTTTAGTTGATTATATGCCTAAAATATATTCAGGCAGTGAATTTGGAAAAAATATTGCAGCTATTTGTAATGACGGGGACCAAATACTAATTCCGAGAGCTGAAGAGGGAAGCAGAGAAATTGTTGATGAGTTATTAAAACGAAAAAATATATCGGTAACAGATTTGCCAATTTATAAGACTGTATCTAATAATTATAATAAGAAAATAATTAACTTTGACTTTATTTCAGACGAGAATTGCTATGTGTTATTTACAAGTGCCTCTTCCGTAAAAGGATTTGCGGACATTGTTAAGCCTAATAATTTAAAAGATGTTAAGGCGTTTTGTATAGGGGTGCAGACAAAAGCTGCCGCTGATAATTATAATATGAAAACATATGTGTCAAAGGAGGCGTCGATTGACAGTTTAGTGTCGTGTGTTGTACAGACTGTAGGAAATAAGTTAGAAAATGTTAATTAGATAAAAGAGTGTGTCCATAATTATTTATCAATACGTCAGCTAATATGAATTTTATTAAAGAAAGACTAACTATTAAAAGTCAAGTCTAAAATGAAAATTTTTGAAAGAATTGCAGAAATGCACTTCAGATATAGTTGAACCTTGAAAACTGCAT
>CATJTQ010000123.1 GCA_949743325.1 uncultured Lachnospiraceae bacterium
AATATTCTTTCTGTATTTTTCTTAGCATTTTCTATTAATTTTTCCTCTGTCACCTTCATATATTTAGCAAGTTCCCTGACAACATATTTAATATTCTGGGGTGCGTTTGTTTTGTTAAGACCAGGTACATTTCGTGGTGTTAAATAAGGTGCATCTGTCTCTACTAAAATACGATCTAATGGAATTATATGCACAGCATCACGCAATTCCTTTGCCCGTCGGTCATCACAAATCCAGCCTGTAATACCAATAGAAAATCCCATAGAAAGATATTTATCTAATATTGTTATATCACCTGTAAAACAGTGTATTACTGATTTTCTGCAAATTTCTTCATGTTTTTTAAATCTTTTAATAAAATCGGCCGAGGCGCTCCTCTCATGCAGAAATAATGGCTTATTAATCTTTTCAGCTAAGACAATATGCTTTTCTAGACATCTTATCTGATTCTCTTTCGAAGAAAACATACGGTCATAATCTAAGCCGCACTCTCCAACTGCAACTATTTTATCATTTTCAGATAAAATTTGTTCAATAAGCTGAAAATCTTGCTGTCTTGCACGATCTGAATTATGAGGATGTATTCCTGCTGTTCCAAAAGCAGCATGTGTTTTAACAAATTCGTTTATTTTTTTATTCTCTTTCATATCTGTTCCGGTTAAAATACAGCAGACTTCATTATTTATTGCTTCCTCAATTATTTTTACAGGTTCAGGAAATTGTTTACAGAACAAGTTTAAACCTATATCGTAGTACTTTATATTTTGCATATTCCCTCCAAATAATTAATAAATTTAATAATTTGTTTCTTTTGTACTTAGTATATCATTACATTAATAAAAGTCAAATTTATATATTTTTTAAAGATAATATAATAATGGTAATTATGTATAAAAATTGTTAAAATCATTGTTTTTATTAGTAAGATATGCTATTTTATAAATGTAAATAGTAAATAATCAGTTATATTTATTTTTTATTGAGGAAGGGAGAATTTAAATGAAAAGAAAAATTATTGCTGCGATTATTTCTGGATGTATGTTGTTAAGTAATGGAGTAAGTCCATTAGAAGCAGAGACAAATGATCAAATTTGGAAAGAAAAAGTTGATGAACGTGTGTTGGAGAAGATGTCAAATTGTTCTGATAAGATAGGAATATATATTTTCTTAGAAGATTTGGATGATGAAAAAGTATCTGAACAGCTTCTGGAACAAGGTATTGATGATAATCTTTTCACAGATAAGGAGAAATTTGAAGAAGTACTTGTTCCAGAAGTTACAGAAGAAGTTATAAGTGAAGTTGGTGTTGAAAAGGCATATGAAGTTGAGTCGAATTTGTTTGATAGTAGTAAAAAAGGTTTTTCTCTTTTAAAGGATTCGCGTTCAAGTGGAGTAACAATAAATAAGACAATGATAGAAAGCAGGATTGAACAAAGGGTAGATAATTATAAGCAAGTAAAAAGAGAGATTATTAAAGATATGTGTCTAACATCAAATGATGAGTTTATAGACAAAAATAATATTACTGAGAATGATATAATATATAAAAGCAGTCACAGTAAAACTTTAATTGTGAATGTCCAACCAGAAGAAATACAAAAATTTGCTCAGATGGAAGAAGTATCTTGTATAGGTTTATATGAGAAATTGGAGGTTGTTTCTAAATATGATATAATTATGGATCAGATTTGTGCGAGTAGAACTAATGGAACTAAGAGTAATGGATATACAGGAAAGGGTATAAAGATTGGAATAGTAGAAGCTAATGATGGTAGATTTGATCCTAATAATCCTCATTTGTCTGGAAATTCCAATATTCATTGTCTTAATCCTGGCAATACAACAATTTCAGAACACGCTTCAGTTGTAACTTCTGTTATTGCAGGTAAGCATGTAGATGGTTATTATATAGAAAGTGAGAATTATAGTCAAAATAATAATGAGAAACATTATAGAAAGTCTTTTGAAGGGATTGTTCCAGATGCGACAGTTTATCAAATTGGAGCAAAATGGGAAAATGAAATTTTAGATGCAATAAATAGATTAGTTGATGAGGGAGTAGATGTAATTAATTGCAGTATAGGAGTAGCGGCAACAACAAAATATACAGCGTTTGATAAAGAAATAGATTCTTTAGTAAAAACTAATGATATAATCTTTGTTAATGCAGCAGGGAATGAAGGAGAATTTATTGATAAGTGTATTACTTCTCCTGGTTATGCATATAATGTAATAACTGTAGGAAATCTTAAGACAGTTGGTGATGATGGAAATGGGATGATTTATCCGTATGCTGCAAATAGTCAATCTTCATTTAAAGAACCTTCTTATCAAGCAAATAAACCAGATATTTCTGCTCCTGGTACAAATGTCTTTGTAGCTTCTTGCAAAGATAGTTCAGGAGAAATCGGTTTTTTAAAAAGAACAGGTACAAGTTTATCAGCTCCTTTGGTGACAGGTGTTATTGCACAGATGCTTCAGGCTAATGTTTATTTAAAAGCAAATCCTACAATGGTAAAGGCAAAATTACTGTTGGCTGCACGAGATAATGTAATAAATTCTACGGATAATTCTTTTAATGGAAAACATTTAAGAGATAAGACGGGAGCTGGTATGGTTGATGCAGAGGATTCAGTTGAGTTGGTAACAAATAACTATGACAATGCTCAAATTAAATCAATTAATGTAGGTGAAATGAAAACAGTAGCAAAGAAACAATTTGTTGATACACAGAAAGTAAGGATTGTAATGGTTTTTGATAATCCAAATAATATATTAATAAATTCTCGTGATGATGTTGATGATATAGATTTATATTTGAAAGATAGTAATGGAACTATATTGGCAAGTTCAACATCAGCTAATAATAACGTAGAAATAATAGAATATTATATTACGAAGACAGGGTATTATTCTATTGATGTTAAAGCATATAAGAGAGCTAAAAATTATAAAGGCATGCCAACAATAAGCATTGCTTGGGAATAAAAATTATGGGAGGTATATATATGAAGAAAAGATATTATGGGATTTTTCTGATAGTATTTTTGATTATGTTTATTATCAATTTAAGCAAAACAGGCACTACATATGCACAGCTTTCTGAATTTAGCCAGGAGGAGCAGGGAACGGTTATAAAAAGCGGAGATTGTGGGAGTACTGAGGAAGATAATGTTAAGTTTAATTTGTATGAGGATGGAACACTTTATATTTTTGGCGAGGGAGCAATTGCGGATGATGCTTTCTATGATATAAAAAAAGAAGTAGTCAAAGTAATAGTCGATGAGGGGATAACCTCAATAGGATTAAATGTATTTTTAGATTTCAGTGAGATGATATCTGTTGAGATTTCTTCAACTGTTGAAAGTATTGGTATGGCGTCAGTTCCTGTAAATGGATTTTTTTATGGCAGCTATGGAACACCTTTTTTATATTGCAATAAGTTGGAAAGTATAAAAGTATCTCCTGATAATAAGGTATATGAGAGCAGGGAAGAATGTAATGCGTTAATTGATAAGAAAAGTCAGGTATTGGTAGGAGGATGTAAAAATTCATTTATTCCAGAGGGTATTGAATATATTGGAAAAGGTGCGTTTTTTGGCTGTGAAGGTCTTACTGCTATTGTAATTCCAGACAGCGTTTTATCTATTGAAAGCAGTGCATTTGAAGATTGTACAGGTTTAGAAACAGTTAAGTTATCGGATAATTTAACTGATATTGGAGTATGTGCATTTAGAGGCTGTTGCAGTTTATCTGAAATTGAGTTTCCTAATCATTTGGAAGCAATAGATAAATATGCTTTTGAGGGATGTTTAGAATTGTCAGATTTTAAGATTCCATATAGTTTAAATGCAATTGGAGAGAGGGCATTTTTTAATTGCTCTAATTTGCGAAAAATAATTATTCCATCGACTCTTGAAGAGGTAGGTGCTTCTGCGTTTGCTGTGGAAGGATTACTGCTCTGTTTCGAGGAAGACTTAAATGTTAACCCATTTAATATTGCATTTAATATTAAGATGCCAATAAAAGAAAACAGCAGTACTACAAAAAATAATGCCATACAAGTGGCTTATGGTGATTTTGACGGTGATGGAAAGGTTACATTGGGGGATGTAACCAAGGGATTAAAGCTTGCTTTAAATATTGAGGAAACTACTGAAGAGAATCTTCTTTATTGTGGTGTAGATTCTGATAAAGTTCAGCTTATGGATGTTTCACAGTATCTTAAAGTGGCGTTGGGAATTGAAGAATTGGTAAAGGGAAAAGCATATGTTAAGATGCCGGATACATACAGTGCAAGAATTAGAGTTTTGGGTGATGCTTTATTGCTTACAGAGTTTGAAGGCGAGCAAGATATCTGCGGTTTAACAGAAGACATGTATGATAACAATATAAATATTGAAAGTTCACATATAAGTGTAAGCAAAGTTAAGGATATAAAGAATTTATCATTGCTTCAGAAATTAACACTTATGCAGATGTATGGCATAAATAAAGAAGATTTAGTGAGAAAATATTTTTATAAGGTTACTTTTCCTTGCAGCTATGATTATGATTTAGATAATTTGCGTATGGCAATAACAGGACATGAAGCAACAAATAGTGGTGAGATTATATTGGATTTTGGATTGACAGATATAGTAAATACAAATTTAGACCAAACAAGAACATTTTATTTTATGGTATCAAAGAACATGGTTGGTTATGATGAGAAGCCGGAATTTAGATGTGTAAATTATTATGGTAAGAAATGGTAGCTTTTTGTGGAAGGATAGCCGATTAACTTTGTTAATTGGTTTAGGTGTATTTATAATTCATATAAGAGAAAAGAGGTAAAATAATGGACGAAAATCAATTGTTTATGAAGAATTTAGAAGTGGATGAAGTACCATGGCACAGATTGTCAACTCCTTATGGACGTGCAACAGAGTTTCCTAAATGTTTTAATATATTATTTAAAATGGAAAATATGGATAAAGTGAAAGAGGCTCTTTTTACGCTTGAAAGCAACACAGAACATCAGAGTACACTGTGGCATTCGGCTCCTTTTACAATGATCTTCTTAGCGAAGCTTTTTGAGCGTGCGGCTGCCAAATATAAACATAATAAAGCGGCACATTATATTGTTGAATCGCTGTTAGATTTTTTTGGTCTGATGGTTGAATGCTTTCATGATATTGACAGTATGGAAAATACTGACCCTTTGGAGCGATTTGAAGATATGCTAAATGAAGATTATTTGTGGTCTGAGGAATATGACGAGGAAGAAGATGAAATGCGATATGAAGATGGAGAAGTCTTTTCTGATGACCTGTTTTACAGTTTTTATTATTATTCATATCAGGCAGTTGTGTATTGTAAACCTATATTAAAACATTTAGAAGACTCCCCTTTTAAAGATTCTGTTAAAGAGCTATTGGAACTTTTATAGATATTTTTTTATTCATATGAACAACCAATCTTTATGAATCAAGTTATATACAAATTATTTATAAAGATTGGTTGTTATTGATATGTGGTAATTACATAATAAAATTTCAATTTAGATACATATTATAAAAAACAGACGAATATATTATACAAAGTTTAGAAAATAGTAGATTTAACAGGATTTAGTCTATCAAAGAACCGGTCAATTTCCTTTTTTATTATCTCGGGTGGCAGTGATTTAGACAGATATCCATCTGGTTTAAGTGCAATTACCTTTCTTACGCATTCTCTGTCAACACGACTTGTAAGAAAGATCACAGGAATATCGGCAAAATCGTTTTCTGAACGAATCATTTCCAAAACCTGGCTGCCATTGCAGACAGGCATTTCATAATCCAGCAGAATAAGGTCAGGCCGATCCAGTGTAATTCCTCGGATTGTAGATAATCCGGACTTGGCGGTCAATACCTCGTAATCATTTCCCAGCAGTTCATGCATAGCTAACAGAATAAAATCAGAATCATCAACTACCATAACTTTACGTTTATGTCTGTTTGCTGCTTTAATAGTTTCATTCTGTTTAAGGTATCCCGCTACTTTTGTCATAGCATTTTCTGTTAAAATTGAAACATCATCCTCACTAAGAAACTTATCAGAAGATGTCATACAAAACGCAAAATATCCTTTTTTAGTATCAAATAACAGGCTGAACTGTGGGCTTAGCTTCTCAAATATTTTTTGAAATTGTTCATACGTCAACAGCTGTTCCTCAACAATATCAAATGACTCAGAATTCGAAAAATGTTTTTTTATGTGTTCAATCATCTGTTGTGCGGCAAATCTGGATGTATTTATCATCAAATCATTTATAGTTTCGTTTTTTGAATGCAGCACATTGCCAACTGTACTGACAATTAATTGTTCTTCAAAAATGAAGAAGAATTCACGACATTTCTGTTCCTTTGTGCAGCAGATTAATCGGTAATAAATACCGTTTCCAAACTTCTCACCGCCATAGCAATCACTTATAAGTTCAGATTCTAATTGAAACATTTTATATAATAGGTTGGCAATTATCTGTTCCATAACCGCTTGTTCTTCGCCAGTAAGCAGCTGTTCCCATTGTTTGATTGTCTCACCGCTTACTATCATATGATCTTCAATCAATGTATGTCCGACAAGCCATCCGACACAGACACCTAGAAAATGATTAATAGAATTTTCTGAATAGTCAGTTAGTTCTAGTTCTTTTTCCAATGCGGGCAGTGTACGCTCGCGAAAATTGTTATGAATGTGTCTATGCGTTTCAAGCCCGGCATAGTCAATTGAGGTCATATAAGCTTCCTCATCGGCAAAATGCTGACATGTGTGTTCTTTGAAGTATTTCACCGCCTCTTGACAGAGCCAGTGACTCTTCTCTGTTTGTTGTCTTAAACCAAACAACTTATTTAGGATGCGAAACAGTTTTTGATGCTGCTCATCAATAAGCTCAACTCCAATATTAAATCGTTTATTCCAAACTAATTTATTTTCCATTTTTACTCCTTTTTGGCTATATATAATAAACATTATTTAATATCAAAAAAATAGTTTGTTAATATATTTTATTCTGTATGTCGAAAAATGTCCCTTTTGCTGAATTAAAAACAATTATATGCTAATATAAAGGATGTGGAAATTATGTTGAAAAGCACTTGAGGTTTATGCTGTTTTGATATAAAATAAATAAGCTATCAGGTTTAAACAATAACAATAAGGGATTAGAATCTACAACATTATAAATATTACAAGTTTTAATTATAGTTGGAGGAATTAATTATGGCAGATGCGATAAATATAGAAAATACAGCAGCTGAGAATGAGAGTGATATACAATATCAATATATAGAGAAATGCAGGGAGTATGTATGCAGTATTGCTGATAAGACAGGAAGACCGTTAAAAGCCTTTTCAAAATGTATGGGTTGTCAGATGAACGCTAAAGATTCTGAGAAGCTTATTGGTATATTAAAGCTTATGGGCTACGAAATGACAGAAGAAGAGAGTGAAGCGGATTTTGTAATTTATAATACATGTACAGTGCGTGAAAATGCTAATCTGAAAGTATATGGAAGACTTGGTATGCTTGGCACATTAAAAAAGAAAAACAGATTTATGAAAATAGCAATGTGCGGTTGTATGATGCAGGAAGCTGACGTTGTGGAGAAGATTAAGAAATCTTATTCATTTGTTGATATCGTCTTTGGAACACATAATATTTTTAAATTTGCACAGTTAGTTTACAACAGTTTTAATTCTGATGGAATGATAATTGATATTTGGAAAGATACAGACAAAATAGTTGAGGATTTGCCTAGCGAGAGAAAGTATTCATTTAAATCAGGTGTAAATATAATGTATGGTTGTAATAATTTCTGCAGTTACTGTATTGTTCCATATGTGAGAGGCAGAGAGAGAAGCAGGAAACCGCAGGATATTATAAACGAAGTAAAACAGCTTTCCGCAGATGGTGTAGTAGAAATAATGCTGCTTGGGCAAAATGTAAACTCATATGGAAAGAATTTGGACGAGCCGATTACTTTTGCTCAGCTGCTGCGCGAGATAGAAAAGATTGAAGGCATTAAACGAATAAGGTTTATGACATCACATCCTAAAGATTTATCTGATGAACTTATTCTGGTTATGAAAGAATCAAAAAAAATATGCAGGCATCTGCATTTGCCGCTGCAGTCAGGAAGCAGCCGAATTTTAGAGAAGATGAACAGAAGGTATACGAAAGAGGATTATATTAAATTGGCGGCTAAAATTCGCAGAGAAATACCAGATATAGCGCTTACTACCGATATTATTGTAGGTTTTCCGGGTGAGACGGCGGAAGATGTTATGGAAACTATAGATGTAGTGAGACAGGTAAGGTATGAGAGTGCATTTACATTTATCTATTCCAAAAGAACAGGTACTCCTGCAGCTCAGATGGAAAATCAAGTTCCTGAAAATGAAGTGAAAGAAAATTTTAATATGCTGCTTAAAGAGGTTCAGGATATTGCAGCTGAGGAAATGAAGAAGATAACAGGAAGCGAGCAGGAAGTATTGGCGGAGATGGTCAATGAGCAGGATTCATCTCTAATTACAGGAAGACTCAGCAATAATTCAATTGTACATTTTAAGGCAGATAAATCTGTGATAGGTACAATATGTAAAGTTAGATTAATTGAATGTAAAGGTTTCTATTATATTGGGGAGTTAATTTAATGACAGAGAAGAAGAGAATTCTAGTTGTCGGAGCGGGAGCCGCAGGTTTTATGGCGGCTATAACCGCGGCGCGCAGAGGAGCAAAAGTTACAATATTGGAGCATATGAATTTTACAGCCAGAAAGATTGAGCATACTGGTAACGGAAAATGTAACTTTACTAACAGAAATCAAGGAAAATTTTATTATTATGATGAAAATTGTGAATTAATTGAAAATATACTTGAGGAATTTTCGTTTGATGATACAATAGATTTTTTTGAGGGCATTGGACTTGTACCTAAAGAGCGCAATGGATATTTTTATCCGTTAAGCAATCAGGCATCGGCGGTATCGGCTCTTCTAAGAATGGAGGCAGAACATTTACAAATAAAAATCGCCTGCAATATAAATATTATTAAAATAGAGAAGCAAGAAAAGTTATTTAAAGTGTACACAGATGGTTATGTATATGAAGGGCAATCTTTAATAATAGCTGCAGGTTCAAAAGCTGCTCCAGCAACAGGTTCAGATGGAAGCGGTTACAAATTGGCGAAAGAGTTGGGACATCATATAAATGGTCCTTATCCGGCGCTTGTATCATTAAAATGTTCAGGTAAAGAAATAAATACACTTTCTGGGCTTAGAAATTATGGGGGCGTCAGATTGTTAATTGATGGGGTGCAAAAAGCCTATGATGAGGGCGAGATACAGTTTATAAAAAGCGGAATATCAGGAATACCAGTATTTCAGGTTAGCCGCTATGCATCTAAGGTTTTAAATAGTTCAGTAAATAAAAACAAGCATTCGGTTACAGTCGAGATAGACTTTATACCAATGTATACAGAACAACAATTATTAAATTTTTTTCATAAAAGACTAGAAAATAATTCCTATAAAAATCTAACAGCTTTTCTGACAGGATTTCTTAATGAAAAAATAATCTCAGTAATCGCATTTAAATTGGGAATAAAAGGAAATATTAGTGTAGACAGCTTCACTGATGAACAGTGGAATAATATTTGTCATACATTGAAAAATATTGATTTTAACATCACAGGGACAGGTGATTTTGCTCAGGCGCAGGTTTGCTGCGGAGGGGTTCTGACAGATGAGGTAAATGAACAATTAGAATCAAAACTTATAAAAGATTTATATTTTGCTGGGGAAATATTAGATGTAGATGGTAAATGCGGCGGTTATAACTTACAGTGGGCATGGTCAAGCGGTTTTGTGGCAGGAAAGTATGCTTCACAAATATAACAATGTAATGGAGGCATAGAAAATGATAAGAATACAGCAGCTAAAGCTAAATATTTGCCACAGCGAAGAACAGCTTGAAAAAAAACTACTGCAAAGTTTAAGACTTAGAGAAGGAATAAATTATAGTTATAATATTGTAAAGCGATCATTAGATGCAAGAAAAAAACCAGAGCTTTTTTTCAGTTATATAATAGATGTAAATTTAAATGATGAAAAAACAGAACAAAAAATTGTCAATAAATTAAAGAAGAATGATATTAAATTTGTAAAACGTACTGCATATATTTTTAAGCATAACGGAGTTAAGGAAATAAGTAAACGGCCTGTTGTTGTCGGCAGCGGGCCGGCAGGACTTTTTTGTGCGCTTATGCTGGCGAGAAGCGGTTTTGCTCCAATCGTTATTGAGAGAGGCGCTCCGGTTGAAAAAAGAGTAGAGTTTGTAAATACTTTTTGGAAGAGTGGAGTATTAGAAAAAAATGTTAATGTACAATTTGGCGAAGGCGGTGCGGGTACTTTCAGCGATGGAAAGCTAAATACACTTATTAAAGATGAATTAGGCAGAGGGCATTTTGTTCTGAAAGAATTTGTAAAGGCTGGTGCAAAAGAAGAGATATTATATGTAAATAAACCTCATATCGGTACAGATGAGCTTCAGAAAATTGTTGTCAATATGAGAAATGAAATTATAAATTTAGGAGGAACAGTCAGATTTAACTGTTTGCTTACAGATTTTAATATAGATAATGGTAAAATCAGGGCGGTATGTGTCAATAATAAGGAATGGATAGAGACAGAGCATGTGGTGCTGGCTATTGGGCATTCTGCCAGAGATACATTTGAGTTGATAAAAAATAAAAATATTATTATGCAACAGAAAGCATTTGCTGTGGGAATCAGGATAGAACATCCGCAGCAGATAATAAATTTGTCTCAGTATGGGAGAGAGAATGTAAACAAACTTGGTGCCGCGGATTATAAACTTACAGCGAAAGATAAAACAGGAAGAGGTATATTTTCATTTTGTATGTGTCCCGGAGGTTATGTAGTTAATGCTTCCTCAGAAGATAAACGTCTTGCGATAAACGGAATGAGTTATTCTGCTAGAGATTCACATAATGCAAACAGTGCATTATTAGTAACAGTTAATGAGCAGGATTTTGGTTCAGAAGATGTGCTTGCGGGGATAAATCTTCAGAGGAAGCTTGAGGAGCGGGCATATATAGCAGGTGACGGCAGTATTCCAATACAACTGTATGGTGATTTTGTAAATAGGCGCATAAGCACAGATTTTGGAGAATATATGCCATGTATAAAAGGAAAATATAGTTTTGGCGATATAAGAAGTATTTTTCCTGATGAAATTACTGGCGTTATAGAACGTGGTATTGCGGATTTTGACAGGAAGATTAAAGGTTTTGCGAGATATGATGCAATTATGTCGGGAGTTGAGAGCCGCTCATCATCTCCAGTAAGAATTGTACGAGATGAAAGCATGCAGTCTTTAAATGTCTGCGGATTATATCCATGCGGAGAGGGCGCAGGATATGCAGGCGGAATTACAAGCGCAGCTATAGATGGAATAAAAGTTGCCGAAGCGATTGCAAAAGAATACAAATTAGTGTAAAATAAAAAGTTAATAAGACTTTTGGAGGAAATTTAAGGTGGACAGAAAGAGTATTATGGCAGACCACAAAAGAGTTGTAATTAAAATAGGTTCTTCAACACTTACAAATGAAGAGACAGGAATGTTAAATATTGTTAAGTTGGAGAAATTAGTTAGGGAGTTAGTTAATTTAAGAAATAGAGGAATGGATGTAGTTCTTGTGTCATCAGGCGCTATAGCTGTAGGAAGAAAGGCACTTGGTTTTGTTAAAAAGCCTGAGATGATAGATGAGAAACAGGCTTGTGCGGCAGTTGGACAGGGAAGACTTATGATGATGTATCAGAAGCTTTTTAGCGAATATAATCAGGTATCAGCTCAAGTTCTGATGACTAAAAAAACATTTGTTAATAATCTGTCACGCATGAATGCACATAATACAATGATGAAATTACTTGAGTATGGTGTTATACCAATTGTAAATGAAAATGATACAGTATCAACATACGAAATGCAGTTTGGTGACAATGATACGCTGTCGGCAATTGTATCAGCATTAGTCGGTGCAGATTTGCTTATACTGCTGTCAGATATAGATGGACTTTTTACAGATGATCCTAATCAGTCAGATGATGCGCAGTTTATAGATGTTGTTGAAAAATTGGATGAGCATTTTATGAATATGGGAAAAGAATCTAGCGGCAGTACGGTTGGAACTGGAGGAATGGCGACAAAACTTACCGCAGCCAAAATTGCAACTGCATCAGGAGCAGATATGATAATCGCCAATGGAAGTGATTTAAATATAATTCATAAAATTATTGACGGTGAAAATGTGGGAACTATATTTCTTTCAGATAAAAATGATGATTTTTATTTGCTTGATTATGTTGAAAAATTATAGAAGAGAGTGAGAAGGTAATGGCAAAAAAGGCAGGATTGATATTAGAGGGCGGCAGTAAACGAGGTGTATTTACTGCCGGTATATTAGATTATTTTATGCAGAAAAATTTGTATTTTCCATATGTTATAGGCGTGTCGGCAGGATGCTGCAATGCTGTAGACTATGTATCAAGACAGCAAGAACGCACAAAGATTACAATGGTTGATTATGAGAGGGTAGGCAATTATACAGGCATTAAATATCTTATTAAGAAGAAAAGTATATTTGATTTAGATGTTATATTTGATTTGTTTCCTAATGCAATATTTCCTTTTGACTATAATACTTACTTTAGCTCAAAACAAGAATGTAAGATTGTTGCTACTAACGCTCTTACAGGAAAGGCAGAGTATTTAGAAGAGAAGTCAAGTAGAAGAAGACTGATGGATATATGCAGAGCATCCTGTTCGCTGCCAATAGTATCACCGCTTGTAACTGTGGACGGTATTCCCTTTGCTGACGGAGGAGTGTCAGATTCGGTGCCAATAAAGAAAGCAATTGAAGATGGATGCAACAGAAATGTTGTTATACTTACTCGCAATAGTAATTATCGTAAAAAACCATCAGAGAGAGCTGTAAGAGCCGCACACTTTCTTTATGGAAAGAAATATCCTAATCTGGTAAGGGCTATAAAATACCGATATAAAAAGTATAACCACACAATGGAGTATATTGAGTTTCTGGAAAAACAAAATAAAGTATTCGTCATAAGACCGCAGGTTCTACCTGTCAAAAATACAGAGACAAATGCAGATGTTTTGGAAGAATTTTATCAGCATGGGATAGAATATATGAAAGATCAATATGATAAGATGATGGATTTTTTGGAAGGATGTGCATTTGTATGATAATGGAAGATAAGATAAAGAGAATAAACGAATTATATCATAAGTCAAAATCAGAAGGTTTAACTGATGATGAAAAAGAAGAACAGGCAAGGCTTAGACAGGCATATATAGAGAGTGTGAGAATGAATTTAAAAAGTCAGCTGGACAATATAGTTATAGAAAAGCCGGATGGAGAAGTAGTTGACTTGGGAGAGACTTATGGAAAGAAAAAGGGAACTGAGAAGCAGGATTCTTAAAATTAGAGATGGGTTAAGCGTTGAGTATATTGATGTCAAAAGTTCACTAATTGCGGATAAGCTGAAAAGAAACAAATCTTTTATTGAAGAGGACAATATATTAATTTACGTTAATTATGGCAGTGAAGTAGTTACTGAAAATTTAATTACTTATTGTATATCTGAATGTAAAACTGTAGCTTGTCCGAGAGTAATAGGTGATGGACAGATGCAGTTCTATAAGATAAATTCGCTGGATGATTTAGAGAAAGGTTACCGAGGTATTTTAGAGCCTAAAATTACTGAAGTGTGCGAACCCGACAGTGCTCTTGTCATAATTCCCGGAGTGGCATTTGATAAGAAAGGTTACAGAATAGGTTACGGAAAAGGGTTTTATGATAGGTATCTTAATGAACATGAAAATTATAAAACAATAGCTTTGGCATATTCCTGCCAGATTGTTGATGAGCTTCCAAAAGAAGAACATGATATTAAAATGATGCAGATTATAACCGATTAATTCGACAAAAAGGAGTGGTTTTATGGTGAACTTGAATAATATAGGTGAGAGGGCAAAAGCTGTCGAGAGTGAAATGTGCAAGCTCACTTCGGCCAAGAAAAATAAGGCTCTTCTTGCCATTGCACAGGGACTGCTGGATGACGAGAGAGAGATTTTAAATGCAAACAATATGGATATTGTTAAAGCTAAAGAAAAACAGATGCCAGAGGGGCTTGTTGACAGACTTTTGCTTAATCATGCAAGGATAGATGGAATGGCGGAGGGGCTGCGTCAAGTCGCATCTCTTGATGATCCTGTCGGAGAAGTTCTGGGAATGAAAAGCCGGCCTAACGGTCTGATGATTGGACAAAAAAGGGTTCCGCTTGGCGTTATCGGGATCATATATGAATCACGTCCTAATGTAACTGCCGATGCATTCGGACTTTGTTTTAAAACCGGAAATGTTGTTATTTTAAAAGGTGGAAGCGATGCAATTAATTCAAATAAAGCAATAGTTGCCTCAATAAGAAAAAGATTAAAATCGCTTTACCTGCCTGAGGATGCCATTCAAATAATAGAGGATACAAGTCGTGAGACAACATTAGATTTTATGAAAATGAACCGTTATGTAAATGTATTAATTCCTAGAGGCGGATCAGGACTTATTAGAACTGTTGTAGAGAACAGCACAATTCCTGTGATAGAAACAGGAACAGGTAATTGTCATATATATATAGATGAATTTGCAGATTTAGATATGGCTGTCAGAATTGTAATCAATGCAAAAACACAGAGGATCGGTGTATGTAATGCATGTGAATCTCTTGTTGTGCATGAATCAATAGAGAAAGATTTTCTGTATAAACTAAAAGATGCCCTTGATTCTGCTAAAAAAAAGGTGGAGCTTCGAGGCGATGATAAGGCTTGCAATGCGATGAGTATGAATAAGGCTTCGGATGAAGACTGGGGAAAAGAATATTTAGACTATATTCTCTCAGTTAAGACAGTATCAAATATAGACGAGGCTATTTTGCATATAAATAAATACAATACAAAACATTCTGAAAGTATTATAACAAAAGATTATGATAATGCACAGCGCTTTTTAAATGAGATAGATGCGGCAGCAGTTTATGTAAATGCATCGACAAGATTTACTGATGGATTTGAGTTTGGGTTTGGAGCAGAAATTGGAATAAGCACGCAGAAATTACATGCAAGAGGTCCAATGGGTCTTATGGCGCTGACAACTACGAAATATATAATTTATGGAAATGGGCAGACTAGAGAGTAGGTACTTAAAAAATGCAGGAAGATAAGAAAAAAAGGATAAAATCATTGCTGACAAAATTATTAATTTTTTTAATTTTGCTTGTAATAAGCATTGCAACATATAAAATTAATCTTGCACAGACATTGCATAATTTTGTAATGAGAATGCTCAGTTCCTCTGTGTAATTAAGTTTACTGTTTAATAAAAATATTATGAAGTTAATATAAATTGTTTACGATATTTTCTAATTTAAATATTTTATTGACATGACAGAATAGGAAAATTATAATAAAAAGGTGTGTTATAATAAGCTTAGGAGAAAAATATGAGAGTAATTGCCGGTAAAGCAAGAAGAATCTTACTAAAGACGGTAGAGGGTATTGATATTAGACCCACAACTGACAGGATAAAGGAAACACTATTTAATATACTGCAGCCGCATTTATATGAAGCCAGTTTTCTTGATTTGTTCAGCGGAAGCGGTGCGATAGGAATTGAGGCTTTAAGCAGGGGAGCGGCCAGCGCGGTATTTGTTGATAATAATAGGGCAGCTGTTAAATGTATAGAGGATAATCTTAAAACAACAAAACTTTTTGAACATGCTGTTATAAAGACAATGGATGCAGTGACAGCGATAAGAAAGCTGGATGGAAGAGAAGCTTTTACAATAATTTTTATGGATCCTCCTTATAAGAGCGGAGTTGAGGAACAGGTTCTAACAGAATTATCAAACAGCAGCCTTGTCGATAAAAATACGATAATAATTATTGAAGCTTCCCTTGACAGAGAGTTTACATTTGCAGATGTATTAGGATATGAAATTACAAGAGAGAAATGTTATAAGACAAATAAGCATATTTTTCTGCGGTTTTTAGGAGAAAATTAAAATATGAAAAAAGCAATTTACCCGGGGAGTTTTGACCCTGTGACGGCAGGACACTTAGATATTATAAAGAGAGCGGCGTCTTTTACTGACGAGCTTGTCGTAGCTGTTCTAATCAATGAAAATAAAAGACCGTTTTTTTCTCTGGAAGAGCGAATAGATATTTTGAAAAAAGAATTATGCCCGTTTGAAAATGTAATGGTTACATATTTTAAGGGATTGTTAGTAGATTTTGCCAAGGAGCAGAATGTTAATACAATAATACGGGGAGTCCGGGGAAATGTTGATTTTGAATATGAATTTCAAATGGCGCAGACTAATAAAGCTTTGTCAGAAGAGTTAGAGACTGTTTTTATGATAACAGATTCTAAATATTCATATATAAGCTCCTCTACAGTAAAAGAGATTGCATCTTTCGGGGGTGATATTTCCAGATTCGTTCCTTATTCTGTGGAGTGCCGTATTTGGGACAAACTTAGGAAAGAGAAAAAATTTAAATATCAGAATAGATATCAAAATTAATTATTGGAGGAATAAATATGGCTGACAGAGACAGAAAAAATAATGATAAGATTAATGATATAATTAAAGATTTAGAAGACTTGGTTGAAAAAAGCAAACCGTCTCCGCTGTCATCATCAAAAATTGTAGTTAATAAAGAAGAATTATTGTCTTTAATTAGGGAACTTAGAATGAAGGCGCCGGACGAGATAAAGAGATATAGAAAAATGCTCGAGAATAAGGATGCGATCATGGCAGACGCGGAAAACAGAGCTGAGAAAATGCTTGAAGAGGCAAGACTTAATATACAAAATCTTGTTGACGAACATGAGATCGTACAGCAGGCTCTTGCTGAAGCGGATGAAATAATGGCAGATGCTACAAATCAAGCTAATGAGCTTATGTATCAGGCACAGAGAGAATCTGAGATGATGCATAAAGGTGCCGTCAAATATATGGCTGATAATTTAAATAAGTTACAGGCTTTAATTGATGGTACAATGAATAATTTTGAGACTCGTTACCGCGGCATGATGAATACGATGGAAAAATATTCTGCTCTTGTTAAGGAGAATAAAGAAGAGCTTATGGGACGTAATGAAGATAAGTCGGATCATGCAAATGAATCTGATCAAACACAGCAAGTTGTTCAACAGCAGAATAAATCAGCAGCGTCAGGTCAGCAGGATGTTCAGGTGAGTGAAACAGATTTTGTATAATTATAACTGAATTCTGCACACAACTTAATATAATATAAATTGTGTGCAGAATAAAGGTTGTTATCAGTAAAGCAATTATTTATTATTTTTACTTAAAGTGGGGGATAACCATACATAGTATATATACTGCTGTCGTTGAAAAAAAACTCAGCACAAGTTTAGTGCATAAATACTTTTTTATTGAAAGACCGGTTCCTTGTATCATACTCTGTGTCTGTGCAAGACCGCATATACCTCCAAATGAACATAAGAAAAAGGATATGGGCATTATTATATTAAGCGGAAGAGTGAATTCCTGCAGCTGCCGGAAGCCGTTTGTAATTTCAATTATGCCTATAATAAAAGGACTGAAGATGGTGACAGAGGGAAATATGGCTGTCGCCATTTTTGCAATTATAGCAAATAAAATTATGTATCCCCCAAGACGTGTTACAGTTTCAAATCCATCCATAATACTTTCATCAAGCATTTGAAAGGTTATTTTTTTACTGCTGTTCTTATTTGCAGAGGCAGTAATTTCACTGTATTTTGGTTTTGTTATAAAACCGTAAATGAAAATAGTAAGATAGAGGAATAATAGCAATATCAATGGGTTAAAATCTATTTTTAAAGTTTGTGCTGCTATGTAGTTTAGAAAAAATGCAGGACTGACATTGTTAGCTATCCCTAACAGAAATTGTCCCTCTTCTTTTGTTAATTTATTTGCCTTTAGTAACTGTGCGGCAGTCTTGGCTCCCATTGGGTATCCGCAAAGC
Organism: uncultured Lachnospiraceae bacterium; assembly: GCA_949743325.1. Classification (GTDB taxonomy): domain Bacteria; phylum Bacillota; class Clostridia; order Lachnospirales; family Lachnospiraceae; genus CAJJNI01. Next base: position 18,160 of record CATJTQ010000123.1, read on the forward strand.
AGACCGCAAATTAAAGCGTAACATCCAGAAGGGCTTAAATGCAGCAGTCTTTTGAAAACAGGATGAATGATTTTTGTAATAGAATAGATTACATCCAGTTTAAGCAAAATTCCAGTAAGTATAATAAATGGAAGAAGGGTTGGCAGTACAGTGTGAAACCATAGCAGCAGCCCAGAAACAGATCCATCAAAAGCAATTTTTGGAAAAAGTATAATAATTAATAAAAACGACAGTAAAGATAGTATAAATAATTTGTTTTTCATATAGTCAGACAAGATTTTTATGTTTTTTTAAATATATGTTTTAATAGAGAGATTATGCGGCAGGAGGATTAAAAAATGAGTAATATAACTAACTTAAAGCCTGAGAGGGTGTTTTACTATTTTGATAAAATATCACAGATACCAAGAGGGTCTGGAAACATTAAAGCAATAAGTGATTATCTTGTTAATTTTGCCAAAGAACATAGTTTAGATTATGTACAGGAAGAAATTGGAAATGTAATAATTTATAAAAATGCTGCAGAGGGCTATGAGAAATCTGCAGCTGTGATTTTACAGGGTCATATGGATATGGTATGTGAGAAGAACGCAGATTCAAATCATAATTTTATTAAAGACAGAATTAATCTTATAGTTGATGGTGATTATATTAGGGCTGACAATACAACTTTAGGAGCTGACGATGGGATTGCTCTTGCTTATGCGTTGGCAGTTTTAGAGGCTGACAACATTGCTCATCCTGCTATAGAAGCGGTGTTTACAGTAGATGAGGAGGTTGGAATGGATGGTGCTTTCGCACTTGATGCATCAGTGTTAAAAGGGAAAAATATATTAAATATCGATTCTGAAGAAGAGGGGATTTTATGGTCAAGCTGTGCAGGCGGATTAAGATGTTGTGCTGAAATTTTATTAGATTATGAAAATGTGAGCAAAGATAAAACAGCTTTTAAAATAAGTGTAACAGGATTAAAAGGCGGACATTCAGGAGCGGATATTGACAAAGGAAGAGTAAATGCAAATTGTCTTCTAGGACAAATATTATCATTGCTGCAAAAGAATGTAAATTATTATATAAGTAATATCAGCGGCGGTATGAAAGATAACGCCATACCAAGAGAGGCATCGGCTGAGATTGTAATAGAAAGTTCTAATGCTGAAATATTTATAAAATGCTGCGATGATATAAAACAAACTATAAAATCTGAACACAAGACAAGGGAACCGCAGCTTAATATTAATGTAACAAAATGCGGCGTTCCAAATAAAGTTTTTAACATTGATACGACAAAACGCTGTGTTTTGCTGTTAAATGCTCTTCCAAACGGTGTTGTAAATATGAGTGCAGATATTGATAATTTAGTTGAGACATCATTAAATATAGGAGTAATGAAAACAGATGAAAAATGTTTTTCTCTGGATATCTCACTTAGAAGCAGTGTGGCAGATGCCAAAGAGTTGTTAAAAGAGAAAGTTATATATATTACTGAAAGTGTAGGCGGAAAGTGCAGGGCATTTGGTGATTATCCGGGTTGGGAATTTCGGAAACATTCAGAGCTTAGAGATATATTTTCTAAAGCATACGAAAAATTATTTGGAAAAAAGATGGAGATATTGGCTTTGCATGCAGGATTAGAGTGCGGTATCTTAACTGATAAGTTAAAATCGTCTGACTGTGTATCATTTGGTCCAAATATTTTCGATATTCATACACCGCAAGAGAAGATGAGTATATCTTCAGTAGAAAGAACCTATAAGTTGCTTTTGGAGGTTTTAAAAAACCTTAAGTAGTCATATATTAGACAGAGGTGGTTTTTATCCAAAAAAGACGCAGGTTTTCACTTAAAAAAAAGTTTATATTTATAGGTATTCTGGCAATTTTTACAGTATTCTTACAAAATGATATAATAAAAATATGTCCTAATTTCATATTAAAAGATGATTTTATTATTACAGATGAATTCAGACAGATGAATACACCGCATATTGATATGACGCTTATTAGAGATACTGCAGAGCATAATAATTTGACAGTTGGGGAGGTTATAGCTTATTATATATGTGAGTCTCAGGGTAATAATATCAATAGTGATATATTTAAGAAGAGTGAGTTGAAGAGATTTAAATTAATATATAAAGAAAAACAGGCAGAAAATTTTGAAAAATTATCTTCTGCCTGTGAAGCTGTGTTTGAGGATATAAAAGTCTTTCCAGTAGCTGAATGTCTTGATGGAACAAAAAGTGTTTCGTATGCAGATTCATGGTTTGGTGAGAGGACATATGGCGGTGACAGACACCATGAAGGTACAGATATAATGGCATCTGTAAATGAGAGGGGTATTTATCCAATTGTCAGCATGTCAGATGGAGTAATAGAGAAAATAGGCTGGCTTAAGCTTGGAGGATACAGAATAGGTATACGTTCTCCTCACGGAGGATATTTTTATTATGCACATTTAGCGTCATATGCACATGACTATAAAATTGGTGATAAAGTTAAGGCCGGAGAAGTAATAGGATATATGGGAGACAGTGGTTATGGGGATGAGGGCACTGTTGGAAAGTTTGATGTTCATCTTCATCTTGGTATATACATAAATGATTGTGATGGAAATGAGATAAGCATAAATCCTTATAATGTACTTAAATGTATGGAAAATTGTAAAAAAGAATTAAAATATTAGCAAAATATATTTCTTTTATTGTATATTTTTGCTATACTTGAGTTAATAAAGTGCAGTAAGTGAGGTGTTATTATGGAAATGCAGTTATGGAGAGAAATGTTAAACCCCTATGAATTAGCAGTTGAGGAGATAGTAGTAAAGTTCAATCATATGATAAAAGAACACAGGGAACAGGGACGATATTCACCTATAGAACAAGTTACAGGTCGTGTCAAATCAATTCCAAGTTTGTTGGAGAAAGCAAAGAAGAAAAAGATACCGTTTGATGAAATTGAGAGATATATTGAAGATATAGCAGGCGTCAGAATAATATGTCAGTTTGTTGAGGATATAGAGACAGTGGTTTCTTTAATACGGAACCGCACTGATATGGAAATTAAGAAAGAAAAAGATTATATAACAAATCAGAAGCCGAGCGGCTACAGAAGTTATCATATGATTGTTTACTATACAGTTCAGACCATTCAGGGTCCGAAAAGACTTAATGTGGAAATACAGATTAGGACTTTAGCCATGAATTTCTGGGCTACTATAGAACATTCTCTGCAGTACAAATATAAGAGAAATATGCCGGAGGATGTCAAAGAGAAGATTACTAATGCTTCTATGGCGATTATCGAACTTGACAGACAGATGTCAGAGGTCAGAAGTGAAATTATGGAAGTGCAGAATTCATTTCAGATAAAGGCTAATATTGTTGCAGAGATATTAAACAATATTCAGAATCTTTACAGAGTTGCCAACCGCAGAGAAGTTAATAAAATTCAGGATGAATTTTTTCAAATATATGAGATGAACGATTTAGACCAGCTGTCTAATTTCAGTCAGCAGCTTGATATTATGACAGAAGGTTATAAGGCACAGAGTATTGCGATAAGCAGTGTAGAGAAGAACTGCAAGAGCAGTTCATATTAATGGGAGCAAAAAGATGGAATTACCTGTTGAATTTAAGAAACAAATGATAGATTTGCTTGGGGAAAATGAATTTAAAGAGTATGAGGAAAGTTTTAAGGCGGAGAGAAAATATGGACTTAGAGTAAATACGATGAAAATATCTCTGGAGCAATTTGAGAAAATATCGCCGTTTGATATAGAGAAAATTCCCTGGATAACAAATGGATATTTCTATAACGGAGAAATAAACTCGCCCGCTAAACATCCATATTACCATGCCGGTCTTTATTATCTGCAGGAGCCAAGCGCAATGACTCCTGCAGAATTTCTTCCAGTAACTGAAGGTGACAGAGTTCTTGATCTGTGCGCTGCTCCAGGAGGCAAAGCTACGGAATTGGCGTCTAAATTAAGAGGCAGCGGTTTATTGATTGCTAATGATATAAGTAATTCAAGAGCTAAAGGTCTGCTGAAAAATTTAGAACTTTTTGGGGTTGAAAATATGGTAGTTACAAATGAGACCCCACAGAAACTGGAAGAGAATTTTAATGAATACTTTGATAAAATTCTGATAGATGCTCCGTGTTCTGGTGAAGGAATGTTTAGAAAAGACCCTGCAATAATGAAGAGCTGGCAAAAAAAGGGTCCGTCAGAATATGCTAAAATACAGAGGCAGATAGTTGATTCAGCTGTAAATATGTTAAAGCCGGGCGGAATGCTGCTGTATTCCACATGTACATTTGCACCTGAAGAAAATGAGGGTACAATAAGTTTTATTCTTGATAAATATTCGGATATGGAAATTAAAGAACTGCCTTATTATGAAGGTTTTTCATCAGGGAAGCCGCAATGGCTTGACGGCAGTTTTACAAAGTTCGGGGAACTTAAGAAAGCTGTGCGAATTTTCCCGCATAAAATGGATGGTGAGGGCCATTTTATATGTCTAATGCAAAAACGCGGTGAGTATTTATATGAAAATTATTCTGCTTCATCAATAAATATTGAAAATAAGGACTTTATACAATTTCTTAATATACTTAATAAAGATTATAAAATGAATAATTTTGTAATGTATTCTGACAGGATATATTTGATGCCTGATGGTGTGAAACAACCTAAAAATCTGCATATCCTTAGGAGCGGTCTGTTATTCGGAGAGTGCAGAAAGAACAGGTTTGAGCCGAGTCAGGCACTTGCCATGTCACTTAAAAAGTCAGAATGCACAAATGTAATAGATCTTTCGCTTGAAGATATAAGAGTAATAAAGTATTTAAAAGGGGAAACGATAGAAGTAGATGATTTAGTTTCGAATAAAGAAAAAGGCTGGTACGTTGTTTGTGTTGATACATTTCCATTAGGATGGGGTAAAATAAGCCAAGGTATATTAAAAAATAAATATCATTCTGGATGGAGATGGATGTGATGGCTAAAATCAGATTGGACAAGTATATAGCGGAACAGGAGGACATAACCCGCTCTAAAGTAAAAGATATAATTAAAAGAAGAAATGTATGTGTAAATAATATAACAATTAGGGATGGATCGGTAAAAATTGAACCTTGTGACGATAAAGTTACAATTGATGGCAAAGTTATTGTATATAAAAAGTTTATTTACATAATGTTAAATAAACCTGCGGGTGTAGTTACCGCAACTAAAGATAATACAGAAAAGACAGTAATTGATATAATCGGTGATGAGATTATAAGGAAAAAGGCTCTTTCACCTGTAGGAAGGCTGGACAAAGATACAACAGGGATGCTTTTGCTTACTGACGACGGAGCACTCAATCACAGGCTGTTGTCTCCTAAAAGTCATGTGAGTAAAAAATATTTAGCGGTAGTTGATAAGCCTTTAGCTGATTTTGATGCGGCTGTTTCTTTGTGCAGACAAGGGCTTAATATTGGAGATGAGAAAGATACATTGCCTGCATTGCTACAACAGGCTGAAATAAGAAATGGCTATTATCTGACAATTACAGAGGGGAGATACCATCAAGTTAAGAGAATGTTTCGTGTTTTAGGTGCTGAAGTAATAAAATTAAAGCGTCTATCTATGGGAAGGCTTGTGATGGATAAAAATCTACAAGAAGGAATGTACCGATATCTTACAGAAGAAGAGATTGATTTACTTAAATAGAATAAAGGGATGAAATAAGTATGGCAAAAGGATTTTTACCAATATCAAAAGAGGATATGCAGCAGCAAAATATTGAGCAGCTTGATTTTGTGTATGTAATTGGAGACGCATATGTTGACCATCCTTCATTTGGACATGCAATAATCAGCAGGATTCTTTCTGCGCAGGGCTACAGTGTAGGAATAATTTCGCAGCCGGATTGGAGAGACAAGGAAAGCATAACTAAATTGGGAGAGCCAAGGCTTGGATTTCTAGTAACCGGCGGAAATATGGATTCGATGGTAAACCATTATACCGTATCAAAAAAAAGACGTTCACAGGATGCATATACGCCCGGCGGTGTTATGGGAAAAAGACCTGATTATGCGTCAGTGGTTTACTGCAATCTTATTAGGCAGACTTATAAAAAGACGCCGATTATTATTGGAGGAATAGAGGCAAGTCTGAGAAGAATGGCGCATTATGATTATTGGTCAGATAAGCTTAAACGGTCAATACTGTTAGATTCTGGCGCTGATATAATATCTTATGGAATGGGAGAGAGAAGTATACTGGAAATTGCTGAGGCATTGGATTCTGGTATAGATATAAAAAATATAACATTTATTGACGGAACTGTATATAAAACAAATTCACTTGAAGACGTCTATGATGCAATAACTTTGCCTTCATTTGATGAGATTAGGAGAGATAAGCTTAAGTTTGCAAAAAGTTTCTACACCCAGTACTGTAATACAGATCATTATATAGCGAAACGGCTTGTAGAACCTTACGGAGAAAAATGCTATGTAGTGCAGAATCCTCCGTCTAAACCATTAGATACATCAATGATGGATTATGTATATTCTCTTGGATATATGGGAACATATCATCCTTCTTATGAGAGTGATGGAGGAGTTCCTGCAATATCAGAAGTGAAATTTAGTTTAGTAAGCAACAGAGGATGTTTTGGAGGATGCAGTTTCTGTGCCCTGACATTTCATCAGGGAAGGCATATACAAGTGCGTTCACATGAATCTATTATTGCTGAGGCTTCAAAACTTGTGTGGGATAAAGATTTCAAAGGATATATACATGATGTCGGCGGTCCGACTGCAAACTTTCGTCATCCGTCGTGTGAAAAACAGAAGACGAAGGGAGTATGTCCTAATAAACAGTGTCTGTTCCCTAAACCTTGTGCTAACATAAAAATTGACCATAATGATTATCTGGACTTATTAAGAAAGTTAAGACAGCTGCCTAATGTAAAAAAAGTATTCATTCGTTCGGGAATTAGATTTGATTACTTAATAAATGATAAAAATGATGAGTTTTTTTATGAACTGTGCAAACATCATGTCAGTGGACAGCTAAAAGTTGCACCAGAACATGTGTCTGATACGGTGCTGCAGAAGATGGGTAAGCCTGAAAATTCAGTTTATGAAAAATTTTTAAGAAAATATAGAATTATAAATGATAAATTAGGATTAAAACAGTATGTAGTACCATATCTTATGTCATCACACCCTGGTTCAACGTTAAAGGAAGCGGTTGAATTGGCAGAATATTTGCGTGATTTGGGATATATGCCGCAGCAGGTACAGGATTTTTATCCAACACCGTCGACAATCTCAACTTGTATGTATTATACGGGAGTTGATCCACGGACAATGGAATCTGTGTATATTCCTAAAAATCCTCATGAGAAGGCTATGCAGAGAGCTCTTATACAATATCGTAATCCGAAAAATTATGACCTTGTATATGAGGCGCTCACAAAGGCTGGAAGAACTGATTTAATAGGCTTTGATAAGAAATGTCTTATACGTCCAAGAAAAACAGCAGATAAGATATCCGCAAATAACAAGGGAAAAAATATTAACACTGGTAAAAAGAAAAAAGTAATTCGAAATGTTCATAAAAAGAAGGACAGGTGATTAAATGAGCAAAAATAAAATGCCGATGCCAGGTGAAAAGTTTAATGACAAGAATGGGAAGATAAACCAAGTTATCACAATTGCAAAACATTGTGAGACAGGTGAAAAACTTGTTGTTTATCAAGCTTTGTATGGTGATTTTGATGTTAGGGCTGTATCTGTTGAACAGTACTACAGAGAAAATACAAATGTTTCAGAAAAGGCGAGTGAAGAAAAATCTTCAGATGTTAAATCAATATCTGAAGGTGTTGTGTCGTATAGTCATAATGAAATGTCAAAGACAACTACTGTTACAGACAATTCTAATTATAGAGAAATTAATTTAAGGGCGGCGGAGACTGACATTAAAATAGAAAATTATAAAGATGAGTGTCCTGAAGGAATGAATTTGCTTCTCTATGCATTTTTGGAGACGGATACAGTTCGCGACAGATTAAAGCTTGTGCGTGATTCTGATAACAGAAAGTACATTGACAATAAATGTATAGATGATATGGCTGCGTCAATAGATGTAGCTATAGAAGAGGGAGATTTGGATGAGAGGATAAGGCAGCTTATATCTTGTCTTGATACAATGAAGCGGTTTGAAGTGTTTAGAAGATAAAATGTTTTTTGGTTAATAGTATTTTTTATATAGTCTAAGAAAGCACATTCGAGTAAAAAATGTATTAATTTACCTGTGTATACTTGCGGAATTTTATGATTTTTGATATTATAGAAGCTGTAGATTGCACGAGAAGGAGGACACAGAGATGGATAAAATTAAGATGACAGTTCCATTAGTGGAGATGGACGGAGATGAGATGACAAGAATTCTATGGAAAATGATAAAAGATGAATTGTTAAATCCGTTTATTGAACTTAAGACTGAGTATTATGATTTGGGTTTGGAAAATAGAAATAAAACAGATGATAAAGTTACTGCTGATTCTGCTGAGGCAACTAAGAAATATGGAGTTGCAGTGAAATGTGCTACAATTACTCCCAACGCAGCAAGAATGACAGAGTATGATTTAAAAGAAATGTGGAAGAGTCCTAACGGGACAATCCGTGCAATATTAGACGGCACGGTTTTCCGTGCACCGATAATAGTAAAGGGAATTGAACCTTGTGTCAAAAATTGGAAGAAGCCGATTACAATCGCAAGACATGCTTATGGAGATGTATATAAAAACACTGAGATGGATATTCCAGGTCCCGGAAAATGCGAGCTTGTGTATACGTCACAAAATGGTGAGGAAGTGCGTTCATTAGTTCATGAGTATAAAGGCGCAGGTGTTGCGCAGGCAATGCACAATCTGGATGATTCTATAGAAAGTTTTGCAAAAAGCTGTTTTAGTTTTGCGCTTGATACAAAACAAGATTTGTGGTTTGCTACAAAGGATACAATATCAAAGACCTATGACCATACTTTTAAAGATATTTTTCAGGATATTTTTGATAAAGAATATAAAGAGAAGTTTGAAGAAGCAGGAATTAATTATTTCTATACATTGATTGATGATGCGGTTGCCAGAGTAATGAAATCTGAGGGCGGATATATATGGGCATGTAAAAATTATGATGGTGATGTTATGAGTGATATGGTTTCATCAGCATTTGGCTCTCTGGCAATGATGACTTCAGTGCTTGTATCTCCGCAGGGATATTATGAGTATGAGGCGGCGCATGGAACTGTACAGAGGCATTATTACAAGCATTTAAATGGAGAAGAGACATCAACTAACTCTGTGGCGACAATTTTTGCTTGGACAGGTGCTCTTAGAAAAAGAGGAGAATTAGACGGTATATCTGAACTTACAGTTTTTGCAGATAAGCTTGAGGAAGCCTGCAAAAATACAATAGAGTCAGGAAAGATGACGAATGATCTTGCTTTGATAACTACAATTGAAAATCCAACAGTACTTAACAGTGAAGAATTTATAAAAGCAGTAAGAGAAACACTTGAGGCTTCATTGTAAAATTAAAATCTCCTTTACCAGCCGGCAGTAATGACTGATATGGGAGGTTTTCTTTTCTATGGAAATTTATGTATACAAAAAATTTTTTTTGTGTTATTATTAAATAAGCTCTTTTTTAGAATAAAGTAAAATAATCCGTTCAGGGAAAGCAATAATTACAGAAAATGTAATTGGAGGGATTGTTTTGAATAAGAATAAGAGAATGTCAGATTTACCGGAAGATGAAAGACCTTATGAAAAATGCTTTAAATATGGTCCGTCGGTATTAAGCGATGCGGAGCTGCTGGCTGTAATTATAAGGACAGGTGCAAAAGGTGAGCAGTCTATTGAGCTTGCCAGAAAGATTTTGCATCTGTCAAAGTTATGCAATGGAATACTTGGTATTTATCACAGTTCTATTGAAGAACTTATGAATATAAAAGGCATAGGAAAGGTTAAAGCGGTTCAATTAAAGTGTGTTGCTGAATTGGCGAAACGTTTTAGACAGGCATCAGTTAAGGATAAACTTTCTTTCAGAGAACCGAGGATTATAGCAGAGTACTATATGGAAGAACTGCGTCATGAAGAACAGGAGAAGCTGATGCTTTTAATGTTAGATACAAAAAGCCAGCTTATAAGAGAAAGGGTATTGTCTATTGGAACTGTTAATGCTTCTCTTATTTCACCTAGAGAGACATTTGTTGAGGCGTTAAAAAATGGTGCAGTTTATATTATTTTGCTGCACAATCATCCGAGCGGGGATCCGACTCCTAGCCGGGAGGATATCAGATTAACAAATAGAATGAGACAATGTGGGGAATTATTAGGAATAAGTCTGTTAGATCACATTGTAATAGGGGATAATAATTATACAAGCTTTCTGGAGGAGGCTATGTTGTGTGACCGGGAAGGAGACGAATAAGGTGGCCACGAATGTATTTGGAATTGATTTAGGAACAAGTAATATTAAAATTTATAATCATCATGAAAACGATATTATAGATGAGAAAAATATTATTGCTATTGAAGGGAAAAATCATATTTGTGCTATGGGCGATGAGGCTTTTGAGATGTATGAAAAGGCGCCGGAAAATATCAATATTTGTTATCCTATAGCAAATGGTGTTATTGCAGATATTGAGAGTATGCAGATTTTATTTAGAGGTATGCTTGAGCGCTCAGGGGGACGTTTTCTTAGAAACAGCAAATATATTATGTCTGTTCCCACAGATATTACAGAAGTTGAGAAGAGAGCATTTTATGATTTAGTTCATATGGCTAATGTTCGTGAGAAGAAGATAATGTTTGTAGAAAAGCCAATTGCAGATGCTGTAGGTTTAGGGCTTGATGTTAATTCTGCCAGAGGTATTATGATTGTTGATGTAGGAGCCGACACTACAGAAATATCAGTTATTTCACTTGGGGGGATTGTCTTAAGCAAGCTGCTTCAAGTTGGAGGCAATCATTTTGATGATGCTATACTGCTGGCAATAAAGAAAAGGGAAAATTTGCTTATTGGAAAGAAAACTGCTGAGTATATAAAAAAGGAGCTTACTTCTAACGATGAAGATGCTGTGAAGGCAGTCAAAGTATTTGGACGGGATATTGTTACAGGACTTCCTATGGAGAGGGAGATTAGAGCCGATCTTGTACTTGAGTCTATAGGAGAACTGCTGTACACAATAGTTGACGCTGCAAAAATGATTTTGGAGAGAACTCCGCCGGAATTGTCTTCAGATATTATAGAGAATGGAATCTATCTGACAGGAGGATCCTCTAACATAGTTGAGCTTGCAAAAATTATGGCTAGGGAAACAGAGCTTGACGCTAATATAAGCAAGCTTCCTGAGGAGTGCGTTGTCAGAGGAATAGCAAGAATAATAGATGATAAAACTTTGGATGGTCTTGTAGGAGAAATTAACGAGAAAATCTATAGATAAAAACGGGGTAGTGCTATGAATAATAAAAAAAGATTTTCACTGCCGCCAAAATATATATTATTTATTTTGGCAATTTTTTGTCTGGGTGCAATGTTTGTAACCTTTGCAACAAAAGTGTCTGTAGCTCCAATAAAAAATGTTGTCGGTTATGTCATAGTTCCTATGCAGAAAGGAATAAATAAGGTTGGTGGATGGTTTGGGGATAAGACGCTGGAATTTAAGACACTGGAAGAGGTAAAAAAAGAAAATAAGGATCTGCAGGCTCAGATTGCTGATTTAAAGGTGGAGAACAGTAAATTGCTTCAGGAGAGGTATGAGCTTGACAGATTAAGACAATTATTTGAACTGGATGAGAAATATACCGGTTATGAAAAAGTAGCTGCGAGGATTATTGCCAAAGATACAGGGAATTGGTTCAATACTTTTATTGTTGATAAAGGTGAGAAGAACGGCATAAAAAAGGATATGAATGTTATAGATGGCAGCGGACTTGTAGGAATTGTAGTTGAGACAGGGGATAACTGGGCGAGAATTCGTTCAATTATTGATGATTCCAGTAATGTGAGTTCAATGGTACTCTCTACACAAGATTTGTGTATGGTTAAAGGTAACTTAGAGTTAATGTCAGACAATACAATTGAATTTGAAAAATTAGTTGACAGTGACAATAATGTGGCTGTCGGTGAACAGGTGGTAACATCAAATGTCAGCGGCAAATATCTTGAAGGTATTTTGATTGGATATATTACTGAAATAAAAGAAGATTCAAATCAAATTACAAAGTCAGGATATATTTCTCCAGCTGTAGATTTTGAACATTTATCTGAGGTTCTAATAATCAAAAATTTGAAAGAACAGCCGCACACGGAGGAATAGCTATGAGACGTGTAATTATGGACACTATTTTTATAGTGATATTATTTTTGCTTCAGTCTACAGTTTTTAAATGGCTGTCTTTAGCTAATATTTCTCCTAATCTTATGATTGTAATTACTGCATCATGCGGTTTTATGAAGGGAAAGACTGAGGGACTGCTGGTAGGATTTTTCAGCGGTCTGCTGATTGATATATTTTATGGTGATATAATAGGATTTTATGCTTTAATTTATATGGTTACCGGATATGTAAACGGTTTCTTCAATACAATTTTTTATGATGAAGATGTAAAGTTTCCTATGATTCTTATAGCGGCAAGTGAACTTGCCTTTGGACTTATAGTATATGTATTTAGATTTTTATTAAGAAATAGATTAGATTTTGTATATTATTTAATTCATATAATACTTCCTGAACTTTTATATACAATTGTTATAACAATTGTGCTTTATCGTGTAATACTTGCTATAAGCAGGTTTGTTGACGGACTTGGAAAGAGAGGTGAAGGTCAGGTTGCTGAATGATGTAAAAGAATATGTAGGTGAGTTTTTTAAATCTCGTCTAATAATATTAATAGTTGTTGTTTTATTGCTGTTTAGTTTTATTGTAAACAGGTTGTTTTCATTGCAGATAGTTCGTGGTGAAGAATATATGAATGATTTTGAGCTGCAGACAAAGAAGGAGCAAGTTTTAAAAGGAACACGTGGAAAAATATTTGACAGAAATGGTAAACTTCTTGCTTATAATGAGCTGGCATACAGTATTACAATAGCAGATACTGGTTCTTATAACACTATTAAAGAAAAAAATAGTATAGTTAATCCTCAAATTAATCAGCTTATTCAAATCATAGAGGGAAAGGGAGATTCATTGGTTAATGATTTTTCTATCGCTGTTGACGGCAATGGAGAATTTTATTTTACCGTTGAGGGAAACAGCAGGAAACTTTTTCTTGGAACGGCTTATGGAAAAGCAACAAAAGACCTCACTGAAGAAATGTTGAATGCTACGGCAAAAGAAGTTTTTGAGTATTTGTGCAGTAAAGAAAAATATGGTTTAGATAATATGGATTTATCTGTCGATTATATGCTTAAAATACTTCGAATACGAATGGATATGTCAGGAAATAATTATCAGAAATATATTACTACGACTGTGGCTGAGGATGTCAGCCAAGAGACAGTAGCTATGGTAATGGAACATGCTGATGAAATACAGGGGGTTTCGGTAGAGGAAGTAACGATGAGACGGTATAATGAGAGCATATATTTTGCACCTATTATTGGTTATACTGGAAAAATTTCACCTGATGAGCTTGAAGAATTAAAAAAAGAAGATAAGTCATATGATTCTAATGATATAATAGGAAAAGCAGGGATTGAGAATTATATGGAGAAGGAGCTGCAGGGTAAAAAAGGTTCTCGTACATTATATGTAAACAATGTCGGCAAAATTCTGGAGATTGCAGATGTTAAAGATTCTTCTGTTGGTAATGATGTATATTTAACAATTGACAGTGAATTGCAAAAGGCGGTATATCAAATTATAGAGCAGAAGCTTGCAGGAATTCTTGTATCAAAGATTAGAAATGTAAAAGAGTATACACCATCGCCGACAAGTAAGGCTGATGATATTATTATTCCAATTGATGATGTTTATTTCGCACTTTTTAATAATAATATAATAAATATTGATAATTTGGGAAGAGCGGATGCTACAAATGTAGAAAAAAGTGTTGATGCTGTTTATCAGAGTAAGAGGAGCGGTGTCGCAGCAGCAGTAATTTCTGAATTGAGAAATCCTGCAGCTGCAGCATATAAAGATTTATCTGATGAGATGAAGAATTATATGAGCCGTGTTGCAGCTATTTTATCTGAAAATGATATTCTTGTCAGCAGTAATGTGGACAAGGCTAATGAGGTATATCAAAGCTGGAGAAGCGAGACTACAAGTCTTGGTGTTTATATAAGGGAAGCTATTGCAAAGAACTGGATTGATGTTTCAAAAATAAGTGTCGAGGGAGAATACACTAATTCAGACGAGACATACGAGGCGGTTCTCTCATTTATAGAAGGTGCTATTGCAGATGATTATGAATTGAATAAAAGTATGTTTAAATATCTTATTGCAAATAATCAGATCAGTGGTAAGCAGGTGTGTCTGCTCTTATATGCACAGGGTGTTCTTGCTCCTGACGAGGGTACATGCAATGCTCTATTAGCTGGAAATATAGGTGGGTATGATTTTATGATGGCAAAAATAAGCTCGCTTGAGATTACTCCTGCTCAGCTTGCGCTTGATCCGTGTTCAGGTTCATGTACTATTACAGATCCTAATACCGGTGAAGTACTTGCTATGGTGACATATCCAAGCTATGATAATAACAGACTTGCCAATTCAGTAGATGCAGCTTATTACAATAAATTAATAAATGATCTGTCAAAGCCTCTGTACAATAGGGCGACACAGGAAAAATCAGCTCCAGGTTCAACTTTTAAGATGGTTACAGCAATCGCCGGTTTGACGGAGGGAGTGATAACACCTCATACTACAATAACAGATAAAGTAGAATTTAAAGAGGTCGTTCCTTCGCCTAAGTGCTGGTCAAGATCAGGACATGGTTCAATAAACGTATCACAGGCTCTTGAACATTCCTGTAATTATTTCTTTTATGATACCGGATATTCATTAAGTAAATTAAATGGAAGCTTTAATGAGGAAACAGGGATTAGCAAACTTCAAACATATGCTAAAATGTTTGGATTAAATGAAAAATCTGGTGTTGAGATAACAGAATCGGCGCCGAGCATGGCAGATGAGTATCCTATTACAGCTGCAATCGGTCAAAGTAATCACAACTATGCTTCGATTCAGCTTGCAAGATATGTAACAGCAATAAGTAACTCAGGTACGGTATATAATTTAAGCCTCCTGGATAAATTAACTGATTCAGAAGGAAATGTTATTGCAGATTATTCACCAGCAGTATTTAACAAAATCACACTTCCTAATTCTACATGGAATAGTGTTCATACTGGAATGAATCTTGTTGCAAAGCGAACTGATTCATTAAAAAAACTTAATTTAAATATTGCCGGAAAGACAGGTACTGCACAGGAGAATAAACTCAGACCTAACCATGCATTGTTTGTCGGATATGCACCTTTTGAGAATCCTCAGATTGCTTTGGCGGTGAAGATTGCTAATGGTTATACATCTGCAAATTCTGCAGAGATTGCCAGTGAAGTTTTTACTTATTATTTTAAACTTGACGGTTGGGATACAATGCTGAATGGTACTGCGTCCAGACCTGATTCAGCTACAATTGAGGATTAAGTTAAATACATTCCGTGCCATTTACCAAATAAATATCTTTATTTGGCTTATCGCTTGCGGAAATCAAAGGAGAAGAGTATATGAAAAATCCAGTTGTTATAAAAAGCAACCGCTATGGTATAGTTATTATATTAGATAAGAATATGCCCTTTGAAGAATTGTTGGATGCTGTAAAAGATAAATTTAAAGAGGCAGGAAATTTTTTTAAGGGTACACAGATGGCGGTTGCCTTTGAAGGAAGAATTTTGTCATTTCAGGAGGAAGAGCAGATTGTTGATGTAATTTCTGCCAATTCAGAACTAAATATAGCATGTATAATAGATCAAAATCCTGAGAAGGAGGAAATGTTTAAACAGGCTATAGAAGAGCGGATGGCTCAGGTTGTGCAGTCTTCTGAAGATGGTGGACAATTTTACCGCGGTACGCTTCGATCAGGACAGACCTTGGAGGTTGAGAGCAGCATAATTATTCTTGGAGATGTAAATCCGGGAGCAGATGTCATTGCTTCCGGAAATGTGGTGGTGCTTGGTTCTTTAAAAGGAACAGTCTATGCAGGAGGAAACGGGGATGACCATTGTTTTGTGGTAGCTCTTGATATGGATCCTATACAGATAAAGATTGCGGATGTGATTGCAAGATGTTCGGATGATTCACTTCGTAATACAAGACGCTATAAAAGAAGAAACAGATCAAAGATAATGCAGCCGCAGATAGCTTTTGTGGAAGATCACAATATTTATATTGAATCTATTACTAAAGATATATTAAAAGATATTTCATAGTTATATTTTCATGTGTGAATGAATTTTGCTTGCATATTTTAGAAAATGCTGTAAAATGGTATTAGATTGATATGGATTATCATAAAAGTTTGGGAGGAAAATAAATTTATGAGTGAAGTTATTGTAGTAACATCAGGTAAAGGCGGAGTTGGAAAGACAACAACTTCAGCAAATGTAGGTACAGGATTAGCTAAATTAGATAAAAAAGTTGTTTTGATAGATACAGATATAGGACTTCGTAATTTGGATGTGGTTATGGGTCTTGAGAATCGAATAGTGTACAACCTTGTTGATGTAGTTGAGGGTAACTGTCGTATTAAACAGGCGCTTATAAAAGATAAAAGATATCCTAATTTATGCTTACTCCCATCAGCCCAGACGAGAGATAAAAGTTCAGTTTCAGAGGAGCAGATGTTAGATCTGATTAGTAAATTGAGAGAAGAATTTGATTACATAATTCTTGATTGTCCTGCAGGCATTGAGCAGGGTTTTAAGAATGCTATTGCAGGCGCTGACAGGGCTATTGTTGTCACAACGCCTGAGATGTCAGCACTAAGGGATGCCGACCGTATTATTGGTCTTCTGAACGCTTCTAATATTACAAGACAGGACCTAATTGTAAACAGACTTCGCGCTGATATGGTAAAGAGAGGAGATATGATGGCTGTAGAAGATGTTGTTGAACTTCTTGCCATTAAGCTTATAGGAGTTGTGCCAGATGATGAGAAAATTGTAATATCAACTAATCAAGGTGAACCGTTAGTTGGCTCAAATACTCCGGCAGGAAAAGCTTATATGAATGTATGTTACCGTATTATGGGTGAGGAAGTCGAGTTTGAAGATTTTTCTAAAAATGGCGTTTTTTCAAAGATTGCGGGTATTTTTAAGAAAAATTAGGAGGAGATGATATGGGTTTTATGGATTTCTTTAAAAAGAAAAATGATTCAGGTGCAATGGCAAAAGATCGTCTGAAGCTTGTTCTTATAACAGACAGAGCAAACTGTTCCTCAGATGTAATGGAAAATATAAAAAATGATATTATTAAAGTCATCTCAAAATACATGGAAATAGACGCGGAAGGTTTGGATATTCAAATTACCCAAACTGAATCGGATGGAAGCAACGGAACTGTTCCAGCGTTATTTGCTAATATTCCTATAAAAGAGATGCGGAATGGAACTAAAGCGCAATAGTGTTTTTTAGGATTTTGGAGGCAGCATATGTTAAAGCATTATAGGCTAAGAGATTACAGGTTTAATCTTATAATTACTGTTCTTATATTAACTGTATTTGGTATAATTGTAATAGGAAGTGCCAAACATTCAGTACAAAACAAACAGATTTTAGGACTTTGTCTTGGTTTTGTGGCGATGGTTGTAACTTCATTGATAGATTATAAATTTATACTGAAATTTGCATGGCCGATTTATATTCTTAATATTATACTGCTTTTATCAGTTCGTTTTTTGGGACAGAGTTCTCATGGTGCAAAGAGATGGATTATAGTGGCAGGTATTAAGTTTCAGCCTTCAGAGTTCGCAAAAATATTTTTAATATTGTTTTTTGCTTATTATTTTTATAAGCACAAAGAAGATTTCAACAAGCCTTTTACTATTTTGAAGAGTATTTTTTTGTTTGCAATTCCGCTTTATTTAGTTTATGCTCAGCCGGATTTATCAACAAGTATAACATTGGCGATGCTGTTTTGCTGTATGATATATATTGGGGGAATAAGTTACAAATATATTGTTGGTGTGTTGGCAGTGCTGATACCGGTTGCGGCAATATTTCTTGTTCTAATTATGCAGCCTGACCAGAATATTTTAGAGGATTATCAGTATAAGAGGATTATGTCATGGATTCAGCCGGATAAATATCAGGATAAAGAGGCTTATCAGCAGATAAATTCGGTTATCGCGATTGGCAGCGGGCAACTTACCGGAAAAGGTCTTAACAATGATGATATAGGTTCAGTAAAGAATGCTAATTTTATTTCTGAGCCACAGACAGATTTTATATTTTCCGTAATTGGGGAAGAGACGGGCTTTATAGGATGTTGTTTTGTATTAGGTTTATTGGGGCTTATCGTTATTCAGTGTGTATGGATAGGTAAAGATGCTAAAGATTTATCAGGGGTTATTATTTGCTGCGGTATGGCAGGGTTAATAGGGTTTCAAAGTTTTTTTAATATGGGTGTAACAACGCAGATTTTGCCAAACACTGGGCTTCCGCTTCCTTTTGTGAGTTATGGACTTACTTCTTTAGTTAGTCTGTATATAGGGATAGGTCTGGTGTTGAATGTAGGTCTGCAGAGAACCAGATACTATACAAGTTGGGAGGATGAATTAGTATGAACATTGGATTAATTGCACATGATGCGAAGAAAAAGCTTATGCAGAATTTTTGTATTGCATACAGAGGTATTTTGTGTAAAAATGATTTGTATGCAACAGGTACTACAGGACAGCTTATAGAAGAAGTAACCAACTTAAATATTCATAAATATCTGGCAGGACATCTTGGAGGTGAACAGCAGCTGGGAGCACAGATAGAACATAATCAAATTGATCTTGTGATTTTTCTTAGAGATCCGCTTAATGCCAAAGTTCATGAGCCTGATGTAAATAATGTGGTCAGGCTGTGTGATATTCACAATATACCTTTGGCGACAAATGTTGCTACTGCAGAGTTGCTAATTAAATCATTAGACAGAGGAGATTTAGAGTGGCGTGAAATGTATAAGTAAAAGAAAAGTTTTTTTATGTCTGTTGCTGAGCATTATTGTATTTACTTTCAGCGGTTGTGGAAAGACTAATTTAATATGTAGTTATCCGTCTGTAGATATGGATAGAAAAATTTTTTCTACATCTTCAAATGGAAATATAGTTGGATTTTCTGATAATTTATGTGTAACATCTGGAAATGTAATACCAGAGGGGATGTCAGAACTTCAGACGGCATCTGCATTATTTTCACTTGATGACAGAAATGTTGTCTATGCAAATAATATTTATGATAAAATGTATCCTGCAAGTATAACAAAAATTCTGACAGCTTTAGTATTTTTTCAAAATTATTCCGGAGATTATTCTGAGATTTTAACAGCTTCAGCCTCTGTAAAAATTGATGAGCCGGGGGCTTCACTTTGTGGTTTTGCACAGGGAGATCAGATTCCAATTGATGTAGTGTTAAATGGTCTTTTAGTATACTCAGGGAACGATGCTGCGAATATGATTGCTGAATTTATTGGCGGTAGTGTTGAAAATTTTGTGGCGATGATGAATGATACAGCAAGAAAATTGGGAGCTACAGGAAGTAATTTTGTTAATACTCATGGACTATCAGACGAAAATCATTTTACTACGGCTTATGATTTATATTTAATTTTTAATGAAGTAATGAAATATGATAAATTTGTAGAGCTTATTTCCCAGAAAGAGTATAATGGACAATATATTACCGCTTCAGGAAAAGATAAGACTGTAAAATGGGAGTCTACTAATCTGTATTTTACAGGAGTTAAAAATACTCCGGAAAATATTACTGTAGTTGGAGGCAAAACAGGAACTACAAAGGCTGCTGGTTCATGTCTTATTTTATTATCTGAAAATCAAATGGGTAAGAAGTATATTTCTGTTGTAATGAAAGCAGAGGATAAAAGTCAGCTTTATGATGAAATGTCACAGTTGTTAGTAAAAGCTACACAATCATAAAAAATAAAAAAGTCAGGAGGTGGGCAATATGTTAATGATGATTGCCGGAACAAAAGGAAAGGGTAAAACTAAACATTTGCTTGAAAAGGTGAATTCTGAGGTCAGGGAAGCAAATGGAAATATTGTGTTTATTGATGATACTATTAAGCACATGCATGAGCTCAGTAATAAAGTAAGACTTATCAATATTTGTGATTATCCTGTTACAAATTGTGATGAGTTTATCGGGTTCTTATGTGGTATAATATCACAGGATAATGATTTAGAGCAGATTTACATAGATCATTTCTTAAAGATCGCATATTTAGATGATGATACCATTGCAAAGGCAATTGAAAAAATAGTTAAAATGAGTGTTAAGTTTAGAGTTGATTTTATTATAAGTATTTCAAGGTCTGAGGATGAACTTCCAGAAAATTTACGTCAGTATGTAAGCATATCACTTTAAGTTAAAAAGTCCCAATCCGTCTTTTGTCATAAGACATAGAGGATAGGGACTTTTTTCAATGAAGAGGTTTAAATATTCGCTTTGGTATTAATGTGCATTTTTTTGGAGAACTATTGTAAATGTTATTTAATTTGAAACCTCATTTCCCATTGAAGAAATTCTTCCAAAATAACTAATAAGATATAAGCCTACAATACCCACAGCAGCATAAATGATTCTTGCAAGCCATGTCATGTTTCCAAATAAAAAGGCTACTAAATCAAAGCCGAAGAAACCTATTAATCCCCAATTAATTGCTCCAATAATAGCAATTACAAGAACTGTATAATCTAATCCTCTAGTGTCCATAGATTTTCCCTCCTTTTACAGATTAAGTGGTTTCACTTAATAGAATACCAAATCAAAAATAATATATGCATTTTTAAATTGGCAATATTTGAGTCTAAAATTATAATTTAATTTTTTGTTTTTTTGATAATGAATATACAGTCAATATTAAATTTAATTTAAAAGCATTGAAAATATATATAGGATATGTTATATTAATAGTTATGAAGAATTTATGGGATTAAAGTACCGCATCAATTAAAAATGGTTGTTGTCCTAGGCAGGAGGCATATGTTGTGAAGAATACAGTTAATACATTAAAAGAAGCGAAGGAACAAGGCAGAAAGATTAGTATGATTACTGCTTATGACTATACGGCAGCTAAATTATTTGATGAAATTGGAATAGAATGTATTTTAGTTGGCGATTCGCTTGGAAATGTTGTTCTTGGATATGAGGATACACTTTCTGTTACAATGGAAGATATGATTCATCATTCAGCGGCTGTTGCCAGGGGAGCTAAAAACGCGTTTATTGTGACGGACATGCCGTTTATGTCATATCAGACCTCAGTTTATGATGCTGTCTATAATGCAGGACGTATTATAAAAGAAGGAAGAGCAGATGCCGTTAAATTGGAAGGCGGAGTTGGATTTAAGGATCATATAAGCGCTATTGTTAAAGCATCAATTCCAGTTGTAGGACATATTGGTTTAACTCCACAGTCTGTAAATGCACTTGGAGGCATGAAAGTGCAGGGAAGAAATATTGAAGATGCAAAACGTTTGTTGGCTGATATTAAAGCTGTTGAGGAGTCTGGCGCCTGTGCTGTTGTGTTGGAATGTGTTCCTGCTAAACTGGCTGAATTTCTAACAAGCAAAGTGTCAATTCCAACAATCGGTATTGGAGCAGGTGCCGGATGTGATGGTCAGGTCCTTGTGTATACTGATATGTTGGGCATGGGTGGCGATTTTAATCCTAAATTTGTAAAAAAATTTGCAATGTGCGGTGATATAATGAGGCAGGCGGTAACTGCTTACATGGAAGAAGTTAGAAGTTCAGTTTTTCCAGCAGAAGAGCACACATATAAAATAGATGAATCAGTAATAGAACAATTAAAAGGGACAAATTAAACAAGGCGATAATACTTAGGAGATGATTCACGATGAAGATAGCTACTGAAATAGAACAGACAAGAGATATTATTTCTTTTTGGAAAAAAGAAGGCTTTAGTGTGGGACTGGTTCCTACAATGGGATACTTGCATGAAGGTCATAAAAGTCTAATTGAGAGAGCTGTTAAGGAGAATGATAAAGTAGTAGTTAGTGTGTTTGTCAATCCTATGCAATTTGCTCCTAATGAAGATTTTGACAGTTATCCAAGAGATTTTGATAAAGATATTGCTCTGTGTGAAAATGCGGGAGCAAAGTTAGTATTTCACCCTGAGCCTGATGAAATGTATAATAAAAACTTTACGTCTTATGTTGATACAGCACAGGTAAGTGAAGGGTTGTGCGGAAAGTCACGCCCTATACATTTTAGAGGTGTATGTACAGTTGTATGTAAATTATTTAATATTGTTCAGCCAGACAGAGCATATTTTGGAGAGAAAGATGCGCAGCAGCTTGCTGTTATAAAACGGATGGTTGATGACCTTAATATGAATATTAAGATCGTGGGTTGTCCAATTATAAGAGAAGAAGACGGATTGGCAAAGAGTTCAAGAAATATATATTTATCTGCTGAAGAGCGAAAAGCCGCTTTGATACTTAATAAATCATTGAAGTTAGCAAAAGAGAAAATATATGCAGGTGAGAAAGCAGCTGAAAAGATTAAAACTTTGATAGTAGATATGATAAATAACGAGCCTCTGGCAAAAATAGATTATGTAGAAATTGTTGATTGGGATAAAAATTTAGACGAAGTTAAAGTAATCGAAGGTGAGATATTGACTGCGATTGCTGTATATATTGGAAAAACAAGATTAATTGATAATTTTATAGTAAAATGTTAATATGTGTCTGTGATAAATGTGGCAGTAGGATTAGTGTGTAAATTTAATTATCAGACACTGCATTAGTACCATAGGAGAATCAGATATGACAGTTACTATGTTAAAAAGTAAAATTCACAGAGCAAAAGTAACACAGGCAGAGTTGAATTATGTTGGAAGTATTACAATAGACATAGCGCTTCTTGAAGCTGCGAATATTTATGAATATGAAAAAGTTCAGGTAGTTGATGTGGAATCTGGAAGCAGACTGGAGACCTATACGATTGCAGGTGAAAGAAATTCAGGAGTTATTTGCTTAAATGGTGCAGCTGCAAGACTTGTACAGCCAGGAGATCATGTTATTATAATGTCATATTGTGGTATGAGCGCAGAAGCTGTTAAGTCATTTAAACCTAAAGTTATATTTATGAAAGAAGATAATTCAATTGATAAAATTACTGATTATGAAAGGCATGGGGATATATGTTAAATGGAAAAACAGTCCTGCTTGGTGTAACTGGCAGTATAGCTGCATATAAAGCCGCTGCCCTGACAAGTCTGTTAGTTAAGGCGGGTGCAAATGTGGAAGTTATTCTCACTGCCAATGCATGCAATTTTATCAATCCGATTACTTTTGAGAGTCTTACCGGAAATAAATGTGTTGTTGATACATTTGACAGGTGCTTTAAATATGAGGTTGAGCATATATCCCTGGCAGCAAAAGCTGATATTGCGGTTATTGCACCGGCAACTGCTAATATTATAGGTAAACTTTCTGCAGGTATAGCAGATGATATGTTGACAACAACATTGATGGCATGCAAGTGCAAAAAATTAATTGCACCGGCAATGAACACAAATATGTATGAAAATCAAATTGTGCAGAGAAATTTAAAATTCCTTAAAAACTATAATTATGAAGAGATTGAACCTGTAGTTGGAAGGCTAGCATGTAAAACTTCTGGAAAAGGTAAAATGCAGGAACCGGAAGTGATTTTGCATTATATTTTAAGAGAGCTACAGTATCAGAAAGATTTTTATGGTAAGAAAATATTAGTAACTGCAGGTCCGACAAGAGAGGCAATCGATCCTGTTAGATTTATTTCTAATCATTCAACTGGGAAGATGGGATTTGCAATTGCTAATGCCTGTGTTATGAGAGGTGCGGAAGTTACGCTTATTAAAGGTCCTACAGAGATTGAACCGCCGCCATTTGTCAAAGTTATTGATGTTGTGTCAGCAGATGATATGTTTAAGGCAGTAAAAGAATTATACAGCGAACAGGACATTATTATAAAAAGCGCTGCCGTAGCCGATTATACTCCAAAAACAATTGCTGCTCAGAAAATTAAGAAGTCTTCTGACAATGCGACGCTTGAGTTGAAAAGGACGACGGATATACTTTCATTTCTTGGGCAAAATAAGAGAGAAAATCAAATTATTTGTGGTTTTTCGATGGAAACAGAAAATATGATTGAGAACTCACGAAAAAAGCTTGTGAGTAAAAACATTGATTTAATTGCAGCAAACAATCTTACAGAAGCTGGGGCCGGTTTTGCTGTTGATACAAACGTGCTTACTATTATATCAGAAGATTCTGTTAAAGAACTTCCATTGATGAGCAAAGATGCTGCTGCAAATGCATTGTTAGATGAAATAAAATTAAGATGGTAAATTATGTTTAATAAGATAAAAGAGACAAAACTTGATATATCACTTAAAACGGCTGTTTTTATAATGGCTGTGCTTTTTTTGTTTTTATTCTTTTTTTCAAGATGGCTGGAAATAAACAACCAGACTATAGAACAGTCTATGGTTCTTCATCATGAAGAAAAGAAGATGACAAAGCTGCAGAGGCGGTTTCATTATCAGCTGATTGAGAGAAAGCATGCAATATTTTATATAGAAATAAATTTACCTATGCCGCCTGTTAATATAACTAAAGATTAAAATAAAGTAAATATATTTTTTTATTATGGTACAATTTCAATAATTATAAATAAATACATTTTAACAGTTTCATTATTTCCAATAAATTTTGAAACACAGAAGGAGAAAGATATGCAGCCGGTATTATATATAGTTATTCCCTGTTATAATGAGGAAGAAGTGCTTCCTGTTACAGCGCCATTATTTGGTGAGAAGATTAGTCAATTAATAATTACAGGAAAAATTTCAGAGAAAAGTCGTGTTTTATTTGTGAATGACGGCAGTAAAGATAAAACATGGGAAATTATTAAAAAATTTGCAGCGGAGGAAAAATATTTTATCGGAATATCTCAGAGCAGAAACAGAGGACATCAAAACGCGGTGCTTGCAGGTCTTATGGAAGCAAAATTAAGTGCAGATATAACTATTTCTATAGATTGTGATGGACAAGATGATATCAATGCGATAGATGAGATGGTGGAAGCATATATGAACGGAGCAGATATTGTGTACGGCGTTCGCTCTAAGAGAACTACAGATACTTTCTTTAAGCGGTTTACTGCGGAATCTTTTTATAAGCTGCTTAACAGAATGGGAGTGGAAGTAGTGTTTAACCATGCAGATTACCGTTTAGTGTCTAAAAGAGTTCTTGAGGCCTTTTCGGATTTTAAAGAAGTTAATATTTTTCTTAGAGGTATGTTTCCTCTTGTTGGTTTTAACAGCACGGTTGTTTATTATGAAAGGCATGAGAGGCTTGCCGGAAAGAGCCACTATCCGTTAAAGAAAATGCTTGAGTTGGCGTTTGATGGAATTACAAGTCTTAGTATAAAGCCGATCAGATTAATAACAAAACTTGGTATTTTAATCTCCCTTCTTGGTGTTGCTGCGGCAATTTGGGCAGTTGTAATGGAAATTATTGGGGATACAGTTGCAGGATGGGCGAGCCTTGTATGTATTGTCAGCATACTTGGGGGTATACAGCTCGTCTCCTTGGGGGTTATCGGAGAATACATTGGAAAAATATATATGGAGACTAAGAGCAGACCTCGATATATTATTAGTGAACGGACAGAGAATTGTGATGACGATATTGGTGAAAGTGATTAATTTAAAAGTATTATAATATGAAATTAATAGGCAGTTGCAATATATATTTTGTAATTACCTAAATTATATATTTAAAGGAGAGAAAATAATGGAACTTTTTGGAAAATTGTTCGCGATTGATTTTGCAGTGGCGCAGGAATATTTTACAGGCACTTCAACAAGATTTGCTCTTGCGGTTGTATTTTTTATAATCGGTCTGCTGCTTATTATGCTTGGAGGAGATAAGTTTGTTGATGCTTCAATTACTATCTCTAAAAAGTTGGGAATCCCTGAGATTATCGTAGGCGCTACTATAGTTAGTTTAGGTACAACTTTGCCGGAAGTTTTAGTATCAACAACGGCAGCTGTTTCAGGCGGTACAGGCGGAGATATGGCAGTGGGAAATGCTTTTGGATCCATTGTCTGTAACACTGCACTAATTGCTGCTATAACTCAGCTTTTTAAGCCAACTAAGAATGTTTCAGTATCAAGTATAGGATGGAGAAGTATTTTATTTTTTGCTACATATGTTATTGTGTCGACAATAGGATTGATTACAGGTAAAGTGAATTTTATGGTTGGTATTGGTCTGCTGCTTGCATTTTGCCTCTATGCTTTTTTAAGCATAAAATTGTCAGGCGGTGAGGATAGTAGTGAAGATAGTGAAAATTCAGACGGTTCGGTAATAACAGCTGTTATAACATTAATTGTGTGTGCTGGAATATTATTTGTAGGAGCTAAATTCTTAGTAAACTGCGGTGCAAGTATAGCTGAAAAATTAGGCGTACCGGAGGCTGTTATTTCAGTTACGTTTATTGCTCTTGGCACTTCACTTCCTGAGCTGGTTACGGCAGTAAGTTCTATGGTAAAGGGGTATGCCAATGTTTCAGTAGGAAATATTATTGGTGCTAATACACTTAATCTTCTGCTTGTTATTGGAATACCAGCAGCGGCAAAAGGAATTTCAATTTCAGAGTTAGATTCATTTAAAGTAACTGCATTTACTGGTTTAGTGGTAATGCTTCTGTTTATTTTACCTTTTGTTGTTAAGAAGAAAGGTTTCAGATGGCAGGGAGGATTATTGTTGTTAATTTATGCTGCTTACAGTGTTTCACAGTTTGTAATGGCAAAGTAACCTATTAAATATCAGAGGCTGTTTTTTATATTTAAGCAGTCTCTTTTTATATTAATTTTAAAATGATATTTGAGAAGAGGGAAAGTTATGGAGATAATTGATGAACAATTGATAAAAAGAAAGTGTGCGCTGGATACAACATATAGCAGGGCGAAAAAAATTTTTGATAATGGTGAATTTAATTATCTAAATATTACTAAAGTTGGAGAGCGAAGTATTGAATTTTCTTCAAGTGTTGCCGGAAAAAATATAGATGAATATAATGTGTCGATTGAGGTTGAAAAAAGTGCCACAAAATATATATTAAAAGAATATTATTGCGAATGTCCTGCATTTGAAAATTACGGGGGATTTTGCAAACATTTGGCTGCTGTTGCACTGGAAATTAATTATAACTGTGAAAGTGATTATGTTGATAACTTTCTGCAGGATAATTCTATCGGTGGTATGGAGCAAATTGATGATTATGAGTGTATTGATAATATTAGTACTTCCAATTTTAATGAAATAAAAAGCTTGGCAAACTATCTAAAAGTAAAGCAGGGGCAATTTAAAGGTGTTGCATCTGCATCCGGGAGAACTTTTTCTTCAAATTCAAATGTGATTAAAAAAACTTCTACTGAGATATTAGATTGTATCTCTAATTATTTAAGTGAGGAGAAGAGTAAGTTTTCAGCCAATGCTGCAGGAATTAATGTTAATCTGGAGCCGATAGTCCATTTTGAAAAAAATAAGATGTTTGTTGAATGGAAAATTGGAATAGACAAAATGTATGTTGTAAAAAGTGTAAAGAAATTAGTTGAATCAATCAAAAACAGAGCATTTGTAAGTTATGGCAAAAATCTTGAATTTGTACATAGAAAAGATGCATTTTCAGATAATGCTCAAAAATGTGTTGATTTTCTTTTGAGCATAAAATTAGAAAATAATTATAATTATTATTCTTTGTACAATGACAACAGATATGTCCCTCTTGAAGGAAGTAATGCTGCAGCATTTGTATCTCTGTATAAAGGCAAATGTGTAACTGCGTTTATGGATGATAATTATGTAGAGTATCAGTTAAAGATTGAGGATAAAGATATCCGTATCCCTGTTAATATATTTGGAAAAGATAACGGAAAAAAAGCGGATATAGTATTGCCGAATGTAAAAATAATTGAAGGTATTGAGCAGTATTTTATTGTTTATCAAGAAATTTTATATTGTTGTTCAGATAAATTATCAAATATTTTAAAAGTATTATTGCCAATTTTTATGCCTTCTTTAAGAGGAATTTATAATTTTGCAAGCCTTGATGGCGGCGAGAAAATATTAGAATTATATGAGCCCGACTATCAGGCTTTTAGCGATACACTGCTGCCAATGATGAAAGAGTATATGGATGTCAGTATTAACGAAGTAGATTTTAGTAAATATGTAAAAGTGAAACCTAAATATGAAATTTATCTTGATATTGATGATAAAAAGAATGTTAGTTGTCAGGCAGTGGTAAAATATGGAGAAAAGGAGCATTATTTAATTTCTAATGTTACTGTCAGTGAAACTTACAGAGATTTACAGAGTGAATATTATATGATTAATATTTTAAAAAAATATTTTCCATATAGCTATCCTGACAGTGATAAATTTATATTGAATGATAATGAAGAGTTATTGGCAGAGCTTGTTGAATATGGTGTGAAGGAGTTGGAAAAATCAGCGCATGTATTTGCGTCAGAGGCGTTTGGTAAAGTAAAGATAACAGCTTTTCCTAAAGTTTCGGCAGGTATATCTATAAAAGGGGAGCTGCTTAATGTTTCATGGGATTTGGATGGAATGTCAGGAAAGGAATTGAAAGAAATTTTAAATTCTTTCCGCAAAAAGAAGAAGTACCATCGTTTAAAGTCAGGTGAACTTCTTGCACTTAGCGGTGAAGGCATAGAGTTTTTAAGTGAACTGCAGGACGATTTTCATTTGACAGGGACACAATTAAAGAATGGTTCTGTAACACTGCAGATGTATTATGCATTATATCTCGATTCTCTGATGAAGCAAAATGTCGGCAATATTTATGTATCTAGAGATCGTATGTTTGAAAATATAATTAATTCTTTTGATATAATTAAGGAGGAAAGTTTTGATATTCCTGAAGGAATAAATGCTGTGTTAAGACCTTATCAGTATAACGGATTTAAGTGGGCAAAGATTTTGTCGAAGTTAGGTTTTGGGGGAGTGCTTGCAGATGATATGGGTCTTGGAAAGACATTGCAGATGATCACATATCTTTTTAGTGAGAAAACAGGAGTAAATCTCGTTGTATGCCCTGCTTCGTTAGTTTACAATTGGGAAAGCGAGTTTAATAAATTTGCACCAGAAATGAAGGTATGTGCGGTTGTAGGCAATGTAAAAGAGAGAAAAGAAATGATAGATAGTTATAAATCATATGATGTACTTATAACATCATATGATTTGTTAAAGAGAGATATTTCATATTATAAGGATATAAGATTTCACAGTGAGGTTATTGACGAAGCTCAATATATTAAGAATCCATCAACTCAGGCGGCTAAATGTGTTAAGTCTATTGATAGTAAAGTTAGATTTGCACTTACGGGAACGCCAATTGAGAATCGATTGAGTGAACTGTGGAGTATTTTTGAGTACTTAATGCCGGGCTATCTGTTTAGTTATAAATCATTTAAGGAAACTTTTGAGGAAAAAATAGTTAATATATCGGATGAAAAAGAAAATGATGCGCTTGTGAGACTGCATAAAATGATAGCTCCGTTTATTTTGCGCAGGCTTAAAAAAGATGTATTAAAGGATCTTCCTGAAAAGATAGAGGAAGTTATTTATGCTAAATTCGAGAGTGAGCAGGAGAAAATTTATAAAGCTACGGAAAAGAAAGTGATAGATAGTCTGAAAAAGACGACGAATGAAAGTTTTCAGGAAAATAAACTGCAGATATTGGCTGAACTTACAAGACTTCGTCAAATATGCTGTGACCCATCGCTTATTTTTGAAAATTATAAAAAAGAATCTGCAAAATTGACAGCTTGTCTGGATTTGATAGAGAGCGGTATTTCAAATGGACATAAGATTTTGCTGTTCTCACAATTTACTACAATGCTTGATTTGTTATATTCAAAATTAGAAAAACGCGGAGTAAGAGTGTTTTCGCTTACTGGAAGTACAGCTAAGAAAAAAAGAATGGAGCTTGTGGAACAATTTCAGAATGGATTGGCTGATATATTTCTAATATCGCTTAAGGCTGGAGGAACGGGGTTGAATCTTACAAATGCAGATATTGTTATACATTATGATCCATGGTGGAATGTCGCAGCACAGAATCAGGCCACTGACCGCGCACATCGCATCGGTCAGGAGAATAATGTATATGTTGTAAAATTAATTGCAAAAAATTCTATTGAGGAGCGTATATTAAAGCTTCAGGATAAGAAAAGAGAGCTTGCAGATAAGATTATATCAGGAGAAAATGTTTCGCTCTCTTCATTTTCAAAAGAAGATTTATTGGAGTTGTTTAAATAATGTTAAAAGTCACATTACTTACAGTAGGTAAAATAAAAGAAAAGTATTTTTCTGACGCCATAAATGAATATGTAAAACGGCTGTCAAGATATTGCAAAATAGAGATAGTCGAGGTGGCCGATGAGAAGACGCCTGACAGGGCATCAGATGTTATGAAAGAGCAGATTAAAGATATTGAGGGAGAAAGGATTTTAAAATATATTAAAAGTGGGATGTATGTTATCACACTTGCGATAGAAGGTAAAATGTACTCTTCTACTGAATTTGCTGCTAAGATAGAAAAGTTGGAAGTATCAGGAAAATCAAATATTGCATTCGTCATAGGCGGATCTCTTGGGCTTTCAAAATCAGTGCTTAATATTTCAGATGAGAAAATTAGTTTTTCAAATATGACTTTTCCGCATCAGCTTATGCGTGTTATACTTTTAGAGCA